>JBEHYR010000003.1:0-201906 GCA_048498075.1 Verrucomicrobiota bacterium | reverse complement strand
CGGCGTCGGCTTGCGCGGTGAGACAGACCACAAGGGTCGCGGGCGCGGGAGCAGCGGGAACGGACGCGGTGGAGGTGGGCCGCACGAGCACCGAGGATGTGGACGGCGTCGTCGAAATGGACGGCGTATTCGTTGAGTTGTTGAGCGGCGGCGGCTTCCTCGGCGCCGGCGGCGTTGGCCTGAGTGATTTTGGCTATCTGCGAGATGGCGCTGGTTTTCCGCAGGTAACTTGGCGAATTCGGGGGCGCGTCGACTTTCAACGGACGCCTCGGAGAGGCGTCCCTACCGGCGCTGCTGCGCCATCGCATTCATCTTAAATTCCGCGATCGAAACGCGGAGTGCGCGGAGAGCGCGGAGGAACAAGCGCGAGATTGGAATCCCGGAGAGATGCACCCGCGAGATGACGAGCCGGCGCGAAGCGTGTTTGGTTTTCTCCTCTGCGTTCTTCGCGGGCTCCGCGTTTCAACGGCGTTTTTCAATGCATTTGGCCTTCTGCTGGTTCCGGCCGCTTCGACGAGACCTACGACCAAGCGGCGGGGCGGCGGCGGATAGCATCGTTTTCCGCAGGTAACTTGGCGAATTCGGGGGCGCTTCGACTTTCAACGGACGCCTCGGAGAGGCGTCCCTACCGGCGCTGCTGCGCCGTGGCATTCATCTTAAATTCCGCGATTGAAACGCGGAGTGCGCGGAGAGCGCGGAGGAACAAGCGCGAGATTGGAATCCCGGAGAGATTCACCCGCGAGATGACGATCCGGCGCGAAGCGTGGTTTGGTTTTCTCCTCTGCGTTCTTCGCGGGCTCCGCGTTTCAACGGCGTTTTTTAATTCATTTGGCCTTCTGGTTCCGGCCGCTTCGACGAGACCTACGACCAAGCGGCGGGGCGGCGGCGGATAGCATCGTTTTCCGCAGGTAACTTGGCGAATTCGGCGCGCGTCGACTTTCAACGGACGCCTCGGAGAGGCGTCCCTACCGGCGCTGCTGCGCCATGGCATTCATCTTAAATTCCGCGATCGAAACGCGGAGTGCGCGGAGAGCGCGGAGGAACAAGCGCGAGATTGGAATCCCGGAGAGATGCACCCGCGAAATGACGATCCGGCGCGAAGCGTGGTTTGGTTTTCTCCTCTGCGTTCTTCGCGGGCTCCGCGTTTCAACGGCGTTTTTCAGGTTGGATTGTTCCGTATGAACTGGATTGCGGGTCAGCGCCGCCGACAGACGGCGAAGCCGGGCGGGGCACACGATGCTCGTGGACTGGAGCGTCACGGCTCGATCACGACCGGAAGTCCCACCCATGCCGGCTTCTCCGGCGCGCGCGGCCTCGACCGCGGCGTTGAGCGCGAGGATATTGGAAGGCGATTTCGTCGATGGTCTTGATGATGCGGGCGGTGTTGGCCGACGATTGGGTGATCGCTCCATCGCGTGGGCCGTGGAGGAAAGATCGTCCGAGCCGCGCTCGGAAACTTCGCGCGATCTCCTCGGTGAGTTGGGCGGTGCGCTGGACGCCCTCGGTGTTGGATTTCGACATGCTCGAAATCTCCTCGACCGTGGCGCTGATCTCCTCGATGGAGGCGGCTTGATGACTGGCGCTGTCGGCGAAGTTGAGGCTCGCGCCTGAGACTTGCCGGGCGAGGCCGTCGACCTGGCTCGAGTGATCGTGCAACTCGGCAGTGAGCGCGTGGAGCTGGCGATTCAGCGAGCGGGTGACGCACCAGGCGGCGGTGCTGGCGAGGAGCAGGAGCGCGGCGAGGGCGCCGAGGCCGACGAGCCGGTCGCGTGAGTGGCTCGCGATGCGGATGGCGAGCAGGCGATCGAACTCGATCGCAGCGGTCTCCAGAAGGCGAAGCTGGCGTCGTGCGCCGCTTGCGCGCTGCCGGCGAGGGTCGTGGCGGTGACGGCGGGATTCGCGGCGGCGACGCCGTCGAACTGAGAGGCGAGTTGCTCGATCGTCTGGCGCCGGCGCGCCGGGGCGTGATAGTGGGTGCGAGCGTGGGGCTGGGGGCGTGGAAATTTTGGTTCTCGGCGAGGGAGGTTTGGACGTCGCCGTGCACGCGGGTGAGGTTCACCTCGCGTAACAGCGCGGCTTGGACGACGGAGGCCTGACGGGTGGCGGCATCAGGTGCGCCGGCCGCGAGCGCAGGCGCGAACTGGCCAGCCGCGAGGGCGATGCGTTCCTGGGTCTCGGGCAGGACGCAGAGCGTGACGTTCATCAAATAGTGACTGTCGAGATCGGGATCGAGGATGAGGTTGGACGTGTCGCCGATGTGCGTGACGAGTCCGCCCAAATCGGACATGAGCGCGGGCGTGGCGGAGCGGCGTGGGTGACGCTGAGATGCCAGTGGCCGGCGGGGAGGAGTTGCTTGAGGGGGCGTTGCACGGCGTCGCCGCGGATTTCCTGCTGCGCGAACTCGATCTGCACGTCGATGCCTTTGGCGAGCAGCCACACGGCGAGGCCGCTGAACGGAACGGCGAACAAGAGCACGACCAACAGGAGACGCTGGCTGATGCGAAAGCGATGGGGACGAGCGGCCAGGGAAAACGGAGGCGTGCGAAGGCAGCGCCGGCGGCCGGGGACGCGCTGGCTCGAAAGCGGTGGTTCAATCGGCACGAAGCCACCGGACTTGAGTGGACGCATCCCGCGCCAGCCGGTGAGGACGCCGGCTCACTGGCAGGAAAACTGTTCCGCTTTGCGACGGTCAAGGGACCGCGGCGGCCTCATCCAGCGTGTCGCGAACGAGGCGGAGCGCGTGCTCGGCCTGGAAGGGCTTGCCGAGCAAGCGCAACCCTGGGCCGAATTCCCGCTCGAACGCCTCGCGATGGGTCGTCAGGCCGCTCATCGTCATTATCGGCAGATTCGGTTTCAGCCGACGGAGCGCCCGGATCGTCTGCGCGCCGTCCATCACGGGCATCCAGACATTTGTGATCACCAGGCTCACGTCCGCGGAATGGCGGGCAAATACACCGAGCGCTTCCGCGCCGTCCGAAGCGATGAGCACGCGGTAGCCGTGATTGACCAGTGTGCGTTGCAGGATGCTGCGGATGTTTTCCTCGTCTTCGACAACCAGAATCAACTCATTCGTCCCGCCGAGCGGCCGGCCATCGTTATCGGATGTGGCCGGAGCGGCGGGCGCAACGGCGGCGGGAAAGTAGAGGTCGAAACGGGTGCCCTGACCGACCATGGAATGGACGTCGAGGATGCCATCGTGGCTGCGGACGATGCCGAGCACCGTGGCGAGGCCCAGGCCGGTGCCCTGACCGACCGGCTTGGTGGTGAAAAACGGGTCGAAGATCTTCTCGAGATGCTCGGGGGCAATACCCGTGCCTGTATCGACGATCTGGACGCGGACGTGTGCGCCGGTCCGCTTACCGGCATGGCTGCGCGCAAAGGCGGCGTCGACCTGCACATTTTCCGCGGTGGCGGTGAGCCGTCCGCCCTGCGGCATGGCGTCGCGTGCGTTGACGCACAGGTTCAGGACGACTTGGTGAAGCTGGGTTCGGTCGGCCTCGACTAGCCAGAGATCGGCGGGGGCGTGGATCGAGAGCACGATGTTCTTGGGAAACGTGCTTCGCATCATCTGCGCGACCTCCTTGAGGGTGCCCCCGACATTCAGCGGAACGCGCGGAGAATCGCTGCCGCGACCGAAGAGCAGCAGTTGCTGGACAATATCCGCGCCCCGCCGCGCACTGTCATTGAGCAGTTGCAAGGTCCGCTGATCTTCCGGGGCGACGGCGAGCGGTCCGAGCATCTCCGCCGAGATGAGGATAGGCGTGAGAATGTTGTTGAGATCGTGCGCGACTCCGCTCGCGAGCGCGCCGAGGCTCTCGAGCCGCTGAGCGCGGAGGAACTGTGCCTCGAGCAGTTTGCTTTCGGTGATGTCGGTGATGACGACGAGCACCGCGGTGGCCTCGCCCGCGGAACTAGATAAGACCTTGGCGCGAATCCGCAGGTCGAGGGAGTGCCCCGCCGGCGTATGGTGGCGGCCCTCGCCGGTCCATTCCCGCTGGGCTACGACGGACTGCCACAACTGAGCGAAGTCGGGTGGAGGATCTTTCTGGGTAAGCGCCTCGATCAGCTGGCCGGCTGCATTCGGAGGAAGGTCGAACAGGCGCGCCGCGCTGCGATTCCAGTAGGTGACGGTGCGGTCCAGACGGGTCACGAAGATCGCGTCCTGGGTAACATCGAGCAAGGCGGCTTGCTCGCGGATTCGTTCCTCGGCCCGCTTACGCTCAGTAATGTCCTCCTTGACCGCGAGGTAGTGCGCGATCCTTCCGTCCTCTCCCAAGATCGGCCCAATCGTCGATGCTTCCCAAAATAGCTCGCCGTTCTTCTTGCGATTGTGGAATTCGCCACGCCATTCGCGACCGGCCGAAATCGTTTCCCACATGCGCTGGTAGTCCGCGCCGGATTTTTCGCCTGAGCTGAGCACGCGCGGCGTCTGGCCCCGCAGGTCGTCGAGGGTGTAGCCGGTCGTCGCAGTGAAACTGGGATTGACGTATTCGATCGCGCCTTGCGGGCCCGTGATCATGACCATTGCGGGGCTTTGTTCGACGGCTCGTGAGAGCTTGCGCAACTCGATCTCCGCGATTTTCCGCGGCGTAATGTCGGTCATCATGCACGCCAGCCGGCCCGGCGCAGGAGAGAAGGCGCTGACCGAAAAAAAATGGCCGAGCAGCTGACTATAGTTTTCGAAAACCACGGGTTCGCCAGTCGTCGCGACCCGACGGAGTGCGTCGATCCAGACGGAATCGATGGTAGGGAAAACCTCCAGCACCGTGCGGCCGACGACCTCGGCGGCCTTGCGGCCGGACAAGCGCTCGAACGCCGGGTTGACGGCGAGATAACGGGCGTCGACGGGTTGGCCCGCGACATCGCACAGGATTTCGTGCAGGGCGAAACCATCCTGCATTGTCTCGAACAGCATCTCGAAGTCGGCCTTCGTGTGGCGCAGCGATGTGGTGTCGATGAGAAAACCCTCGACCGCCACGATTTCGTCGCCGCCGCGGACGGGATGAAGTGAAAACGTGTGATAGCCGGTCGAGCCATCGGCCAGTTTGCGAGCGGCGGCGCCGTTCGGAACCGCCCAGCCGGCGAGTCCCTGTCGGAGCATCTTCTCGGCGGCGGGCTGGTCGTGTTCCAGCTGGGTTCGGCTGAAAGGCTGGCCGAGAATTTCCTTTGCGGTCGCGAAGCCGTGCATTCGGAGCCAGGCGGGATTGACGGCCTCGTAGCATCCTTGGCGGTCGAGGCGGAAGTAGCCGGCGCCGGAATGTTCGATCGTAGTTCGTAAACGTTGCTCGCTCGCGCGAAGCGCCTCTTCCGCGCGCGCTCGCTCAGCGAGGGAACGGGCTTGCAGGACGTTCTGGTAGGCGGAGGCCGAAAGCTGCTGCGCGAGCGTGAACAGCGTCTCGGCCACGGCGTTGAAGCGCTCGCGCGACATGGCGGGTACCTGCTGATACGCGACCATGAACGCCTCCTCTTCGGCGCCGCTCGTGTGGGCGTAGGCCCGCGTCTGCGTTTCGTCCTGCGCCTCGTTGCGAACCTGGCCGACGAGCCAGTTCGCGATATGGCGACCGCCGACAACGATGCTGGCGCCAGCGTCCCACAAGCCGCCGCTCAGGCAGAGCTGCACAGTCGGGCCGTGGGCTTTTGGGCACCCGAGCACCGCGTCGGATCGGAAGCAGTTGCAGCTGCCGATCTCGGTTTGGCGGATGATGCCCGCGCAAAGCTGGGTGAAGCCGCTCGGACGAGTGAGCGGGGTGCCGTCCGGTCGGGTGATCACCGAGGCGACGCCGGTGGCGCACGCAAAACGATCCTGCAGCTTTTGAATATCCTCGAGCTGGAAAAGGTCGTTGAAATCGACGTCGTCGGCCAGCTCGGCCGCGTTGGTCGTAGGTTCGGGTCGCGGGTACGAGATCATCGAGGATGGTCGAGCGAGGAGACAGCCATCAGCCACATCTTCTGCTGACGCTTCGTCTCGGTGTCGTTCATGTGTTGGGAAATCGTGCGGAAGCTGCCGGTAAGGCGGTGAATGTCATCGACGGGCGGAGTAGGCCCGATGGCGGCGGGATTCTGACTGGGCCAGACCGCGCCGATAGTGACTCTCGGTAACGCGAGCGGAGCGGACGGTTGGGTGAGCTGGTTGATCGTCTGCCAAGTCATCGGTTCCGTGGACAGCCGAAGGCCGCCGGCCTTGCGCGAGGAGATCGTGGGCGACAACGAGGGTGTAGGTGATGTCTTTCTGGCTACGGGCTTCGGTTTTGGTGCAGAGCAGCCAAACGTTCTTGGCGATCTTGGCTGCCTCGCTGAACGCCTGCTGGCGGATGGTGGGGTCGACGGTTTTGGCGAGACGGCGGTCCTGCACCAGAATGGTGGCGAACACAGTGGCGAGGGCGGTGAGAACCGGGCAGACCGCGAGCAAGGAGATCTTCGCGCCGATCGAGGGGCTGAAAAAGGGCTGGCGCGATCTCATGCGCTGAGAGCGGGTGCCGGGGAGGAGTGGCGCCGAAGAGCGGCAGAGATCAGGGCACGCCGGCGACGGTGCGGGCGATGACCTGCAGGGTTTCGAGCGCGACAACGCGGTCGAGATCGAGAAGCGTTTTCACCTGTCCTTTGACTTTCGCCATGCCGAGCAGGCAGGAGGTGTCGACGGCCACGCCGAAATCGGGCGTGGGCTGAATCTCCTCGGCGGTGAGGGTCACGACCTCTTCAACACTGTCGACGATGAGGCCCATATGGACGGTCGGTTCGGAGCGCAGGCGAACCTGAACGACGACGATGCAGGTGCGCTCGGTCAGCGCAGCCGCGAGGCCGAATTTCACCCGCAGGTCGATCACGGGGATCACGCGGCCGCGCAGGTTGATGACGCCTTTAACGTAAGGCGGCATCTGCGGGACGGGCGTGATTTTCTGAAGGCGGATGATCTCCCGGACCTTCAGCACGGCGATACCATAGGCCTCGTGGTCGAGGACGACGGTGAGGTATTTGCCGGCGAGGGAGGCACCGAGATTTTCGGCGAGAGGAGAAGCGGTGCTCATGGTGGTGGGCGATCAGGTGTTCTGGAAGAAGTCGCCGGGACCGACGCCTTCGGTTTCGGCGGGCGAAGGGGCGGAAGCCAGGGTGCGCGCGGTGAGCGTGGTGTTCTTCTTTGCCGGGGGCGCGCTGCGGCGAAGGCGCGAAGGGACGCTGAGGACCGCGTTGGGCGCGCGGGCGGGGACGGGAGCGGACGCCGAACCGGCGGAGCCGTGGTCGCCCATCAAGGTTTGCAGGCTGGCGACGGCTTCGGTGAGGACGACGGCCTGGGCATTCAGTTCCTGCGAAGCGGCGGCAGTCTCCTCGGCGCTGCCGGCGTTGGCCTGAGTAACCTTATCCATCTGCGAGACGGCGCTGGTGACCTGACCGAGGCCCTGGGTTTGTTCGTGGGAAGCCGTGGCGATCTCGCCGACGAGCGTATCGAGACTGCGGATTTGCTGCTGGATGGTGGCGAAACTTTTCGCCACGAGATCACTGATCTGCGCGCCTTGCTGGCTCTTGGCGACGGAGTCCTCGATCTTGGCGGCGGTTTCCTTGGCAGCGGTGGCGGAGCGTTGGGCGAGGGCGCGGACTTCCTCGGCGACGACGGCGAAGCCCATGCCGGCCTCGCCGGCGCGGGCGGCTTCGACGGCGGCGTTGAGGGCGAGGATGTTCGTCTGAAACGCGATCTCGTCGATCGTCTTGATGATTTTGGCGATGTCGTCGGAGGAGGCTTTGATGGCGGCCATGGCGGTGGCCATGGACTGCATCTGGGCGGAGCCGTCGTCGGCGGAGGTGCGGGCCTGCGTGGCGGCAGACTTGGCCTGCTGGGCGCTCTCGGCGTTGCGCTTGGTCATGCTGTTCAACTCCTCGAGGGAGGCGCTGGTTTCCTCGAGGGAGGCGGCCTGCGAGCTGGAACCTTCGGCGAGCGCGTGGCTGGAGCTGGCGACCAAGGCGGCATTGGCCTGCACGATGCCGGTGGAGGTGTTGAGGGCACGATTGGTCTCGCGCAGACGGCGGGCGATGCCGCGGGTGGCGACGATGGTGATGACGAGGCAGAGAAACGTGAGGCCGCCGAGCACCGAGGAGCCGATGGTGCCGAAGCGGTCGGTCTTTGCCATGACCGCGAGGGTGGTGACGCCGGCGCCGCGGGACAGGGCGAAATACTGTTCGTTCAAGCTTTGGAGCGCGGTCTCGACCTTCAGCTGGGCGGGCGCGACTTTCTGGTCGAGCGTGGCCATGGCCTTTTCGAAATCGCCGCCGCGGAGCTGCGTCTGGAAGGTCTCGGCAGAGTCGCGGTAGCCGGCAATGGCTTCGCCGAGCGCGGCGATGAGGCGGATGCTGACTTCATCGCTGGCGAGGGTCTTGAGTTCGTCGAGGCTGCGGCTCACTTCCGCACTTCGCTTTTGGAACGCCTGTTTCTGGGTGTTCATGCCGGCGTCATCCTTCGCGAGCGCGAATTGGAAAGTGATGCTCTTGAGGTCGAGTGCGGCTTGATGCAGACGGGCGAGGCTGACGAGGCCGGGGAGGAACTGGGTGGTCAGCGTTTTCGTCTGGTGACTGCCTTGGCGGGTGTATCCGCCCGAGACGGTGGCAAGGACGCCGACGCCGACGGTCACGAGCGCGAAGCAGGCGGTGACGGCGAAGATGGTTTGACGAAAACTCAGGCTGTGGGCGGAACGAGACGGGCTCATGGTATTGGTCGAAAATTCGAAGGAGGAGCGGAACGAAAAGAGCGGAATAGCAGGGAGAGGATCCCAATCGTCGGCCCACTCGGCCGGGGCCGTGGTCACAAGTTGATCACAAGGCGGCGGAAGCGAAGGTTCGCGCGAGCGGCGCGAGCGAGCGGCGGCTGGATTGGATTTCGAGGACAGGGTTCACGATGGGTGCGCGATCGGCGATGGCAGGCCCACCGCAGGGGGGCCGGCAATACCACGCGCGTCATGCGGAGCTGGCGCGCGTGGGCTCGAGGAGCGGCGGGAGAGTTCTCGAGGTACGTTTACTGCGCGAGCACGGCGAGATTGCCGGCGCCGGCGGAGTCGACGATCGCGATCGCTCCGGTCGTCTCGGCGGCGAGCTTCACGGCGTCGGCCTCAGTCTCGACGATCTTCGGTGCGGAGCCGCCGCCGGTCATGAACAGGCGACGCCAGTGGTTTTGAAACTGGTTCGTGGTCATCGCGACGTTGGCCTGAAGAAATGCATCCTGCGCGGCGCCACCCTTGGCGATGACGATTACCACACGGGCATCGCCGATGGTGACACGTTTCCCGAGGAGGACGGCCTTGACGGCGTCGGCGTCGAGCGCCTGGCCTTTCAAGCCAGGGTGGCCGGCGAGTGCGGGCGCGGCTTCGAGTGACACGCTGCATGCGAGTGCGGCGGCGAAGAGAAGAGGTAGAAAGTGCTTTTTCATGGGTCAGGTCGGTCGAACCGGAATAGGGTCGTGGTTCAGAACGAGTAGGTCGCCTTGGCAGCAATCATGCACCACTCGGCGTCGCGCTTCGCAAGCGGCTGCGGCTGCGCCGTAGTGTCGAAGATCTTGCCCGCCCCGTTCAAGTAGTGACCCTCGAGCTTAAAAACGAGGTGCGCGGTGACGTCGAACTTGGTGCTGAGCGCGTAGTCGGCTTGGCGCAGCAGCGGGTTGGTGGCCTGACGATCCTGCGAATAGCTGACGTAGGTGCCGAGTTCGAGCCAGGTGTTGATGCGACGTGACGCGGAGGCGTAGGCATAGTCGATTTTTGCCGGCAGATACGAGTTCGGACCGAAGCCCACGAGGAGGAAGTCGGCCCGCTCGCGGCCCGCCTCGGCGGCGAACACCCAGTCGCCGCGGGAGTATTCCAAGGAGACGAGATGGCGTTTATAATAGTCCGCGGTTTTGGTGTAGTCGAAGGAGAAGGTGCCGAAAGCGATGCGCCGATTCGTGTTGAGGCCGGCGAATTCGCTGTAGGAGTAGCCGGCGCGCAGACCGGCGAGAGGCGTGTTCCAGAAGAGGGAGCCGCCCAGCGTGTGATCCATCCCGATCGCCAGATTCTGCGCGGCGAGGCCGGTGTTCAGGTAGTCGCCCGCGCCGGAATTTACGGACATCGGGATATCCCCATAGAAAGCCTTGTAATCGAGGTTGCCGAATTTGCGGAGGCCGACATTGCCGTAAATCATGCCGCCGTTGATCGCGGCGTTGAAGTCGCGGAGCCGGGCATCGTAGACGCTCTGCGGAAGGAGGACAAACGGCCGGATCGAATCGAGATCGAGCGCCTCGTTATAGAGGCCGCGGGGCATCTTGACGCGGCCAACGCGGACGCCAAACCACTGCGCGAGCTGGTAGTCGGCGACAGCCCAGTCGAGCTTAACCTTGTCGTTGCCGTAGGCGCCGAGTTCCTGGCCAAAGACCTGTGCGCCGACCCGGAATTTGCCGAACGAGTAGGAGGCGTTGGCCGCGTATTCGCGGAAGTCGGAGGTGCCATTGCTCGTGTCGCCGAGGTAGTTGTTGACGCCGGTATTGGCTAGGAAGCCCTGGCTGGCGAAGCCGCCGAATTGGACGTCATGCCACGTGACCGCCGCGGAGGCTTTCGTGGAAAGGAGTCCGAGAGCGGCGCCGGCCAGAGCCGGTAGGACGCGGATAGAACGAATGATCGAGGAGCTTGATGTCATGTTTATGGTGTTTGCCCGCGGAGATGATTTCCTCGGGCTGGTGCAACGGACGCGGGATCGGTCCGTGCGATGTGTTTCGGCGCGCCTTGCCGAAGGCACCAATCACAATACGATCACAACGGCCGGAGGTTCGGCGCACAGTCGCGGGTTCGTTTGGAATGCGTGCTCGAAACGACCGTTTGCTCCAGTTTCTGCGATAAAAGGCCGTAAATGGAACGAGCGCGGGTCAACGGCTATACTTGCCAAAAACGGCGGTAAGCGCGCGTGGCCGCTGCGAAACACCGATTGCGCAGCGAATGGCAAAAAACGATCACGAAACGGTCACAATCCGGTTGTTGGCTGGTGAGCCGCGGCCGATACTAAGGCAGTGACTGACTCCAATTCCCTCGCTTCTTCGATCACCCCCGGCTCCAAAATTTTAGTCGTGGAGGACGATCACCTGATCCGCACGATGATCGTGGAGTTGCTGCGGCGCGCCGATTACCGGTTGCTCGAAGCGGTGGACGGTGGAGAGGCGTTGCGCATCGCAACGAGGGAACAGCCGGCGCTGATCGTCATGGACGTCAACATGCCCGAGATGGGAGGGTTCGAGGCACTGGAGATCCTGCGGCGGCGCAGCGTGATGACGCCGATTTTAATGTTGAGCACGCACGGTGAACCGGAGCGCCGAATCAAAGGACTGATGCTGGGCGCGGACGATTTCATGGCGAAGCCGTTTGACCCGCGCGAATTGGTCGTGCGCGTGGCGGCACTTTTGCGCCGGACGAGCAAAGGGAAGGCGGCCCCGCAGCGTTTGCAGCGCGGCGACGTGACGATCGATCTGGTGGCGAAAAACGCCGAGCGCGCGGGCGCACCCCTGGCGTTGACCGCGACCGAGTACGCCATCCTCGAAGTGCTGGCCCGTGAAATGGGCCGCCCCGTTTCGCGCGAACAATTGCTCGATGCGGTCTGGGGCTACACGTCCCTGCCCAACACTCGAACCGTGGAGACGCACATCTGGCGGCTGCGAAAAAAACTCGGCGACTCGGTCGGCGAGGGAGCGTGGATCCAGAATCGCTCGGGTGTTGGCTACACGCTCGCGCCGATCGAGTCCAATGCGGTCATGCGTGGTTCATCGGCTGGAGGGAAGGCGAGTGAGAACTCTGACAGCCTCCAAGCGGACCGAGGCGACCCGCCGGCCACGGCGCAATGCGCGATGGCTGACCACGGTGGCGATTAACGGGGCTGTCGGACGTCACGGCTCGATCACGACCGGAAGTCCGACCCGGGCGGCGTCGAGGAGCGTGCGGGCGTCCCAGTTGGCGAGGCGGAAGCAGCCGTGGGATTCCGTGCGGCCGACTTTTTCGGGATGCGGCGTGCCGTGGATGCCGTAGCCGGCGCGGTCGAGGCCGATCCACGCGACACCGACCGGATTGTTGGGTCCGGGCGCAAGGTGGAGTTTGCGGCCGAGGTCGCGGGCTTCGGCGGATTCGGGAAATATTTCCGGATCGAAAGTATAGTCGGGGTCGGGAATCACGACGGCAACGTGGAGTTCGCCGAGCGGGCGTTTCTCGACCCGCTGCGCGATGCTGACGGGGAAATGGGCGATAACGTTTCCCTCGGCGTCGAAGGCTTCGAGCATGTGGGCGGCGAGGTAGATGTGCAGTTGATTGATCCGCGTGGGGAGCGCGACACGATCGACCGCGGGCACGGTGAGACGGGCGCCGGGGAGGAGTTGGGCAAAATCGAGCGAAGGGTTGAGCTGGCGGATCAGATTCGGGTGCGCGTGGCTGTGCTCGGCGGCCCACTCGAGCGCGGATTCATAGGCGAGCGTGGGTTGCTCGGATTTGCCGAGCCAGGTGTCGGGCACGGGACGAAACGTGGCGGCGTCGATGGCGGAAAGCGTGAGGGTGGTGAGCGGCTCGGTGAGGAGAACGAGCTGTTCGCGCGTGGCGGCGTCGAGTTGGCCGGTGGGGCGGAGTTGATTGCGCTCCTGGAAGGCGCGCAGAGCGGCTGCGGTCTGCGCGCCGGCGACGCCGTCAATGGGGCCGCAGGAGAAACCGGCGCGGGCGAGGGCGATCTGGGCCTCGGTGAGATCGGCGACGGGGCGAGGAGAGAAGGCGGGCGGCGCGGCGGGATCGTCGGCGCGGTCGGTCGGAGCGGGTGTCTCCGCGTGCGCGAGGAGGAGAGGCCACAACACGAGTGAACCGAGCGCGAGCCGGCGAAACGCGAGGAGTCGCGTGGACAGACGGAGAAACATGGACAGGCACGGTGAGGGACCGCGACGCTGGCGGCGAGTTCACGGTGTCGGAGTCTCCACGCTGGAGGACGAAGGGAGGACAGGGTGGGCAGCGGACGGACGGAGATTCCGGCAGAGAATAGACTTTGCGACAGCATGCTTTGCGGTCACTTTATGTGCACAATGAATTCGACCGAGGATGCAGCGATCGAAGCGGCCCGCCGTGCGGGATTCGATATAGATATGCTGGACACCCTCCTGGCCTTGCCGGTCGCCGAGCGCTGGAAACAGCATGATGCGGCGCTGGAGTTTGCTTCGGCTTTGGAGGCGGCGAGAATTGCTCGCGATGCAGGAATTCCATCGACTTCTAAACCGGCTGACTGATGCGGGCTTGGATTTCGTGGTCATCGGCGGTTACGCTGCGCTGACCCACGGTTCATCGCTCATCACGCGCGACTTGGACGTTTGCGCGGTGCTTACCACGGAAAATGTCGAACTGCTGCGGCAAGCTTTGACGGACTGGAATCCGAAGCATCGGATCACGCCGCAACGCCTTTCGTTTCTCGATCACCCCAAGCCGGGTGTCGCGCTTCAAAATTTATCTCTCCAGACCGACATCGGTATCGTCGATGTTTTGACCTCGGTGCTCGGGGTCGGTGACTTTCAGCGGCTGAAGGAAAGGGCGGAGATTTATGAGGTGGACGGGAAAAAATATCAGGTGATTTCGCTCGAAGATCTGATCGCCGCGAAGGAGGCGGTGGGACGGGAGAAGGATTTGCTCGCGGTGAAGGAGCTGAAGGCGATCGCGGCGAAACGGCGGGAGCGCGGAGGGTAATGCGCAGTGGGTGCGTGGTCGTGCACGCGCCGAGGCGGCAGGCGGGGCGCGAGCTTGCGGCGAATGAGACGTGTGACGGCGGGGTTCGGAGACCCCGCCCTACACGGAATGCCGGCAGGATGCCGGCGCTACTTAGGCGCCGAAGAATTTCTGGATGCGCCGGATCGAGGCGACGAGCACGTCGATCTCCTCGGGCGTGTTGTAGACGTAGAAGCTCGCGCGCGTCGTGCTCGTGAGGCCGAGCTTGCGCATCAGGGGCTGATTGCAGTGGTGGCCGCCGCGGAGGGCGAGGCCGTCTTCGTCGGCGAAGGTGACGACGTCGTGGGCGTGTACATCGGCGAACGCGAAACTCACGAGGCCGGCGCGCGTCGCGCCGGCGGCGGGGCCGATGATGCGGATGCCGGGGAGGGCGGAGAGTTTTTCGACGGCGAGGCGGCCGAGTTCGCTGTCGTGTTTCGCGATCGCGGTGCGGTCGAGGGCGTCGAGGTAGTCGCAGGCGGCGGCGAGGCCGATGGCGCCGGCGATGTTGGGCGTGCCGGCTTCGAAGCGCTCGGGCGCGGGTTTCCACGTGGCGCTGTCGTAATGAACGGTGACGACGATGCCGCCGCCGGTTTCGGTGGGTTGAAGGTTGTTGAGCAGCGAGAGGCGGCCGTAGAGCGCGCCGATGCCGGTGGGGCCGCACATCTTGTGGCCGGAGAACGCGAGGAAATCGCAGCCGAGCGCGCGGACGTCGATCGGCGCGTGGCCGATGGATTGCGCGGCGTCGATCACGGTGACGGCGCCGACGGCGCGGGCGCGGCGGCAGAGTTCGTCGACGGGGTTGATCGTGCCGAGCGTATTTGAAATGTGGGTAAACGCGAAGAGCTTCACCTGCGGCGTGAGCAGGGTGTCGAGCGCGGCGAGATCGAGGCCGCCTTCGGCATCGGCGCCGAGCACGGGCACGTAGCGGAGCGTGGCGCCGGTGGCCTTCGCGAGCTGTTGCCACGGAATCATGTTGGAGTGGTGCTCCATTTCCGTGGCGAGGATGACATCGCCGGGCTTCAGGATCGCGGCGTAGCTGCGGGCGACGAGGTTGATGCCTTCGGTGGTGCCGCGGGTGAAAATGATTTCGGCGGGATCGGCCGCGTTGAGGAATTTCGCGACACGGGTGCGCGCGCCTTCGTAAGCGTCGGTCGCGCGCATGGAGAGCGCGTGGAGGCCGCGGTGGACGTTGGCGTTGTCGCGCTCGTAGTAGCGGACGAGAGCGTCGATGACGGCGCGGGGTTTTTGCGCGGTGGCGCCGCTGTCGAGGTAGACGAGGGGCTTGCCGTGGACCTGCTGGTGGAGGATCGGAAAATCGGCGCGGACGGTGGGCCAAGTGGGCATCAGAAAGGGGTGGATAGATGGTGGAGGGTCTAGCTATCGGGCGACGGGGAACGGAGTTCCTCGTCGAGTTGTTTGCTCCGTGCCTCGCCTGCTTTGAGTTCGGCGCGTGAGAGGCTGGAACGCAATTGGTCAAGTTCGCGCCTGATGCCCCACTTGGTATTCATGTCCTTCGACTGCTGCGTCGCGAAACGCGCAAGATCGAGCCACGCGAAGGCTTCGACCTGATTCGCGGACACGCCTTTGCCGTCGCGATAAGCGAGGCCGAGGTTGGCGAGCGCCTCCGCGTTCCACTGTTTGGCTGACCGAAGATACCAAACCACTGCTTTCGCGGGGTCGGGGGCGACGCCGACGCCGTTATAGAGTGCAAAACCGGTTTTCAGCTGGGCTTTGGCGTGACCTTTTTCCGCGGCTTTTTCGAACCATGCGAAAGCGGCGGACAGGTCGACCGGCTGGCCGCTGCCGCTGGTGCAGCTAAGGCCGAGATTATACATGGCGTTTGTGTCGCCGCCGTCGGCGGCTTTGCGATACCACGCGTTGGCCTCGGCAGCGCTCCGTGCAATGCCCCAGCCGTTATCGTACATCAGGCCGACGCTGCATTCGGCCTCATGGTTACCCTTTGCGGCGGCCTGGTGGAAGTAGTCCAAGGCTTTGGCGTAGTCCTGACGCACGCCACCGCCCTCGAGGTAGAGGCTGCCGAGATTGTTTAGCGCGAGTGGATCGCCGACTTTGGCGGCCATTTCATACCAGCGGAACGCTTCCTTGAGATCTTGGCGAACGCCGCGACCCGCATCGTATTTCCCGCCGAGAATGAGCTGAGCATGGACGTCGCCGGCCTGGGCCTTGGCCTTCAATTCGGCCAGGGTCGGCTCGCTCGCGCCCAAGGCGGCGCTGAGAGAGAAGGTGAAGAGCGAAAGGAAAACCCGCGGGCGCATCGGGCGTGCGGTCAGTCGTTGTGACTCTCCGTCGTCGCCTCGGTGGGATCGTTTTTCAGCGCGTTGAGCGCGGCGCGCCAGCCGAGGGTGGCGCATTTGATGCGCGCGGGAAACGAGTGCACGCCGGCAAAGGCGGCGAGGTCGCTGATCTCTTCAGGTGCATGGCCGCTGGTAACGATGTCGTGGAATTCGCCGAAGAGTTTTTCGGCTTCAGCGGCGGTCTTGCCTTTGAGCTGGGTCGTCATGAGCGAGGCGCTCGCTTGCGAGATCGCGCAGCCGGAGCCGTCGAACGAAATTTCCGCGATGCGCTCGGGTGTGCCGCCCGCGCCGGGTTCGAGGCGGAGGTAAACGCTGCACTGATCGCCGCACGAGGGGTTGTCGCCGTGGGCGACGCGATTCGCGGTGGGCAACTTCCCGCGATTGCGGGGGCGCTTGTTGTGATCGAGGATGACCTGCTGGTAGAGGTCGGAGAGTTCGGCGGACATGAGCGGAAGGGCGGAAATGTCGAACGCCTGCGGCCGGATGGCAACCGCGAGTTGTTTCCGGGACCACGGGCGCATCCGCGGCTCGCGTTTTAACGTAAAAACCAACGAAATCAGCGACGCATCATGATGATTGGAAAGTCCCGCCGGAATCTCCCCGTGGTCAATTCGTGGCTCGGCGCGTGCGCGCGAATCGGAGCGGCATGGTGCATGGCCTGCGGGGTGGGCGTGGTTGCTGGCGCCCCGGCGGACGAACCGGCGGACAAAACCATCGTGCGGCTGCCGCCGTATTTCGTGGAGGCGAAGCTGCCGATCCCGTGGCGCTACGCGAAAGTGCAGGGCCTCGAGGTCTTGTCGGCGGTCGACGATTCGTCGACCGAAGAGTTCATCCGGCGTTTTCACCGGTTGGATGAACTGTTGTCGGCGGTGGTGCCGGAGCGGTTGCGCGCGCGATTTTCGGTGCCGGAGGTGCAGATCCTCTATGATGAAAAGCTGCCGTTTGTGCGGGCGCGGGACATTCTCACGGGGTTGATCGAGGAGAGGAAACGGCAGGCAAAAGCGAAGGCCCGGGCATCGCCCGATGGCGCCGCGGCCGAGCTGCCGGCGGAGGTGCGTTTCCTGCCAAACCTGCGTTTCTCGGATGTCGACGTGCTGACCGGCATCGTGGATCTCGAGCCGCCGCCGGTCGTCGGCGGGGGGCATTACCTGGGCGGCGGTGCGAGGGGCACGGGCGCCCGGCCGGTGGAGCTGCGTTTCGGGCTGGACCCGGATCGAGTGTATTTTCTGCTGCACCGCCGCCAACCGGTGCTGCCGGAATGGTTCGTGACCGGCGTGATGGAACTGCTGGCCGGCGCGACGTATCAGGACACGTGGATCGATCTTCCGGCGCTGATTTGGATATCGGAGGACGCCACGCAGAAGCTCGTGAAGCAACAGGAGGAGCAGAGGGCGATGGTGACGCCAGATGAGCTGTTCGCGTACCGGCCGGCACCCGAAGCGGGAAAGGACGACGCGTGGCGGGCCCAGTGCGCGTTGTTCGTGCGCTGGGCGCTCGCGACCGATGACGCACGACGCCGAGAAGGACTATGGACGCTGATCGAGCGGCTGGAAAAAGAGCCGCTGAGCGAGGCGCTGTTCCGCGAGTGCCTCGGTCAGGGCTTCATCGAAAATCAGCGGGCGCTGCAAAAATATCTGCCGGTGGCGGCTAAAAAAGCCGTGCGGCTGCGCGCCGACAATCTCACCGAACTACCGGCCTTCGAGGTGAGGGAGGCGACGGGTCGCGAAATCGCGCGGCTGCGCGGCGACTGGGAGCGCATGGCGGTGAACTATGTGAAGGTGGCGATGCCGGAACTCACGGCGAAGTATGCCGAACAAGCCCGCAACACGCTGCGAAGGACTTCGACGGGCGAAGGCGAGGGCGATCCGACCTTGCTCGCGCTGCTCGGCCTGCTCGAAGCGGACGCCGGGCACGCGCCGGAGGCGCGGCGGTTGCTCGAAGCCGCTGCGTCGCAGGGGATGGACCGTCCGCGCGCCTGCGTGGAACTCGCGCGCCTGCGTTATGAGGATGCGTTGCGTGGCGCGGCCGGGGCGAAGTTCACGCCGAGGCAGGTGAGCGAAATCCTGGCACCGCTCGCCGCGGCACGTCAGCAGGAGCCGGCCATTTCGGTCGCCGACGGCATCGAGGTGGAAACCTGGTCGCACGCCGCGGCCCCGCCCTCGGGCGGCGCACTCGCGCAGTTGAACGAAAGCGTCGCCCGTTTCCCGGACCAGTCGTTGCTGCTCCTGCGCACCATCCAGCTCGACGTGTTGAACGGCGTCGTGGAGCCCGCGCGCGAGCTGGCGGAGCGCGGACGCCGTCATGCGCGCGACCCGGAGGTGGAGCAGCGTTTCACGCGCGTGCAGAAAGAATTGGCGCAGTTGGGGAAACCGGCGGCGCGTCCGTAAACGGTGCGTGGCGCGGGCGTGGGCGAGGGCGTCAGCGGGTCTTCTTGGGGGGGCGCGGTGGCAGGGCCGCGGTAATTCCGCGTTGACCGCCCGCACGCGCAGGCCTTTCTTTCGCCCCTTCGACAGATGGCAGGCTCGCGCAGGCGGGCCGGCCGGACTACCGGAGAGGTGGCAGAGTGGTCGAATGTGCGTGATTGGAAATCACGTGTAGTCGAAAGGCTACCGAGGGTTCGAATCCCTCCCTCTCCGCCATCCGTCGCTGCCGCGAACGGCAGAGGCGTTTGGCGTGCGATTTGCACCGGCGCAGCGGAAATTTCTCCAAAACCGTCTTGCGGCAGCGGGGAGCGGACACAACTCTTCTACGGATTTTCTCCTTACACACGCCTCTCCCACATGGTCACTTCGAACACCGAGCTCGGCTACAACAGCAAGATTGAGGGCGAAGTCGTCGTCACCCGCGCCGATGCGGTGATAAACTGGATTCGGACGAACTCGATCTGGCCGATGCCGATGGGCCTCGCGTGCTGTGCCATCGAATTGATGCACGTCGGCAGCGGGCGTTTCGACATCGCGCGCTTCGGCGCCGAGGTGATGCGTTTTTCCCCCCGCCAGTCGGACTGCATGATCGTGGCCGGCACGGTGACCTACAAGATGGCGCCGCAGCTCCGTCGCATTTACGACCAGATGATGGCGCCGAAGTGGGTCATCGCCATGGGCGCGTGCGCCAGCTCGGGCGGCATGTATCGCAGCTACGCGACGCTGCAGGGCGTCGATCGCATCGTGCCCGTCGACGTCTATATCAGCGGTTGCCCGCCGCGCCCGGAGGCCATCCTCGACGCGATCATCAAGCTCCAGGCGAAGATCCGCAAAGAGCCCGCATCGAACAACCTTTTCAAGGAGTCCGCCTGAGCAATGCGCATGATGAAGTCCAGAGTTCAGAGCCTAGAGTCTAGAGCACCGGCCGAGGTGCTTTCGCGTGCTTGGATCGGACGGGCGGTTTGGGCTCTCAGCTCTCAACTCTCAGCTCTTAGCTTTTCCGCCGCATGACCGCACCCATCGACGCCGTGAACGCCCTGCGCGAAAAATTCCCGCGGATGACCGACCGCCCGAGCAGTGACCATGCGGCGATCGATGTGCCCGTCGGCGAAGTCGTGGCCGTGCTGAAAGCGCTGCGCGACGAGAGCGGTTACGATCTGCTCAGCGACCTGACGGCGATCGACTGGGCCGAGGGCGCCTCGCCGCGGTTCACGGTGGTGTATCACGTTTACTCGACGACGGGGAAAAACTACGTGCGCGTCGCGGCGAATTGCGCGAGCGACAGCGAGCCGTCGGCTCCGAGCGTCGTCAGCCTCTGGCCGGGCGCGAACTGGCACGAGCGCGAGTGCTACGACATGTTCGGGATCAAATTCGAGGGGCATCCCGACCTGCGTCGCATTCTGATGTGGGACGGTTATCCCGGCTGGCCGCTGCGAAAAGAGTTCCCGCTCGCGGGTGTCGAGACCACGTTGCCCGACGCCGAGATCGTCGAGGAAACGCACACGCCGGTGATCGCCGCGCCGATGATGGGCGGCCCGTTCGTGACCTCGCCGGGGGAGATCAATCTCACCGAAGCCGAACCGCGCGCGAAGGACGAAAGCTGGAGCGAGCGCGAGGAGAAACCGCAGCGCTGAATCTCCCGCGAATGACGCGAATGAACCCGAATTCCCAATCCGTTCTGATGAATTTATTCGCGATGTTTCGCGTGATTCGCGGGCAACTCTGATCGAACCGATGGCCACCGAATTTTCAGTTCCCGACACCTCCGCCAAAGTCGCCGCCGGCGCCGCGAGTGCGCCCGCCGCCGAGCCGGAGTTTTCCGGCGACAAGATGTCGCTCTCGATGGGCCCGTCGCATCCCTCGACCCACGGCGTGTTGCGCATTCAGATGGAACTCGACGGCGAAATCCTGACGAAGGCCGACCCCGTCATCGGCTACCTGCACCGGGGCGACGAGAAGATCGCCGAGAACATGACTTACAACCAGTTCGTGCCCTACACGGACCGGTTGGATTATCTCGCGCCGCTCGCGAACAACATGGCCTACGCCATCGCCGTCGAGCGGCTCGCGAAACTCGAAGTGCCCGCGCGCTGTCAGGCGATCCGCGTGCTCACGGCGGAGATGGCGCGCATCTCGTCGCACCTGATGGGCCTCGGCGCGTTCGGCCTCGATGTCGGCGCGTGGACGGTCCTCGTGCTTTCGCTCAACCAGCGCGAAGGCCTCTACAAACTTTTCGAAGAACTCACCGGCGCGCGTTTCACGACGAGTTACACCCGCATCGGCGGCGTCACGCGGGATGTGCCCGCCGGCTGGCTCGAGCGGGTGGGGAAGTTCTGCGACGAGTTTCTTCCGGCGCTCGAGGAGATCCTCGCGTTGCTCACGCGAAATAAAATCTTCCTCGATCGCACCGTCGATGTCGGCGTGATCACGAAGGCCGATGCGATCGCCTACGGTCTCACCGGCCCGAATCTCCGCGGTTCCGGCGTCGCACTCGATCTCCGCAAGGACAAGCCCTACTCCGGCTACGAGCAGTATGAGTTCGACGTGCCGGTCGGCACGAAGGGCGACAGCTACGACCGCTACCTCGTCCGTGGCGAGGAGATGCGCCAGTCGGTGAGAATCATCCGGCAGATCATCAAAAATTTCCCGGGCGGGGACTGGTATGCGAAGGACGCGAAGAAGATTTTCGGTCCGCCGAAGGGAAAAGTTCTCAGCTCGATGGAAGAGCTGATCCAGAACTTCATGCTCGTGACCGAAGGCCCGCAGATGCCGGCCGGCGAAGTGTATTTCGAAGCGGAGAACCCGAAGGGCATCCTCGGCTTCTACGTCGTGAGTAAAGGCGGCGGCGTGCCGTGGCGCCTGAAGATCCGCTCCCCCTCGTTCTGCAACCTCTCGATCGTCCCGAAGCTTTGCACGGGCATCCTGATCTCCGACGTCGTCGCGATTCTCGGCTCGCTCGACTTCGTCATGGGCGAGTGCGACCGATGAAAACAGTAGCGAGGACCGAGCAGCGAGTAGCGAGCATGCCGCACCACGGCGGTGCGCATCGTTGCGTCTCCGATCTACTCGCTACCCGCTACTCACTACTCGCTACTTTTCAGCCAGAATGAATCTCAAGCCCGAAACTCTCCAGCGCATCGACGAGGCGATCACGCATTACCCCGTGAAACGCAGTGCCACGCTGCCATTGTTGCACCTGATCCAGGAGGACGTCGGCTACATCCCCGAGGAGGCGATCACGTGGATCGCGACCAAACTCGAGATCGAGCCGATCAACGTCTACGAAGTCGTGACGTTTTACCCGATGTTCCGGCGCCAGCCGATCGGCCGGCGTCACGTCAAAGTCTGCCGCACGCTCTCCTGCGCGCTCAAGGGCGGCTACAAAACCTGCGAGACGTTCGAGAAGGAATTCAACACGCAGGCCGGTCCGACGCACATCTCGCCCGACGGTGAAGTGACGGTGGAATTCGTCGAGTGCCTCGCGAGCTGCGGCACCGCGCCCGTCGTGCTGATCGACGACGACCTCCACGAAAACGTCGACTGCGCGAAAGCCAAGCAGCTCTCGGATCAAATCAAAGCCGAAGCCGCCAAGCGCCGGTGAGCCCGACCCCTTTTCAACCACAGATGAACACAGATCGACACAGATTCGAACCGAGGCGCCCGGGCATGCGGTCCGGGCATTTGTGTTCATCTGTGTCCATCTGTGGTTAAAAACTTTCCGTTCCACATGCCCGCTCCCGAACAACGCCGCATCATCTTCCGTCACATCGACGAGCCCGGCTACACGACCGACCTCGCGTGCTACCTGCGCAACGGCGGCTACGAAGTCCTCAAGAAGGCGGTCACGATGCAGCCGCAGGCGCTCATCGACGAAGTGAAAAAGGCCGGCTTGCGCGGTCGCGGCGGCGCGGGTTTCCCGTGCGGCGTGAAGTGGGGTCTCGTCGACCGCAAGAGCGGCAAACCGATTTACCTGATCGTCAACGCCGACGAGTCCGAGCCGGGCACGTTCAAGGATCGTTACATCATGCATCAGGATCCGCATCAGTTAATCGAGGGCACGATGATCTCGTGCTTCGCGAACAACGTGAAGCAGGCCTACATCTACATCCGCGGCGAGATGCCGCACGGCGCGCGCATCCTCGAGAAGGCGATCGCCGAGGCGCGGGCCGCTGGTTTCGTCGGCAACAACATCTGCGGCACGACCTACTCGTGCGACATCTTCGTACACCGCGGCGCCGGCGCCTACATCTGCGGCGAGGAGACCGGCCTCATCGAATCGCTCGAAGGCAAACGCGCGTACCCGCGCATCAAGCCGCCCTATTTCCCCGCGGTCCTCGGCCTCTACCAGTGCCCGACGATCGTGAACAACGTCGAGACGCTCTGCCACGTGAAGTATATCGCGGAGCACGGCGGCGACGCCTACGCGAAGATCGGCACGCCGAACAACACCGGCACGCGCATCTTTTGTGTGAGCGGCCACGTGCAGCGCCCCGGTTACTACGAGTTCGAAGCCGGCAAGATCACGATGGGCCAGTTGCTCAACGACGTCTGCGGCGGTCCGCTCCCCGGCCGGAAGTTCAAGGCCGTCATCCCCGGCGGCTCGTCGGCGAAGATCATGCGCTTCGGCGAGCGTTACAAAGGCAAGCGCAAGGTCGGCACCGAGATGGTTGATTACGATTGGGGCGTCGAGGACGTGCCGATGGATTTCGATTCGCTCGGCATGATCGGCACGATGGGCGGCTCCGGCGGCGTGATCGTGATGGACGACACCGTCAACATGGTCGAGGTCCTCGCCAACATCAACGCGTTCTACTCTCACGAAAGCTGCGGCCAGTGCACGCCCTGCCGCGAAGGCTCGCTCTGGATGAAGCGCATCACGAGCCGCATGGTCCACGGCGAAGCGCGGGCCGAGGATGCTGCGTTGCTGAAGAGCGTGGCCGATCAGATCCCCGGCCGGACGATCTGCGCTTTCGGCGAAGCCTGCTCATGGCCCACGCAGAGCTTCATCGCGAAGTTCGGCGACGAATTCAAAGCCTACTCCGAAACCAAAAAAACCGCGAAGCCCACCGACGCCCTCGAACTGATCTGAGTTTAGAAACCACAGATGAACACAGATAGACACAGATTAAAACCCGCTGCCGTCGTTCGGTTCGGCATCTGTGTTCATCTGTGTTCATCTGTGGTTAACTAATTTTCCTTTCCGCAATGATCGCTCCGCCCAAACCCGACCTCGTCACCGTCAACATCGACGGCAAGGAGATCGCCGTGCCGAAAGGCACGAACGTCATCGAGGCCGCGCGCCTCGTGGGCGTCGACGTGCCACATTATTGCTATCACCCGAAGCTCTCCGTCGTCGGCAACTGCCGGATGTGCCTCATCGAAATGGGCATGCCCGCCGTCGATCCCGCCACGAAGGCGCCGATCGTCGACCCCGCCACCGGCAAGCAGAAGATCAACTGGATCCCGCGCCCGCAGATCGGCTGCGGCACCAACGCCGCCCCCGGCCTCCACGTCCGCACCAACACCCCGCTCGTAAAGGACTGCCGCGAGGGCGTGATGGAGTTCCTCCTCATCAATCACCCGCTCGACTGCCCGATCTGCGACCAGGCCGGCGAGTGCAAACTCCAGGAGCAGGCGACCGGCTACGGCCGCGGCTACTCGCGCTACATCGAGCCGAAAAACGTGAAGCCGAAGCGCACCCAGCTCGGGCCGCGCGTCACGCTCGACGACGAGCGCTGCATCCTCTGCTCGCGCTGCATCCGCTTTTGCAAGGAGGTCGCCAAGGACGACGTCCTCGGCTTCATCGATCGCGGCAGCTACACCACGCTCACCTGCTATCCCGGCAAGCAGCTCGCGAATAATTACTCGCTGAATACGGTCGATCTCTGCCCGGTCGGCGCGCTCACCTCGACGGATTTCCGTTTCAAGATGCGCGTCTGGTTTCTCAAACAAACCAACAGCATCGACACCGAGTCCTCCGTCGGCGCGAACACCGTCATCTGGTCGCGCGAAGGCGTCGTCTATCGCATCACGCCGCGCAAGAACTACGAGGTGAACGATGAGTGGATGCCCGACAGCGGCCGCGTCCTCTACAAGCAGGTCAAGGACGCGTCCCGCCTCGTCGCCACCAAAGTCAACGGCACCGACAGCACGCTCGACATGGCGGTCAATGCCGCCGCCGAGCTGCTTGGTTGTAGGGCGGGGTCGCCGAACCCCGCCGTCGGCGTGGCCATCGTCGCTTCCGGCCGCAGTTCCGTCGAAGAACAATTCGCCACGAAGAAACTCGCCGCCGCTCTCGGCGCGACGACGCACCTCGTGAGCCACGTCGGGACCGGCGACAAACTCCTCCTCTCCGCCGATCGCACACCGAATATCCGCGGCGCGCTGATCGTCGGTCTTCTCCCTGGGAGCGCGGGCGGCTCGCCCGCATTGCCGACGCAGAAGCTCACATCCCTCGCCGCCGCGATCGACGCCGGCAAAATCAAAGCCGTCATCTCACTCGGCGAAAACCTCCTCGCCGGCGGCCTCACCGCCGCCCAGCTCGCGAAGGTCGCCGTCATCTACGTCGGCACGCATGCGAATCCGACCTCGGCCGTGGCCCGCGTCGTCTTCCCGACCGTCACCGTCTTCGAGAAAAGCGGCACGTTCGTGAACCAGCAGTTCCGCATCCAGAAATTCGCGAAGGCGATTCCCGCTGCCGTCGGCACGACCGACGATCTCGTCGTCCTCTCGCGCCTCACCGCCGCTGCGTCGGGGGCGCCCGCCACCGCCGCGCTGCCCACCGAGATCAACGCGCTCTGGAAGCTTCTCGCCGCCGAAGTCCCCGCGCTCGGCACGATGACCTTCGCGAACATTCCCGAAACCGGCCTGCTCCTCGACGCCACGCCGTTTGCCGCGCTGCCCTTCGTCGAAGGCGAAACGCTGCACTACAAACCCGCCGCGCCGCAGCCCACCGCTGCGAGCACGCCACCGCCCGCGCCGCCCGCCAGCACGCCGAAATGATGAGCACCGCCGCGCTTTCGTCCTCCGTCGTAGCCCGCTGCGTGAGCAGCGGCATCCTTCCCGCGAAATTCGCGTTCGGTCCCTGCGCTCACGCGCAGGGCTACGAGCTTTCCGCGCGCGCTCCTTTCTCCCGCCATGTTGGCTGACCTCTTCTTCAACCTCCCGCCGATCGTCCAAGGCCTGCTCAAAGGCCTCGCGGTCATCCTCGTGATTTTCCCGATCGCGGGCGCGTGCTCGATGGCCGAGCGCAAGGTCGCCGCGTGGGTCCAGGATCGCCCCGGCCCGAATCGCGCGGTCGTGCCGTGGATCGCGTGGATTCCGTTCCTCGGCCGCTTCCTCCAGCGCCTCGGCATTTTCCACGTCATGGCCGACGGCGGCAAGATGCTCTTCAAGGAAGACTCGACGCCGAATCACGTTAACAAGTTCTACTTCATCGCCGCGCCGATCCTCGCGATGATTCCGGCGCTCACGACCGTCACGGTCGTTCCCTTCGGCGCCTATCTCGCCGCCAACGGCGCCGTGATCCCGCTCGGCCTCGCCCCGGTCGACATCGGCATCCTCGCCGTCTTCGCCGTCGCGTCGCTCGGCGTCTACTCCGTGATCCTCGCCGGCTGGGCGTCGAACTCGAAGTATCCGTTTCTCGGCAGCGTCCGCGCTTCCGCGCAGCTCATCTCCTACGAACTCTCGATGACACTCGCGGTGCTCCCCGTTTTTCTCTGGGTCAACGCGCCCGGCACCGAAGGCACGATGGGCTTCGGCCGCGTCGTCGCGTTTCAGAGCCAGCCCGGTCTCTGGGGTG
Organism: Verrucomicrobiota bacterium; assembly: GCA_048498075.1. Classification (GTDB taxonomy): domain Bacteria; phylum Verrucomicrobiota; class Verrucomicrobiia; order Opitutales; family Opitutaceae; genus Opitutus. Next base: position 175,649 of record JBEHYR010000003.1, on the reverse strand, counting down.
GCATGTGGTTTGGTTTTCTCATGCCGCTGTCGGCGTTCATCTTCCTCGTCGCGCTCTTTGCCGAGACGAACCGCCAGCCGTTCGACACGATCGAATCGGAGTCGGACCTCGTCGGCAGTTTCCACACCGAATACGGCGCGTTCAAATGGGGTCTCTTCTTCGTCGCGGAATATTCCCACATGATCGTCGGCTCCGCCGTCTTCATGCTGCTCTTCTGCGGCGGCTGGAATCCGCTCCCGTGGCTGCCGCTCTCGACGCTCATCGGCTGGCTGCACCACGCGAGCGGCTGGGCGTTCACCGTGCATCCGCTCTTCGTCGGCATCGTTTCCATCGGCATCTTCCTCGGGAAGACGCTCGCGATGATTTTCCTCTTCATGTGGGTGCGCTGGACCGTTCCGCGTTTCCGCTACGATCAAGTGATGAAGCTCGGCTGGCGCACGCTGCTCCCGCTCTCCATCGCGAACCTCCTCTTCTACGCCGCGGTGATCGCCGCCAAGGAACTCGATCTCGGTGTCGTCGCCTACGGCGCGATCGCCGTCGGGGTGCTCGCCTACCTGGCGTTCATGTTCAAGCCGCAGAAACAGGGCGCATTCTAACCCGCATTTCCCATGGCCGTCATCCCCGTCGAACGTAAGCCGCTCTCCTTCGCCGAGCGCACCTACCTCCCCCAGATCGTGGGCGGGCTGAAGACGACGTTCAAACACCTCGTCCGCAAGAAGCAGACGCTCGAGTATCCCGAGCAGCGCCCCGAGATTCCCGCCGGCTACCGCGGCGTGCCGACGCTCGTGCGCGATCCGAACGGCCGCGAGAAATGCGTTTCCTGCCAGCTCTGCGAATTCGTCTGCCCGCCGAAAGCGATCCGCATCACCCCCGGCGAGATCGATCCCGCCGCGCCGACCGCGCACGTCGAGAAAGCCCCGCGCGCCTTCGACATCGACATGCTCCGCTGCATCTACTGCGGCATGTGCCAGGAGGTCTGCCCCGAGGAGGCGATCTTCCTCCAGCAGCAATACACGATGACCGGCTACACGCGCGCCGAGATGGTGAACGACAAAGCCCGCCTCTACGAACTCGGCGGCACGCTCCCCGACGCTCACTTCAAGTGGGACAAGAAAAAATCCGCCGAAGAGCACGGCAACGCGCACTGAGCGAAAAGCTGAAGGACCGAAAGGCGAAACTCATGCCAACACCTCTCATGTTTGTCATTCTGAGCGCAGCGAAGAATCCAGTGAGCGCGCCGAGGCCGGCACACCCCACGCGACTCAAAGTGGATTCTTCGCTGCGCTCAGAATGGCAGACATAAAAGACTGCTTCCGCCCTCGATGTCCCAAGTTCTCTTCAATTTCTTCGCGCTCCTCACGCTCATCGCCGCGCTCGGCGCCGTGCTGAATCGCAACACCGTCAACGCCGCGATGTGCTTCATGCTCTCGCTCGTCGGCGTCGCGGGGCTCTTCGTCCTCCTCGAGGCCTACCTTTTGGCGTTCGTCCTCCTGCTGGTTTACGCCGGCGCGGTCGCCGCGCTCTTCCTCTTCATCGTGATGCTCCTCGACACGCACGGCACGCCGCGCCCGCTCAAGCGCATGACCGTCATCGCGAGCACCGTCGCCGCCGCGCTCCTCGCCGTCGGCGTGCTTGCCGTGCACCAGCAGCCGCTGCTCACGGCCGCCTCGCCCGCCGGCACCTCGCCCGCCGCCTCGCTGAAAACCTACGCGTTCGAACTTTTCACGACTTATCTGCTGCCCGTCCAGGTCGTCGGCTTCCTGCTCCTCATCGCCATGCTCGGCGTGATCGTGCTCAGCCGCAAAATGGAAACCACGGAGACCGCGCGATGACACGCCACCGCATCCCTCTTTTTTGTCATTCTGAGCGCAGCGAAGAATCCAGTGTGCGCTCCGTCACGCCTGCCCGCACCGAAGCTCCAAGTGGATTCGTCACTTCGTTCAGAATGACAGAGTCAGCGTTTTCCGTCCGATGATCGCCGCTTCCCTCAACACCTACCTGACGCTGAGCGCGCTGCTCTTCGCCATCGGCTTCTACGGCGTGCTCCTGCGCAAAAACACGCTGATCATCTTCATGGGCCTCGAGCTCATGCTCGTCGCGTCGACCCTCGCGCTCGTCGCCTTCTCGCGCTTCAACGGCACGATGGGCGGCAACGTTTTCGTGTTCTTCATCCTCACCGTCGCGGCCGCCGAGGTCGCCGTCGGTCTCGCCATCATCGTCGCGCTCTTCCGCAAGCGCCAGACGATCGAAGTCGACGAACTCGACGCGTTGAAGAACTGAGCCCGATCTTGTCACAGAGACCACAGAGCCAAGCCACAGAGTTCACGGAGCAATTCAGAAACATGACCCAAAGCCACGCACGCCTTTTCGCTCGCGCCTACCAGCGGGCCTCCGTGCCCTCCGTGGGCCGCGCTCCGTGCCCTCTGTGTCCCGGTTCGAATCCGTCCCGCCGATGAGCATGCTTCAGCACGCGATTCTCGTTCTCCTCCTGCCGCTCGGCTCCGCCACGATCATCGCGCTGTTCCTGCGTCGCGCCGGCACGCTCGCCTCGCTGCTCTCGACGGCCGTCGCCGCCGCCATCGCCGCGATCGCGCTCATCCTCGCGCTCCACGGCGAGCGCTTCGAGTCCGCGCTCGAGTGGATTCGCTTCGGCGCGGCCGGCGATCCCCACGCGTTCTCCCTCTCGCTCGGCATCAAGTTCGACGACCTCGCCGCGCTCATGCTCTGCATCGTCGGCATCGTCGGACTCTGCGTGCACGTCTTCTCGCTCGGCTACATGCACGAGGACGGCGCGAAAGCCCGCTTCTTCGGCGGCCTCTCGATCTTCATGTTCTCGATGATCGGCATCGTCCTCGCCGATAATCTTTTCATGATGTTCATCTACTGGGAGCTCGTCGGCTTCAGCTCCTGGTTGCTCATCAATCACTGGCACGAGCGCGCCACCGCCGCCGCCGCCTCGAAGAAAGCCTTCATCGCGAATCGCGTCGGCGACTTCGGTTTCCTCCTCGGCATCATCATGTGCTATTGGAGCAACGGCACCGTTAACCTCTCCGCGCTCGCCGACCAGCACGTCTTCAGCACCGCCATCCCGCTGCTCCTCTTCTGCGGCGCCGTCGGCAAATCCGCGCAGCTCCCGCTGCAAGTCTGGCTCCCGGACGCAATGGAGGGCCCGACGCCCGTCTCCGCCCTGATCCACGCCGCCACGATGGTCGCCGCCGGTATCTACATGCTGTGCCGGATCAACGTCCTCATGGTTCCCGACGCGCTCAACGTCATCATGTGGGTCGGCACCGCCACCGCGCTCTACGCCGCGCTCTGCGCCATCGTCCAGAGCGACATCAAGAAGGTTCTCGCTTACTCCACGCTCTCGCAGCTCGGCTACATGGTCGCCGCCTTCGGCCTCGGCTCGATCTCGATCACGCACGAGATGGGCGGCATGACGCACACCATGGTGATCGCCGCCGGCGTCGGTGCCGCGATGTTCCACCTCACCACGCACGCCTTCTTCAAGGCCCTCCTGTTTCTCGGCTCCGGCTCCGTGATCCACGGCTGCCACCACGAGCAGGACATCTTCAAGATGGGCGGCCTCGCGAAGAAAATGCCGCTCACGTTCGTGACCTTCACGATCGGCGTCGCCGCCATCGCCGGCCTGCCGTTCCTCTCCGGCTTCTACTCGAAGGACGCCATCCTTCACCTCGCGCAGGAAAAAAACACCGCTGTCTTCGTGCTCCTCGTCGCGACCGCCGTGCTCACCTCGTTCTACATGGTGCGCATGTGGAAACTCGCTTTCCTCGGCACGCCCCGCAGCGAGCACGCCGCGCACGCCCACGAAGGCGGCCTCAGCCTCACACTCCCGCTCGTCGTCCTCGCGATCCTCTCTGTCGCCGGCGGCTGGACCACGCACGAAGGCACCGGCCTGATCTACGGCAATCATTTCACCGGCGTCCTCTCGCAGATTCCGCACGCCGAGGGTCTCGGTGTGATCGTGATGAGTCTCGTCATCCTCGGCCTCGGCGCCGGCCTCGCGCTCGCGCTCTACAAGCCCGCCGCGACCGACACCCTCGCCGAAAAATCTCCCGGCCTTTTCAACAGCCTCGTCGCCCTGCGCAACAGCTTCGACGTCGCCTACGATTATTACGTGGCGAAGGTCCAGCAGCGCTTCGCGATGCTGCTCAACTTCCTCGAGCAGATCTTCCTCGCCGGCCTGATCGTCCGCGGCCTCGCGGGCTTCGTCGGACTCTTCGGCCTCGGCGCGCGCGCCCTGCACGTCGGCAAGCTCAACGTTTACGTCTACTGGTTCCTCGGCGGCGTGGTCGTCCTCTGGCTGTTCGCGAAAGGAGTCCTCTCGTGATCACCCAAGCCCTGATCTTTTCACAGAAGATCGCAAAGCACGCCAAGAGCGCTCCGTCGTCGTGCGCCACTTCGCGATCTTTGCGTTCTTCTGTGAAAATTCCGACCGGATCGATCCGCGTTTACTCGTGTAATTCGCGGGTAAACTCCGCTTCCGATCTCCCGTTCTCGCGATGAGCCATCTGCCCTTCGATCCTCTCCTCGTCTCGATCGTCGCGCCGCTCGCGCTCGCGCTCGCCATCTCGCTCGGCCTGCCGAAGCGCTGGTCGATCCTGCTCGCCTACGTCGCTTTCGCGATCCCCGCCCTGCTCGCGCTGCACACGTGGTGGCATTTCTCCGATTCGCCGCTTCCGTCGCACGGCTACGCTTTCCTCACGCGCTACTCGACCGGCCTCGACGCCTACGGCATCCATCTCACCCTCGGCCTCAACGGCATCTCGCTGCCGCTCTTCGTCCTCGCCGGCCTCGTCGGGCTCGCCGCCGGTCTCTACGCCATCCAATCCGGCGCCGAGCGCCTCAAAATCTACCTCATGCTGCTCCTCATCATGCAGGGCGGCCTGATGGGCGTGTTCGCGAGCGTCGACGTTTTCTTCTTCTATTTCTTCCACGAACTCGCGCTGATCCCGACGTTCATCATGGTCGGCATCTGGGGCGGACGCGACCGCAGCTACGCGGCGATGAAGCTCACGATCTATCTCACGCTCGGCGCGATGCTCTCGCTGATCGGCCTGATCGCGCTCTACGTGAAGAGCGGGGCAAACTCCTTCGACCTGATCACACTCCGCGAAACTCTCGCCGCCCAGCCCCTCGCCGCGACGATCCAGAATAACATTTTCGCCCTGCTGATGTTCGGCTTCGGCATCCTCGTTTCACTCTGGCCGTTTCACACTTGGGCGCCCCTCGGCTACGGTGCCGCGCCCAGTTCCAACGCCATGCTTCACGCTGGTGTGCTCAAAAAATTCGGCCTCTACGGGCTGATCCAAATCGCGCTCCCGCTGCTCCCCGCCGGTGCACTGCATTGGTCGCCGACCCTCGCGTGGCTCGCCGTCGTCGGCAACATCCTCGTCGTCGGTTTCATCACGATCGCGCAACGCGACCTCAAGCAACTCGTCGGTTACAGCTCCGTGATGCACATGGGCTATGCCTTCCTCGGCATCGCCGCGGGCACGACACTCGGCGTCGGCGGCGTCGTCCTTCTGATGGTCGCGCACGGCCTCTCTGTCGCGCTGCTCTTCCTCCTCTCGACCTCGATCTATCATCGCACGCACACCTTCGCGATGGATGAGATGGGCGGCCTTGCGCAGAAGACGCCCGTTCTCGCCGCGTTCTTCGTCGCCGCGACGTTCGCCAGCATCGGCCTGCCCGGCTTCGCGAACTTCTGGGGCGAACTCACGATCTTCGTCGCGCTCTGGCAGTTCTCGCCCGTCATCACCGCGCTCGCCGTCGCCGGCGTGATCATCTCCGCGATCTACGGCCTGCGCTCCGCCGCCAACGTCTTCTTCGGCTCCGCGACCGACGCGCTCAAAGCCGTCACCACGCAGCACCCGCCCGCCGACCTTCGCTGGGCGGAGAAAATTCCCGCGCTCCTCCTCCTCGCCGCGCTCCTCTTCATCGGCTTCTGGCCGAAGTCGATCACGACGCCCATCAACGCCGCGCTCGTCGACCACGTTCAAACCGTTGGAACCACGAATCGACACTAATGGATACCAATTCGGACTCCGTTTTCATTCGTGTCTCTTCGTGTCCATTAGTGGTTAAAAAATTTCCGGTCGCATGAATCTCGAAGCCGTCAAACTCGCCGCCGTCGCTGCTGCTGCTCAAGCAAACGAGTGGTCGGGCATCATCCCCGAGATCGCCCTCGGCTGCCTCGCGCTGCTGCTGCTCGTCCTCGAAATCCTGCTGCCGAAAAAATCGCACGATTCGATCTCCCTCGTCTCGCTCGTCGGCCAGTTCGCGATTCTCGGCTGGGTCTTCGCCAATTTTAATCACGGCTCCATCGGCCGGGATAATTTCAACGGCCTCCTGCATCACAGCCTGATCGGCCAGGCGATGCGCGTGTTCTTCCTGCTCGCATCGATCTTCGTCACGATCCTCGCCCGCGTCGCCCTCGCGAAGCAGCGCCTCCCGCGCATCGAGTTCCTCCACATCGTGCTCGTTGTATCCGCGGCGATGATGCTCCTGGCGCAGGCGAATCACTTCGTGATGCTCTTCGTCGCGCTCGAGACGCTCACCGTCGGCCTCTACATCCTCGTCAGTTATTTCCGCGCCAACCCGCTCACCCTCGAGGCCGGCCTGAAATACCTCGTGATGGGCGCGCTCAGTTCCTCCCTGCTCCTCTTCGGGATCGTCCTCCTCTACGGCGTCGCTGGCACGCCCGGCCTCGAAGGCGTCCCCACCGATCCGTCGGTCAGCGATCCCATGGCGTTCGGCCAGCTCACGCGCTTCCTCGCGCTGAATCCCCACAACTTCCTCGCCGGCGTCGGCATCGTCCTCGTCCTCTCCGGCGTCGCCTTCAAGATCGGCGGCTTTCCCTTCCAGATCTGGATTCCCGACGTCTACCAAGGCGCTCCGACGCCCACCACCGCATTCCTCGCCGTCTCCTCGAAGGCCGCCGGCTTCGCGATTCTGCTCACGCTGGTCAACACCGTCTTCCTCTCCTACGCGTGGCTCGTCACGCCCGTGCTCACTGCGATGGCCGCCGCGACCCTTCTCTTCGGCAACATCGCCGCGCTCACGCAGAGCAACGTCAAACGCCTCATCGGCCTCTCTGGCGTCTCGCACGCCGGCTTCCTGCTCCTCGGCGTCGTCGCTTCGACCGTCGTGCCGCAGGCCATCGGCGCGGTGCTCTTCTATCTCTTCGCCTACCTGATCGCCTCCTTCGTCATCTTCGGCGTGATGACGCACCTCGCCGGGTCGACCGACACCGACCAGGAACTCGATCACTACACCGGCCTCGCCAAAGAAAATCCCTTCCTCGCCGCCGTCCTCGCCGTCGCGCTCGGCTCGCTCGCCGGCATTCCGCCGCTCGCCGGCTTCATGGGAAAACTCTTCGTCTTCATCGCGGCCTTAAAAGCGGGTCTCTACGGCCTGCTCGCCATCGCGATCGTCGGCGTGGTGATTTCGATCTACTATTACTTCGGCTGGATCAAAGCCGCCTTCTTCGAAACGTGGACGCCCGCCGCCGACGACACGCTCGCCACCTCGCGTCCCGCGCGCACGCCGGTCGGCGCCGCCGCCGGCATCTCGCTCGCCGCGCTCGCGCTCTTCACGATTCTCTTCGGCATTTATCAAGGCCCGCTCGGCGCGTGGCTCCTCGCGCGCTGAATTCCGTGATGTAGGGCGGGGTCTCCGAACCCCGCCGCTTTGATAAGTGTAGCGCGGTCAATCTGACCGCGGCTCGGGAACGAAAGCACGGGCAGGTCGCCCGTGCTACGGCGGGGTTCGGAGACCCCGCCCTACATTATCCGCCATCGAAGGGCTTCCGTCTGGGCGAGCTGCTGCTGCGGTTGTCCTCAGTTCCAGCGCCCCTCGATGAACACGTAGCTTCCGCCGCGCCGCTCCCAGCGCGGCTCAACCCACACGCGATGTCCGTGCGGCGGCCGGTCCCAGCGACCGGACACCCACACGTGATGCCCGCCGCGATACGCCCAGTAGCCATTGATCCAGACGAAACCTCGTCCCGGCGGACGCCCGTGGTGCTCGATGCGCAGCGGCGGAGGCGGCGCCGCGATAATAACCTCCGTGCGGGGCGCCGTCGCTCCAACCACCACGGCCGGTGCCGGAGGCGGTGCACTCGGCTGCGCGATTTCCCAATGCCCCTCGGTCCACGCGCGCGTCGGCTCGTCCCAACGCCCATCGACCCACACCGCACCCGCTTGTGGCGGCATCGCCCACTCACCCGGCACCCACACCCACTGCCCGTCGCGCCATGAATGATGCCCCGCGACCCACACGTAACCGCTGCCCGGAGCGGTGCTCACGACTTCGACGACGCGCCGCGGCGGCGCCTCGCGCACGATGACCGGCGGCGGTGCGCCGATGCGGATGCCGATGCCCACATGCGTTGAGGCAGTCGCGAGGGTGCAGCCGCCGGCGAGCGTGGCGAACAGAGCGAGAAGTTTTAGTTTCATGGTGAAATGGATTCGATGCTGAAGACGTTGGGTGAAAAGCGGGGTTACCGGCCTGACTCGGTCAGGCTGAGACGAGTCTTCGCGTAGGATTGTTCCCGCCCCACAAGTCGCGACGGGACGACACGACCGATCACGGCGCCGCCTCCGCCTCGGATGGCGCGGGCGGCGGTGTCAGCCCCAGGCGTTGGTAACGCCGGGCGATGATGCGGTAAAACTCTCCGCGCTTTTCCCGCGGCAACTCCGCCGCGATGCGCCGCGTCGCGGCCCGCAACTCAGCGCCCGCCTGCAACGCCGCCCGCACGCGGATCGCCTTCAGGTTTCCGGCCGATTGATCGAGCATCGCCCGCACGCGCGCCGATTCCTCCGGGGTGAGTTTCAACGCCTCCGTCAGGTCGGCACCGATGCGGGCCGAATGTAGCCCTGGGCGGGAGCGCAGGGACGGATCGTCGGCGATACGCCCGACGGTCCCGCTGCTCCCGCAGCGGGCTACCTCGAATCCGCGCGCATCCGCCAGCGAATGTCGCGCAGGCGAGAAGCCCGGCGCTGCGCATTGGCTTGCGCCCGGTGCGCCACTTTGCGGCCATTGCCGACCGCATGAGAATCACCGGACTCGCCCTCGTTCCGCCGCCCAGCGCCGCCGACCTCCCCAAGGTCACGCCCGAGCTCCTCGCGTCCGTCCTCGCGCGCTACTCGCGCAGCAACGAAGGCCTCGCGTCCATTCTCTCGAAAGTCGACGTCGCCAACCCCGACGCCTCCATCGACCGCATCCTGAAATTCGTCGACTACGGCCACGCCTCGATCGGCGGCCTGACAGGCGGCCTCGCGATCGCGCTCGACGGCGTCTCGATGTGGCTCGCGTATAAAATTTTCGAACTCGCCCAGATGGCCGACGGCCAGGAGTCGAGCACCCGCTACATCACGATGGACGCGGCGAATCTCCCCACCGCCGCCGAGCTCGGCATCCCCGATGACCTCGCCGCGCGCTGGCACGACGTGATGGCCGCCGCCTTCGCGGCCTATAATTCTGAATACGCCCGCCTCGACGCCGCCGCGCTCGCAAACCCGTCGCTCGTCCGCCTGCCGCCCGACGCGAAGCCCGCGGTCGTCACGCGCCTCCGAAAGAACTACGCCCTCGACCGCGCCCGCTACTTCATCCCGCTCGCGACGCGCACCAATCTCGGCCTCGTCCAGTCCTCGCGCATGTGGGCGACGACGGTGAAACACCTCGATTCGCTCGCGTATCCCGAAGCCCGCGCCGCCGCGAAACTCATCCGCGACGAACTCCTGAAACAGTCGCCGCGCCTCATGCGCCACAGCTCGTCGGAGAAATCCTACACCGCGCAAGCCGAGCAGGAACTCGCCACGTCGCTCCATCTCGGCCTCGAGCGCCTCTCCGCTGCGCCGCTCGCCGACGACGTGTGGGTGCACGTCGATCGCGCCACGCCGCCGTTCCTCGCCGAGACGCAGCCGCTTTCCGAAGCACTGCGTCCTCGCGCCAACCGTTACGGCTATCAAGGCACCGCGACGCGCCGCATGCGCGTGAGTTTCGCCTGGAACAACCTGGCGCTCGCCGAACTCCGCGATCTCAACCGCCACCGCACGGGCCACCGTTACACGCCGCTGATCCAGGCGGGGTTTTATCTGCCGCCCGAGATCAAGCACGCCGACCACGCCGCGCTGCTGCAATCGCAGCTCGAACTCACGCGCGAACTCCTGCGGCGCGGTTCGCCCGCTTACGTTTACTCGCTGCTCCTCGGGGCGCAGACGCCGTTCGAGCACAGCACGCACGCCGACAAGTTCATCTACGAAGCCGAACTCCGCACCGGCATGGGCGCGCATTTCCGCTACGCCGAACACCTCAGCGCCGCGCTCCGCGGTTTTTTCGCGCAAGTCCCCGAGGCGCGCGACTGGGTCGTCGAAGGCACGGCCGAGCCGGAGTGAGGTGGAGCCCGACGTCCCCGTCGGGCTGTGCGCATGGCGCCGCGATTGAAGCCCGGCGAGGACGTCGGGCTCCGCCGACGAGAAATAAAGTTGCCGCTCCGCAGGTTGCTCAGCATCCCATTTGCGGCGCGCATGAAGCTGTCCGGCTCAACTTACGTCCTCCTGGCCGCGTTCGGATGCGCTGCTGCGGCTCGTGCCGCGAGCGACTACACTCGGCGCAATCCCGCCTTCGATCCGGTGGCGACGGGGCTTCCGACTGTGGCGCTGCAACCGACCGATGTCCCCGCAGCGGTGCAGAATCAGCGGATGAATTTCCCGACGATCGACCGCCGATCCGCCGCGCTCGCCGATCGACGCGCGCCCATCGAAGTCGCCGAAACGCAGCGCAAAAAAACTCTCCCGCCCTCCGCCGTCGCGTCGCACCCGGTCGCTCGCGCGCCGGATCTGAGCGCATTGAATCATCGGCTCGCGGCCATCTCCACCCACGACACCCGGCAGCCGCCGCTGGTCTCGAAGTATCAGGACAAACTCACCTCGAGCCAATCCGTCGGTATCGGCCGCACGCCCTCGCTGGACCACCGCGGCGAGGCGCGTCTGAATCGCTTCGTCTTCCGGCACAACGACCCCGCACCTCTGCCTTCGTCCCATGCTGCGCCCGCGGCCGGCCGCGCCGGCGAGGATTCCCGCTGAACGCCGCCCGCCCATGAGCACGTTTCGCGTTCTTCAATTCAACATGCAGTTCGGCCAGCGCTGGGAGGCGGAGCGCCCGGACGATGCCCCCATCGACCTCGATGCGACGATCGCGGAGATCCGCGCGCAGGGCGCCGACATCGTCCTGCTCCAGGAAGTCGAGCGCGCCCACCCCGGCGGTGGCCAGATCGAACCACCGCCAAACTACACGCGGCTCCGCGCCAGCCTGCCGGACTATGACGGTTGGTTTTCCTATCCGAAAGCCGATCCGCGCGAGCTGCCCTTCGGCATCGGCCTGGCGATTTTTTCGCGCACGCCGCTGCGGGATCCGATCCGCCTCGACCTGCCGTCGCCGCCCGTCCCGTTCAGTTTCAATGGCCAAAAAACCACGCCCACCGACCGCGTTCTGATCGGTGCGAAGACGACCGTGCTCGGCCGCGATCTGCAGCTTTTCAATACCCACCTCCTCGCGTTTTTCATGCTCGGTACGACGAGCACCGCGCATCCCTGGCAGAGGAATCTCGTCGCCGAGCAGCTCGCTGCCGCGCGCGGGCCGACACTGCTCACCGGCGATTTCAACGTCAGCCGCCACCAGGTGCTCGTCGAGCAGTTCGCCACGCGCGGTTTCCAGACCGTCCAGCAAACCGAGATCACCTGGCGCCGGCGGCCGTATGTGCTCGATCATATTTTTCACAACGCGCCGTTGCATCCCGTGCGCCACGCCGTGCTCCCGACGTCCGCGAGCGATCACCACCTGCTCGTCGCCGATTTCGAATTCGTCGGTTGATTTTCGCCGGGCGCGCGTCCGGTGCGGGCATCCGCCGATGAACGCTCAAATGTCTGTCATTCTGAGCGCAGCGAAGAATCCATTTGGACTTTCGCACGCGCGTCGGGCCACGAAGCGCCCACTGGATTCTGCACTTCGTTCAGAATGACAAAGGCGCGGGCTCGATAAGCGTTTCACCGGGAGATGCTCGTTCGGCGCTCAAACCGTCCCACGGCGTTATTTGCCCCGCGTTCAGTTTTGTTTAAAAACCTACCGCGGGCGGCGGAGGTTGTCGCAGACGATGGCGGCGGCCGTGGCGGCGTTGAGCGATTCGGCGTGGCCGAGGCGCGGGATCGTGATGCGCCGGGTGAGGAGCGATTTGATCGAGACGGAAAGTCCGCGACCTTCGCTGCCGATCACGATCACGGCGTCGCGCAGCGGGTTGAGCGCGTGGACGTCGTCGCCCGTGAGATCGCAGCCGAGAATCGGAAGAGGCAGACCGGCGAGCGCCGCGGCGAGCGGAGCGGTGTAAGTGCGAACGCGCGCGAACGAGCCCATGCTGGCGTTGATGACTTTCTGATGAAAAACGTCGGCGCAGTCCGGCGAGAGGACGACGCGGTCGAAGGCGAACCAGTCCGCGATGCGCAGAATCGTGCCGACGTTGCCGGCGTCCTGCACGCCATCGAGCGCGAGCGTGAGGCCGCGGTCGAGTGCGTGCGGCGGGAGCGGTTCGCGGCGGACGCGACCGACGGCAAGGACGGTGGGCGGGGTGGGGAAGTGGCTGGCGCGGGCCATTTCCTCCGGAGTGATCGGGATGATTTTCGGGACGCGAGCGGCCGGGGTGGACGAAGGCGCCGTGGGCGGGAGCGGCGGCGATGAAGGCGGACTGAAGTCTGCTCGACTCGCGAGCCAGGGTTCGGTGGCGTAGATTTCCTCGAAGGCGAAATGGGCGGCGAGGAGTTCGTTGACTACTTTCTCGCCCTCGACGACGAAGAGCCCGAGGGCTTCGCGATGTTTTTTTTCGCGGAGCGAGCGCAGGCTTTGGATCTCGGCCTTGGTGAGCATGGAAGAATTTTTGCCACGGCCCGTCGCGGCTGGCGAGTCTGTCCCGTCCCCTCCCCGCCCGCGACCCCCGTAGCGGGTAACCTATTGGGTTACTCGAGGTGGGGGCGGGGGAGCGCGAGGGGGGACTTGCGGCGCGTGCGCGGGGGCGTTGTCGTGACGGGCATGAGGGATCGACTGAACTGGGGGATCATTGCGACGGGTGGGATCGCGCGGTCGTTCGCGAAGGGCGTGGCGCATTCGAAATTCGGACACGTCGTCGCCGTGGGGAGTCGCACGCGCGAGTCGGCGGAGGCGTTTGCCAAGGAGTTTGGCGGGCTGCGCGCGCACGGGAGTTATGAGGCGCTGCTCGCCGACGCGGAGGTGCAGGCGGTGTACATCGCGACGCCGCATCCGCAGCACATCGAGTGGGTAATCAAGGCGGCGCGCGCGGGCAAACACGTGCTCTGCGAAAAGCCGATCAGCCTCACCCGCACGGAGGCGCTGCCGGCCGTCGAGGCGTGTCGCGCGGCGGGGGTGCTGTTGATGGAGGCGTTCATGTATCGGTGTCATCCGCAGACGGCGAAGATCGTGGAGATCGTGCGGAGCGGCGCGCTCGGGCGGATCGGGCTCGTGCAGGCAGCGTTCGGCTATGCGAACGCATTCGACGCGACGAGCCGGTTTTGGAACAGGGCGCTCGGCGGCGGCGGGATTCTCGACGTGGGCTGCTATCCGGTTTCGTTTTCGCGCTTGATCGCGGGGGCGGATCGAGGTGTGGCATTCGCGGAGCCGGTGAAAGTGAGCGGCGCGGTGCAGCGGCATCCGCAGACGGGCGTGGACACGTGGGCGGCGGCGACGCTGGAGTTTGCGAGCGGGATGATCGCGCAGGTGTCGACGAGCATCGCGGTGACGCAGGACAATTCGGCCCGCGTCTACGGTACGGACGGCTGGCTGCACATTCCGCAGCCGTGGATTCCGGCGCGCGAGAGCGGCGTAGTGAAGTTTTTCCAATATCGCGGCGCGGAGACGGCGCCGCAGGAGATCGTCATCGAGAGCGGCGAATGGCTCTACGGGCTCGAGGCGGATGCGTTTGCCGCGGCGTTGCAGGCGGGCCGGCGCGATGTGCCGCAGATGAGCGTGGAGGACACGCTGGGCAACATGGCGGTGCTGGATGCGTGGCAGGCGTGCGGGTGAAGAATGCGTCGTGCGGCTGCGCGTAGCGCGGGCAAACTGCCCGGGCTTTTAAGCGCGGTCAGGTTGACCGCGCCGCGTCTTGCGGCCGATGCGCAGGCTTGGCCAAAATTCGCCGAGCGGCTGCGCGGAAAATGGCGCATGATCGTGCATCATGCCGACCACTTCCGATGATGCTTCGCTGCACGCTCACGGCGGGTCGTTGTTTCCACGGGGCACGGCGCTGTTGACGGACCCGCTGCTCAACAAGGGCACGGCGTTCACGGAACTCGAGCGGGATGCGCTGGGCTTGCGCGGATTGCTGCCGCCGCGGGTGTTCACGATGGAGGAGCAGGTCGCGCGCGTGATGGGCAACTTCCGGCGGAAGACGGACCCGTTGGAAAAATATATTTTCCTGACGACCCTGCAGAATCGGAACGAGACGCTCTTCTACAAGATCGTGCTCGAGCATCTCGAGGAGATGATGCCGCTGATCTACACGCCGACCGTGGGGCGGGCGTGCCTGGAGTTCGGCGCGATTTTCCGGCGGCCGCGCGGGTTGTATCTCAGCATTCGCGACCGGGGGCACATCGGAGAAATCGTCAGTCATTGGCCGCACGGCGATGTGCGCATGATCGTCGCGACGGATGGCGAGCGCATCCTCGGGCTCGGCGATCTGGGCGCGCTGGGCATGGGAATTCCGATCGGGAAGCTGTCGCTCTACACGGCGTGCGCAGGAGTCCATCCGTACTACACGCTGCCGGTGACGCTGGACGTGGGGACGGATAACGCGGCGCTGCATGCCGATCCGCTCTACATCGGGCTCGGGCAGGCGCGGGTGCGCGGCGCGGACTACGACGCGTTCATCGACGAATTCGTGGACGCGGTGGTGCGGTTTTTTCCGAAGGCGCTGCTGCAGTGGGAGGATTTCGGCAACACGAACGCGTTTCGCCTGCTGCACCGGCATCGGCGGCGCGTGTGCAGTTTCAACGATGACATCCAGGGCACGGCGGCGACGGCGCTGGCGGGATTGCTGGGGAGTTTGCGGGTGACGGGGAAAAAATTGACGGAGCAGCGGCTGCTGTTTCTCGGCGCCGGCGAAGCGGGCACGGGAATCGGCGAACTGTTCGTGGCGGCGGCGCGCGCGGAAGGGATGACCGAAGCGGAGGCGCGGGCGCGGTGCTGGTTCGTGGATTCGCAAGGACTGGTGACGCGCAGCCGGCTGCCGAAGCTGGCGGAGCACAAGGCGCCGTTTGCGCAGGAGCAGCCGTTCGGGGCGACGCTCGCGGAGGCGTTGGAGATGCTGCAACCGACCGCGCTGATCGGTGTGTCGAGCCAGAGCGGGGCGTTCACGGAGGCCATCGTGCAGCGGATGGCGGCGCTCAACGAGCGGCCGGTGATTTTCGCGTTGTCGAATCCGACGTCGAAGGCGGAGTGCACGGCGGAGCAGGCCTACACGTGGAGCGGCGGGCGCGCGATTTTTGCGAGCGGGAGTCCGTTTGCGCCGGTGACGCTCGACGGGAAAACGCATGTGCCCGGGCAGGGGAACAACGTTTATATTTTCCCGGGCGTCGGACTGGGCGCGCTCGTGGCGGAGGCGCGCGAGGTCACGGACTCGATGTTTCTCACCGCGGCGCGGACGCTCGCGGCGCAGGTGTCGGCGGAGGATCTGGCGATGGGACGCGTTTTCCCGGCGCTCGGAAAAATCCGCGAGGTGTCGCTCGCGATCGCGACGGCCGTGGCGGAGGAGGCTCATCGCGAAGGGCTCGCACGGCGGGCCCGGCCGGCGGACGTGAAGGAAGATATCCGCGGGCGGATGTTTCAGGCGGTGTATCGGGACTATGTGTGAGGCCGCGGTGCGGCGCTGATGTCGCCCGGATTGGAGGCGACGGCGGGAGATCGAAGGGAGATCGGTCCCGCTGCTCCCGCAGCGGGCGACGAGGAATCGGCGGCCCGGGAGTGGATCGCTCCGCTCAGTGCGAGTGACGCGCGGCGGAGGGAATTTCGGCGGGGAATTCGACGCCCCAGAGCGCGGCGCGCGGTTGCGGCTGCGGGTCGGCGCCGGGCGCGAGATATTTGAAGACGTCGGCGAAACGCAGGCTGCACTGCAGGCGGCGTTGCGTGTGCGAGTCGATCTTCGGGTTGAGCACGATCACGACGGCGGGATCGGTGAAGGGTGGAGCGCTCTTGATTTTTTTCGCGGCGGCGCGCGCCTGGTCGGGCGTGAGGGATTTGTCCTTGATCGCGGCATCGAGTTTTTCGAGGTCGGCGCGTGTGATCGGGCCCCAGAGTTTTTTCCACGCGGCGGGTTCGAGGCGGGGAGCGACGATGTTGACGAAGCGTTTCGCCGGACCGTCCTGCTGCCAGTAACCGATCACGAGGAGGAACGGTTCACCGATATCGAATTGGCGGAGCGCGTCGCCGAGATCGACGGGCGTGCCGTATTTTGTCGCCTTGGGGTTTACAGGGACGCCGCCATGAGTGGCGTTGACCGCGGCCGGGATGTCCCACTTCTGCGTGTAACTCTGCGGGCGAAAACCGCCGAAGAACGTGTCGTCGATCCACTCCTCGAAGACGAGTCCATGGTGCTGCACTTCCTGGGCGGGGGCCGCGACCGCGCCGACGAGACCCAGGCAGAAGAGAACGCGGCGGATCACTTCGAACTGGAGGCGGTGGCCTCGGCGAGTTGAGAAGATTGATAGGACAGCAGCCGCCAGGCGTCGCCTTCTTTTCGCCAGACGGCGAGAAAGCGGAGCGTGAACTCGAGCCGCCGGCCGTCGGCTTCGACGACGAGGCGCGCGCGACCGTGCATCGCCACGGCTGCGGTGGGGACGATCGATTGGAACGCGATGTCCTGTGGGAGGACGGAGAGATATTTGATTCGTTTCGCGGCGACGGCGGAGAGGAATTGCGGCTTCGTCTGCACGCGACCGTCGGAGTGGGCGTAGTGCAGGTCGTCGGAGAGGACTTTGGCGAGCGCGGCGGTGTCGCTCGCAATCGTGGCGACGATGCGGCGCTGGTCGGCGACGCGGACGGCGGCGAAGTCGTCGGCATCGGCGGCGCGGAGCGCGGGAGCGAGGAGGAGAAGCGCGACGACCGGGAGAATTCGAAGCGGCGGCACGAGGCGGGAAAGCGTTTTCATCCGGGTGCGCAGGCGACGCTGCGCCGCGCAAGTTATTTGGCAAGCGGTGAACGGAAGCCGGAAGGAGGGAAACGAGAGATCGCGGTGGGTGCGGATCGCAGCCAACGGGCAGAAAAAAACCGGTCGGTGAGGACCGGTTTTCGAGAGGGGAGCGGCGGGTCGGGAGACCTCGCCCTACACGGACAGCAAAATCTTCAGCCGACGAAGGCGGGGAGGACTTTGTCGACGCGAACTTTATCGAGGCGCGCGAAGACGGGAACGCCGTTGTCGTAGGGGAGGATGTTCTCGCCTTGGATCAAAGGCTGCGCGTAGCGGAGGAACTGGAAGTTCATGCTGGTGCCGTCTTCGTTGATCCACTCGCGGGGGAGCTTCTTCACGCCATTCGCGATTTCGCTGAGCGGCGCGAGGCCGGTCTCGCAGGTGTAGTGATCGCCGTCGCCGCGGAGGAGCGTGACCATCTTATCGGTCTCGCCCTTGATGGCGGCTTCGACGGCGGCTTCACCGGCGAGGTAGGCTTCGTCGGAGTCGGTCTTCGAACCGGCGTGCGCCGCGGCGCGCTGGACGATGCCGGGCTTGGCGACGCGGGCTTTGACGCCGGGGAGATTGTTTTCGACGAGTTCCTTCAGGAAATCGCCGGCGCCGCCGAGTTGGGCGTGGCCGAAGGCGTCGGTTGCGGCGTTAGCGGAGACGTAATTGCCGTCGGCGTCGATGAGGCCTTCGCCGACGACGATCATGCAGTATTTTTCCCGCTTGAGCACGCGGCGGATGTCCTCGAGGCACTTCGTCTGATCGAAAGGAATCTCGGGGAGATAGATGAGGTGCGGCGGATCGTGGGGGTGATCGCGGCGCTTCGCGAGCGCGGCGCCGGCGGCGATCCAGCCGGCGGAGCGGCCCATGACCTCGACGATGGAGACGAGGTCGCCCTGGCCCATGGCCTCGTTGTCGCAGGCGAGTTCCTTGACGGAGGTGGCGATGTATTTGATCACGCTGCCGTAGCCGGGCGTGTGGTCGGTGATCGGGAGGTCGTTGTCCACGGTCTTCGGCACGCCGATGACGCGGAGATCGTAACCCTGTTGTTGGGCGAGCTTGGAGATCTTGTCCGCAGTATCCTGCGAATCGTTGCCGCCGATGTAGAAAAAGTAGCGGATGTTGTGGGCCTTGAAAACTTCGAGGACGCGCTCGTAGTCGGACTGTTTCTTGAGCTTGTAACGGCAGGTGCCGAGGGCGGCGCCGGGGGTGTGGCGAAGCGCGCGGATCTGCTGCTGCGATTCGGAGGCGAGGTCGATCAGATCTTCCTGGAGAATGCCGAGAACACCATTCAGCGCGCCGTAAATTTCCTCAATGCATTCATGGTTCAGGGCCTCGGCGACGATGCCGGCGACACTGGCGTTGATGACGGCGGTGGGGCCACCGGATTGGCCCACCAAGACATTTCCTACGAGTTCAGCCATGACAGTTTTAGGTAAAGGGTTGTAAACAACGTGAACGGCCAAGAAAGCGTGGCGCGTGCGACGGAGGCAAATGAAAATTTCCGGCGGGCGATCGGGTTTCGAGGCGGGACACGGGATTCGAGTGGGCGGTGACGGACCCGGGAAGGGCGCGAGGGTTCGGCGGTGGCGGCAGGAAAGAAGTCTTTGCGGTGGAAGCTTGGCAAAAAATGAGAGACCTTTGGCAAACGAGGCTGAGGGTACGAGGGCCGAATGCCGATAAGATGAGCACGATGAAATTTCTGATGCATCCCGCCATTCTCACCGCGGCAGCGCTGTGGTTCACGATGCTGCTGTGGATGATCGTGAATCTCGTCCGCGCGCCGGTGGCGGTCGAGGGCCGCCGGGGGTTTCGCCTCGAGCGCAGGCGGTAAACTGAGCGGCCCCGCTGCGCCCGCAGCGGGCGACGTGAGACGTCGGCTCAGAGCAGGCGGCCCGGGCGGTAGTCGGCGGCGCCTTTATGCTTTTTCTCGAGCGGTTTCACTTCGGCGAGAAAGGCGTCGACCTGGTGCGGCGCGGCGCCGACGAAGCGGGAATTTTCGCCGAGGATCGCCTGGAGCGCTTTCTTGCCCAGGCCGATGCGCTTGTCTCCGGCGAGGCGGGAGAGGAGATCGGCGTCGCCGCCGCCGGAGCGCAGGGCTTTCGCGGCCGCGAGGGCGTGTTCCTTGATGGCCTCGTGCGCGGTCTCGCGACCGGCGCCGCGTTTCACCGCTTCCATCAGGATCGTGGTCGTGGCGAGGAAAGGGAGGTTGCGTTCGTTCTCGGCGCCGATGGCGGCGGGGAAAACTTCCATCTGTCGCAGCACCGTCAGGTACGTTTCAAAGAGTCCGTCGATCGCGTAGAACGCGTCCGGCAATGCGACGCGGCGGACGACCGAGCAGGAGACGTCGCCCTCGTTCCACTGGTGGCCGGCGAGCGCGCCGGTCATCGTGACGTAGCCGCTGAGAATCGTGGTGAAGCCGCAGATACGCTCGCAGTTTCGCGCGTTGACCTTGTGGGGCATCGCGGAGGAGCCGACCTGGCCTTCCTGAAAACCCTCGGTGAGCAGGCCGGCGCCGGCCATGAGGCGCAGCGTCGTCGCGCAGCTCGCGGCGGCGCCAGCGAGCTGGTGAAGCGCGCTCACGACTTCGAAATCGAGGCTGCGCGGATAAACCTGGCCGACGGCCATCAGCGAGGCGCGGAAGCCGAGGTGACGCAGGACGCGCGTCTCGAGCTGGTCGACCTTGCCGTTGTCGCCGCCGAGCAGCGTGAGTTGGTCGAGCTGCGTGCCGACGGCGCCTTTCAAGCCGCGCACGGGATAGCGTTCGACGAGTTCGTCGAGCCGGGTAAACGCGATGAGCAGTTCCTGGCCGAACATCGCGAGACGCTTGCCGAGCGTGGTCGGCTGCGCGGGGACGTTGTGCGTGCGGCCGGTGATCATCAGGTCGCGATGGGCTTCGGCCTGGCGACCGAGCGCGAGGAGAGCGGCGGCGGTTTTGAAGCGCACGGTCTTCAACGCGCGGAAAATCTGGAGCTGCTCGACGTTTTCCGTGAGGTCGCGGCTGGTGAGGCCGAGGTGGATGAACTGGCGCTGGGCGAGTTCGGAGAACTCTTCGATGCGCGCCTTCACGTCGTGCAGCGTGACGCGTTCGCGTTTGTCGATCGCGGCGAGGTTGATGACATCTTTAACGCGCTCGTAGTCCTTGATCGCCTCCGCGGGGATCGGCACACCGAGATCGCGTTGCGCCTTCATGACGGCGATCCAGAAATCGCGCTCGAGCGACACGCGGCCGGTCTGCGACCAGATGTCTTTCATCGCGGTCGAGGCGTAGCGGTCGGCGAGGACGTTCAGGATGGGCGCGGGGGCGGGGGAGGAGGGCGAGGCGGAGTCGGTCACGGCGGTGGGATGGTTAACGAAGACAGCGGGCGGGAGGCGAAAGAAAAGTAGGGCGGACTTCAGTCCGCCCGGGTCGCTCATCCGCCGAACAGGCGGGCTGAAGCCCGCCCTACTTTTCGCTCACAGAAACGAGCAGATGTATTCGCAGATCCCGCTTGCGACCTCGATCGTGAAACCGGAATTGCCGGGAACGTCGAAGTATTCGCCGGCGACGTAGTTTTTCGCGGCGGTCTGGCCGTCGAGCGTGACACGGCAGGCGCCGGCGACGATCTCCATGCGCTCGGGTGCGCCGGTGCCGAAGTGGAACGAGCCGGGATAAATCAGGCCGAGGGTTTTCTTCGACTGGTCGGCGAAGAGGATGGTGTGGCTGACGACTTTGCCGTCGAAGTAGACGTTGGCTTTCGTGACGACGGTGACGCCGGCGAATTGGGTGGGCAGGGTGGACATGGGTGGAAGAAGTTGAGAGTTGAGGGTTGAGAGTTGAGAGACCGGAGGTCGCGGGCGAGCCGCGCTCCTACGCGGCGAGGCAGCGGACGGTCATCTCGCGGAGGACTTCCTCCTGCTCGTGGGGGCGGCGGATGATTTCCTCGAAGGCGGCGATGAATTCCTGCTGGTTGTCGATCAGGCGGCGGAGCGTCGGAAGTTTTGCGTTGCCCGCGAGTTTCCCGAGGTACCAGGGATTCTGACTGAAAAGATTGTAGGAATTTTTCTCGGTCGCGCCGGTGAACTTCGCGCCGTGCTTCGCGGCGGCTTGCGGCAGGCCGTCGAGTCCGCGCGGGCCGACGCGAATCTCGCCGGCTTCGGCGAGCGCGCGGATCTGCAGGACGATGCGATTGCGGTTTTGCAGCGCGGAGATGACGGGGCGGGCGTCGCCGCCGGAGAAAAAGTGGCGCTCGAGCGCGCCGAGCGTCGCGCGCAGGTCGCCGCGGAAAAACGCTTCGGCGGTTTCGAAGAAATCGCCCTCGGCGACGTTGGGCGTGAGTTCGGCGACCTGCTCCTCCTCGATCATGCCGCCTTCGGCGATGGAGTTGGAGAGCTTGTGCACTTCCTCGACGATGAGGCGGGTGTTGGCGCCGATTTTCGCGAGCAGCAGGCGGAGGGCGTCGGGCGCGAGCGTGACGCCCAGCGACTTCGCCTCCGCGAGCGCGACGGTCTCGAGCGCGGAGCCGTCGTCCTCGCCGCCACCGACGAGGGTGAAGTCCGCGTTTTTCTCGCACCACTTCGGAAAGGCGCGCCGCCGGTCGACCGGCGCCGCGGTGATGAGGACGGCGGTGTCGGCCGGGTTCACGGCAGTGAGAATTTCCTGGAGATCCTCGACGAGCTTCAGCGTGCTTTCGGCCCGGCCGGTCACGGTGTCGGCGAGAAAATTCACATCCTTCAGCCACACGACGCGGCGGCCGCCGAACATCGAGACGGTCTGCACGCTTTCGCGGAAGCGGTTCACGACGGACTCGACTTCGCCGACGTTGGCGGCGAAGCCGCTGAGGGTCTCGCGGGAAAACTCGTCCGTCACTTCGTCCGCGAGTTTCGCGTAATGCTCGGCGCCGAGGCGGCCGACGAGAAAATCGTCGGCGCCGCAGATGAAGGTGAAATTTTTCGCGGCACACATGCGGGGCGAATGGTTTCACACGAAGCGCGCGCGCGGCGCACGCCTAAAAAAACCCGCTGAAGGGGCGAAGTTTTTTAGGCGCTCGTGAAACGCGCTGTTGTCAACCCAGCGCCGCCCGTGGCACTCTTCCCTCTGCTTCTTTCACTCGTTTTTCCAATCACCGTATGAGAATTATCGCGCTTTTGCGCCGCAGTGTTGCCGGCCGATTCGGCGCGGTGTGGCTGTTTATCGGGTTATTCGTTGCGGTGTCACTGTTCACGCGGGTGGCCTTGCTGATCAAGGCGGCCGGGGTCGTGTCGAAAGATCTGAGCCTGCCCGGGGCGTTTCTGGTCGGCTTCGTCTACGATGCGGGGGCGGCGGTGCTGTTCGCGATTCCGCTGGTGCTGCTGCTGATTGCGCTGCCGGCGGGATTTTTTCAGAAGCGGTTCGGCCAGGCGCTGGCG
Organism: Verrucomicrobiota bacterium; assembly: GCA_048498075.1. Lineage (GTDB taxonomy): Bacteria > Verrucomicrobiota > Verrucomicrobiia > Opitutales > Opitutaceae > Opitutus. The sequence goes on along the minus strand of JBEHYR010000003.1, from coordinate 153,004 downwards.
CAGGTGGGATTTTTCGCCGTCACTTATCTGCTGCTGTTTGGCGCGGTGGCGGAGTGGCTTTTCTGGGACGAGTTCGGCGTGCGGTTCAACTTCATCGCGGTGGACTACCTCGTCTACACGAAGGAAGTCATCGCGAACATCCGCGAGTCGTATCCGATGCCGCTCGTGTTCGGCGGGCTCGCGGCGGGAGCGGCGGTGCTCTACGCGGCGTTCTGGCGGACGCGCCTGATGGCGCTGTGGTTCACGGCGGAGCCGGTGAAGTTTCGCCGGCGCGCGGCGGTGGGCGGGGCGTGGCTGGCGGCGGCGGTCGCGGTCGGCGTGGGACTGGACTCGGAGCAGCTGCCGGGATTTTCCAACAACTACAATCGCGAGCTGGCCAAGGACGGCGTGTGGTCGCTCTTCGCGGCGTTTCGGAACAACGAACTCGACTACGACCAATTTTATCCGACGTTGCCGATCGACGAAGCGTTCACCCGCGTGCGCGCGGAGCTGGCATCGGACCAGAGCCTCGCACTCGGCGACGCCCGCGACACGCTGCGGTTCGTGCGGAATCCCGGCAGCGAACTGCACCCGAACGTGATCCAGATCACGGTCGAGAGCCTGAGCGCGGATTTCTTGAGCATCTTCAATCACGCGTCGAACCTGATGCCGAACCTCGAGGCGATCGCGCGGAAGAGCCTGGTGTTCGACCAGCTTTATGCGACGGGCACGCGCACGGATCGCGGGATGGAAGCGCTGACGCTCGCCCTGCCGCCGACGCCGGGCCGCTCGCTGGTGAAGCGGCCGCACAACGAGGATTTGTTTTCGCTCGGCTCGGTGTTTCGCACGCGCGGCTACGAGACGGCGTTCATTTACGGGGGCTTCGGCTACTTCGATAACATGAACTATTTTTTCGGTCACAACGGTTACCACGTGATCGATCGCGCCTCGGTGGGCGGCAAGGACATCACCTTCGCGAACGCGTGGGGCGCGTGCGACGAGGACTTGCTGCGCTGGACGATGCGCGAGGCGGACAAGGTCAACGCCACGGGGAAGCCGTTTCACTTTTTCGTGATGACGACGTCGAACCACCGGCCCTACACGTATCCCGAGGGCCGGATCGATTTGCCTTCGAAAATTTCCGGCCGCGCGGGCGCGGTGAAGTACACGGACTTCGCGATCGGGCAGTTCCTGCGCGATGCGGAATCGAAGCCGTGGTTCAAGAACACGATCTTCGTGATCGTGGCGGATCACTGCGCGTCGGTCGCCGGGCGCACGACACTGCCGGTGGAAAATTATCACATCCCGCTGATCATTTATGCGCCGGGCGGCCAGATCGCGCCGGGGCACGTGAAGGATTTGATGAGCCAGGTCGACTACGCGCCGACGCTGCTGGGGCTTTTGAACTGGAGTTATGCGAGCCGGTTTTTCGGTTGGGACGTGCGCAGTGCGAAAGGCGACCGCCGCGCGCTCATCGGCAACTACCAGAAACTCGGGCTGTATGAACCCGGCCTGCTGAACGTCCTTTCGCCTGTCGCGAAATCGGCGGAATACACGTATGATCCGCAGACGTTCGCGCTCACGCCCGAGCGCGAAAAGCTCACGGCGGAGAACATCGCGTATTACCAGACGGCGAGTTACCTCTATAAAAACCGGCTTTATCGCGAGGTGTCGGCGGAGGAGCAGGCGCGCTACGCGCGCGAGTCGGCGACGCGCTTTGCGACCGCGGCGGCGAAGTAGGCGAAGGTGACGGTGGAGCCCGACGTTCTGGTCGGGCTGGTTTGAAGGATGCGTTTCAAACCCGACGGGACGTCGGGTTCCACCTGCCGCGGTGTGGTGAAGTGCGGCTTGCGTCGGGTGTGCCGTGGAACATCCACTTCGGGCAGATTGTTTAACTCGCTCCCATTGCCCGCCCGACCCGACGCGTCTGCCTCCGCTTCCGCCTCCTGGCGGCGAGACTTGCTGTTGATCGGGTTGCTCTTCGGCGCGCTGTTTGCCTTCCGGCTCGGCAGCTCGCCGCTGGCGAATCCGGACGAGGGGCGCTACGCGGAAATCCCGCGCGAGATGATCGCGACGGGCGACTGGGTGACGCCGCGGCTGGACGGCGTGAATTATTTCGAGAAGCCGCCGCTGATGTATTGGACGGTGGCACTCTGCCTCGAGGCGTTCGGGAGCAGCGAATGGGCGCTGCGACTCACCCCGGCGGTGTGCGCGCTCGGCGGCGTGTTGCTGACGTATGCGGCGGCGCGACGATTTTACGGGGTCGGCGCGGGGCGGGCGGCGGCGGGCGTGCTCGGCACGTCGGTGCTTTATTTCGGCGCGGGGCGTTTCCTCGCGCTGGACCTGATGGTGTCGGTGCTGATGACGGCGACGCTGGTTTGTTTCATCCTCGCGCTGGACGAGCCGGCCGGCACGCGGCGGCGCTGGCTGTTCTACGGGCTCTACACGAGCGCGGCGCTGGCGACGCTGACGAAGGGATTCATCGGGTTTCTCGTCACGGGCGCGGTGATGTTTTTTTGGCTGCTGGTGTTCAAGCAATGGAGACGGCTGCGTCCGCTTTATCTGCCGACGGGCGCGCTGCTGTTCCTCGCGATCGCGCTGCCGTGGCATCTGCTCGCGGCGGCGCGCAACGAAACCTGGGCGCACCGCTACATCGTGTTCGAGCACTGGGAACGCTTCACGACGACGCAGCACGGGCGCGTGCAACCGTGGCACTTCTTCATCTGGATCCTGCTCGGCGGGATGTTTCCGTGGTCGGGTTTTTTGTGGGGCGCCGTGCGCGACGCCGTGCGCGGGGGCTGGGCGCGGCGAGACGAAAATGCGACGGCGTGGTTTTTCGTCACGTGGGCGCTGTTCGTCCTGGGGTTCTTCTCGCTGTCGGGCTCGAAGCTGCCGCCTTACATCCTGCCGATTTTCCCCGCCCTCGCGGTGCTCGTGGGAAAACAAATCGCGGGCGCGCTCGCCCGCGGAGGCTCGGGATTGCGATTCGGGTTCGGCGGATTCGCGTTTGGCTGCGGCGTGCTGGCGGTGGGCGCCGCGCTGGCGGCGCTGAAGCCCGGCGTGATTCACACGGCGGAGCAGGCGGCGGCGTTGCGCCCGTTCGCCCTCGTGCTGGCGGCGTCGTTTTTTACCGGTGGCATCGCCGCCGCGTGGCTCGCGAAAAGTCGGGGCGTGCGCGCGGGGTTGGTCGCGATGATCGCGACGATGCTGGTTTTCTTCGGCGTGCTGGCGATGGCGCGAACGGACATCCAGCGGGTGGGGACGAAAGCGCTGGCGATGAAATTTCTCGCGGAGGCGCAGCCCGGCGAGCGGGTGATTCATTTCGGCGAATTTTTCCACGACTTCACTTTCTACACGCATCGTCTGGTCGATGTCGTGGGCGCACAGAGCGAACTCGAACTCGAGGAGGATCCGGGCGCGGCGGGGAGCGGGCGGTTTTACGACGAGGCGACGTTGCGAAAATATTGGGCCGGGCCGGAGCGGGTCTGGCTGGTGCTGGAAAAAGAAAGTTTGCCGAAGCTCACGGCGGATGCGGCGTTTCATTATCGTTTGCGCGGGGAAACGCGGAACCACTACCTTCTCAGCAACCGTCCCTGACATGTCCGCCGTTTCCGCCACCGCGCCGCTCAACTACCTGCCGCTCACTCGCCCCACGATCGACGAAGAGACGATCGCGGGCGTGGCGGAGGTGCTGCGTTCCGGCTGGATCACTTCCGGGCCGAACGTGAAGCAGCTCGAAGCGAAGCTCTCGGAGTTTTTTGGCGGCCGGCCGGTGCGCGTTTTCAACTCCGGCACGTGCACGATGGAGATTGCGTTGCGCATCGCGGAGATCGGCCCGGGGCATGAAGTGATCACGACGCCGCTCTCGTGGGTGGCGACGAGCAACGTCATCCTCGAGGTCGGCGCCACGCCGCGGTTCGTCGACCTCGATCCCGTGACGCGTAACCTCGACTTGGATCAGGTCGAGAATGCGATCACGACGGCGACGCGCGCGATCATCCCGGTCGATCTCGCCGGACTGCCGGTGGATCGCGACCGGCTCTACGAAATCGCGCAGCGATACCGGCTGCGGGTCATCGAGGATGCGGCGCAGTCGATGGGTGCGAATTGGAAGGGAAAGCGGATCGGCGCGACGGGCGATTTCGTTTCGATCAGTTTTCATCCCAACAAAAACATCACGACGATCGAGGGCGGCGCGCTCGTGATGAGCACGGAGGCGGAGGCGAAACTGGCGGAGCAATACCGGCTGCAAGGCGTCGTCCGCAGCGGGTTCGACGGCATGGAAGTCGAGGTCGTCGGCGGAAAATTCAATCTCACGGACGTGGCGGCGCGCGTCGGGCTGGGGCAGTTGCCGCGGCTGGAGGAGTTCAATGCGAAGCGGCGCGAACTCGCGCGCGCGTATTTCGAAGAGCTGGACACGCCGGCGCTGCGCGCGCTGGGGCTCGAGCTGCCGCCGCGGGATTTCGCGCAGACGAACTGGCACATGTTTCAAGTCGTGCTGCCCGAGGAGCGGCTCGCGATCCGGCGCGCCGAGGTGATGGCGAAGTTGCAGGCGGCGGGGATCGGCAGCGGCGTACATTATCCGGCGATACATCTGTTCGCGGTTTACCGCAGGCTCGGCTGGAAGGACGGCGATTTCCCGATCGCGGAGCGCGTGTGCCGGAATATTCTCACGCTGCCGCTGTTCCCGACGATGACGCGCACCGACGTGAGCCGGGTGGCGCGGGAGCTGACGTTGGTGCTGCAATCCAACCAAAAATCGTGAAAGATTGAGAGCGACATGTAGGAGCCCGCTTGCGGGCGATTGCGTGTCCCCATCGCCTGCAAGCAGGCTCCTACATCCGAACATGTCTGCCGCCACGCCCCAACTCTCCGTCGTCATCCCGGTCTACAACGAGGAGCTGAACCTGCCGACCTTGTTCGCCCGGCTCTATCCGTCGCTCGACGCGCTCGGGCGCAGCTATGAAATCATTTTCACGAACGACGGCAGCGCGGATCGCTCGATCGAGCTGCTCAAGGCGCAGCACACGAAGCGGCCGGACGTGACGCGCGTGATCGATTTCAACGCGAACTACGGGCAGCACATGGCGATCATGGCGGCGTTCGAGCGCGTGCGCGGCGAGATCGTGGTGACGCTCGATGCGGATCTGCAAAATCCGCCGGAGGAAATCGCCAAGCTGCTCGCGGAAATGGATGGGGGGCACGACTACGTGGGCGGTTATCGGTTGAACCGGCAGGACTCGTTTTTTCGCACGCAGGCGTCGAAGATCATCAACGGCGTGCGCCGGCAGACGACGGCCATCGAGATGACGGACCAGGGCTGCATGTTGCGGGCGTATTCGCGGCAGATCATCGACGCGATCGTGCGGAGCGGCGCGATCAACACGTTCATCCCGGCGCTGGCGTATTCGTTTTCCGGTAACCCGACGGAGGTCGGTGTGAAACACGAGGAGCGGCACGCGGGCGTGTCGAACTACTCGTTCTACAAGCTCGTGCGGTTGAACTTCGATTTGATCACCGGTTTCTCGATCGCGCCGCTGCAGTATTTCACGATGTTCGCGATGGCGTGCTGCGCGGGCAGCGCGGTGTTCGTGCTGGTGCTGGCGGTGCGGCGGATGTTCTTCGACTACACGGCGGCAGAAGGCTTGTTCACGCTGTTCGGGGTGCTGTTTTTCCTGATGAGCGTGGCGCTGCTCGGGATCGGATTGATCGGCGAATACGTGGGCCGCACCTATCAGGTCGTGCGCGCGCGGCAGCGGTATTTCGTGAAGGAGATGCTGGAAACGAAGGAATGAGTGAGGTGCGATGAGCTTCGCCGTCGTTTACACGAAAACAAGCAGAGCGGGAGTTGCTGGGGTTTTCGGCCAAAGTTCAGCGTCAGCTCGCCGCCAAGATTGCGCGACTGCAGCACGGTTTTTCGGGTGACATCAAAAAACTCCAAACGACCGACAACGTTTATCGGCTGCGCTCAGGAGATTTCCGAATTTTGTTTGAAGTCGAACAAGCGACGATTGTCATTCGCGCCATTCGCGATAGAAAATCTGCCTATGAATAAGCCCGGCCTGAAAGTCACGCTCACCCAAATCCGTCGGCAACGGGAGACCTTGGCCAAAGTCAAAGCCGAGGCGGAAGATTTGGAGGACTACCTGACGGTTTTGGAGGCGCGGGCCCGTGATACAGGTGTGCGGGTGCCGATGGCGGAGGTGCATGCTCGCATTGCCGGTTCACGCAAGCCACGCACCAGCAGCGGCAAGATCGCGGTGCGTTGAAGCGCCGCATGAGCAAACCGCGCATCCTTTTCTTCGGCTACAGCGAAGTCGGCTACGAGTGCCTGTCGTTACTGCTCGAGCGGGGCGACAACGTCGTCGCGCTCATCACGCACGAGGATAACCCGCACGAGAAAATCTGGTTCAAGACGCCGGCGGTGGCGGCGCGGGAAAAAGGCATTCCCGTCTTCACACCCGAAAGCGTGAACACGCCGGAGTGGCGCGAGCGCATCGCCGCGCTCCAGCCGGATTTGATCCTGTCGGTTTACTACCGGCACATGATCGGCACCAAAATCCTCGCGCTGCCGCGGCTCGGCGCGTGGAACATGCACGGCTCGCTGCTTCCGAAATACCGCGGCCGGGCGCCCATCAACTGGGCGGTGCTGCATGGCGAGCCGCGCCTCGGCATGACGCTGCATCGCATGGTGAAGAGCGCGGACGCGGGCGCTGTCGTCGATCGGGAGGGCGTGGAAATCGATCCGCGCGACACGGCGGAGCAGGCGTTTCGAAAGGTGATGCCTTGCGCGCGACGCGTGCTCGCGCGGCAGATCGATGCGTTGCTCGCGGGAACCGTGCGCGAGACACCGCAGGACGATGCACAGGCGACGTATTTCGGCGGGCGCAAACCGGAGGACGGTCGCATCGCATGGACGCAAACCTCACGGCAGATTTTCAATCTCATCCGCGCGGTGACCGATCCGTATCCGGGGGCGTTCACGGATGTCGACGCAGCTCGGCTGATGGTGTGGTGGGCTGAGCCGGATTCGCCGGCGACGCGCGGGAAGCGCGGCGTGCCGGGCGAGGTTTTGTCGCTGGCGCCGCTCGTCGTGGCGACGGGTGATGGCGCGCTGGAACTCACGCGCACGGAGTGGCGAGGTGGCGCGACGGGGGAGTTGCGCGAAGGGCAGTTGATCGGCGGCACGTAGCGCGGGCAATTTGCCCGCGTTGAGCACGGTCAGGTTGACCGTGCTCCGAGTTCGTGGTTAGTGAGCGTCTTACTCATTCTCCCCCATGCCTCTCAAAGTCCTCATCCTCGGCGCCAACGGTTTCATCGGCAGCTCGCTCACGCGCGCGATCCTGAAGCAGAAAGACTGGGAGGTCTACGGGATGGATATCGGCTCTCACAAGCTCGAGGACAGCCTCGGCGATCCGCGCTTCAAGTTCGTCGAGGGCGACATCACGATCAACAAGGAGTACATCGAGTATCACGTGAAGAAGTGCGACGCGGTCATCCCGCTCGTCGCGATCGCAAACCCGATCCAATACGTGAAAGATCCGCTGCGCGTCTTCGAACTCGATTTCGAGGCGAACCTGTCGGTCGTCCGCCAGTGCGCGAAATACAAGAAGCGCATCATCTTTCCGTCGACGTCCGAGGTTTACGGCATGTCGCCCGACTCGAAACTCGACGAGGCCACGAGCCCGCTCGTCTACGGTCCGATCGAGCGGCAGCGCTGGATTTACGCCTGCTCGAAGCAGCTTCTCGACCGCGTGATCTACGCCTACGGCGTGCGCGACGGCGTCGACTACACGCTGTTTCGCCCGTTCAACTGGATCGGGCCGAAGCTCGACGACGTGATGGAGGCGAAGGAGGGGAGTTCACGGCTGTTCACGCAGTTCATCTCGAACGTGATTTTCAAAAAGCCGCTGCAGCTCGTCGATGGCGGGAAGCAGACCCGCTCGTTCACGTTCATCGACGACGGAGTGGATGCGCTGCTGCGGATCATCGAGAACAAGGACGGCTGCGCGTCGCGGCAGATTTTCAACCTCGGCAATCCCCGCAACGAGGTGAGCGTGGCGCAGCTCGCACAGCTGATCATCGGGGCGTTCAAGGATTTTCCGGACTATGCCGAGCACGTCGCTGCGGCGAAAACGATCGTCGTGCCGTCGGGCAAATATTTTGGGAAATATTATCAGGACATCGAAAAACGCGCGCCCTCGATCGCCGCGGCGAAAAAACATCTCGGCTGGACGCCGAAGGTGAATCTGAAGCGCGCGATCAAGCTCACGCTCGATTACCATCTCGCGCACAAGGATTATCAGCTCGAGTGAGCGAAGAAAAGAATCGGGCGCCTACTGAGGCGATTCCGTTTCTGTCATTCTGGGACTCCGGACCAACGTCAAGCCGTTGGGTGGCACACGCCGATGAACTCTCAAAAGGCCTGTCGTTCCGAGCGCAGCGAAGAATCCATTTGGACTTTCGCATGCGCGTCGTGCCACGAAGCGCGCACTGGATTTTTCACTTCGTTCAGAATGACAAAAACACGACGTGCGCTGAGGCGCTCGTTCGCTGAGATCGCATTGCGGGCGGGCCGCCCGCGCTCCCAGGTCTACCAAATCCCGCTCACGAACCCCTGCGCCGCTTTGATCGCGATCACGCCGGCGTTTTTCGCGGCATGGCCGGCGATGCAGGGCAGCAGCGAGCGCGTGGGATTCCATGACGCGAAGCGTGCGACGTAGAGCCAAAGCGACGTGGCGAAAACGATCGCGGTGCTGAACGCGCCCTTCGTCGTGAGCGTCAGCTCGAAGCCGGCATCTTCCCAGCGCCACAAAAACGGGTGGAGCACGGCAAACAGCGCCGACGCCGCAAAAATCCCTGCCCACCGCGCGGCGGCGCCGCGATTCTCGATCACGAGAAAGCCGCGAAAAATGATCTCTTCGGTGATCGCCGCGATCAGCGAGTAGAGGCCGAAGAGCCAAGTGATCGTCGACTGTTGCGCCGCGAGCCCCAGTGTTTTTTCGCCGAACGTCTCCAGCGCGAGCAGGACGAGCGACCCGGCGACGGCGATGAGGATGGCGGTGGGTCGCGCGCGCGTCGCGCCCGGCAGCGCGCGTGGATTCGGGCTGCCGGCGCCCGCCGCACGCAGATCATCGAGCCACAGTTTGCCGGCATAGAGTCCCGCTGCGCCAAGCGGCAGCAACAGCAGGGGAGGAGTGGCCATGGTGATCGCGTTGATATGCGACGCCTCCGGGCGGTGAAGCTAATTTGCGCCGGGATTTCGCAATTCCGGCGGAGAGTATTGATTAGCCATTTTCCGATCCCTCTCTAGCCTGACCCTCATCATGAGCGCCGTTCATCCGCCGGAAAATGCCTGCACCGTGGGCCACGCTTTCGCGAGCGTCTTTGGCCTGCTGGCACCCCATATGGCGGAGCTCGATGGCTTCCTCCGCGGGCAGATCACGGCGTTCGAGCCGGAGATTCGCACGATGGCAGACTACTGCATCGACACGTCCGGCAAACGCATCCGGCCGGCCTTGGTGTTTCTCAGCGGCTGGCGCGGACCGACGCAGATCGCGCGCGATCTCGTCCATGTCGCCGCCGTGGTCGAGCTGGTGCATCTGGCGACGCTCGTGCACGACGACATCATGGACGAGGCGGACGTGCGCCGTAACCGGAAGACGGCAACGCGCGCCTACGGCCCGACGGCGGCGGTATTGCTGGGCGACGCGCTTTTTGCGCACGCGTTGAACCTGGCGACCCAGTTTCCGACGACCGAGATTTGTGCCGCCGTGTCGGAGTCGACGCGGCGCGTCTGTGCGGGCGAGATCGTGCAGACGCTCCGCCGCGGCTCGACGAACGTCACGCTCGCCGACTACCAACGCATCATCGATCTGAAGACCGCGGAGCTGTTTCGCGTGTCGTGTTTCCTCGGCGCGAAGCTGGCGGGCTCGACGCCGGGCTACGTCGAGGCGGCGGCTACTTTCGGGCGGCATCTCGGGATCGCCTATCAAATTTACGACGACCTCGCGGATTACTTCGGCGAGGAGAAACGCATCGGTAAAACTCTCGGCACCGATCTCGCGAGCGGGAAGCTCACGCTGCCCTCGCTCGTATTGATGGAACGCCTGCCGGCCGACGCGCGCGCCGAACTCACCGCAGAGTTTCTCGGCCAGCGCCCGCCGCAACTCGCGTTGCGCCTCCGGCAAATGGCGGAACTCGGTGTCTTCGGCGTGGTGGCGGAGGCGGTGCAGGCGGAGGTCGCCGCGGCGATGGCCGCCCTCGCCGACTGGCCGGGCGAACCGCCGACCGCGTTGTTGCTCGGACTTTGTGAGGTTTTGCGGACTCAAGTCGCGGCGCTGCAGCCTCAGGCCGGCCAGCCGGTTTAACGCATTTGGGCCACGGGGCTGACCACGGCGCGCTGCGGTCGGCGAGCGTGGTTTAATTAATGGTGAAGGCGATGCGGGTGACACTTTCGATTTGCGCCGGCGGCGGGCGTGCGATTGTTTGCGTGCGTCATGGACGCGGCCAAAATCCTCGGCAAAACCCTTGTGGCGTCGCCTGATCGGCAGCAGGAGGCGGACTCCGACGTGACCATCGTGCAGCGGGTGCAGAGCGGGGAAGTGGAGGCGTTCGACCAGCTCGTTCTCAAATATCGCGAGCGGCTTTACGGGGTGGTTTATCACATGACGTCGAATCGTGAGGACGCGGCGGACCTGACGCAGGATGCCTTCATCAAGGCATTTCAGTCGATCAACCGGTTTCAGGGGCAGTCGTCGTTTTTTACCTGGCTCTACCGGATCGCGGTCAACTCCACCTTGACGCACGTCCGCAAGCAGCGGCTGCGCACCTTTTTCAGTTTCGAGAAGCTCGATCCCGAGGACCGGCTCTCCGCGGAGGTCATCAACGCGCTCACCGACGCGACCGGCGCAGACCGCGAGACCTTCGCTCGTGAACTCCAGGAAAAATTGAACGAGGCGATGCAGAAACTGTCTATCAAACACCGTACCGTGATCACGCTTTTTGAAATCGATGGCCTCAGCCACCAGGAGATCGCTGAAATCATGGACTGCTCGGTGGGCACGGTGCGTTCTCGCCTCCATTACGCGAAACAACTGCTTCAGTCTGAGTTACAGCCTTACATTCGCCGATGATGCCCAAGAAAAAGACGGTTTCTCTCGAAGATCTCATCCGCATCAAACGGGCTGAGCGTCCGCCGGTGGAGTTCTGGGCGCAGTTCGACCGCGACCTGCGCGTGAAACAACTCGCCGCGATCGTGGAGCCGCGCCCGTGGTGGGCGCCGCTCATTCGGGTGGGTGCACGGGTTTCTCATTATCAGGTGCCCGTGGGGGCGGCGGCGATTCTGGCGTTGTCATTCATCGCGGTGCGCGAATATCGCACGACGGAGTTGAATCCGGCGTATGCGCCCGAGGTGGAAGCTTCGGCCACGCTATCGGATCCCACCGCTGCCGTCGTGGCGCCGGTGGCGAAACTCCCGGCGGCTCCGCTCGTCGCGGTCACGGCGCCGACGGCTGAGCAAATCGATGCAACGCCCGCCGCGGACGACGAACTCGCGCCGCCCGTGGCCGAAGTGGGCTACGCCTCGCACGCCGTGGCGCTCCCGGAGCCTTCGCCGGCGAAATCCGAGCCGAGCCCGTCGGCGCGTTACATCGCGGCGAATTTAGCGGCCGCCCAGGCCGCCGACCCGCGGCTGGTCGACGATGTTTTTGGCGCGCAGGTCCGTTCGGTGGAAAACCGCGAACCCGTGCGCGATCCACTCGCGCAAATCAGCGCGCCCGGCGAGATCCGGCGTTCGCGACTGCTTCAGACCGCGCTGCCCGTCTCCGGCTCGGCGAATGTCGCGGTCGGCACGAGCGACCGCGTGGCGCGTCGCCTGACCGAGGAGCGGCTCTACGATACGATCAGCCGCATCGGCCTGAAGGGCGACCGCGTGGCGTTCAAATTCTGAGCGCGCGATCGGCGCCCGTCCCGTTGGTTTTACCGGCCCCGCTCCCGCGGGGCCTTTTTGCTTTCAGGCAAAAATTCATACGCTGCGCCATGCGAATCGAAAAGGACTCGATGGGGGAAATGCCGGTGCCTGACGATGCGCTCTACGGTGCATCGACGCAGCGGGCCGTGCTCAACTTTCCGATCGGCGGACGGCCGATGCCGGAGGCGTTCTTGCGCGGACTCGGCTTGGTGAAATTCGCCTGCGCCCGCGCCAACGAGGAACTCGCCCTGCTCCCGCCGGCGAAAAGTGCGCTGATCCAGACGGTCGCGCGCGAGATCGTGGACGGGAAACTCACCGCGCATTTTCCCCTCGATGTGTTTCAGACTGGCTCCGGCACCTCGACGAACATGAACGCGAACGAGGTCATCGCGAATCGTGCGGGCCAGCTCGAAGGCGGACTCGCGGGTGGTAAGAAAACGCTGCATCCGAACGACGACGTGAACCTCGGCCAGTCGTCGAACGACATCATTCCGACCACGCTGCATGTGAGCGTCGCGCTCGCGCTGCATCGCGATTTGCGGCCGGCGCTCGCAGCGCTGGAACGGACGCTGCGCGCGAAAGCGGAGGTGTTTGCCGAGGTCGTCAAAATCGGCCGCACGCATCTCATGGATGCGACGCCGCTCACGCTCGGCCAGGAATTCTCCGGCTATGCCACGCAGGTGGAAAAAGCCGGCGAGCGCGTGCGGAAAGCGATCGCCGCGCTCGCAGAGCTGGCGGTCGGCGGCACCGCGGTCGGCACGGGTATCAACTGTCACCCGGAATTTCCCGCGCGCGTCTGCAAAATCCTGAGCGCTGAAACCGGCTTGGCGTTTCGCGAGGCGGCGAATCACTTCGAGGCGCAGGGCGCACGCGACGATTGCGTCGAAGTCGCGGGCCACCTCGCGACGATCGCGGCGAGCCTGACGAAAATCGCGAACGACATCCGGTTGCTCGGCTCCGGTCCGCGCGCGGGCCTCGGCGAACTGCGGCTGCCGGCGACGCAGCCCGGTTCGTCGATCATGCCGGGCAAAGTGAATCCCGTGATGAGCGAGATGCTCGTGCAGGTTTGCCTCTACACGCAGGGCCTCGCGCAGACCGTCGTGATGTGCGGGCGCGACGGGCATTTCGAACTCAACGTCACGATTCCGCTGATCGCGCATTGCCTGCACGAGGCGATCCACTGTCTGGCGAATGGCGCGCGGGTGTTCGCCGAAAAATGCGTCGACGGCCTCGAGGCCGATGTCGCTCGCTGCCGCGAACTCACCGAGCGCTCGCTCATGCTGGTGACCGCGCTCAATCCCTTCATCGGCTACGATCAGGCCGCCGCGGTGGCGAAGGAAGCGCTCCGCACCGGTCGCACGCTGCGCGAACTCGTGCTCGAGAAGAAACTGATGGAGGCCGCCGCCCTCGATCGCGCGCTCGACCCGCGCACGATGACGCAGCCCGGCACGGCGGCGCCGGGGGCGGGCGGGGGTTGAAAATGCAGGAGCCCGCTTGCGGGCGATCGCAGACCGGCGACGATCCAGCATCGCCTGCAAGCAGGCTCCGACAATGTCTGTTTTCCAAATCACGCTCACGATTCGCACGCCTGGACCGGGCACGCATGAAATCACCGACCTGATCGCGCGCGAAGTGACGCGCAGCAAAATCGCGCAAGGCGTCGTCACGGTTTTCTGCCAGCACACGAGCTGCTCGCTCGTGATCATGGAAAACGCCGATCCATCGGCGCGCCGCGATCTCGAAGCCTGGCTCGACCGGCTCGTGCCGGAAAACGATCCGCACTTCGCGCATACGCTCGAAGGTGCCGACGACATGCCGAGCCACATCAAGATGGCACTCACGCGCACGAGCGAAAGCGTGCCCTTTGCCGATGGCCGGCTGTTGCTCGGCACCTGGCAGGGGATTTTTCTGTGGGAGCACCGGCGAGCGGCGCATTCGCGGCACGTCGTGGTGACGGCGATCGGCTAACGCCACGCGTCGGTCGCGCCGGCGCTGACTTTCCGAATCAGAAAAGTTTCACGGGCAGCTCGCCGCGGTTGGCCGCCCAGTCCAGCGGCGGCAGGCCGCGGCGCGGCGCCTTTTTTCCCACAACTTTCCAGCCGCGCAACGGCGCACGAAAATTTCTCTCGCCGTCCGTGAGTTCGATGTCGCCGACTTTCACCTGGCCCAGGCCGCGCACGAAGATCCGCAGCCGCGGCAGCGCCGCGGGATCGCCCTCCCAGGCGACCGGCGCCGCATGCTCCCGCACGATGTCGCTCCGACGACGCGCCGCGCGCGCTTGGAACTCGATCGTGTGACAAGCCTGGAGCGTTTTCCACGCGCCGTCCGGCTGCCGCTGCTCGACCCCGACGAGCTGCAGCGCGGGCGCGAAATTCCAAACCTTGTAGCAGAGCTGCCAGCCTTTGCGCACCGGTTCGCGGTTCGCGTCAGCGAGCACCAGCTGCTCGTTCGGACCGCGCACGTTCGCCGCGCGCGTCGCCCGCCACATCGCTCGCGCCGCGCGCAATCCGAGCTGTAGCGGCGGTCTATGACCGCCGTTCCGAATAAACAGATCGCGCTTCGCCAGATAGAGCCTGAATTCCACGCTCGCCCGCAGGGCCGTCGGTAAATTCTTCGCCGCGCAACGGCGCGCGAGCTTCTCAAAATATTTTTCTTCCCGCCGATACGGCGCCACCGGCTCGCGATGCGACGCCACGTCCCAGCGGTCGTTCGTTTCCCAACGCGGATAGCCGCCGAAGGGAAACCGATCGCAGGCGAGCGCGATCTTCGCCATCGCGCGGCCTTTTTTTCCAAACGCGCGTTCGAACCCGCGCGTGAGCATCTCGCGCGAATCGGTGACCTCCGGTTCCAGCCAGAGGCTCGCCGCCGCGGCGTCGACGGCCGTCGTGAGTTCGAGCGCGAGCCGGTTCGGCTCCCATCCGCTGACGAGAAATCCCTCGGCGTTCATGCGCCGCGCGTGGCGCCACCACGCGACGATGTTGTCCATCCGATCGCCGAAATGCGGCAGCGGCTCGTGCCGAAACGCGCCGTTCATCGGACAACCGTAGTAGTCGATGCCCTGCGCGCGCAGAGGCGTGGCGAGGTCTGCCTCGGCGAAGTTGAACAACTCCACGCGCGGTTTCCGGCTGAACGCGTAGTAATACCAATCGCAGGCCGTGATCCCGCGTGGCAGCAGCGGAATCGCGTCCGGCAGGAAATAAAGCATGTCCGCCCACATGCTCAGGCGCAGTCCCTTTGTCCGTGCGAGCTCGTGGAGTTTTCGCACATAGCGGGCGAAGTGCGCCGCCAGGCCGATGCGGGCGATTTCCTTTTTGCTCAGCGGATGCCGGCCGAGATGAAACGACTCGTCGAGGCCCACGTGAACTTTTCCCGCGGTGCAAAACGGCGTCAGGTCGCGCAGCAGTTTTCCGGCGACGTCCAACGTGCGCGGGTGCAGCGGGCAAATCTGCCCGCGCTCCAGCGCCGAACCGTCGGCGGCGCGCAGTTCGTTCAGGTCGCGCAGCTGCGGCACCTTGATGAGATATTGCGTGTGTCCGAGCAGGTTGACGATCGGCACGACTTTGAGGCCGACGCGCGTCGCCGCCTCGACCAGTCGCGCGAATTGCCGATACGAATACGCATCGCGCCGGGCGATGCCAGGCAGGCTGGGATATTCGACCGCGTCCTCGAGGTGCAGGTGTACCTCGTGATAGCCCCAGTCCGCGTAGCGTGGCAATTGCGCGAGCAGCCAGTCGAGGCGTTCCACCTGGCGTGCGAGATCCCACTGAAACGAACGAATCATGAGTCGCGTGTTTTCATGAATGACGCCGGCGGGCGGTGCAACCGTCGGGCGGGTGAGTGTCTTCACATTCTGGAAGCTTGCGAAAAGACGGCCCTCTGTCCGTTTCGGGTAATATCCTGCCCGTTTCGCGCTCCCTTGGTTGACGGTGGTTCGGGGGGAAACCACGCCACTCGCCGTCGCGATTGCAGCGGTGCACGCACTTTTTGCTCCAGCAAAGATGTCCCTCTTCCTCCTTCTTCCCCTGCGCGCGCTCTTCCCCCGAAGACGCGCCCTCGCTCGGTCCCGGCGCGCCGTTGCGCTCGCGATGGTTTGCGCCGGCGTCCGTTTCGTCACCGTCGCTCCCGCGCAGGTGGCGAGCGGATCGGTCGGCTACGTCAATCTCAGCCTGCTGCGAGATTCGGACACGATCGTCGCCGTCCCGCTCGCGCCGGGCGTCGAATTCACGGGCAAATTCGGCGCGATCACGGCGGGCGCGAACGGGCGGTTCACCGCCCAGCTCACGACCACGCCGGGTTTCACCACCGACCAGTTCAAGGATTTCTATTACGTCCGCATTCAGACCGGAGCGCGCCGCGGCATGTATTTCACGATCGTCGCGAACTCGGCCACCGAACTCACGCTCGATGCCGCGGGCTACGATTTTTCCACGATCGCCGCGGGCGATTACTTCAGTATTCGAAAATACTGGACGCTCGCGACGCTCTTTCCGCCGGCGTCCGCCGGCACCGCGGCGAATCCGCTCACCGCTTCCGACGGCGCCCTCGGACCGCAACGACGTTCGCAGGTCATCCTGCCCGACGGCAGCTACGCGGGCATCAACCTGCCGGCCGCCGGGGTTTACTATTTCACCGCGGCAGGCTGGTGCCAGGCCGTGACGGGAAACCCCGCCGCGGACAACGTCATTCTCCATCCCGATTCCTACCTCACGATCCGGCAGCCGGCGGCGATCGCGGACGACGCGACGTGGTCCGTGGTCGGTTCCGTGGTCGAGGAGGATCAACGCGTCCCGCTGCTCACGCGCAAAAGTGGCGACCAGGATAATGCCGTGGCCGTGAATCGCCCGCTCGACCTGCGGCTCGCCGACAGCGGACTCGAGAGCGGATTCGTCGCGAGTGTGTCGACGCTCGGGCCCGGCCGGCGCGACCAGTTGCTCGTTTTCGACAATTCGCTGCGCGCACAGAACAAGCCCGCCTCGGCGATCTACTACCGCGTCGGGACGAACTGGATCAAGGCGGTCTCCGGCAATCCTGCGGCGAACAGCGACGTGATCAACGCTGCGACCGGCGTCGTGGTGCGCAAATACGAAACGCCAGACGCCGCTCCCGCGGAGTGGCTGAACGTGAAACCCCAGTGACCCCAGCTCCCCTCGTGCGCTCGCTCGGAAAAATCCTCGCTGTCCTGCTTCTCGCGTGGGCGGCCGCCAGTTCGCTTCCGACGGCGTCTGCCTTTCCGCCCGCGCCTTTTTTCACCCTCTACGGCACCGTGCGCGACGAGCAGGGCCAGACCCTCCGCATCGCCGGCGCGGTGGTGGTTTTCTACAAGGACGGGGTCGAAAAACTCCGGCAGACGATCGCCGAGAGCACACAGTCCGACCAAAATTACCAGATTCGGCTGCGCATGGACATGCAGCGGTTGGGCACCCAGAGCTACAGCGATCTGTCCACCGGTACGGGGGCGGCGTTCACCCTGGCGATCCTGATCAACAATATCGCCTACTACCCGATCGAGATGTCCGTCACTCGCAGTGTCGGCAATCCCGGCGAACGCGTCCGGCTCGATCTCACCCTTGGCGTCGATTCGGACGGCGACGGGCTGCCGGACGCCTGGGAACAGAGTCAGCTCTTCGCCGCCGGCTTTACGGCCGGCCCGAATGGCTGGGATCTCAGCAAGCTCGACCGCAACGGCGACTTCGATGGCGACGGCATTTCCAACATCAACGAATACCTCGCGGGCACGTTCGCCACCGATCCCACCGATTATCTCTCGCTGCGGATCCGCGAAAAATCGGCGACCAGCGTCCACCTCCAGTTTCTTTCGATCTCCGGCAAAGTTTACACCCTCGAGACTTCCACCGACCTGAAAGTCTGGACGCCCATGCCTTTCTATCTCCGCAGTCCCGAACCGGAGCAATTCACCGCGGAGCAAGGCGCGCCGATCGCCCAGCCTTCTCTCCAGGCGGCCTCGACGGGGGTCGTCGACCTCTATGCCGCCACCGCCGCCGACACCACCCACGCCTTCTACCGGTTGAAAGTGCGATGAACTTCCTCCGCCGACTCCTCCGCTTCGCCCTCCTGGCGGTCTGCGGCGCCTCCGGGCTCCGCGCGCAGTGGAAAACCGAGACCTATACCCTCCACGCCGGGTGGAATGGCATCTATCTCCACGGTGACGCTTCGTACGCGACGCCGGCCGAGATCTTCAAAGCCTATCCCACCGTCGACCAGGTGTGGCGCTGGAATCCCAACCCGGACCAGATCCAGTTCTCGTCCTCGCCCGCCGTGCCCGATGCCACCAGCAGCGAGTGGACGATCTGGAATCGCAACGATTCCTCGGAGCAGATGCTCACGGCGATGATCGGCCAGTCGTCCTACCTGATCCACACGACCGACGCCCCGGGCACGACGATTTCCATCGCGATCACCCAAAAACCGAAGCCGCCCGCCGCCTCCTGGCTGGTCACGGGTGCCAATTTCATCGGTGTCCCCGCCGACGCGGACAGTGCGGCGCCGACGTTTACCAACTACTTCGCGACCTTCCCGATCGCCACGACGTATCCATCGAAAATCTACAAATATGTCGGCGGCGAACTCAGCGCGTCGAATCCCATCGAGGTGACCGCCTTCGGCACCGAAAAGGTCGATCGCAACACCGCCTACTGGTATCAGGCCGCGACGGTGGGTAGTTTCACCGGCCTGGTCGCTTACGAGATGCCGGGCACGGACGGGCTCGCTTTTGGCCGCACCGGCAGCGCCATCACGGTCGGCGTCACGAATCGCTCCGGCAGCGCGCTCACGCTCACGCTGTCGCTCGAATCTTCCGAGCCCGCGCCCACCGGCCAGACCGGCATCACCGGCGGCGTGCCGCTCACCTATCGCGTCCTCGACAGCACGACTGGCCTCTACACGGAGACGCCGATCACGGGGAGTATTTCCGCCACCGTCGCGCCCAATGGCCGGCTCGACCTGCAATTTGATCTCGACCGCAGCAAGCTCACCGGTTCCGCGAGCGCCCTCTACGCCTCGCTGCTGCGCATCAAGGACTCGGCGAAACTCACAGACGTTTTTCTCCCCGTCAGCGCGCAGACCGCCACGCCCTCCGGTCTGTGGATTGGCGAAATCAAGGTCAGCACGGTCGTCAGCACCGTCGCCGGCAGCCCCGGTGCGACCACGGCCCGGTATTTCCCGCTGCGCTCGATTATCCACGTCGACTCGTCGGGAACGGCCCGGCTGCTTTCGCAGGCGTTCGTCGGCACGCTCGCCGGCACCAGCACCGATCACCCCTTCGGCATCTGTACGAAGGAGGCCGGCCTCTGGGCCAACGCCAAGTCCAGTGCGCTGCGGTTGGTTTCGAGTCAGATGCCGCTCGATCGCGTCATCACCGGCACCGGTGACTTTCGCATCGGCACGAAGGACGCCCCCGCCGTTCCCCTCACGTTCGTGGTCGATCTGCCGTTTGACGACGCGACGAATCCTTTCGTCCACATTTATCATCCGGACCACGACAATCGCGACGCGCGCTTCGCGAAATACACGACTCCCGGCGCGGAAAGCTACACCATCACGCGCACCTGCACGCTCACCTTCACCGCCCAGCCGCCGGATGGCTCCGCAGTCAGCGGGTGGGGCACCACGATCTTCGGCGGCACCTACACCGAGACGATCACGGGGCTGAACAAACAGCCGCTCGTCACCGGCGGCACCTTTGCGATGCGCCGCGTCTCGGAAATCGCCGACATCACCCTCAACTGACCGCCGCCTCCGCGCGCATTTTAAAATCTTTCCGTCCATGAAATCACTGCTCACCGCCCTCCTGTTTCTGGCCGCTTCGGTCGCGGCTTCCGCCGACACCGCGGGTGTCCCCGTCCCCGGCCTTTTGAGCTACCAGGGCCACGTGACCGACTCAACTGGTGCTGCCATCGGCACCAGCAGTCCCGTCAACCGCACGATCACGTTCAAGCTCTATTCGGCCAGCTCCGCCGGCACGCCGCTCTACGCCGAGGCGCAGACCGTCACCATTTCCGGCGGCGATTTCAGCGTGCTCATCGGCAATGGCACCGGCGTGGCCGGTCTCGCCGGTTCGAGCGCTCCGGCGCTCACGCCCTACGTCACGCTCGCCTCGGCTTTCACCACGGCCAGCACCAACGCCACCAACCTCTACCTCGGCATAACCGTGGACGATGGCACCGCCGCGGTTGATCCCGAGATTTCTCCGCGCCAGCAGATCGTCTCCGCGGCCTACGCGTTTCGCGCCAAAGTCGCCGAGGGCCTCGTCCCCGGCTCTCTCAGCACGGCCATGCTCTCCGACACCGCCGTCACCACGAATAAGATCGGCGCCGATCAGGTGACGACCGTCAAGATCCTCGATGCCAACATCGTCACCTCCAAGCTCGCCGATGGCAGCGTGACCACGCCGAAGCTCGCCGACGCCGCCGTCACGACCGCGAAGCTCGCTGTCAACGCGGTTACCAACGAAAAGATCACGCCCGGCACCATCACGTCCGCCAACATCGGCACCGGTCAGGTGACCTCCGCCAACATCGCGGATAACACCGTCGCCAGCATCGATCTCAAGGATGGTGGCATCACGACCGCGGACCTCGGCGACGGCATGGTGACGCTCGACAAGATGGCGACGAATTCCGTCGACCTCAACCGGCTCGTGGACGCCGTCAAACAGGCGCTCTGCCCCACCGGCACGATCCTCTCCTTTGCCGGCGACACCGCTCCCCCCGGATGGGTGATGTGCGATGGCTCTTCCCTGAGCCGGACCACCTACTCCGCGCTCTTTGCCATCGTGGGCACGCGCTTCGGCGCGCCCGACAGCTCCAATTTCCGCGTGCCCGACTTCCGTGGTCGTTTCCTCCGCGGTCGCGACAACAACGCCGGCAACGATCCTGACCGGGCTTCGCGCACGGCGATGAACACCGGCGGCGCCATCGGCGATCTCGTGGGCAGCGTGCAGGCGGACGATTTCAAATCCCACGTGCATGACCTTCCGCGCGACACCGGCGGCAAACATTCCATCCAGACCGTCACAGATACGAGCAACAGCGACGAAGACATTTCGTCCTTGTCGCAAACCGGCCCGACGGGCGGCAACGAGACGCGCCCGAAAAACGCCAGCGTGAACTTCATCATCAAGCTCTGAGCCGGCTCCCTCCGAACTCCCTTTTTCGTTCTCCGTCCATGAGCGCCGCCCGCCCTTTCCGGTTCCTCCTGCTCACGGGCGTGCTCGCATTCGGCGCCGGCACCTCGCTGTTCGCGCAATACGAGATCAAGGGCGGCGTCGCCAACCAGCTCAGCTACCGTCCCGGCGGCATCCCCGCCGGTCCCACCGGCACGCCATCGGGCGATCCCACGATCACGCCGCAGTTTGCCAATGTCGTCGAGACCAGCGCCGCCACCGGCCCCATTTCCAACTCGCCTACGCTCACGGCCCGCTACCCATCGTCCTCGGTCGCGGTCCTCCAGCGCGCCAGCCTCGGCACGACGTTTGCCTCGGGCGTCCCGCGCTACTTCCTCGGCGACCGCATCGCGCCGCCGCTGAGCTACATCGATTCCACGGGCGCGGCCATCGCCACCGATGCCAGCTTCTGGCGCGCCGAGCCGGTCCGGGCGGGCGAGATCGTGACGAATCCCTCTCATCAGGGCCTGACGACGTCCACCGGTGTCGCCATTCCCAATACCGGCGGCGTCATCGTCCCCGCGCTCACCTCCGGCGTCTACGAGTCGTTTTACTACAGCCCCCACGCCAAGGGCGTCTTCGCCTGCCAGCCCGGTCAGGTCGACGTGTGGTGGCGCTCCCGGCTGCCGGACGCCTCCAACAACTACATCCTCGTCCAGGATACGTTCTCGGTCTCTTCCGCGACGTCCAGCCCCGTGCGCACCCTCTATTGGACGGAGAAGAGTTTCACCGGCCCGCGCGTCTCGATCCCCAACGGCCGCATCGTGACCGTGAACCCCGTTTACAGCAATATCTTCCCGGCGTCCGTCACCACCGAATACGTCCCGGTCGGCAACTCCGCTCCCGCGGATCCCAACGCCCAGCCCGTGACCGAGCTCCGGACCGTCTGGTTCGACAAGACCAATGGCAACGGCGAGCTCCACGCCTACAACGTCTCGGGCCGGATCATGGTCGAGTACCTCGGCGCCTTGCAGGAGGACGGCTCGCAGGAGTTCCTCGGCGCGGACATCGTCGAGGTCGCCCAGGCCGCACCGGCGACCACCCTCACCATGCTGCTCGGCGAGGAGATCCGTCCGTATCCGGAAAACCGTGCGCTCATCGCCCAGCCGCTCACCAACACCTCCTCGAACGCCATTTCCTACTACGGCAGCCTGGCGCGGCCCGACGGATCGTTTGCGTATTACGCGGAGCACGAAAACAACGTCGAGGACCAGGTCGTGTTCTACTGGCTGGAACAGCTCGACGCCGCCATCCCCCCCAATTCCGGCCTCGCTCCCGGCCTGCAGCTCGACTGGCCGAAAACCCTCCACAAATACCTGCTGGCCTGGCCCTCCGATGTCACGGACTTCTCCTCTTACGTCGTCGGGCACGATGGCAGCTCGCTCGACAACGGCCTCGGGCTGAAATTCGACGGCGGCAAGATCCCGTCCGTGATCTACCAGGACGATCCCGACCAGAAGGAAGCGGTCATCGACTCCACGAGTCAGCGGTTGCTCGTCGATTTCACCCACTCCACGGACCAGCTCAGTCGCACCCTCTTGAAATTCACCGGTGACAACGGCGGCGTCTGGTACGTCCGCCTCATGACTCAGGCCGACGACCGCACAGGCTTCGTCGAGGGTGACAACGGCCCGGCATTCTCCGCGGCCGCTTATGTCGGCGACCGCATCGCTCCGCCGTCGGCCGACTACAGCCTCGCGGGCCACATCGCCTCCGGCACCGCCTACGCCCCGGCGGCCTACATCGATCCTTTCGCCGCCGGCGCCTCCGACGCTGAGAAGGGCGCGATCATCCCCGTCAACGCGCTGCCGGGCGACGCGACCAAATTGGAAATCTGGTGGTTTCAGAAAATCTCGCCGCCGTCCTCCGAGTTTTCCGCTTTCTACACCGCCGCCAAGGTGGGCCGCTACACGGTCAGCTATCGCACCGACAGCCCGTCCATTGTCCTCGCGTCCAATCTCGGCACCGGCGACCTCTCGGGCGCGCAGACCGCCGGTTTTGTTTACGTGCAGAACGACCCCGCGCTCATCGGCTACAATCCCAACGAGGAACACGCGCTCATGCTCAGCGGCCGGGCCTACGCCCTGCGCGACGACCTCAACGTGACCACCGGCGCCGGGTTCTCGTCGCTGCCGCGCGTCCTGATTCAATACACCGACTCCAACGACAGCCGCCCCGCCATGGCGGTCTATCAGGTCGTGCGCGAGGACTCCGCCTACAAGTTCGAGTACCCGATCACCGCGGGCACCATCGTCAACTCGCCGATGCCGCTGCCCGTGCTCCCGCTGCCGGTCGATCCCACCACGCATCTCACCCGCAACGTCGAGGTGACGGCGCCCGCCGGCTACCCGACCGAGACCCTGGCTTCCGGCGCGCCGGCGGCGTATCAGAAATTCACCTTCAAGGACCGCAAGGGCTACGACTGGATCTACCGCGGCCCGCACGGCGCCAACGTCCCCGCGCTCGGCATGCAGTGGTATTACACGATGCAGGCTGGCTTCTACTTCCCCGGTCGCTCCAGCCAGCCGGCGGTCGGCACCATATTGCCTTACCTCCGCGCCGCTGACGGCGTCGGCGGCTACGTCGGCGATCCCGTCACCGCCACGCCGCTCACCGTCGTCTATCGCCCCGCCTGGCCCGAAAACGTCCCGACCATGAGCGTCGGCGAGAGCCTCATGCTCCCCAACCACGGGCTCCCGGCCGTCCGCGGCAACACCAGTGCCGTGGTCTTTTATCAGCAATCCATCGCCGTCACCGGGCCGGCGGCCCCGAGCGTCACGCTGCACGATCCCACCCGCGCGAAATCCATCCTGCTTAACGACGCCCGCGTCGGTCTCTCGGCGTTGCCCGCGTCCGCCGCACTCACGTCGCAAAACGGCAAGACCTACTTCCAACTCCTGCCGCCGCATCTGCAGCAGCGTTTCTATTTCGATCCCACGCTCGGCCCGGTCGGTGGGCTCATGCTCATCGGCCAGTTCGTCGACGAGATTTCCGGCGAGGACTACGTCCACCTCAATGCGCTCAGCCCTGCCGATATCGCTTCGCTGAAGGGCGTCGTCGTCTCCACCGATGCCGACTACCAAAAGTGGTCCATCGCCATCGACAACCTCGCCACGAAGGTCGAGACCTTCAAAGAGGATCCCTCGAAACCCGGCACCTACATCGCCGATTCGTCGCTGACCGTGTCCGTCGGCTCGCCCGACCTCGCCGCGATTTCCTCCTCCAACACTGCGGTCGACAGCTACGCGCTCACCGCGATCGGCACCGGCAGCGGCTACGTCTCGTTGATTTTCGGCAACGGCACCGCCTTCACGCCGATCGGCGAACCCGTCTCGGTCGCCGTCGTGAAAGTGGTCCCGCAGCTCTACACCGGTGACCTGAAGGCGCTCGTCGCCTCCAACCCCCTCGACGAGCAAACCACCCTCCGCCACAGCGGCGATTTCGCCGCACATCCCGAGAATTACGAATTCGAGTGGCGCTACTCCGCCCCGCAGGACGGCGTCGTGCTGCCCACCTACACCTACTCGATGGCCACGGTGCTCGGCGCTTCCGCCTCGCCCGGTCCCGCCACGAATCAGTGGCTGCTCGCGAGCAATCCCGCGGCGCCGCTGCCCTCATCCTACCCGTCGACGCAATACGAGTTCCCCCACACCTTCGCGGTGAACAACGCCGCCTACACGAGCGGCTCCGGCCTGCCCGGCACCGCCGCCAAGGCGGCGAACGGCGTCACCTTCACCGACGCGGTGCCTTCCCAGATCGTGTTCAGCGTCGAACTCGGCAGCCACGATGGCTTCGTGCTCTACGTGAACGGCGCCCCGGCCGTCGCCTCCCATCTGCCCGCGGGGACGGCGACGCCCGGTGGCATCGCCACCACCGAGGCCAGCTCCGGTCTCTCGTCCCTGGGATTGACCAACCAGTACGCGGTGCCGTCAGCCTTCTTCACGGTCGGCGCCAACCGCGTCGAGGTCGCCTTCTACACCAGCGCCGCCGCGGACGCCACGTCCTCCATCAACCTGCGCCTCGATGCCTCCGTCGAGACCGACCAGGTCGTGTCTTCGTCCAAATGGATCGACCCCGAGCCTACGCACACCCAGCTGACCAATGTCGCGGTCGTCGGTGGCTCCGCTTCCTCGCCCCTCGGCAACCCGCTCCTGCTCTTCAGCGATAATTATTTCACGATGCGCTATCGTCCGAAGACCGGCGTGACCAATGTCGCCGGCCCCGGCTGGAGCCGCTGGATGACGCCGAAGCTCGTCGAGAGTTGGATCAAGCGCGCCCTCGACGGCATCAACCCCTTCACCCAGCGCACCGACGATCTCTATAACAATCCCGTCAGCACCGATGTTTCCATCCTCACCCAGGCCGGCAAGCGCTGGGAGGGTGACGTCGCCCTGAATCTGAATAACATCGACGACTTCGGCCTCATCGAAATCTACGAGACCCTGCTCAACCGCGCCAAGAAGCTCAGCATCGACGCCGGCTACGACGATCCCGGGACCGACGACACGCTGCTCCTCACCGCCGGCTACCTGAACGATCTTTACGTGACGCTCGGCAACGAGGCGTCCGACGACGCCGACAATCCGACCATCTCGATCGACGGCGATTCGTCCACGAGCGACGTCAGCACCTCCCGCTTCTCCTTCGAAGGCCAGGTTCCCACGCTCATCGACGAGGAACTCGCGCTCCTGCGCGGCCGCGACGATTTCCTCAGCCCCGGCGTTCGCGGCGCGCCGTCCTACAACCGGCTTTATTGGAATTATATCAACGGCATCGATTCCGGCGAATCCATCTACGCCATCAACTACGACATCAAGGAAAAGGCCGGCAGTCCCGTGGCCAACGGCACCCTCGATGCCGCCGACGCCCAATACATGTTCCCGCAGGGCCACGGCGACGCTTACGGTCACTATCTCACCGCGCTCACCGGCTACTACAAACTGCTCACCTCGCCTCACTTCACCTGGACGCCGCGCACCGAGTCCGTCGACATCCTCGGCCAGACCGTGCAGGTCGACTATCAGGACGAGCGCAAGTTTGCCGCCGCCGCCGCCAATGTCGCCCGCGTGGCCGCCCGGATTCTCGATGTGACCGCCCGCGAAACCTACCGCGACGATCCCTCCGTCGGCTGGGCGCACCAGCGCGACGGCAAAGTTAATTCCTCCACCGGCATCACCCGCACTTGGGGCACCGACGAGTGGGCTTCGCGCGGTGGGCAGGGCGCCTATTTCCACTGGGTCAGCGCGAATGCCATGCTGCTCGATAAGGACACTATCACCTACAAGAACGACGACGGCTCGACGTATACTCACACCGGCATCCAGATCATCGATCGCACCACCGTGCCCGAGATCGCCGAGATCGTTTCCAGCGCGGTGGCCATTCAGTCCACGCTCGACGGTCAGTGCGCCCACCTGAATCCCCTCGGCCTCGCCAACGGCGCCATCGCCTTCGACATTTCCCCGACCGACCTGAAGGCCGGCAAATCGCACTACGAGCAGATCTACGAGCGCGCCCTCCAGGCATCGTTGAACGCCAAAGCCGCCTTCGACCGCGCCAACGTCATGAACCGGCTCCTGCGCAACCAGAACAACTCGGTCGACGACTACAACGCCGCGGTCGACGCCCAGGAGCGGTCCTACGAATACCAGCTCACCACCCTCTACGGCTCGGCCTACGCCGGCGACATCGGTCCGGGCAAACTCTACGCTCAGGGCTACACCGGCCCCGATCTCTATCACTATTGGTTCATCAACCAGCCGTCCGATCTCGTCGACACGAAGGCCGACGTCCAGGTCACCTTCCACGAGCCCGTGAACCTGGATCCCTTCAAGGCCTGGTCCCTCGACAACGCCTACAACAAGATCCACGACCCGATTCAGTACACCGATCGCTCGTTCACGCTTTCATCGGACCATCTCATGCAGTTCGCCTCGTCCGACATGGGTTCGCGCGCCCAGCCCGGCTCCGTGCAGAGCGCCCTCCTCGATGTTTTCCAAGCCCAGGTCAACGCCCGCGAATCGGTCAACACGCTCGACACGCTCATGCGCCAGTTCGACCGCGACTATCAGCTCTTCACCGAATTCCGCACCGGCTACGACGACGCCAACAACGCCGCCGCGCCGTTGCAGGCCGCCGCCCAGGCCGCCGTCGTCGCCGCCACCGTCCTCGATTTCGCCGTCGGAGAAACGGAAGAACACGCGGTGACCATCAAGGAGCTGAAGGACGCCGTGGCCGAGTCGCTCCCGAAGTCCGTCGGCACGTCCAACGACGCCACCTCCTCGGCCCGCGGCGCCCTGCAATTGGCGGGAGCCTTCGCCGCCGAGGCGCTGGGCCAGGCCGCGCTGATCGCGAAAGTCACCTCGACCGGCCTCAACATGACCGCCGACCAGCTCAACGGTGAGGCCGACGGCCTTTTTGCCCAATACGACTGGGACAACATGGACAAGCAGCACGTCGTCGAACTCGAGCGGCTCTTCCATCAAGTGCTCGCCGCCAAGTTCGAGATCGCCCGCCGCCTCACCCAGCTGCAGGCCGCCAACGAGCAGGTCTCCCGTCTCCTTTCGCAGGGCAGCCACATCCTCGACGAACGCGAAATCTTCCGCCAGCGCTCCGCGGCCATCATCCAGGGCTATCGCACCCGCGACATGACGTATCGCGCCTTCCGCAGCGAGGAACTCTCCCAATACCAATCGCTCTACGACCTCGCCGCCCAGTACACCTACCTCGCCGTCCAGAGCTACGACTACGAGACCGGTCTTCTCGGTACCTCCGCCGGCCAGGCGATCATCAACGGCGTCGTCGGCACGCGCTCGCTCGGCGCCTTCACCGACGGCAAGCCGGTCGCCAGCAGCGGCACCACCGGCGACGGCGGTCTCGCCAGCCTCCTCGCCGGACTGCAGAGCGACTGGTCCGTCGTGAAGTCCCGCCTCGGGATCAACAATCCCGATACCAACGGCACCCTGTTCTCCCTGCGTCAGGAACTCTTCCGCATCCGCACCGACGCTGCCACGACCGACGACGACAAGGCCTGGCAGCAGATCATCGAGCAGCACATCATGAGCAACGTGCTCGACGACCCCGACGTCGCGCTGAATTGCCGCAACCTCCGCAAGGCCGACGGCTCCGCCGTCCCCGGCATCGTCATCTCGTTCAGCACGACGGTCAGCCACGGGCTCAACTTCTTCGGCTTCCCGCTCGCCGCCGGCGACCACGCCTTCACCGCCTCCAACTACGCCACGAAGATCTACGGTTCCGGCGTCGTGCTCCAAGGCTACCTCGGCATGGACCCCTACGCCGTCGGCACGCCCAACGCCGGTGGCCCCGCCAGCTCGAATGCCAACGCCCTCAGCGCCACGCCCTACGTCTACCTCATCCCCGCGGGCAAGGACAGCGAACTCGCGCCGCCGCTCGGCGACACCGCCGTCGTGCGTTCCTGGTCGGTGAAGGACCAGGCCATCCCGCTGCCCTTCAATCTCGGGCAGAGCAGTTTCTCCGCCACGGAGTTCTTCACGCCGCAGGGCACGATGAACGACCAGCTCTGGATCACCCGCAAGCACCAGGCCTTCCGCCCGGTCAGCGATCCCGCCTTCTTCTACAGCAGCGTGCCCGGCGAGTTCACCAACAGCCGCCTCATCGGCCGCAGCGTCTGGAACAGCCAGTGGAAAATCGTCATCCCCGCCTACACGCTCCTCAACCAGGAGCAGGACGGCCTCGACCGCTTCGTGAAGACGGTCACGGACATCAAGCTCTTCTTCCGCACCTACTCGCACTCCGGCAACTGATGAACAGGAAGTGGACAATTTTCCCCGCTGCCGCCGGCCTCGCTCTCGCGGGCGCCGTATCGATCTTTCTCGCACGCTCCCGCCCGGCTCCGTCTGAACCGCCGCCCGCCGTTTCGATCCAGCCCGCCGGTCCGGGGCAGACGGTCGCGATCACGCTTTCGCCGGAGGAAATTTTCCGCCGCGCTTTCTGGCGTCGCCCCACCGCCGCCGACCGGATCGTCCACGCCGACCGCCGGGAATGGTCCGATCGGGCGCAACACGTCCAGCGCTGGCAGTGGTTTCTCCAACTCGAGCCCGGCGCCGACCTGCTTCATGCGCTGCGCGACCCCTCCACTTTCGGCCTGATCCGCAGCGCGGGATCCGCCGCCACCGTCCCTGCCGCCATCGCGGGCGCGCCCGGCTGGTTCCCCGCGCCGGCGCAATTGACCGGCTGTGAAATCCTCCGCGCCCCCGCCGGCGGCCTCACGCTGTATTACCGCGCGCAGGACAACGTTCTCTTCGCGACGGACGCCGGCCGCGGCTTCGCACCACCCATCGCTGCGCCGCTGGCGAGTCGCTGATGCTCCACCGCTCCGCCCCAACGAAATTTGCCATGCGCCTTCGCCGCCCGTCCCTCGTCGCCCTCTTCCTGCTCGCGGCTTCGCACCTCACCGCCGGGGTTTCGCTCATCGGGCAGGTCGGCCGGTTGTTCAAAGCCGACGCCGCCACCCAGGTTCCCATCGGCTCCATCGCGATTCTCGTCGCCGACACGGACAAAGCTTCGCACGCCGGTCTCGTGAACCCGCTCGGCACCACGCTCGCCGTGGGCAGCACGCTCGGTGGCTCCTCCGGCGACCTGATCGTCGGCGTTTATCGGGCGAGCGATCTCGGCGACGGCGTCGTGGGCGTGGACCTCGGCGGCACGACGCTCACCTACACCGGCGCGCTCGCCGCCGGCACCGACCTTTGGCTGATGTGGTTTCCCACGATCGAGGCGACGGGCGGCACGGTCGGCGCCGCCGTGCCCTACGGGGCTTACAGCTCGAGCGTGGTCGATACCGGCAGCGGCTCCGACATCGCCTTCGCCGCTCCGCCCGACGGCGCCACCGCTTCGCTCTACGCCTACACGTCGAGCCTCGGCTTCGGCCTCGCCTCCGATCTGGAGCTGAGCGCCACCTTGCTCACGCCCGGCGTCGGCGTGCCCAATGCCGCGCCGACCGGCCTCACCCTCTCCGCCAATTCCGTCAACCAGTCCGCGGGCGCCAACGCCATCGTCGGCACGCTCGCGACGACCGATGCCGATAGCACGAGCTTCACCTACACATTCGTCAGCGGCACTGGCTCGACCGACAACGCGTCCTTCAATCTCTCCGGCGCCACGCTCCGCGCCAACGACCCCGCCGCGCTCGCGCCCGGCTCCTACTCCGTGCGCCTTCAAACCGCCGACGGTAACGGCGTCTTCGCGAAAGCATTTATGATCGTCGTCACGCCTCGCGATTACAGCGGCTCCTATTTCGGCGCGATTGGCGCCGCGGGCGGCCACTGGGCATTGCACGTGAAGTCCGACGGCACCGCCACCTATCTTGCCTATTTGCCGGATCGGAACAGCGCGATCGTCGTCCACCTCACGGTGGATACGCTCGGCCACTTCACCGTCACCGGCAGCGAAATCGTTCCGCTCGCCGCCGGCGATACTCGCGGAGCGCTCGCCGTCGGCGGGGAAGGCGCCCCGCGCGCCCGCGCCACTGCGACGAGTTTCACGCTGACCGGACAGATCGCCGGCACCACCGTGAGCGGGCAACTCGGCGGACTCGGCGTCACGTTCACCGGCCTCGCGGACGCCGGCGGTTCCTCGGCGGCGGGCTACTACACCGCTTCCGCCATCGGGGCCGCGAGTGGGACGACCTATGCCATCGTCGGTCCGAGTGGACAAACCATCGTCGTCACGACCTCCACCACCTCCATCGACGGCGCCAGCGGCACGGTGAATAGCAGCGGCCAGCTCAACGCGACCACCGCCGGCGGCGCGCAGCTTTCGCTCGCTGTCAGCGCGCAAAATCAGACCGTCGCCGCGACCGTGACTCCCGCCGGCTCCGCCACGCCGACCACCTTCGCCGGTCTCGCGGACACCGCCGTCAACACCTCACGCGCGGTAAATATCGCGACCCGCGCCTACGGCAGCACGGGCAACAGCGTGACGATCGGCGGCTTCGTCGTCTCCGGTACCGTCCCGAAACGCGTGCTCATCCGCGCGGTCGGTCCGACGCTGACCTCTCAGGGTATCGGGCAATCCGAGGTCATGCTCGATCCCACCATCGAGGTTCACGATGCCCTTCACGCCAACGCCGTGATCGCCACCAACGACAACTGGGCCGACAACTCCAACGCCGCCGAGATCGCGTCCACCACGTCGCTCGTGGGTGCGGCGGCCCTGCTCGGCAGCGACTCGAAATCCGCCGCGCTCCTCGTGTCCCTCGCGCCCGGCGTCTATAGTTTTATCGTCAACGGCAAAGCGGGCACCTCCGGCATCGTCCTGCTGGAAGTCTACGATGCCGATTCCGCCGGCGGTGGTTCGACCTTTACCAACATCGCGACCCGCGCCTACGCGTCGACCGGCAACAGCGTCGCGATCGGCGGGTTCGTGGTTTCGGGCAATGCGCCGAAACGCATTCTCGTGCGCGCCGTCGGCCCCACGCTGAGCACGATGGGTCTCACGCTGCCGGAGGTTCTCGCCGATCCAGTGATCGAACTCCACGACGCCCTGCACGGTAACGCCGTCATCGCGAACAACGACAATTGGGGCGACAACGCCAACGCGACCGACATCACTTCGACGGGCGCTCGCATCGGCGCCACGCCGCTCGCAGGCCCCGACACGAAGTCCTCCGCGCTGCTGCTGACTCTGCAGCCCGGCGTTTACAGTTTCATCGCCAGCGGCAAATCCGGCACCTCCGGCATCGTGCTCGTCGAAGTCTACGACGCCGACTGATCCGTCGATCAAATGGTGGAGCCTGCTTGCAGGCGATGGTCCGAGGTAGCCGGGCCGTCCCGGCGATGGTGCGGTCCGCCCCGAAGGCGCGCGGCTACATCGCCTGCAAGCAGGCTCCTACATCCACTCGGAAACTTTGGCCGACTCCTCCGCTCAGCCCTGCTTCTTCCGGATCAGTTCCTCCAGCTTGAGCACGTCCGCGGCGAAGACCCTGATTCCGTCCGAGAGTTTCTCGGTCGCCATCTGGTCCTCGTTGAGCGCCCAGCGAAAACCCTTCTCGTCGAAACTCACGCGCTCGATCTTCGCGTCCGGCGGCGCGTGCGGATCGAGCTTGCGCGCGACGGGCTCGTTCGAGCCCGCCAGCTCGGCCATCAGCGCCGGCGAGATCGTCAGCAAATCGCAGCCGGCGAGTTCGAGGATCTCGCCTTTGTTGCGGAAGCTCGCGCCCATCACCTCGGTCGCATGGCCGAATTTTTTATAATAGGCGTAAATCTGGGCGACGGAACGCACGCCCGGATCATCCACCGGCGCGTAATCTTTTCCCGTGCTCTTCTTGTACCAGTCGAGAATGCGTCCGACGAACGGCGAGATGAGCTGCACCTTCGCCTCGGCGCACGCGACCGCCTGCGGAAACGAAAACAGCAGCGTGAGGTTGCAGTTGATTTTTTCCTTCTGGAGCTGCTCCGCGGCCTTGATGCCTTCCCACGTCGACGCGAGTTTGATCAACACCCGTTCGCGCGGCACGCCGTTCTTCTCGTAGAGCGCGACGATCTCCCGCGCCTTCGCCATGCTGGCCTCGCGATCGAACGACACTCGCGCGTCGACCTCGGTCGAAACCCGACCCGGCACGATCTTCAAAATTTCCGTGCCGAACAACACGAGGAGCCGGTCCATCGTCATCGCGACGCTCGCGCCTTTGCCGGCGTCTTTCACCGCGCGATCGACGAAGCGCGCATAGCCCGGCATCCCCGCGGCCTTCAGGATCAAACTCGGATTCGTCGTCGCGTCCTGCGGCTTGAAATCCTTGATGTTGTCGAAATCGCCCGTGTCGGCGACGACCTTGGTGAATTGTTTCAGTTGCTCGAGTTGGTTCATGAGAGGGTGGGGAAGGGAGAAAGTCACCGTAGCTCGCCCGCGTTTTCCTGCAAACGCGTCCGCAACCATTCCAAGCCGCCCGCTTCATCGCCAAACGCGCCGTCGAGCTGCGCCTCGAACGCCGCATCGAGCACCGGCTTGAAACCCGGTCCCGGTTTGTGTCCCAGCGCGACGAGGTGCCGCCCCTGCACAATCGGCCGCGGCGCCATGTTTTGAAACTCGAGGCTCGCCGCCTTCTCGCGCAACTGCCGGATGCGCGTTTCCGTTTCCACTGGCGAAATTGGCGGCCGCCCCCGCGCGTCCGCCGCCATCACGATCGTCAACTCGTCGATCGTCGCCGGCGCGAGCCGGTGCGCGAGACGGCGCACGGCGCGATCCGTGAACGGCAGGTTGCCGCGATCGTGTGCGTGGTGATTTTCCACCAGCGCGCGCACCGGCGCGTCGTAGGCGAGGGGAGCGCCGATCCGACGCAGAAAACTTTCCACGAGCGGTCCGCTCGCCGAGGCATGTCCCGGGCTTACCCAGCGCACCGCGCCGTGTTTCTCCGCACGCTGCGTCGTCGAGGGTTTGCCGAAATCGTGCCCGAGTACCGCGAAGACCAGCAGCGGCGAGCGCACGCGCGGCCAGTCGTCGAGCGCGACGAGCGCGTCGAGGCAGCACTGTGTGTGCGTGAACACGTCACCTTCCGGATGCCACTCGGGTTCCTGCAGCGTGCCGCGCAACGCCGCGATCTCCGGAAAATGCCGCAACCAGCCCGTCTCCTCGAGCACGGCCAGCCCACGCGACGGCTTCGTCGCCTTCGTCGCCCATTTTTCCCATTCGCCCCACACGCGCTCGACGGGCAGTTCGCGAAACGTGTCCGCGATGCTCCGGCACAGCTCGGCCGTCTCCGGCGCGAGCGTGAAATCGAACCGCGCCGCAAGCTGAAACGCCCGCAATACGCGCAGCGGATCCTCGACGAACGCCGCGCTCGTGTGGCGCAACACGCGCGCCTGGAGGTCGCGTCGCCCGTCGTGCGGATCGATCAGCTCGCCGGTGAACGGATCCCGTGCGATCGCGTTGAGCGTGAAATCGCGCCGCGCCGCCGCCTCCGCATCGCTCAGCGTCGGATCGGGCGCGACCGCGAAGCCGCGGTGACCCGCGCCGGTTTTCGATTCGCGCCGCGGCAAACTGAAATCGTACTCCGCGCCGGTCGCCGCGCTGCGGACCTTGATCACGCCGAAGCTGCGGCCGATGACGTTCGTCGCGCCAAACGGTGCGAGCGCGCGCCGCAGCGTTTCAAAATCCACGCCTCCGACCTCGAGATCGAAGTCCTTCGGTTCGAGCCCGAGGAGTTCGTCGCGCACGCCGCCGCCGACGAGTCGCGGCCGGCCGACCCGCCGCACCGCCTCCAGCATCGCGCGCAAATCCGCCGGAAGGTTCACCGGGAAAATCCTGCCTGGCCTCGTAGCCCACTGCGGGAGCAGCGGGACTGCGTTCCCGAATCTTTCATGTCGTCATCGGTCCCTGCGCTTCTGCGCAGGGCGACAAGAAAACCGTCCGCGTCCGTTCCGTCCCTCATGAGCCCGCAGGTTTCGCCAGCGCCGCGGCCGCCAGGCACAACCAGCCCGCGATCAGCGCCACGCCGCCGAGCGGCGTCACCGGCCCGAGCCAGCGCGGCCCGCCGAAGCAGAGCCAATAGAGCGAACCGGAAAACAAAATCGTCCCGACCGTCAGTCCGCGCGCCGCCCAGCCCACGAGTTTTCCCCCGGCGTTTCGACTCCACGCGCCAACCGCGATGAGCGCGACGGCGTGCAGGAGCTGATAACGCACCGCCGTTTCCCACGTGTTCGCCATGCCGCGGGCAGCCAGCGCATCGTGCAGCGGCCCATGCGCGCCGGAAGCGCCGAGACCGACGCCGGTGGCGCCTAAAATTCCGGCCGCGAGCAGGCAATGGCGGTGATTCATCGCCGCAGGTTCGCACAACCTTGCTTTGAAACAAGCTCCCGGTTGGCTGGCGCGGAACGTTTTCACCGCCTCTGTAACAAGGCATTTCTCACTCTTGAAAACAGGGGTTGACACCAATCCGCGAAACCCTACCTCTTGGCCCCTTTTCTCATGAAAACGTTCCTCGCCAAAAAGGAGACGGTGCAACCCAAGTGGTATCTGATCGATGCCGAAGGGGTTCCGCTCGGCCGTCTCGCCGTGAAAGCCGCCAACATCATTCGCGGCCGCCACAAGGCTTCTTACACGCCCACGGTCGACACCGGCGATTACGTCATCGTGGTCAATGCCGAGAAAGTCGCGCTCACCGGCAAGAAGGAAGAGCAGAACGAGTATATGTTTTTCTCCGGTTTCGTCGGCGGCGAGAGCTTCCGCAACATGGAGCAACAGCGCGCCCGCAACCCCGAGTTCATCATCAGCCACGCCGTCAAAGGCATGCTCCCGAAGAACCGGATCGCCGCCAAAATGCTGACCAAGCTCCGCGTTTTCAAAGGCCCGGCCCACACCCACGAAGCCGCCTTGCCCGTCAAAATTTCCGTCTGATCAGCCTCTCCCGAAGAAGTCCATGAGCACTGTCGCCACCAACGTTTTCCTCGGCACCGGCCGCCGCAAGACCTCCACCGCCCGCGTCCGCCTCACCGAAGGCTCGGGCAAGCTCACGTGCAATGGCCGTGAGTTTGAGAACTATTTCTCGCACGAGAATTTCGCCAAGCAGGCTTCGGCCCCGCTGCTCACCGCCGACCTCGTCGAGAAGATCGACGTGACGGTGAATGTCTCGGGCGGCGGCACCGCCGGCCAGGCCGGCGCGGTCGCGCACGGCATCGCCCGCGCGCTGCAGAAGATGAATCCGGAACTTCGCATCCCCCTCAAGAAGGCGGGCCATCTCGAGCGCGATGACCGCGCCAAGGAGCGTAAAAAGCCCGGCCAGCCCGGCGCGCGGAAACGGTTCCAGTTCTCGAAGCGCTAAGCTTCTCCCGGACTCGAACGATTCGGTTACTTTCAACCGCCCGCGCCTTGCCGCCGGGCGGTTTTTTTGTGGTTTGGGTCAGCGTTTCTCTTTTTCTGTCATTCTGAGCGCAGCGAAGAATCCAATGCGACCTCCGCGGCCGGGCGCCCAAGTGGATTCTTCGCTGCGCTCAGAATGACGATTAACAAAGTCTCCGCTCATTTCGTTTCGTTGGTTTAATTTTTCTCCCATGAAAGTCGGCATCGTTGGTGCGTCCGGTTACTCCGGCGAAGTTCTGGTCAAATTGCTCCTCGGTCATCCGCGGGTCACGCTCGCCGCGGTCACGTCGCGCTCGAACGCCGGCAAGCCGCTCGCGTCGGTCATGCCCGCGGTCCGTGGCGCCGATCGCGGCCTGAGGTTCATCGACTCGGACCCCGCCGCGCTCGCGGCGAGCGACATCGATCTGTATTTCCTCGCGCTGCCGCACGGCGCCGCCGCGACCTACGCCAAGGTGCTCGTCGCCGCCGGCAAACGCGTGATCGACCTCAGCGCCGACTTCCGCATCGCGGACCTCGCGACCTACCAGAAATATTACGGCGAACATCACGCGCCCGAGTTGCTGCCGAGCGCGCGCTTCGTCTTGCCCGAACTCACGCCGCCCACGTGGAAAACCGAGGCGAAGCTCGTCGCCGCGCCCGGCTGTTATCCCACGAGCATGCTCGTGCCGCTCATGCCGCTGTTGAAAGCCGGCGTGATTTCCCGCGAGCACATCGTCGTCAACTCCTACAGCGGCGTCAGCGGCGCCGGCAAGAAAGTGGACGAGTTCTACCTCTACGTGGAACGCGCCGAGAGCACGAAAGCCTACGGCCTCGTGAAGCACCGGCACATCGCGGAAGTGGAAGAGCAACTCGCGCTCCACACCGGCGCGACGACGATCATCCAGTTCAACCCGCACCTCGCACCGATGCGCCGCGGCATCGCGACGACGATCACCGTGCCCGCCGCCGCCGGCGCGACGATCGAGTCGCTTTACGGCGCATGGAACGCGACCTACGCGAACCGGCCCTTCGTCCAGATTCTGCCGAGCGGCGAGACCCCGGACACCGCGCATACGATAAACACGAACCGCGTCGACCTGTCCGCCGTCTTCGACCCGCGCACGAAAAATTTCGTGATCACGGTCGCCGAGGACAACCTCATGAAAGGCGCGAGCGGCCAGGCCGTGCAGATCATGAATCTGTGGTGCGGCTTCGAGGAAACGGCGGGGCTCGTCTGAGGTAGGGACGGCTCTCCGAGCCGTCCGCGCGTGAGCGTTGCGATGGGAAAACGGACGCCTCGAAGAGGCGTCCCTACCGTCGTCACGCGATCGTTTCCTTCCCTGTGCGCGCCGCGCGCGCAAAAACTCTTGTCAGTCCGCGCGCCGCTTGCGCAAAGTGCTCCTCTCATACGTCGCGCGCGCGGCAGAAAAAATTCGCGGAGCATGTCGTTCCGCTCCGCCGCCCGCCTTCATCGCTCCGCATCATGATCGAATTCAAAAACAAAATCCTCTTCGTCGGTTACGGCGCCGTGGCCGAATGCACGCTGCCGATCCTGTTCAAGCACCTGAAGGTGCCCGCGAAAAATGTGACGGTGATGGATTTTGAAGACCGTTCCGAGAAGCTGAAGAAGTGGACGTCGAAGGGCGTGAATTTCCTCCGCGATCGCGTGACCGAGGAAAACATGGGTTCGCTCCTCGCGAAGCACGTCGGCGCCGGCGACCTCCTGATCGATCTCGCCTGGAACATCGACGCCTGCGAAATCCTCCAGTGGTGCCGCGATCACGGCGTGATGTACATCAACACGTCGACCGAACTCTGGGATCCTTACGCCGCCGGCCCGAACGCCCACCCGACGACGAAGACACTTTATTACCGGCACATGAACCTGCGGAAGATGATCGCGAAGTGGGATGGCAAGGGCGCCACCGCCGTCATCGAGCACGGTGCAAACCCCGGCCTCATTTCGCATTTCACGAAGCAGGGCCTGCTCGACATCGCCGCCGCTTCGCTCGCCGACAAGAAGTTCAAACCGAAAAAGGCCGAACTCGTGCAGCAGCTCGTCGCCGAGCAGGCGTTCAACCGCCTCGCGCAGGCCCTCGACGTCAAAGTCATCCACTGCTCCGAGCGCGACACGCAGGTCACCGACGTGCCGAAGCAGGTCGACGAGTTCGTCAACACCTGGTCGATCGAAGGCTTCCGCGAGGAAGGTACGACGACCGCCGAGATGGGCTGGGGCACACACGAGAAGCAGCTCCCGCACCTCGCCTACACGCACAAGGACGGCCCGAAGAACCAGATTT
Organism: Verrucomicrobiota bacterium; assembly: GCA_048498075.1. Classification (GTDB taxonomy): domain Bacteria; phylum Verrucomicrobiota; class Verrucomicrobiia; order Opitutales; family Opitutaceae; genus Opitutus. Next base: position 114,759 of record JBEHYR010000003.1, on the reverse strand, counting down.
GCGTCGCGCGCATGGGCATCAACATGTGGGTCCGCTCCTGGGTGCCGGACTGGAACATCTACGGCATGGTCGTCCGCCACGGCGAGGCGTTCACCATCTCCGACAAGCTCACGGTGTGGGACGGAAAGAAGGCCGCCTATCGTCCGACGGTGCACTACGCCTACTGCCCCTGTGACGAGGCGATCTCGTCGCTGAACGAGCTGCGCGGCTACAATTACAAGCTAAACGAGAATCAGCGCATCATGAACGACGAGATCACCAGCGGCGCCGATGTGCTCGGCGCGCTGCTGATGGGCCACAGCTACAACTCGTGGTGGATCGGCTCCGATCTCAGCATCGAAGAATCCCGTCGCCTCGTGCCGCACCAGAACGCCACGACGATGCAGGTCGCGATCTCGGTCGTCGCCGCGTCGATGTGGATGATCGAGAACCCGAAGGAGGGCATCAAAGTCCCCGACGATCTCCCCCACGAATACATCCTCGGCATCGCGAAGCCGTATCTCGGCCGCTGGATCTCGAAGCCGAAGGATTGGACCCCGCTGCAGAATCGCGTGAATCCGTTCAAGGGCTTCAACAAGCCCGACCTCGATCTCCGCGATCCGTGGCAGTTCAAGAACTTCCTCTGCACCGATGATGCCTGCTGAGGTCGCAGCGGTCTGATGTAGGGCGGGGTCGCCGAACCCCGCCGGGCCTCGAGATGGACGTGCGTATACGGCGGGGTTCGGCGACCCCGCCCTACAACCACTTCCTCCCATGATCTCCGCCCGCCGTCTGCAGCAACTCGCGAAAGAACACGGCACGCCGCTGTTCGTGATCGACCACGAGGCGCTGCGCAAAGCCTACCGCCTTTTCCGCAAGCACCTCCCGCGCGTCCAGGTCTACTACGCCGTCAAGGCCAACCCCGACGCCGAGATCGTCCGCACCTTGTTCAAGGAAGGCGCGAGCTTCGACGTCGCGTCGATGCCCGAGTTCAAGATCGTCCACGAAAACATCAAGGATCTGCCCGCGAAGGAGCGGCAGCAATGGATCTGGGACAAGATCATCTACGCGAACCCGACGAAGCCGACCGACACGCTCGAGGAACTCAACCAATACAAGCCGCTCGTCACCTTCGATAACCTCGAAGAGATCCACAAAATCAAAAAGCACGCGCCGAACGCCGGCCTCGCGTTGCGCCTGAAAGTCCCGAACACCGGCGCGATGGTGGAACTCTCCTCGAAGTTCGGCGCGTCGCCCGGCGAAGCCGTCGATCTGATTCTCGCCGCGGACAAAGTGGGGCTGACCGTCGAAGGCATCAGTTTCCATGTCGGCAGCCAGACGACGAATTTCGACAACTACGTCCAGGCGCTGAATCTCACCGCCAACATTTTCGCCGAGGCGACGGCGCGCGGTTACACAAAGATGAACCTGCTCGATATCGGCGGCGGTTTCCCCGCGCCGTATGACGACAGCGTGCGCCCGTTTCCCGAACTCGCAAAGGTCATCAACACCGAACTCGACCGGCTTTTCCCGAAAGACATTCAGGTGCTCGCCGAGCCCGGCCGCTTCCTCGCGGCGATCTGCGGCACGAGCATTGCGTCGGTGATCGGCAAGGCCGTGCGCGACGGCAAGGTCTGCTATTACATCAACGATGGCGTCTACCACACCTACTCGGGCGTGATCTTCGACCACTGCAAATATCCAGTGAAGGCCTTCAAGAAAGGCGCCACCACGATCTGCTCCGTCTTCGGTCCGACCTGCGACGCGCTCGACGTCGTCTCGATGGCGGAAAATCTTCCCGACCTCGAACGCGGCGATCTCGTCTACTCGGTCAACATCGGCGCCTACAGTCACGCGAGCGCGACCTACTTCAACGGCTTCCCGCCCGCGAAAGTCGTGCACGAAAATCAGTAGAGCGCGCGCTCGCCGCGCATCGGTTCGAAAATAGCGCAGGCGTCTTCGCCTGCTCAGTGGCGCCGCATCGCGCGAAGCTCCAAGGACCAAGATCCAAGCTTCAGAGAACTGCCAAGCTCCAAACTCCCAAATGGCCGCCCTCGTAGCGGAACGCGTGAGCGTTTCGTGAAGGTCTCCGGGCTCCCACTACCACATTTGAGATTGGGCCATTCTCTGGAGCTTGGACCTTGGTCCAAGGTGCTTTCAAGATGAGGCCAATTCGTCCCGCCGCTCCCGCGGCGGGCTACGTCTGAATGTAGCCCTGCGCGGGAGCGCAGGGACGGCCTCAACTTGAAAGCAGGTTGGATCTTGGTCCTTGGAGCTTCCTCCGCTCCGCGGCGGCACTCAGCTCCGATAGTCCGCGTTCTCGCTCACGTATTCGTGCGTCAGATCGCCGCCGAAGACCGTCGCCGTGTGCGCGCCACTGCCGAGATCGACTTCGATCTCCACACACCGCTCGTGCCGCGGGAAATCCACCGCCGCGCTGAACACGCCGTTCTTCGGTGGAGCGCTCTCGTACAGTTCGGCCGCTTTCAGATGCGCGACGAGCGCCTTCTCCTTGTCCGGATTCAGTCGAAACACGCCGCCTGAAAAAATTTCGATGCCGCCCAGGCGCAGCGTGAGCCTCGACAAATCCGCGTCGCCGCCGGTCGCGCCGACATGCTTGCCGATCGCCTGCACGAGCCGTCCGACATTCGGATCGTTGCCCGCGACGGCGCACTTGAAGAGCGGCGCATTCACGATCGCCTTACCCAGCGCACGTGCGAGCGACGGCGTCACCGCATTTTTTACCGCGACGCGGATCACGTGCCGCACGCCTTCGCCGTTGCGCACGACGTCCTCCGCGAGATCGCGACACACGCCCGCGAGCGCCGTTTCGAAAGCGACGAGATCGTTGCACGCGACTTTGCCAGACGAGACTACGACGACCGTGTCCGACGTGCTCGTGTCGCTGTCGATGCTGATCGAGTTGAAACTCGGTTCGACGACGCGCGCCAGCATCGCGCGCAGCTCGGCGCGCGGCACGGCGATGTCGGTGAGAATGTAGACGAGCATCGTCGCCAGATTCGGCTCGATCATCCCCGCGCCCTTCGCGATGCCGACGATGCTGCCGCCGGCGAGATCGGCGCGCCGCACTTTCGGGTAGAGATCGGTCGTCACGATTCCCTCCGCCGCCGGCATGATCGATCCGCCGGTCAACGCCGCGACCGCCTGTGGCAATCCGGCGACGATCGCCGCTTCCGGCAGCGTCCATCCGATCACTCCGGTCGAACTCGGCAGCACCTGCGTCCCGGCGAGTCCAAGCAATTTGCCCGTGGCCGCGCAGATGCGCTCGGCGGTCTCGACGCCACCGGGCGCGCACACGTTGGAGATTTTATTGTTCACCACGATCGCGCCGAGCGCCGCTTCGCCGAGCCGCTGGCGCCCGACGATCACGGGCGCGCCCGGCAGTGCGTTCCGCGTGAAGACCGCGGCGAAATCGCTCGTCGGCTCGTCGAGCGCGATGAGCGTAAGCGTCATCTTCGCCGGCTTCGGCGCCTCGATCGGTGTGAAGTCGAAACGCGTCGTTCCGACGCGGAAGCCGGCCGGAAGTTTCGCCTGCGACGCGAGCCACGCGCGGTGTTCGTTACGATTCTGAAACGTGAGTTGTGTGCTGGGCACGCGCAAGAAGTGGGCGCGCGGCGGCGCGGAGTGAAGCCGATTTTCGCGCGGTGGGAGCACGGGCGCCCTCGCCCGCATCGACCTTCGCTCGCCATCGCTTCCCCGTCGCGGAACGCGTGAGCGTTTCGCACGCCGACCTCGCCGCTTCTCCGAAACCTCGCGGTTGCCCCGAAAGCCTCACGGCTTCCGCTGCGAGCGACTTCGCGCATCGGTCGCACCGCCGCCGCATTTTCTTTCGGTGAATCGCCCGATGCCGCAACTTCAGGAAATTGTTGTGGAAATGCGCGCCGCGGGTGCGTTATGCCTTTCTTGCTTTTCCCGAGTGAACGTCTCTTCCGAAAAAAATTCGCACCGCGCGGCTGCTCGCCGCGGGCTTTGATCGCTGATGAATGTCGCTGACGTAACTGCCAAGGCGAAGGTGCTGATCGAGGCGCTTCCCTACATCCAGGATTTTCGCGGCTCCACGTTCGTCGTGAAATACGGCGGAAGCTTCATGGACGATCCCGATCCCGTGGCGCGCGGGCGAATCGCCTACGACCTCGCGTTTCTCGCCGCCGTGGGAATCAACGTCGTCGTCGTGCACGGCGGCGGCAAAGCGATCACGCGCGCGATGGAGACCTCGGGCCTCAAGGCGAATTTCATCAACGGACTCCGTGTGACGGACGAGGCGACGATCGCCGTCGTGAAAAAGACGCTCGACGAAATCGTGAACCGCGATGTCTGCGACGCGCTCACCGCCGCGCGCAGCAAACCGAAGGGCATGCCCGGCGACAGCGTGCTCGTCTGCGAGAAACTCATCGTCGACGACGACGGCAATCCGATCGATCTCGGTTATGTCGGCGATGTCACCGAGGTGAAGGTGAAGCTGATCAAAAAGGAAATCTCCGACGGCTTCGTCCCCGTGATCTCGCCCGTCGCCGAGGGCCTCGACAACAAGCCCTACAACATCAACGCCGACGTCGCCGCTGGCCGCGTCGCGAGCGCGCTGCGCGCCCGCCGTCTCGTTTACATGAGCGATGTGCCCGGCCTGCTCTCCGATCCGAAGAATCCGGAATCGCTTATCTCGACCCTGAAAACCTCGCAGGTCGAGGAGCTGAAAAAGAAGGGCGTCATCGACAAGGGCATGCGCCCGAAAGTGCAGAGCGCGGTGCGCGCGCTGCAGGAAGGCGTGCAGCGCGTCCACTTCATCGACGGCCGGCTCGCGCATTCGCTCCTGCTCGAAATTTTCACCGACAAGGGCATCGGCACTGAAATTGTGCAGGGATGAATTCCTGATTTTTGATTTTCGATTCGCGATTTTCGATTGGCAGCCGAGGCGCGAGAAAATCGAAAATCGAGAATCCAAAATCGAAAATTAGAAATGACTGCTCCCTCCATCGTCCGCACCAGCACCGCCGAGCTTTACGACGCGCATGTGCTGAAAAACTACGGTCGGCCCGCCCTCACGCTCGTGCGCGGCCGCGGCACGCAAGTCTGGGATGACGCCGGCAACAGCTATCTCGATTTCACCTCGGGCATCGCCGTCAGTGCGCTCGGCCACTGTCATCCGCACTGGGTCGCCGCCGTGCAGCGGCAGGCCGGCGAACTGATCCATGTCAGCAATCTTTTCCGCAATCCGAATCAGGGCGAACTCGCGCGGCGCATCGTCGGCTACGCCGGTCCCGGGCGCGTGTTTTTCTGCAACAGCGGCGCCGAGGCGAACGAGGCGCTGATCAAACTCGCGCGGCTGCACGGCGCGCAGAAATCCGGTGAGGAGGGAAAGTGCTACAAGATCATCTGCGCGAAAAACGCGTTTCACGGCCGCACCTACGGCGGCATGAGCGCGACGCCGCAGGAGAAAATTCAAAAAGGTTTTCGTCCGCTGGTGCCGGGATTTTCGTTCGGCGAAATCAACAACCTCGAGTCGTTCGCCGCGCTCGTCGATGGCGACACGGCGGCGATTTTCCTCGAAACGATCCAGGGCGAGAGCGGCGTCAACATCTGCACGCCGGAATTCCTGCGCGGCCTGCGGCAGCTTTGCGACCGGCACAATCTGCTCCTCATGATCGACGAGGTGCAGTGCGGCATCGGGCGCACGGGGAAATTTTACGCGTTCGAATACGCCGGCATCCGCCCCGACGCGATCGGCATGGCGAAGGGCCTCGGCGGCGGTTTTCCGATCGGCTCGATGTGGGTGAGCGAACGCTTCGCGGAGCTGTTTCATCCCGGCCAGCACGGCACGACCTTCGGCGGCACGCCGCTCGCGTGCGCCGCAGCGCTCGCGGTGCTCGATGTGATCGAGCGCGAAAATCTGCTGGAGAAAGTGCGGGCCAACGGCGCGCCCTGGCTCGCGTCGCTCCAGCAACTCGCCACCGAATTTCCACAGCAGGTTCTCGGTGCGCGCGGCCTCGGTTATCTCGCCGGCGTGCAGCTCGCGACCGACCCGGCGCCTTATCTGGCGGCGCTGCGCGAGCGCGGCCTGCTGGCGGTCGGCGCCGGCGGCAACGTGGTTCGCCTGCTCCCACCGCTCAACGTGACGCCGGAGGAGCTGGGCAAATCCGCCGAGATTTTTCGCACGGTGCTCGGGTCAAAAGCGTAGCAGCAGTTGAAACCACGGATTACACGGAGTGCACGGATAAGAAATACCTTGGGAAACTTCCGCCACTCACCCGCCGGGTGAATCAATCCGGGACGCCCGAGATCGGACTTATCCGTGCTTTCCGTGGTCGCATTGAAGTGCGGAATTTAGGATAATTGAGCCGTTCGTCGCGCCGGTCGATCGTCCCGGTCGAGGGTGACCGCACTTAGAAAACCATTTTCGGATAAGGCAGGTAATCTTCCTCCACGCCGTCGCGCACGAGGCGACCATCACGTCGGACAACGGAAATGTCCTCGCGATTCACCTCGACGCCGAGTGCTTCGCGTTTCTTGCGAATGGCGTCTCCAATCAGTTTGCCGATTTTATCGATACGCTGAACTCAGGCTTGGCGGACATGGCCCGGGCGGTAATCGCCAGGTTGGTCAAACCACCACGCGAACGGCTTGACGGTCGAGTTCAACGAGCGAGTTTCGTTCGAGGGCGGCCACAATCGCGGGCAGATGCTGCTGAAAAAGCCGCGTGAGATCCTTGGTGCGAATGTTCCCGGTGCGAATGAGCAGGAGCTTCCACGGCTTTCCGTGGAGCAGATGGGAATGATAGAAGTCCGAATCCTTGGTCACAACCACCCGCTGCTCGCGCACGGAAAGGGCATTGATGGCTTGGTCGGAAGTCTCGTTTTGCCCGGGCAACTGGCTGGTGTGGAGGGCATCGTGTCCTGCGGCTTGCTGCACTGCACGCAAAGCCGGGCGGCAGGTGTGCCTCCACCAGGAAATTCATGCCAGCACCAGATGCTGGCTCTTCAACTTGAGCGACTGCGCCGCGAATTCCAAGGCCGCGAGCAGGTCTTCGCGCTGAAGATCGGGAAATTCCGCGAGCAGATCCTCAAACGTATCGCCGGCGGCGAGGTATTCGAGCAACGACTCGACGGGATACCGCAGATGACGAATGGCGGGTTTGCCATGGCAAATCTCGGGGTCGATGGTGATGCGGGAGAGGAGGGAGTTCATGGGCGCAAGGATCAGGTCATCCGTTTCATTCGACGGGTCAAGCCGGGGGCGGATCCTGCATCCGTGCTTCATGAGCTGATTTGCATGCGCGTCGATTCGCGGTTGAAATGAGTCGTGGCTTGAGAGGGGCACACGCCAGACCGCATTCAATGCTGGAAGTTTTAGGTCAGAGCCCCGCGTCTTTCAGAAGCTCGCCGGCGTGCAGCTCGCGACCGACCCGGCGCCGTATCTCGCGGCGCTGCGCGAGCGCGGCCTGCTCGCCGTCGGCGCGGGCGGCAACGTCGTCCGCCTGCTCCCGCCGCTGAACGTCACGCCCGAAGAGCTGGCGCGGTCGGTGGAGATTTTCCGCGCGGTGCTGGCCGGCAAGTCGTAGGCTGCAACTACGTCGGAGTTGAAACTGCGCTCACCTGATGCATGCTCGCCCCATGCCGATGACGATCGAACAGCTTGTCGCTGAAGCGCGGCGATTGCCGCCGGAGCAAAGTGCCGAGTTCATCGAGCGGCTCCTCGCGGAGACATTGAGCGAACCCGATCCCGAAATCGAGCGGGCTTGGAAAGCGGAGGTGCGCCGACGCATCGACGAGATCGAAAGCGGCGTTGAGCCGGGCGTGCCGGGCGAGCAAGCGATGGCGGAGTTGCGGCGGATCGTCGGGCGGTGAAGCCGTTTCGCTTTCATCGGGCGGCGCTGGTGGAAGCGAAGGCGGCGGCCGAACATTACGCGGCGATCAGCCCGCAGCTTGGACAGCGCTTTTACGATGCACTCGACTTGATGGTGCGGGAGGTCTGCGCGAGGCCGACGCTTTTTCGGATGTTCGATCCGCCGGCGCGACGGCACTTCCGCGGGCCGTTTCCATTTGCCATAATTTATCTCGATCGCCCTGACCACGTCTGGATCGTCGCCGTCGCGCCATTCAAGATGCGGCCGGGCTACTGGAAAGAGCGAATCGAATAGGATCGGTCCATCCTGTGATCCGAAAGGCGGCGCGAAGGCGCGCAGCACGGGATCGAACTTCGTGAATATCTCGACCCGTGCGTTTGCCACGACCGGCAACGGAGTAACGATTGGGGGCTTTGTGATTTCCGGCAACGCTCCGAAAACCGTTCTCTTGCGCGCCGTCGGCTCCACGCTGACCAAGCAAGGCATCGGGCAAACCGAGGTGTTGCTCGATCCGACGATCGAACTCCACGACGCCAATCACGGCAACGTCGTAATCGCGACCAATGACAATTGGGGCGATAACACGAATGCGGCGGAGATCGTGACGACCGGCGCACGGATCGGCGCGACACCCTTCGACCAAGGCGACGCGAAATCCTCCGCTCTGCTCCTCACGCTGCAACCTGGCGTTTACAGTTTCATCGCGAGTGGCAAAGCCTCCACTTCGGGTATCGTGCTCGTCGAGGTTTACGACGCGGATTGATGGATTGATGGTGAGGTCAGACTGAAAGTTGTGATGGATGTCGAAGCCGGGCTCTGCATTTGGGGGGCAATGTTTCGTACCTGTCGGCCCCAGTTTTTAACCTTTAACAGAAGCCTGAGGACCCGGCGCTGCCGGGGGATAACGGGAAAATTGGCACAAGAGATCAGGTGCTTTTCGATCGTTGAGGTTTTCTGGTTCGGATCGTTCTCCGCGCCCTCTGCTTGCGTCTGTTCAAAACTGCCTCTCATCACGGTTGGCTTGATTTTCTTGAGAGGTAACAAGACAACGAAGAACTCGAAATTTTGAACCGATTCTTCGTTGCCTCCGTTACCTTTGTAAGAAATCCGAATGAGCCGACCGCAGGTGTAAAAGGAAGCGGCGATTGGTATCACTCGTCCGCGCGCCGGGAAACCGGAGGCGTTGCGGCGATCTCTGGCAGCTGAAAAATAGCCGTGCCAAAGTCGACGCGCGCGATTCGGTGCGCTCACGCGCCGCAGCATTTCTTGTATTTTTTGCCGCTGCCGCAGGGGCAGGGATCGTTGCGGCCGACCTTGGGCGTGGAGCGGCGGATGGTCACGGGCTCGCGATAGAAGGAAACATCGTCGTCCGGTGCCAAGGCCCCATGGACCGGCACTTCGTCATCTTCTTTCGCCGCGGTGAAGAAATCCCAGTCGTGGACTTTCTCAGGGTTTCTCCGGGCCAGGTGTCGGCGAGGGCGAGTTTTGCTCCTTCAGTGATAAAATCACCGAGCATCTCGTCGCATTGTTCGGCCGGCAGCCGCAGCAACGCCACGATGAGGAGATGGGCCTCGGTGAGCTTCCACTCGGCAGCGAGATAACAGAGAAAGATCGGGGATTGTCGATCGTCGCTCTCCGTCCACTGTGCGGGCACGGCCGCGGCGAGGGCCAGATGCGCGAGCAGGCTGGGAGTCAGGGCGTCACGATGCGGCGAGGCGGCCTGAAGCGCCGCGCCGACGCGGTCGGGATCGGACGCGCAGATATCGGCGATGAGGGATTCGAGTTCCCGGGACATGGTGACTGTGACCACGGAAACACGGCGAAAGTGAAACGCGAGCGGCGGTTTTTGCTCTGGCTCTGCCCGGCGCAAAACGCCAAAACGGACGGTTCCCATGAAGCACTTCCTCAAGGAGACCGACTTTCAGGCATCCGAATTGCCGGGATTGTTCGCGCTTGCGGCGAGCTTGAAGCAGCATCGTGGCCTGCCTTCGCCGACGCCGCTCGCGGGGCAGACATGGGCGATGATTTTTTCGAAATCGAGCACGCGCACCCGGGTTTCGTTCGAGGTCGGCATCCACGAACTCGGCGGCAATCCGCTTTTTCTCAACCGCAACGACATCCAGATCGGGCGGGGCGAATCGATCGAGGACACGGCGCGTGTGCTGTCGCGATTTGTGCACGGGCTCGTGGTGCGAACTTTCGATCACGCCGAAGTCGAGATGCTGGCGCAGCACGGCAGTATTCCGGTGATCAACGCGCTCACCGATCTGCTGCACCCCTGCCAGATTTACGCGGATCTGTTCACGTTGACGGAACGCTGGGCGCCGCAAGGCGCGAACGGCGAGGAGAGGGTCGCTTCGCTGCGCGGGAAGAAGATCGCGTTCGTCGGCGATCGCGGCTGCAACGTCGCGAACTCGTGGATCATGGGCGCGAATTTATTTGGAATGAAAATTTCCCTCGCGGGTCCGCCGGGCTTCGACGCGGCGCCGGAGTTCAATGCGTTGCTCGCCCGCGAAGGTTTCGCCGATGGCTACGAGTTCACGACCGATGCGTACGCCGCGGTGAAGGACGCCGACGTGATCTACACCGATGTGTGGGTGAGCATGGGCAAGGAGGAGGAAACCGCGGAGCGCATCCGCGTGATGTCGCCGTTTGCGGTGACGAAGGAACTGCTCGCGGCGGCGAAGCCCGACGCGTTGTTCATGCATTGCCTGCCCGCGCACGCCGGCCAGGAGGTCACGCAGGAGGTCTTGGATGACCCGCGTTCGATCATCTTCGACGAAGCGGAGAACCGCCTCCACATGCAGAAGGCGATCATGACGATGCTGGCGAAGCGGCAGGAGAAATGATTTTTGAACCGCGAATGGACGCCAATGGACGCGAATGAACTGATCCTGAAGGATGAGGTTTTTCGCATCGTAGGCGCGGCATTTTCGGTGCTGAACGAACTGGGTCACGGGCTGCACGAAAAGCCGTATGAGAACGCGATGATGGTCGAGTTTGGATTGCTCGGGGTTCCGTTCGAACAGCAAAGGCGTTTCCCGGTCGTCTACAAATCCGTGCTGGTCTCGGAGTACGTGCCCGACCTGATCGCCTTCGGCGCCGTCGTTGTGGACACAAAAGTCGTCGATCGCATCACCGATCATGAACGCGGGCAGATGATGAACTATCACCGCCTTACGGGTCTTCAGCTTGGCCTCATCATCAACTTCAAACGCGCCAAGCTCGAATGGGATCGCGTGATTCTTTCCGATCGTTCGCGTTAATTCGCGTCCATTCGCGGTTCAAAAAATCTCACATCTCACCATGAAAATCGTTCTCGCATACTCAGGCGGCCTCGACACGTCCGTCATCGTCAAGTGGCTCAAGGAAACCTACGACGCGGAGATCGTCACCTTCGCGGCCGACGTCGGCCAGGAAGAGGAACTGAAGGGCCTCGACAAGAAGGCGCTGAAGACCGGCGCCTCGAAGCACTACACGCTCGATCTCGTCGAGGAATTCGCGCGCGACTTCATCTACCCGATGATCCGCGCGAATGCGATTTACGAAAGCCAGTATTATCTCGGTACGTCGATCGCGCGCCCGCTCATCGCCAAGGCGCAGGTCGAGATCGCGAAGAAGGAAAAGGCCGACACCGTCGCGCACGGCGCCACCGGCAAAGGCAACGACCAGTGCCGCTTCGAGCTGACCTACATGGCGCTCGCGCCGCACCTCCAGATCATCGCGCCGTGGAAGCTCGAGGAGTATCGCGCGCTGTTCCCGGGCCGCGCAGAGATGATCGCCTACTGCCAGGAGCACAACATTCCGGTCGAAGCGTCGCTCAAGAAGCCGTATTCGATGGATCGCAACCTCCTCCACATCTCCTACGAGGCCGGCATCCTCGAAGATCCCTGGTTCGACCCGACCACGAAGGAGAACAAGGCGATGTTCAAACTTTCCGTCGCTCCCGAGGACGCGCCGGACAAGGCCGAATACGTCGAACTCGATTTCGAAAAAGGAAACTGCGTCGCGGTGAACGGGAAAAAACTCACGCCCGGCGGCGTGTTGAAGACGCTGAACAAACTCGGCGGCAAGCACGGCATCGGTCGCGTGGACCTCGTCGAGAATCGCTTCGTCGGCATGAAGAGCCGCGGCGTGTATGAGACACCGGGCGGCACGATCCTCATGCAGGCGCACCGGCAGGTGGAGTCGCTGACGCTCGACCGCGAGGTGCTGCATCTGCGCGACGGCTTCATTCCGAAATACGCCGAACTCGTTTACAACGGCTTCTGGTTCGCGCCCGAGCGCGAGATGCTCCAGGCGATGGTCGACGAGAGCCAGCGCTTCGTGACCGGCACGGTTCGGCTCAAGCTCTACAAAGGCAACATCATCACCTGCGGACGGAAATCGAAGTATTCGCTCTACGATGACAAGATCGCGTCGATGGAAGGTGTGAAGAGCTGGTACAACCAGAGTGATGCGACCGGTTTCATCCGCCTGAACGGCCTGCGCCTCCGCGCGCGCAACCTCGCGCAGGGCGGCCCGAAGCTCTGAGTCTCAGATGTGGGGCGGGGTCTCCGAACCCCGCCGGTTCGAGATCGATGCGCCGCGCTTCCGAGGTCTCCGAACCCCGCCGTGGCGTCGGCCGTAGCGCGGGCAATCTGTCCGCGGCTCGGAAGCACGGGCAGGTTGCCCGTGCTACGGCGGGGTCAGGAGACCCCGCCCTACATTTCGCGCCTTCGTCGCGCGTCAGCGGCCGTTCGTCGCAACGTGCTCGCGCCTCATCGTGCGGACGCTTTTCATTTTCCCGATGCGCAGTCGTGTTCACTTCCTTTGTCTGACGCTGCTGGCGCTGGGATTCGTGGGCACGGGAGTCCACGCGCAAACCCCGCTGCCACCCGCGCCGCCGGAAACGCATCAATTCGATTTTTGGCTGGGCGAGTGGAACGTCACCACGCCGGACGGAAAGCCGGCCGGCACGAATCGGATCGAATCGGTTTCGGGTGGACGCGCCTTGCTGGAGAATTGGACAGGCGCCGGCAGCGGAAACGGGAAAAGCTTAAACGCGTGGAACGCCGAGAAGAAGACGTGGCAGCAGTTTTGGGTCGGCAACGATGGTGGCGTGCTCGAACTCGCCGGCGGGCTCGTCGACGGGAGCATGCTCTTGCGCGGCGATCACACCGTGAACGGCAAACGCACGCTCGAGCGCATCACGTGGACGCCGATGCCAGACGGTTCCGTGCGCCAGCTTTGGGAGCAGTCGACCGATGACGGTAAGACGTGGGCCGTCGCGTTCGATGGGCGCTACGTGAAGAAAACGCCGCCGCAGAATGCAGCCGGCGGTGGTGGCGGCGCTGGAAGCGGGCGGCGGATGTATTTTCTGTTCATGTAGGGCGGGGTCTCCTGACCCCGCCGCAGCGTCGGGTGTAGCACGGGCAATCTGCCCGCGGCTTGCTTCGAAAGCACGGGCAGATTGCCCGTGCTACGGCGGGGTTCGGAGACCCCGCCCTACAACCGGAACTCAGAACAACGAGTTCGCGACGATGCCGACAGCCGTGACCGGACCGGAGTCGCTCATGCCGTCGAGCGCGCGATCGGCTTTCTTCAACGTCGACTGCGCGCTCTGATAGAGCTGGTCGTCGTTGATCAGCTTGCCGAGCGTGCCTTCGCCTTTCGCGATTTTGTCGGAGACCGAGCGGATATTCGCCATCGTCGCCTTCAAATCGTTCGCGGCGGTTTCGTCGTACACGAGCGCGCCGATCGTGCCTTTGCCGGACTTCACCTGATCGATGATGCCCTGCGCGTTCGCCATGAAATCCTTCGCGCCGGCGGCGGCGCCTTTGATGTCCTGCACCGTCGAGACGAGCTGATTGTAGAGCGCGGGATCGTTGACGAGTTTGCCGATCGTGCCTTCGCCGTGGTTCACCTTCGTGGTGATCTCCTGGAGGTTCGTCATCGTGGCGCCGAATTTCTCCTGGTTGTCGGTCACGAGCTTATCGAGTTTTTGAAACAGGCCGGGCTCCTTGCCGTTTCCACCCATGGCATTGCCGAAGGCGCCGAGCGCACCCTCGAGCTTCTGGCCGAGGTGGCCGAGGTCGGCCATGATGGTGTTCAGATCGGCGGAAGCCTCGGTGCGGATTTCGTCGCCGGGCTTGAGCACGGGTGCGCCGGCCGAGCCGAGACCGACGCCGATGTAGTTCGTGCCGATCAGGCCGGCCATCGAAATGGTGGCGACGGCGTCGTTCGGAATTTTCGCGTCGGCGTTGATGCGCAGGATCGCTTCGGCGCGGCGTTTTTCGGAATTGAGGCGCGTCTTGTCGACGATGCCGATCTTCACGCCAGCCATGCGCACTTCGTCGCCGTTCTTGAGTTCCTTCAGGCTCTGAAACGGCGCGACGATGGTATAGCCGTCCTCGCGGAAAAGTTTTCCGCCGCTGAGCGTCTCGAAGGTGACCCAGGTGAGGGCGAGGCCGAGGAGGAAGAAAAGCCCGACGCGGGCGGTTTGCTGTGCGTTGTTCATGGTTCAGGTCTCCAGTTTCTTAAAGCGGGGGTTTTTCAAATCGATCACGGGGTTCATGAATTCCACGATGCGGGGCTCGCGGGACGCGCGCAGCTCGGCGGGGGTACCGAGGAAAAGCAGTTTGCCCTCCATCAGGATGCCGACGCGGTCGGCGATGTTCAGCGCGAGTTCACGGTCGTGGGAAACGACGATCGAGGTCACGTGATATTCCTCGCGGAGCGTGGCGATGATCTCGCTGATCGTGGCGCTCATGACCGGGTCGAGTTCGCTCGTCGGCTCGTCGTAGAGCATGAGCTGCGGCTCCATCACGAGCGCGCGGGCGATGGCGACGCGCTTCTTCATGCCGCCGGAAAGGTCGGAGGGAAATTTTTGCGCCGTGTTTTCGAGCGAGAGGATTTGCAGCGCCCGCATCACCTTTTCCCGGATACCGGCTTCGTCGGCGGTGCGGTGCTCGCGCGGGTACAGCGCGAGGTTGTCATAGACGCTGAGCGAGTTGAACAGCGCGCCCGCCTGGAAGACGAGCGCCATGCGGACGTGCTCGCGCGTCTCCTCGGAGGTCGCATCCTTGCCGTCGACGAGCAGGCGGCCGGCGGTCGGCGCCTCCAGGCCGACGACATGTTTCAACAACACGCTCTTGCCCGAGCCGCTCGGGCCCATCAGCACGAAAATTTCGCCGGGATCGACATGGAAGCTGACGTCCTTCAGCACGTGCAGGCTGCCGAAATCCTTGGTGAGGTTTTCGACCGTGATGCCGACGGCGGGCGTTTCCTGTTCGGTGAAGGGATTGCGGGTGTGGCTGCTGGTCGGCATGGTCACAGGAGGGCTTTCGTGACGAAGTAATCGAGCACGAGGATGAGGATGAGGGAGGTCACGACGGCGCGGGTGACGGCGGCGCCGATTTCGCGCGGACCGCCGCGTGTATTCAGGCCGATGTTGCAGCAGACGAGTACGATCACGAAGCCGAAGACCTCGGCCTTGATCAGGCCGTTGCCGACGTCGCTGAACTCCATCCGCTGCCGCATGGCGGCGAAATAGGCGGGCGGATCGATCGAGATGAAGCTGATGTATTTTGCCACGATCGCGCCGCCAAACCAGCCGACCAGATCCGCGATGATCGTGAGCACCGGCATCATGACCAGCACGGCGACGAGGCGCGGCAGCACGAGCATGCGGGCCGGCGGGATGTTCATCGTGAGGAGCGCGTCGATCTCCTGGTAAACCTTCATCGAGGCCAGCTCGGCCGCGATGGCGGAGCCGACGCGGCCGGCGAGCAGGATGGAAACCATCACGGGACCGAGCTCCTTCGCCATCGACAGGCCGACGAGCAGCCCGATGAACTGCTTGGCGCCGAAGTTCTGCATCGCGTAGCCGGACTGGAGGGCGAGCACGCTGCCGATGAAAAAGCTGAGGATCGCGACGATGGGCAGCGTCGTGTATCCGATCATGTAGCACTGCTCGATGAAGCGCGCGCGCTGGCGGGGCAGCGTTCCGAGGTAGCCGGCGCTGCGCACGAGCAGCAGGATCGTGCTGCCGATGCCTTCGAGGACATTTTGGAGTTGTTTCATGTCAGCGGGACGTGGCGGCGTTGAGCTTGTGCGCTTTGGCGGGAAAATCGAACCAGAAGAGCCGCCAGCCGGCGCCGGCGCGGCGGCGCAGGCCGATCACGCCGTTGCCGAGGGCGACGCGTCGCTGCGCGGCGTCCGCTTCGACGCTGAAGAGCGGGCCGAGGTGAAACTCGCGGCGGCCGGGCTCCCGCCGCGACGAAAGCAGGCCCCAGAACCATTCGTGGCGCGTGGTGCCCGGCGCGCTCTGGTCGTAGCGATAAATGGAAAACAGGGGCGACCACGACGCGCGGATGCGCTTGTTGTCCGGAAAGAAAACGTCGAGCGGGCTCGGAAACTGGAATTGCCGGCGGCCGGCGCCGTTGTCCCACGCGCTGTAGAACGGCCAGAGCGTCGAACGCTCGGCGGGCGCGGCCTGGGGATTGGTCAGGCTGCGCTGCTCGGTGGAGTTGTAGAAAAAATACAGCACGCGCCGCTGCGTCTGCGCGACGCCGCGATCGGTGGACTCGAGTTGGCGGTAAACCGGCCAGAGCACCCAGGTCTTGTCCACGCCCTTCTTCACGGAATGCGTGTAGAACGGTCCATAGCGAGCAACCGTGTGGTCGCCGCCGCCGCCTTGGACGAGGAACGGCCAGAAATAGCGGGTCTCGTGATAGTGCGTCGGCTGCGTGCGGTCGGTGTAACCAAAAAACGGCCACAGGAAATTTTCGTTCACGAAACCGGGTGCGGTTTCCTTCGTATGGAACGGCAGGAAGCCGACCTCGCGGCGCGGTGCGGCGCCGGGCGGGGCGTTTTCGCCGGGCTGGATGGTGTTGTTCCAACCGAGCGGCCAGAGGTAGAACTCGCGGTGAAACGCACCTTCTTTTTCGCGCGTGCCGTAGAGCGGCCAGAACGCCCAGCCATGCTGGGGGCCGCGGGTGATCTTGACGAATGGCCACGGCGTGGCGGTGGTGACGGTCCCTTTTTTTTCGGCTCGGGCGTAGAAAGGAAAGAGCGTGAACGACAGCCGGTCGTAGCCGAAGCGGTCCTTGATCGTCCCGGCGATGGGGAAGAGCGCGCGATAGGAACTCTCGGGCGAGCCGGTGGTTTTCGAAAACCAAAACGGCCAGAGATCGAACGTCTCGTAGGTCAACGCCGGGAGCCGGGTCGTCGCGCGGCCGGCGCGATCGCCGGAGCGGTTGACGAGATTGAAGATGCTCCAGCGGTAGGTCTCGCCGTCGGTGCGATAGGCGAAGATCGGGTAGAGGAAGTTCGTTTCGCGCACGTCGCCGGCAGGCGTTTTCCATTGCGCAAAGAAAGGACGAAAACCCGATACCGTGCCCACGTCTGCTGCGGGTTTTTCGAAAACCAGCGGGCCGGCGGCCTGCCACGAGACGAGGCGGCCGGCGTCATCGATCTGATCGACGCGAAACGGCCAGAGATTCTCTTCCGTCGAGGCGCGCGCCACCACCGCGGCGAAA
This sequence comes from Verrucomicrobiota bacterium, assembly GCA_048498075.1. Lineage (GTDB taxonomy): Bacteria > Verrucomicrobiota > Verrucomicrobiia > Opitutales > Opitutaceae > Opitutus. The sequence goes on along the minus strand of JBEHYR010000003.1, from coordinate 97,401 downwards.
ACGCCGAGGAGGATGGGAAGACGGAAAAGGTTCATAGTGTGAGGTGAAACGGGCAGGCAGCTGCCCTTCGAACCCGCGGATGAGTCGGCAACCGCAGGTGTTTTCGAAGCTAAGGGTTGAACATGGAGACAGTTCGGAATCGGCGCAAACGCTATGTTGAACCCTTAACGTGCGCCGGTGTTCCGCTTGTCGGGCGCGCGGGCGAGTTGCGGATGAAACTCGCGCCCCCGGCGAGCACCCGAAAGGCGGACGGCGGCAGGGCGTCGGCCGCGAGCGGCGGTCCGGATGAGAAACGTGGCGTGGCCGATCCACGTGAAAACCCATTCGTCGCCGCGCGGTTTCGGCAGCGGCGACGGCGGCGGCTGCGACGCGAGCGGAACGTCGCTGGGCCACGCCGGCGGGCTGCTCGAGCGCCGCCAGCGAATGACGTCGGCCAGGCTGCGGTCGACCTGACCCCGGACTGAAAAAGTTTTCCCGTTGAAGTGATCGGAGCGGGGGAATGTCATGGCTGGAAAGCAGCTATGAACGTCGTTTCACGGACCGCGCAAATTATGGGATTTGTTAAGAAAATAACGGCGGCAGGGGCACCGGTCGATGGTTGCCGGTTTTCGACGCGCGCCGGCGGTCATGGGCCGAGGCTAAAGCGCTTTGGAAATTTCTATAGCCGCTGTAGGAGCCTGCTTGCAGGCGATGCTGGACCTTCGTCCACCGGGATCGCCTGCAAGCAGGCTCCTACCTTCGACCCACCGCGCGGCCACACTATTTTTCCAACCGCTCTACAACACTCCCCGCGCGAGGTGCCATGCGCATAAGCGGTGGCGCAGCGCGGGGCATCACGCTCGGCGTCCCACGCGGCGACGCGGTGAGGCCGGCGACGGATGGGATGCGCCAGTCGGTGTTCTCGAGCTTGGGTGCGCGAGTGGAGGGCGCGCGATTTCTCGATCTGTTCGCGGGCAGCGGCGCGTATGGGCTGGAGGCGTTCAGTCGGGGCGCGGCGGGCGGCGTATTCGTGGAAAGAAACGCGAAAGCGGCGGCCTGCGTGCGGCAAAATATCGCGGCGGTGGCGAAGAGCGTGGGGCGGCCGGCGTCGGCGTTGACGGTGCTCGCGATGGATGCGACTGCGGTGCCGCTGGCCGGCGGTGACGCGCCGGATTTGGTGTTCGTCGATCCGCCTTACGAAATCATTGCGGAGATCGCGCCGGCGTTGTTCGCGAAACTCGCGACGGTGCTCGCGTCGAAGCCGGACGCTTTGGTGATTTTCGAAATGCCCGGCGAAATGGAACTCACGCCGACGGGCTGGAGTTGCCTGAAGCGGCTGGGGAAGGGCGCGCGCCAACCGACGGTGGCTTTTTTCCGGCGCGAGTAGGATTGAGAGCACGGACGGCGCTCTTCGGATGCAGGGTCTCTCCGGTTGTAGGGCGAGGTCTCCGCACCCCGCCGTGTTGGAATCCTCCTCACGCCGTGACGTTGTGCGGCTCGATGTCGCGGCTTCCTTCGCGGATCCTCTCGAATCGGCGGGGTGCGGAGACCTCGCCCTACATCAAACCGAGCTTCGCGCGCACGAGTGTGATCGCGGCGATGCAGGCGGTCTCCGCGCGCAGCACGCGTGCGCCCAGATGCGCGAACGCGAACCCTTGATCGCGCAGTTCGCCGCGTTCCGCCGCCGACCAACCCCGCTCTGGACCGAAGGCGAGTGTAACGCATTGCGTTACACTTTCAATTTGGCTCAGGGCGGTGGGCGACTCGTAGTTGTCGAGGGTGAGGCGGGTGGAATTTTCGGTCGGAAGGGCGGCGAGAATTTCGGCGAGCGGGCGGCCGTGCGTGACTGCGGGCAGGCGGGTGCAGAAGGCCTGCTCCGCGCCGAGGCGCAGGTGGCGGCGCCACTCGCCGGTGTTCCAAAGCGTGCTGCGCGCGTAGTTGGCCTCGCCTTTTTCGGTGAGGACAAAATGCATCGCCGCAACGCCGAGCGCGGTGGCGTCGCGCAAAATGTCGCGGGCGGTCTGCGGGCGGGGCAGGCCGATGATCAGCGTGATGGGAGCGAGCGGCGGCGGCGCATCGCCCCACGTGAACGCGAGCGAGAGCGCGGTGTCACCGAGTCGCACGAGGCGGCCTTTGCCGCGAGGTCCATCGATCAGGCCGGCGTCGAATTCGTCGCCTTCGCGCCGACGCAGGACGTCGACGATGTGGCGGGCGCGCGGATCGGCGCGCGGGAGCGGTGTGGCGATTTCGGCGGGCTCAAAGAGGATGAGGTTCAAGAAGAGCGAAGAGTGGGGAGGTTTGAGAACGATTCGAGGACGACTACGCGCCGAAATGGCGGCGGCGGAATTCGCGGCCGAAACCGGTTTTCCGATACGCTTCGAAGGCGGTCGCGCGTTTCTCGTCGGCGAACGCGTGATAACAAACCAGATTCCATGGCCGGTGCTTCGAGGTGTGTGATGATTTGCCCGCGTTGCGATCGGTGAGGCGTTGGTGCAGGTCGGTGGTGTAGCCGACGTAGTGCTGATTGGGCTCACGCTGCGATTCCAGAATGTAGACGTAGTGCATGCGCGGGCGTTTGCGTTGGGGCGGAGTTGCGCGGGAGACGTCGAGAGTGCGGGAGTCTGGCCCGCCTCCGCGAAGCCTACGGCGGGCAGCCTTCGCTTTTGGCGATCGTGGCTCAAAGTTGCATTCGCCCCGGCTGGCCTGCCAGTCGTAGCCTCCTCCGCTTGCGGAGGAGCGAAGGCTGGAGCGGGCGGGGGGAATCGAACCCCCGAGGCCAGTTTGGAAAACTGGAGTTTTACCACTAAACTACGCCCGCGCTGCGCGATGGAGGAAGTTTCGCTTCGCCGGAGGAGCGGTCAAGCCCGCGTTGTGCCGCAACGCACGGTGGGAGTTTTACCGATTGTGAACGGAAATGGGATTGCGGGTGCGCGGGCCGTCCGTTTGCGTCGCTAGCATGGCGTTAATCTCTTCGGCTTCGTCGGGTGCGGGTGTCGTGGGCGCCCGCCCGGATGCGACCAGGAAAAAGGCCGTCAACGTCAAGGCCGCCCAAGCCCTCGCGAAGCAGCAGTCGCTCGAAAAGAAGGCGAAAAAATACAAGCTGCCCCTCGGCGAACTCGCGCTTTTCACCCAGCAACTCGCGTCGCTCCTCGCCGCTGGTCTGCCGCTCGTGCAGTGTCTCGAGGCGTTGCAGGATCAGACCGAGGATCCGTGCTTCCGCATCATCATCCGCGACGTGCGCCTCGATATCTCGTCGGGTAACTCGTTCTCGTCGTCGGTGCGGAAATTTCCCAACGCGTTCAACAACCTCTTCGTCTCGATGGTCGAAGCGGGCGAGGCGAGCGGCGGTCTCGCGGAGATTCTCGGCAAGGTCGCCAGCTATTTCGAGGCGACCGTGAAGCTGACGAAGAAAGTGAAGTCGGCCATGACGTATCCGATCGCCGTCATCGGCCTCGCGATCGCGCTGGTCAACGTGCTGCTGATTTTCGTGATCCCGGTGTTTGCGGCGATGTTCGCGGATTTCGGCGCGAAGCTGCCGGCGCCGACGCAGTTCCTGATCGACTTGTCGGACTTCATGAAGGCGATGCCGCCGCACCTCGGCGGTTGGACGCTCCTCATCGCCGCCGGCGCCGTCTATTTTTTCGGCAGCAAATACATCGCGACGCCGAAGGGCCGCCGACAGAAAGACCAGGCGCTCGTGAACGCGCCGATCTTCGGCAACCTCATTCACAAGATCGCGCTGTCGCGGTTCTGCCGCACCTACGCGACGCTCATCCGCTCCGGCGTGCCGATCCTGCGCACGCTCGAGATCGTCGCCGCCGCGAGCGGCAAAGTGCAGATCGAGGACGCGTGCCAGGAAATTTCGAAGCACGTCAGCCAGGGCGGCCAGGTGTCCGAAGTGCTCGCGACCAATACCTTTTTCCCGCCGATGATGAAGCACATGGTGAAGGCCGGCGAAGCCACCGGCAACGTCGACGGGATGATGACCAAAATTTCCGATTTTTATGATGTTGAATGTGAAGCGACCGTCTCGGCGCTCACTTCCCTGATCGAACCGATCCTGATCGTGTTTCTCGGCGTCGTCGTCGGCGGCATCGTGATGGCGATGTTCCTGCCGATCTTCCAACTCGGCGCGGTGGCGGGCGGTCTTCAATAGCGAGAGTCGTTGGCGCTCGCCGCCGATTGACTTCGCGCCCGCGGCTCCGAACGCTTCCGCCCCTTCATGCCTTCCGTCCTCATCGTCGACGACCTGCTCTCGATCCACGAGATGCTCGAAGCCGTCATCCAGCCGACGGGATTTGCGACCGCGTTTGCGACCGATGGCGAGAAAGCGCTCGCGCGCTACAAGGCGGAAAAATTCGACCTCGTTCTCGCCGACATCGACATGAAGCCGATGGACGGCATCACGCTGCTGAAGCAGCTGAAGCTCTACGAGCCGACGGCGATCGTCATCATCATGACGGCCTACGCGAGCACCGAGAGCGCCGTGCAGGCGCTGAAGTTCGGGGCGTTCGACTACCTGCAGAAACCGTTTCGCGTCGACGAACTCATCGCGACGCTGCGCCGCGGGATCGAGTTCAAGCAGTTCCAGAGCGAGCGCTCGCTCAGCGGTCTCGCGCCCGGCGTGAAAACCGGCGACATCGAGGCGCGCCTGATCGGCAAAAGCGCGCAGATGCGGAAACTCACGCAACAGGTCCGCAAGCTCGCCGCCGCCCGCACGCCCGTGCTCCTCATCGGCGAAAACGGCACCGGCAAGGTCGCCGTCGCCGAGATCCTCCACGCGGCGACCGGCGCGCCCGACTCACAGCTCGTGCGCATCGACTGCTCGCTGAGTTCCGAGGCGAATTTCCGCGACGGCCTCCTCGGTCAGAACGGCGAGGGTGGCGCGTGGGTGCGCCAGGCGAAGGGCGGCACGCTTTTTCTCCAGCACCTGCAGTGCCTCAGCGAACCGGTGCAGAAGGAACTCGTCAGCGTGCTGCGCAATACCGCGCACGGCTTCCGCCTCGTCTGCACGACGACCGAGGATCTCGAGCTGCTCACCGACGAGGGGAAATTTCACGACGAATTGTTCTACCGCGTCGCCTCGCTGCCCGTGCAGATGCCCGCGCTGCGCGAACGCACCGAAGACATTCCGCTGCTCGTAAAACACTACGTCACGAAGGCGACGAATCCGCACTTCGACGCGAATCTCGTGGAGTTCACCGACGACGCGCTCGCCGTGCTCCACGCCTATCACTGGCCGGGCAATCTCACGGAGCTCTATCAAGTCGTTTCGAAAATCGCCGCGACGACCGAGACGCGGATCGTGACTTCGCAACAACTCCCGCTGCGCCTGCGCGAGTTGAAAAACTGGCCGTCGCTGGCCGAATATCTCGCGGGCCAGGAGAAACAGTATCGCGAGATGGTCCTGCACGCCTGCCACGGCGACAAGGCCGCCGCCGCAAAGGTGTTGGGCGTGGACGCGAGCACGCTTTGATTGGAATGTAGGGCGGGGTCTCCGAACCCCGCCCGGTTTGAGCACATTCGCGGGAGCGTGAGCGAATCCGCCCGCTCGCGGCGGGGTTCGGAGACCCCGCCCTACATCTGTCGATCGCCCAGAACCCGTCCTAAACGCTTTCCCGCTTGCCGACGGTTTGGCCGCGCTCAACCCTCGTCGAAATCTACGCGCATGCCCAAACGCTCCGACCTGAAGTCCATCCTCATCATCGGTGCCGGTCCCATCGTGATCGGCCAGGCGTGCGAATTCGACTACTCCGGCACGCAGGCGTGCAAGGCCCTGAAAGAGGAAGGCTACCGCGTCGTCCTCGTGAACTCCAACCCGGCCACGATCATGACCGATCCGGAGTTCGCCGACGTGACCTATATCGAGCCGCTCAACGTCGAGATTCTGGAAAAAATCATCGCCGCCGAACGCCCTTCCGCGCTCCTCCCGACTCTCGGCGGTCAGACCGCGCTCAATCTCTCGATGGAGCTGCACAAGGCCGGCATCCTCGATAAATACGGCGTCGAGATGATCGGCGCGAAGCCGGACGCGATCAACAAGGGCGAGGACCGCGAACTTTTTAAACAGGCGATGGTGAAGATCGGCCTCGATGTCGCGAAATCCCGCACGGTGAAATCCATGCAGGAAGCGCGCGATGCGGCCGACGTGCTCGGGATGTTTCCGCTCATCATCCGCCCGTCGTTCACGCTCGGCGGCAGCGGCGGCGGCATCGCTTATAACAAGGAGGAGTTCGAGCAGATCGTCGCCAACGGCCTTGACCTCTCGCCCGTCCACGAGGTGCTCGTCGAAGAGTGCCTCCTCGGCTGGAAGGAATTCGAGATGGAGGTCATGCGCGATCACAAGGACCAGTGCGTCGTGATCTGCTCGATCGAGAATTTCGACCCGATGGGCGTGCACACCGGCGACTCCATCACCGTCGCCCCCGCGATGACGCTCACTGACAAGGAATTTCAGGTGATGCGTGACGCCTCGTTCGCCGTCATCCGCGAAATCGGCGTCGAGACCGGCGGCTCGAACATCCAGTTCTCCGTCGATCCCGTCACGGGTCGCATGGTCGTGATCGAGATGAACCCGCGCGTCAGCCGCAGCTCCGCGCTTGCGTCGAAAGCCACGGGTTTTCCCATCGCGAAAATCGCCGCCAAGCTCGCCGTCGGTTACGCGCTCGACGAATTGCGCAACGATATCACGCGGCTCACGCCGGCGTCGTTCGAGCCGACGATCGATTACGTCGTCACAAAAATCCCGCGCTTCACCTTCGAGAAATTCCCCGACGCCGACGCCACGCTCACCTCGGCGATGAAGTCCGTCGGCGAGGCGATGGCGATCGGCCGCACGTTCAAGGAGTCGATGCAGAAATGCCTCCGCTCGCTCGAGATCGGCGCGCGCGGTTTCGGCGGCGGCGGCAAGCACGGCGGCGACGAGCCCGTCGACGAGAAGACGCTCAACGCCAAGCTCGGCACGCCGAACGCCGAGCGGATTTTCTACATCCGCCACGCCTTCCGCGCCGGCTACACCGTGGAGCAGATCTTCGACCTCACGATGATCGATCCGTGGTTCCTGCACCAGCTCCGCGAGATTTTTGAGATGGAGCAGGCACTCGCGAAGCAATCGCTCGGCGCGGTCGCGACCTCCGTGCTCCGCCGCGCGAAGCAGTTCGGCTTCTCCGACGCGCAGCTCGCGCATCTGTTCAAAAGCGATCTGGCGTCCGTGCGCGCCGAGCGGAAGCAGCGCGGCATCGAGACGACCTACCGGCTGGTCGACACCTGCGCCGCCGAGTTCGAGGCGTTCACGCCGTATTACTATTCCAGCTACGGCGATGAAAACGAGATCATGAAGCCGAGCGGCCGGAAGAAGATCATGATCCTCGGCGGCGGGCCGAACCGCATCGGCCAGGGCATCGAGTTCGACTACTGCTGCGTGCACGCGAGCTTCGCGCTTCGCGAACTCGGCTACGAGAGCGTGATGGTGAACTCGAACCCGGAAACCGTCTCGACCGACTACGACACGAGCGACCGGCTCTACTTCGAGCCGCTCACGCTCGAGGACGTGCTCGAGATTTATCAGCAGGAAAAATGCGACGGCGTGATCGTGCAGTTCGGCGGGCAGACCCCGCTGAATCTCGCCACCGCGCTGAAGGCGAATGGCGCGAACATCATCGGCACGTCGCCCGAAAGCATCGAGATCGCCGAGGACCGGAAGCTCTTCGCCAACATCCTCCACAAAATCGGCCTCCGCCAGCCAGCGAACCGCACTGCGATGAACGAGACCGAGGCGCTCACGTTCGCCCACGAGGTCGGTTTCCCCGTGCTGCTCCGTCCGTCGTTCGTGCTCGGCGGCCGCGGCATGTTCATCGTTTACACCGAGGACGAGTTCAAGGCCGTCATCCGCCAGGCGTTCGATGTCATGCCCGGCAAGCCCGTCCTGATCGACAAATTCCTCGAGGATGCGATCGAACTCGACGTCGACTGTATCGCCGACGGCGAAATGTCCGTGATCGGTGGCATGCTCGAGCACATCGAATTCGCCGGCGTGCACTCGGGCGACGCCGCGATGGTGATGCCGCCGCACACGCTCTCCGCCGACATGCTCGCGACCGTGCGCAAGGCCACGCACGAACTCGCGCGCGAGTTGAAGGTCGTCGGCCTGATGAACGTCCAGTTCGCGATCAAGGATCACCAGCTCTACATCCTCGAAGTGAACCCGCGCGCGTCGCGCACCGTGCCGTTCGTCGCGAAGGCGATCGGCCTGCCGCTCGCGAAGCTCGCCGCGAAAGTGATGACGGGAATGAAATTGAAGGATCTCGGTTTCACGCGCGAACAGACGCCGAAGCACTGGTGCGTGAAGGAAGCGGTGTTTCCGTTCGTGCGCTTCCCCGGCGCCGCGATCGTGCTCGGCCCCGAGATGCGCTCGACCGGCGAAGTCATGGGCCTCGATGCGGACCTCGGCATCGCGTTCGCGAAAGCGCAGGCCGCCGCGAAGCCCGGCCTCCCGACGAAGGGCAACATCTTCCTCTCCGTGAAATCCGCCGACAAGCCGCTCGCCGTCGACCTCGGTCGCCGCCTCGCCGCGCTCGGCTTCACGATCTATTCGACGAGCGGCACCGCGCAGATGCTCACCGACCACGGCGTGACCGTGAAGCGCCTTGCGAAAATCAACGAAGGCCGCCCCACCGCCGTCGACCTGATCAAGAACGGCCAGATTCAATTCATCATCAACACGCCCTCCGGCCTGATCCCGCGCCGCGACGAAAACGCGATCCGCGCGGCGGCTTACGCGCACAACGTCGCGCTGATGACGACGATCACCGGCGCGAAAGCCGCGGTCGACGCGATCGAGGCGTTGAAGGAAAAGCCGCTCGGCGTGAAACCGATCCAGCAGTATCGCGGAAATGTCGCGCTCGTCTGACGACGAGCGCGAAAGCTCCAAGGACCAAGCTCCAAGCTCCAGAGAATTCTCAAAACCGATGGCCAATTGGTTCGAATTCGAGGCGCGCGCCGCAGCGTCTGAGCGCGACGAAGTCTGCGACCGTTTTCCCGGCTTTCTCCGCTGGTGTTTCTCTGGATCTTGGATCTTGGATCTTGGAGCTTAAAGCCATGCAGCCCACGCTCACCGCCCTCCTGCACGGCCCGGATCAACCGGGCCTCGTCGCGCGCGTCGCTGGCTGGATCTTCGAGCGCGGTGGCAACATCCTGCACGCCGACCAGCACCGCGACATGGAGGCGGGAATCTTTTTCCAGCGCATCGAGTGGATTCCTTCAGCGAATGCGCCGGCGTCGGAGTTCATCGCGTTTGCGGATTCGCTCGGCATGCACGCGCAGCTCGTCTCTTCCGCGGAGCGGCGGCGCGTGGCGGTGTTCGTGTCGAAAGCCGATCACTGCTTCCACGATCTCGCGCTGCGCTGGCGCGCCGGAGAATTTTCCGGAGAGCTCGTCGCGGTGATCTCGAATCACGCCGACCTCGCCGACGCGGCGCGCGGCTATGGGCTGGCGTTTTACCATCTGCCCGTCACCGCCGAAACCAAGGCGGCGGCCGAGGCGCGCCAGCTCGCGCTGCTGCGCGAACTCCGCGTCGACCTCGTCGTGCTCGCGCGCTACATGCAGGTGCTGTCGGCGGATTTTCTCACGCAGTTCGGCCGGCCCGTGATCAACATCCATCACTCGTTCCTCCCCGCGTTTGCCGGTGGCCGGCCGTATCATCAGGCGCACGCGCGCGGCGTGAAGCTCATCGGCGCGACGGCGCACTACGCCACGGCCGACCTCGATGAAGGCCCGATCATTCACCAGGACGTCACCCGTGTGACGCATCGCCACGACGTGGAAGATCTGATCCGGCTCGGCCGCGACCTCGAGAAACGCGTCCTCGCCCAAGCCGTGCGCTGGCATCTCGACGCCCGCGTGCTCGCGTACGGGAACAAGACCGTGGTGTTCGACTAAGGGGAGAGCTGAGAGCTGCACGCTGAGAGCCGAGAGCCCGGAATTGAGAGTGGAAAGCCACGGCCGAGGATTGATCGGCCCCGGGCTCTCAGCTCTAGACTCCGAGCTCTCGGCTTTTCGGCCTCGGGCGCTCAACTCTCAACTCCGTCACTCCTCAACTTTCCTCTGGCCGCCCCCGCTTCGATCTGTTTCGTTCGCCGGTTCCCAAACGTGAAATCTTCCGCCATGTCCTCTCCCGCCACTCCTTCTGCGCCGGCGCCCAAAGGCGATGACCGCAAGCTCGTCGCCGTCGACGAAAACTACCTCGCCCCGACCTTCGAGGATCGCCTGCGGATATTTTGGGAGAAAAACAGCACGGCCGTGACCGTGGTTCTCGTCGCCGTGCTCCTCGGCATCGTCGCGAAGGGCGGCTGGGAATACCTCGCCGACCAGCGCGAGCAGGACACGCAGGCCGCCTACGCCGCCGCGGCGAATCCCGCCGCGCTCAACGCCTTCATCTCCGCGCATCCCGCGCACCCGCTCGCCGGCGTCGCGCTCCTCCGCCTCGCGGACGACGCCTACACGGCTGGCAAATACACCGACGCGATCAGCGGCTACGATCAGGCGGTGCTCAGCCTCAAGACCGGCCCGCTCGCCAGTCGCGCGCGCCTCGGCCTCGCGATGGCGAAACTCCAGGCCGGTCGCACGGCCGATGGCGTGGCCGCGCTGAAGACCTTCGCAAACGACGCGACCGAGGTGAAAGCCTTCCGTGTCGAAGCCGCGTTTCACCTCGCGAGCCACGCCGCTGCGACGAACAACGCCGCCGACCTGAAGACCTATTCCGAACTCACGATGCAGATCGATCCCGCCAGCGCCTGGACGCAGCACGCGATGCAGCTCCGCGCCGCCGCCCCGCTCGGCGACGCCGCCCCGGCCGGCGACGCCGCCCGCGCCAGCGAGCCGACGGTCAAACTCCCCGGCAAGTAAGCCGCGGTTTTCCGGCGCCGCAGCGAGTCGGCGTGTAGATTCTCCGAGGCGGTCTTGCCGACCGCCTTTTTGTTGCCCGCCCACGAGCCCCCGGCCGGTTCCCCCTCCGGCTCTCCTCCGCCTTCCGCACTTCTTCCTTCCCTGCGGCCTCCCGCTCCCAATCCGGTTTGTCATCCATTAGATGACAAACTGTCCGGACGGCGGCCGCGGCCGCATGCCGGCCCGAGGAATCGGAGCGGACGGTTGGCCGGTCCCAGGCAGATTGGCGGTCCGGTCGGCGCGCATCCGCGCCACGTCCGGGGATGGTTTGTCATTTAATGGATGACAAGTTTCGCGGCGATGGCAGGGTCGGACGCATGAGCGAGCCACGCATTCCCCACATCGATCCACTGCTCACCGGGCTGGTCAAAGCGGCGGAGATCACCGCGCGGACCGTCCACCGACGGTATCGCGACGCCACCCGCAAATCGCGCGGATCGGTGCTGCGCCCGGGCGCCGATACGCCGCTGTGGAATGAACTCGTGCGCGCCTGCGCGGCGACCCTGAAGCGCCGCGGCGAGAAAGTGCGGCTTGCCCGAATCCTCGGCATTTCGCGCCAGCGCCTGCATGTGCTGCTGGTCAGCCGGACGGCGTGCGCCGACGCCGAACGCACCCTGCAATTGATGGCCTGGCTGCAGGCCCGCCGCTCGGGTCAGGAGCCCGCCTGAACGCACGCTGACCCGCTCGTCTGGAGTCCGGATCTGCGGGCGCTCGCAAACCTGTTTTGTCATCCATTAGATGACAAACACAGCTACGGAATCGAGAGGCTGTCATGAACTTTAGTTCGAAGGTTTCACCGGTAGGGCGCTCACGCCGTGAGCGCCGCTAATGACAAAAGACTTTCCGGCAGGCGGCGAAATGTCCGCCCTACCTCTGAGGCTGTGACAGAAAGTTCATGACAGCCTCCAGGGCCGCGGGAGTTTCCACCAGCGATGTTTGTCATCCATTAGATGACAAACATGGTTTGGTGGCGGAGAAAAAAAGAAGGGGGGAGGGGATGCGAGAGAACCGGCTTGGGGGCGGTGGGGGCGAGGGGGTGCAGCCTTCATCTCGATCGGCCGAAAGAGACTTCAATGGAGACTGGCTCCGTCCGGAGCCGGTTGGCGCGGGCGACGGAGGGGACGGAGGCCGTCACTCCATTGATCCTGAAAAACGCCGTTGAAACGCGGAGCCCGCGAAAAGCATGGAGGAGAAAACCAAACCATGCTTCGCACCGGATCTTCACGTCGCGGGTGAATCTCTTCGGGATTCCAATCTCGCTCTGGTTCCTCCGCGGCCTCCGCGCACTCTGCGTTTCAATCGCGGAATGTATTGAGAGTTACCCGGAGAAGCGACGCCGACGGGAGGGCGGCGAGTCCCTTCGCCGCCGTGTCGACCAGAGGTCGTTGCGGCGCGGAACGGAGTCCGCGTCCTACCGGGATCGCGTCCCTTCTTCACGCCATGCTCAACAAGATGATCCAAATATCATCGGACGCCGGGTGGCCGATCTCCCTCAACCGGACCGCTCCGGCGCGGCCGAGCCGCGTTGTTTCCGCCTCCGCCAGGGTGCGCGGGCGAGGATGAGCCCGCCGAGCGCGCCGCGCCGATCGGAGGCCGACGAGTCGTGAGGTGGGGCGTCATGATCGCATGGCTACGTACGGCACAAAAAAAGCCCGCTGCGGGAGCGGGCTTCAGCCAGGCAAGGGCAGGGTGGCTCAGCCGAGCCGAGCCGCGGGCCGGGGGCGAGAGGCGCGGGCGCGCCGCCAGGCGGCACCGGCGAGGGCGAGGGCGCCGAGGAGAGCGGCGTAGGTCGAGGGCTCGGGGACCGCGGAGATGGCGTTCCAATTCAGGTTGAGGTTGCCGTTGGTGAGGTCGGTGCTGAACGAGCCGAGGCTGGCGAAGGTGCCACTCGTCCCGGTGAGCGTGAGCGCGGTGCCCGTGATGCTGCCGGAGCCGTGGTCGATCACCGTCCAACTGTGGTTGGCGCCGGTCGTGAAGCTGGAGGTGTTCAGAGCGGCGAGCGAGAGCGTCGCGCCGCTGTCGATCGTCAGCAGCCCGCTCGTGACGATGAGCGAGTTGGTAAGCGCCCCGCCGCTCATGGCCAGCGCGTAGGACGCGCCGGAGACGAGGGTGAGTGGGCCCGTCAGCGAGCCGCCGCCGGAGAGCGCGCCGCCGAACGAACCGCCGCTGCTGGCGGAGAGCGTGCCGGAATTGAGGACGACGGCGTTCGCGATCGTGTGGGAACCGAGATCGAGCGTGCCGCCGGAATTGATGGTGGCGGTGGTGGAGTTAGCACCGAGCGCCGCATCGTCTCCGAGGGTGAGCGTGCCGCTGTTGATCGTGGTGTTGCCAGACCAGCCGGTGTTGGCGCCGGAGAGCGTGGCGCTGCCGCTGACGGTCATCGCATTCGAGCCGCCGAGTTTCGCGCTGAGCGTGCCGCCGGACACGGCGTAGCTCGTGCCGGTCAGCGTGCCGGTGCCGGTGATACTGCCGGAGGAGAGCGCGACAGCGCCGGCGGATTGATTGGTGGCGCCGAGGGCGAGCGTACCGCCACTGACGGTGATCGCGCCGGTGGATTTCAGGCGATTGTCGCTGCCGGAGAGCGTGAGCGTGCCGCCGCCGACGGTGGTGCCGCCGGAGTAGGTGTTGGCGCCGGAGAGGGTGAGCGTGCCAGAACCGCTCTTGGTCAGCCCCCCGCTGCCGGTGATACCGGCTGCAATGGTGGCCGTCACGCCATTGTTCGTGGAGATCATGCCTTCGGTAGAACCAAATGCCAGAGTTCCGCCGGAAGACGTTGTGATTGTTCCACCGCCGGTGAACAGCACCGCGCCGCTTGTAACGGTCAAGGACGACCCGTTGGTGAGAGAAACGGCATTTGAGGCTGATGAGACAACCACTAGGGAATTGATCGCCACCGAAGAACTCGCAGTGGTCCCAGCAGTTAAGCGAACATTCGTTCCTGCGGTAAAAGCGTTGGCGGTAAATTCGTCGGTCGGGTTCAGCGGTCGCAGGCCGGTGGTGGCGTTATACGTCAGAAACGTATTGGCGGTGCCGCTCGTGGTGCCGAGACCGCCCGTGGCGGTCGTCGCTTCGCCCACGAGGAACGGCACGATCTTTGTGTCCTTGGTGCTGCTGTTGATTCCTGTGGTAAGAGCATCGGAGGTTCCGACGAGTGTCGGCGCAGCGGTGAGAATCAGGCGACTCACACTTGCTGTGCTGGCGGAGTCTTTGCCGAGGCTTATGCCGTTGATCAAAGTAGCTGCGTTGCCGGCGATGTGAGCGAAGCTCGCCGCTATAACGGTGGCGGTATTGGTGCCGCCGAATGTAAGCGTGATGGAATCGTTGCCGCCGCCTTGAGTAATGGCGCCGACGGTTTCCGACGAATTCGTGCTCGATTGATTTGAACCCTTGTAAACCAAGTTGCCGCCGGAAAGTTCGATGGCCTGCGTATCCACGATGCGGCTGTTGTTGTTCGACGAGGCACCAGTGTTATCAATCGTGAACGTGCCGCCATTGAGCGAAATGGCGGATGACGACAGGGCTAGTGATCCACTCGCGCCCGAGAGGGTCATGTTTCCCGAACTGATCGTGGTCGGACCCGTGTAGGCGTTTGCTCCCGAAAGAACGAGGGTGCCGGTGCTGTTGCTGTCGAGTGTGAGGCCCCCGCCAGACGTGCCGGAGAGCGCGCCGTTAAACGTATAGCTCCCTGTGCCACCGATGGTGATAGTCCGCACAGTGCCTCCCAGGGAGGCGGCCCCGAACGTCAGAGATCCGGTGCCGGATGAAAAATTGACGACATCGCCCAACTGGAGATTTCCGCCGATTGTAAGGCTGGTGAACTTGGAGGAGAAATCGCGCGACGTGCCGCTATCCGGAGCGATCGTGCCGCCGTTGATGGTCAGCGCACCCGCACCAAGGGCGTTGACACTGCCGACCAGCACGGTTCCCGCATTCAGCGTGAATCCACCAGCGTAGGCATTACCTTGGCCTCCTATATTCCACGTGCCCGATCCATTCTTGATGAAGCCCGTGCCGGCGGCCGTGGCTATGTTTTGCCCATTCCATGCGAGTGTTCCGCCCGTGCCCACGTCGATGGTGCGGACATTGCCGCCGGTGGAAAACGTTCCTGCCGCGGTCCAAGTCACCATGGCCCCTGCATCCACAGTAATATTCCCAACGGGAATCGTGGTTACATTTGTGATCGCGGCGTTCGTCGTGAATTCGATATTCGAATTATTACTCCACGCCGTAGTAAAAGGCCCGGACGCCGAGCCACTCCAGTTGGCTGCAGTCAGAGTCGAGGACGCTCCGTTCGTATTCCAAAACAGTGTTTGAGCGGGAAGGGCTATTGTTAGCAACAATGCGGCAACCAGAGCTGGAAGGCTTTTCATGGACATGCGGTGTTGAAGGCGAGGACCGTGGGGCAGCGATCTCCTAGAGCTTTCGGGGGTATGGGAGCAAAATTCATCCAACGTGAACTTTGCTAGGAGTTCCACTTGAGTAGCCTCGGTTTAATTCCGATGCACGCCGATTTTGCTGAAATTTCCCAGTTTGAGTGATGCGTTTCTGCAAGCGGGAGTCATGCCATTAGGCTCGCACGGAGGAGAGCCAACCTATTCTCCGTCGGCTTGCGAAAGAAGGGGTCGGAGTGAGCCGGAATATTAACAAAAGGAAACGAAGAGATCGAACAGGTGCAGGACGACGGGCACTCTTCGTTTCTTCGCGGGCTTCTGTGAAAACGAACTCGGGTCTTCCGGGAGACGAGCGTTGACTCTCCTCGGCATCCGCCAACCGTGCGGGCGGTTTCGGGGTGTAGCTTAGCCTGGTAGAGCGCCTGGTTTGGGACCAGGAGGTCGCAGGTTCGAATCCTGTCGCCCCGACCAACCGCCGCGGAGCGGCGGAAGCGTTCCAAGGACCAAGATCCAAGCTCCAGGGAAACACCAATGCCTCCGCGCACTCCGCGTTTCAAACGCGGCATTTAAGACCGACAGGTCGGCGCTTCAGTGTGGATGCGCGGGCGGCTCGGCCGCTTTGACTCGACTCGATGCGGGCCGGTGGGTCGCGCTCCCATGGGGGGTGACGCGGCTAATTCCAACCTGCTTTCAAGTTGAGACCGTCCCTGCGCTCCCGCGCAGGGCTACATTCAGACGTAGCCCGCCGCGGGCGCGGCGGGACGAATTGGCCTCATCTTGAAAGCACCTTGGAATAAGGCGGACGGGGGCGTCCGCGCTCCCGGGGGCGAACTTGATGGGCTACTTTGTCGGGTCGGGCTGGAAGCCGATCGCGGCGAGGGCGGGCTGGATCTCGGGATTCGCCATGAAGTTTTTCCAGACCAGGCCGGTGCGGTGGTTTTCGATCATCACCACGATCGGCGCCTGGTTGAGCGCCAGGTAAACTTCCTCGAACCAGTTTTGCGTCTCGTTGAAGCCGTCGTGAAAACCATAAATGCCCCAGACGCGATCGCCGAGATCGCGATAAAAATGTTTCAGCGCCGCCATCGACTCGGCGGGCGTGTAGGGCATCGAGGAGAGTGAGGCCATGATGTTGATCGTGCCGTTGTCGTCGCGCGGCGCGGCGCGACCGCCGCCGCTGTTGATCCCCGCAGAGAGACCCCAGCTGTCGGCGTCGTAGCCGGCGAAGTGCAGTGGGTTCTCCACGGCGTAGGCGTGCTGAATGCGGGCGATGGCGCGGTTGTTGACGAAATAATTCGTGTAGCGGTCGCGGAGGCCGCGGGGATCGAAGCCCATGAAGGAAAAGTGCGTGAAGAAAAGGTCCGCGCCGGTGCCTTCGCCGACATCGAGCTTGATCCCATAAAACGTGTTTCCGTTCACGTAATGGTCGCCGGCGGTCGTGCGGCTCCAGCCGCGGCGATACGCGATGTGGCGCGGCGACGTGCCGGCCCACCCGGTGTGGTAGAGGCTCGCGGGCACGGCGTGCGTGGGCGAGGCGATGGCGAGGAGGTAGATGATCATCGTTTCGTTCCAGCCGATGAGCGGGTGGCTGATGTGCCAGCCGGCGTCGGGCGACCAGTGCCAGTAGAGCACGTCGCTGTCGGGAGTTTTTCGATACCAGTCGAATTCGGTCTCGCGCCAGAGGCGGGTGACGGTGTCGCGAATCTCGCGCTCGACGGGCGTGTCGCGGTCGAAGTACTGGCGGGCGGCGAGGAGGCCCTGGAGCATGAAGGCGGTTTCGACGAGGTCGCCGCCGTCGTCGTATTTGCCGAAGAAGGGGATGACGTGGCCGGTGTCGCCGTCGAGGAAGTGGGGCCAGACGCCGTGGAAGCGGTCGGCCTTGGCGAGGAAGCGCACGATTTTCAGCAGGCGCGCGGCGCCCTGCTCGCGGGTGACGAACCGCCGTTCGGTGCCGACGAGCAGCGCCATGACGCCGAAGCCGCTGCCGCCCAGCGCGAGGAGATTCGGATCGCCGGGGAGGACTTCGGGCGCGAGGCCGGCGAGCGGGTGGCCCGCTTCCCAGTAGTAGCGGAAGCAGGCTTCCTGGACCATCGTGAGAAGTTCGTCGTCGGAGAAGGTGCGCGTGGCGGCGACCGCGGTGACGGGCGAAGGCGCGGACTCGTTGCCGGCGAGATCGAGGGCGGTGACGCGATATTGCGCGTGGCGGCCCGGCGAGCCGATGAAGTCGGCGAAGCGCGTGCGGCCGGCCTGCTGCGTGCCGAGGGGGGTGAACGTTTTCCCGTCGTCGGTGGAACGGTAAACACGGTACGCGAGGAGGTCGGCGGCCTCGCTCGCGGTCCACGTGACGTCGATGTGGCGCTCGTAGCCGCGGGCGATGGGCGCGCCGGGCGTGGGCGGCGCGGTCGTATCGCGGGAGCCGGCGTTGCGTATTTGGAAATCGTCGACGTAGAGCGTGTGCTCGGTGTTGTCGTCGAGGCCCTGGAGCAGCGAGACGCTCAGCGTGTCGGCGACCTGGTAGAGGTTGTCGTCGGTGCTGTTGTAGTGAGGCGAGTGCAGCGCGGCGAAGGGGAGCGTGACGAGCGTCCACCGGCGGGCGGGGATTTTTTCGTCGCCTTGGACCAGCGTGACGGAGGGCGTGCCCTGCTCGTGGGAGTCCATGAGGTAGAGGCGCGGAGAATTTTCGGGGGTGAGTTCGAAATCGGGGAAAACCCAGAACGTGAGCGCGTCGCCCTCGAAGTGAAACTTGCGCGCGTAACGGCGCGTGAGCTGGACGGTGGCGCGCCAGTCGCCGCCGGGCGCGGAGCGCCAGTGCAGGCGGAGACCATTCGGCGGACTGACGAAGTGCGCGCGGTCGACGGGCAGCGTGTTTTTGACGATCTCGAGCGTGCTCGGCGCGACGAGGTAGGTGTTGCTGGATTCGTAGCGGTCGTTCGTCGGGCTGTTGTCGAAGAGGACGTGGCGGTCGTAGAAGGTCTGGGCGGGGGCCGACGCGGCGGCGAAGACGAGCGCGAGGATGACGATGCGGCGCATCGGGCGGAGAAGGAAGGCCGGGGCGGGAGGCGTACCCCGGTGAATGATTAGAGTCAGCCCGGATCCGTCACACTTCGAGGCAAGCCACCCACAGGATGTCATTCTGAACGAAGTGAAGAATCCAGTGCGCGCTTCGTGGCATGACGCGCGGGCGAAAGTCCAAATGGATTCTTCGCTGCGCTCAGCACGACAAAAAAGTGCGATGGATCCGGGTTAGAGGCTGTCATGAACTTTAGTTCGAAGGTTTCGCTGGCAGAGTGCTCACTCCGTGAGCGCCGCGAATGACAAAAGACTTTCCGGCGGGCAGCGGAATGCCCCCCTACCTCTGAGGCTGGGACAGAAAGTTCATGACAGGCTCTAGAACGTCAGCCGCGCGCTCAAACGAAACGTCCGTGGCGTTTGAAAATACCAGCCGTTGGGGATCGGATTGCCGGCGCCGTCTTTCCAGCCTCCGTCGTAGCTGGTGACGATCGGGTCGCGTTTGTCGAAGACGTTTTCCACGTTCAGGGCGAGGCGCAGGGGATAGCGGGCCAATTTCGTCTCGTAAGCGAGCACGACGTCGGCGGTCGTCCGCTCCGAGGAGTAGCGTTTCTGGTTGCCGATCGTGGTCAGATATTGCCGGCCGGTGCGCGCGACGCCGGCGCCGACGGAGAATCCCTGCAGCCGGTCGTCGAGAAACGTGTAATTGGCGAAAACGTTGGCGGTGTATTTCACGAGGCCCGTTTTCGTCGAGCCGGCGAGGTTGTTGTCGAGGGTCGTCTGCGCGTTGGTGAGCAGGTTTTTCAACGTGGTCGCATCGGGCGACGAGCCGCTGGCGGCGGTGTTCCACGCGGCGAGATTGGTGGCGTAGTAAGCGCGCTGGCCGGCCATCGCCTCGACGACTTTCGAGTCGGGTTTGCTGTAGCCGGCCTGGAGACGGAGGCTCGGGGTGGGATTGGCCGTGACTTCGACCTCGTAGCCGGTGACGTCCAGCGCCTCGGTGTCGTCGTAGGCGAGCGTGGTTTTCGCGGAGTCGGGCGGCGTGGCGGTGGCGAGGTAGTATTGTTTCCAGAGGCCGGCGAAATCGATTTTCGCGTTCGTGATGCGGCCGGCGGACTGGGTGTCGTAGCGGTTGAGCGTGGCGTAGTATTTGCCGTCGGGCGTGGAGACGCGCAGGCCGTATTCGTAGCCCTTGCCGGTGGCGGGGCCGAAGGGCTGGCCGGTGAGGCTGGGGTTTTTGCCGGGCCCGATGGGATCGAAATTTTTGGAGTAGTTCGCGAAGGCGCCGAGCCAGGGGACGAAATAATAAATCCCGCCGGCGGAATAAGTGGTGCCGGACGCGCCGTCGTCGGTGACGACGCCGGTATTCGCACCGACCTTGTGATGTTTATAGTGATCGTTCCGCGCGCCGAGGATGATGCTGATGCGGTCATCCCAGAGGAGCGACTGCGACATGAGCGAAGCGCTGTCGAGCTTGTAGGTCTCGTCGAAATCGAACCATTCCTGCGGTCGCGGGAGCGGCGCATAGACGACGTTCTGGCCGTCCACGGAGGCCGGAATATCCGGCTGGGTGTTAGGTTGATCGAGGTAGAGGCGAGCCCAGACCATGTTGTCCTGCCACAGCGCGGAGCCGCCGTTGACGATTTGGGCGATGCGCTGGCGCGCGCGCCAGGTGATCTTCTGGTGACCGGCGGCGGCAGAGAAGCGCTGCTTGAGCGAAAGGCCGAAGGGGTTCGCTTCGAAGTGCCAGTTCAACTGCGCGCGATACTCGGTCACCTCGCGATTCTGGCGTTGATCGCTGAGGAAAAAATCGCCGAAGGGTTTGCCGAAATTCGGATTCGCGGAGCCGTTCGGGAGCTGGTGGTTCAGATCGATGGAATAGTAGCTGAGGCCCTCGTAGTCGTGCGCGGTCTGGGTGTCGGTGTAACGATAGAGGGAAAGTTCGGCGTCGACGTTGCGGTTGAAACTGTGGTCGAGGAACAGCGTGGCATCCTCATACGACGGCCGCGAGACGCCGGTGCCGAAGGTGAAGTCGCGGCTCGGGAGCACGGGAATCTTGGAGCCATCGGCGGTCTGGCTGCCGTTGACCATGGTCGTCGGATACCAGCCGGCATAAGGCGCGACGGGCAGGAAGATGCCGCCCGAGCGATAGCCTTTCGCCCAGTCCTGCAGACCGAGGTTGGGCTCGCCGGCGACCCACACGTGGTAGTTGACGGGGCCCCACTGCTTCATCGGCTCCACGCCCGGCGCGGCCACGGTGGCGCCCCACGTCGGGGAAGAGGTCGCGCCGTCCCACGCGGAAACCGCTTCGGGAAAGGTCGTGCTGATCAGCGTGTTTCTGGCGCGGCCGCCCTCCACCTCGAGGCGAATCGAGGTGGACTCGAACGGCTTGTAGAGCAGGGCGAGATCGACGGCTTGGAAATGATTCCGGTCGCCGTTGCGCCAGCCCCTCTCGTGGTCGTCGACGGCGTTGAGCCGGACCGCGAGGGTGTCCGAGAGGCGACGGTTCACATCGAGTTCGAAACGATAGCTGCCGTAGTTGTCGAACGTCCCGGCGCCGGTGATGAAATCTTTTTCGAGCCGCGGTACTTTGGTGTAGATGCTCAGCACGCCGCCGACCGTGCCGACGCCGAAGAGGATCGAGTTGGGGCCGCGATCGGTCTCGATGCGCTCGATGTTGTAGGCGTCGGCCACCTGATAAAACGTGAAGTAGTTCCGCATGGGGCCGGCGCCGCCTTGCAGCGACTGGCCGGCGCCGCGGAAATTATAGTCCCAGGCGTTGAACGGATTCGACGACTGCTTGCCGGCATACCAGTCGCTCGGGACGACGTTGATGGTCCACTTCAGGGCGTCGCGAACGTTGGTGACGTTGACGTCGTCGAGAAACGTACGCGTGAGCGACGACATGGCGGACGGCGTGAATTTGATCGGGGTGTTGGTGCGACCGCCGGCGAGCGAATCGACGGCGATATAGCCGCGGTCGCGCTCGACGTTGACGGTGAAAGGGCTGAGCACGACCGGCTGGTCGTTGGTCGCCGCCGGGGGCGCGACCTCCTGGGCGGACAGCGGGATCGCGAGACCGGACGCGAGCGCGAGGGTGAGCGCGAATTGACGCGAGAGTTGGGTTTTCATGACGAGGTGTGTGTTGGGTTTTCGCCGGCGAACCGCGAAGTCGGCGGCACGCGGAAAAACGTGCGGTGCGAAGCGCAGAGGCGGAAAATCGCGGGGGCATCGGCGGGGATATTGGCTCTTTGTGGCTTTTTCTTGCCGGAGGTTTCTGGGGCGAACTGCTCAGCATCCCCACGGCGTGGCTGCGACGGTCCGCACGCCGCTCGTGGGCAGGGTTCCGCACCGGAAGCCGCCCGATCCCGATTTGGGGCGACGCGGCAGGAGGTGGAAACCGGGACCGCGGAACTCCGAAGAGGGCGTCGCTACCATGGGTTCCCGTCCGCGCGCTGGCGGCCCGCCGGCGCACATCAACCGGACGTCCTTTTTGCCCATGAGAAAATCGAGCACGAAAACCCTTTCGAAGCCGCGGCGCGCGCCCGCGAAGCCACAGATTCAAGCCCAGCCCAAGCCGCCCTTTCCGAAGCAGCATCAACCTGCACCCGGCTTGGAAAGCCGGCTGGACCCGGCCCCGCGGTGGCGCGCGGAGGCGTATCGGGAGGCGAACAAGCTCGAGGGCAAGGTCGCGCTCATCACGGGGGGAGATTCGGGCATCGGCCGGGCGGTGGCGTTTTTATTCGCGCGCGAAGGCGCTGATGTGGCGATCAGTTACCTGCCCGGCGAGCAGACGGATGCCGAGGAGACGCAGCGGGCGGTCACCGGGACGGGGCGGAAATGCCTGCTGCTGCCGGCGGATCTGACCGAGGCGCGGGCGTGCCGCGAGATCGTGGATAACACCGTGCGCGAATACGGCCGGCTCGACATCGTGGTGTCGAACGCCGCGCACCAGGCGCGCAAGGCGAAGCTCGAGGATGTCGACGACGAGGAGTTCGACCGGACCTTTCGTACGAACATCTACGCCTATTTCCGGCTGGTGCGCGCGGCGCTGCCGCACCTCGAGCCGGGTTCGTCCATCATCGCGACGAGTTCGGAGACGGGCATTCTCGGCGCGAAGAGCCTGCCGGATTATTCGTCGACGAAAGGCGCGATCAACGCGCTCACGAAGACGCTCGCGGTGGATTTGATCGAGCGCGGCATCCGGGTGAACGCCGTGGCGCCCGGCCCGGTTTGGACGCCGCTCAACGCTTCCGATCCTGGCGCGAGTCCCGAAAAAGTGGCGAAGTTCGGCAGCCAGTCGCCGATGGGCCGACCCGCGCAGCCGGAGGAACTCGCGCCGGCCTACGTGTTTCTCGCGTCGGATGCGGACTCGTCGTTCATCACGGGAACTATCCTGCAAGTGATGGGTGGGGAGACGAGCGGCGGTTGAGCATTCGTTGGCAAAAACCGCTTAAAACGTGCGGCGGCCGGATCGCCGCGCGATACGCGGCGAGGCGGCGGGGCGTTGCGCTTGCCGCTGCGGCGCCGTGGTTTGACGCGGGCGCCGCGCGAGATGAAGGCGGGCGGTTTTCGGGCGCGCGCCGAGGGCATTGTTAATAATCTCTTCTTGCCTCGCAGGGTGATTCCGCTACTCCTCCGCGACTCACCTTTTATTTATGGATACCATTTCGCGCGAAAACAACAGCATGCTGCCCGTCGCCGGGGTCGTCGTAGGCGTGCTTGCTCTTCTGGTCGGCGGCTATGCCGCGATCAAGACCTCGAGCCTGCAGAAGCAGGTCGTGGCTCATGAGGAGAAGATCGCGAAGATCGACGGCATCGAGTCCCAACTCGGCACGGTGCAGGCCACCGCCGACAAGGCGGGCCGCGATGTGAGTTCGCTGACGCGGAGCATGCAGGACGCTTTCAACCAGGTCGGTGCGACGCTCGGCAATCTGCAGGGAAGCGTGACGAAGCTCGAAGAAGCCGCGAAGAAGCCCGCCGCCGCGGCGAAGGGTGGTTCGAGAGAGCCGGCGGTCGCCGGTCCCGGCGAATACGTCGTCAAAGGTGGCGACACCGGCGCGAAGATCGCCCGTGCGAATGGCGTGGTGCTCGCCGATCTCATCTCGGTCAATCCGGGCGTGAACTGGAACAAGCTGAAGGTCGGCGACAAGGTGAAGTTGCCGAAGAAGTAATCTCCGCCGCGCCCGCCGTAGCGCGCGAAAAATTTGATCTCCCGGACGCGCGAGCGCCGGGAGATTTTTTTTGCGTGGAGAGGGAGGGCGGGGTCGCCGAACTCCGGCGGGGTCGAACTGTTCGCACGCGAGCAATTCGGATGAGGAAGATTCGCGTGGCAGATTGACAACCGGTGCGGCGAAGTCCCTGCGCTCCCGCGCAGGGCTACGGCAGCCCGCGTAGCCCGCTGCGGGAGCAGCGGGACTCGGATGCTGGTCGCGTTCGCGGCTGGCGGCGGCGCGCGAGATTTATCAAGGTTCCGCGCATGAATCCGTCGTCGTCGGAGCCGTCGCGTTGGGAAAAGCTTGGACACTCGTTGCTCGCGAAGACACGCATCTTCGACGTGCAGAGCACGCGGTTCCGGCACCACGGACGCGCCACCGAGCGGGATTTCGTGGTGATCGATGCACCGGACTGGGTGAACGTGATCGCACTCACGCCGGACGATCGGATCGTGCTGGTGCGGCAGTTTCGTTTCGGAATCGATGCGTTCTCGCTGGAAATCCCCGGCGGCGTGATGGAAACGGGCGAGGCGCCGGCGATCGCGGGCGTGCGCGAGTTGCGCGAGGAAACCGGATACACGGGCGCACCGGCGAAGCTGCTCGGGAGCGTGCATCCGAATCCCGCGATGCAGAATAACCGCTGCTACTTCGTGCTGGTGGAGCAGGCGGTGCAGACGATGCCGCTCGAGTGGGATGCGGACGAAGAGATCCACGTGACGACGCTGCCGGTGGAGGGAGTGTTCGCGCTCGCGCGCGCCGGTGGCATCACGCACGGGCTGGTGTTGAACGCGTTGCTGATGTTCGAGCCGGTGTGGCGGGAGATGAAGAAGCAGGGCGGGCTTCAGCCCGCCGTGCGGCCGCTTTTTTGAGGAGCGGAAGGCGGGCTGAAGCCCGCCCTACGGCGGTCATTTGACTTCGATCATTCGCCGCGCACTCTGCGCGCTTCACACGCATGAATTTCCCCACGTTTGCCAACGCCGCCGAGTCGCTCGGCTCCGCGCCAGACGGCTATCTGCCGGCACCGTTGGAGCGCGAGATTCGCAAGATCTACGAGCGGAGTCCGCTCTACGGCCGGCGTTTTCCGCTGCATCGGGAGCCGCTGCAGTGGTCGTGTTATCGGGAGATTCCGGCGCTGTCGAAGAAGGACATCGTGGAGCAGGGGCACCAGGCGTTCTTCGCGGACTACCGCGAGATCGAGCGCGGGCTGCAGTCGAAGCGTTACGAATACGAGAGCACCGGTGGTACCACGCAGTCGCCGATGACCGTGATCATGGAGGAGGGCTGGTGGAATGCGCAGACCGAGCGCGCCTATCGGGCGTCGCCGATCCTGCGCCAGTTCGTGGGGCGGCCGTATCGGAAGTGCGTGCTCGCGCCGGTGGGCTGCTCGAGCAATTTGTGTCCTTACGAGGATCATCCGTTTCCGCACCGGTATTTCGACGGCACGGTTTATCTGAATCTTTCCAGCGATCCGTTTTCGTTTCCCGAGGCCGAGTGGGATCGCATCGTCTTTGAACTCCAGGCGACGAAGCCGGAGGTGATCGAAGGCGAGCCGGTTTACCTGTCGCTCCTCGCACGGGCGGCGCAGAAGCGCGGCGTGAAGGTGCCGAGCATCCGCGCGGTGATCCTCACTTACGGCAAAGCCAGCGCGCAGCACGGAGCGCGGATCGCGGCGGTGTTTCCCGCGCCGCAGGTCGACCTCTACGGCTCGACCGAGGCGGGTTATCTTTTCGTGGGCGAGGCGTTCAAGGACAACTCGCAGGTGATCGACGCGAATGCCTTCATCGAACTCGTGCCGTGGCGCGCGAATCTGCCGGAGGTGTTTCAAATCTACGTCACCACCCGCGACCGCGAAGCGATGCCGTTGCTGCGCTATCACACGGGCGACATCGTGCAGAAATTCCCCACCGGCTTTCGCCTCCTCGGGCGCGAGGGCAACCTGTATTTCCGGCCGGACGGCTCGCTGGTCTCGCCGAGCGACATCGACGCGGCGCTGCCGAAGGAGTTCGCCTGCTGGCACTACTCGCTCGTGCAGACGACCGACTCGCGCTGGGATTTTCACTACGTCGCCGACGAGGTGGCGCCCGCCGGCACCGAGCTGGCGATCGCCCGGATGCTGGGCGAGGGCGTGCGCGTGAGCGCGTTCCGGCGCCGCGTGATCGCACCGGCGGCGAGCGGGAAATTCTCGCTGTTGAAGCCGCTGGCGAAGTAGACCGGCCTGACGGCTCTGTGCGGCGGGTCGGGGATAACCCACCCTACCGATTGCGGAAACGCCGCTAATTTCCCGGAAGCGATTCAATGCGCTTCTTTACAACCCCGCGCGGCGGGTTGAACGTAGACACGTCCGTGCCGCCCCACACCTCACAGCGAACTCAGCGATGAACTTCCTCCGCTCCACCATCGGCCGCAAAATTCTCATGGCGGTCACCGGCTTGATCCTGATCGGTTTCGTGATCGGGCATCTCGTCGGCAACCTCCAGGTTTTTTCCGGCCCCGACAAGATCAACGGCTACGCGCATTTTCTCCAGTCGCTGGGGCCGCTGCTGTGGGCCGCGCGCATCGGATTGCTGATCGCGGTCGGCATTCACATCTGGGCGGCGACCGTGCTCACGTTGGAAAACCACGCCGCGCGCGAGGTCGGCTACACGGTGAGGCACACCATTCGCGCCACGCTCGCTTCGCGCACGATGCGCTGGACCGGCTACGTGGTGGCGGCGTTCATCGTGTATCATATCGCGCACTTCACGCTCGGCATCGCCGGTGCGAGCACGTTCAAGACGCACCTGCCGGAATACACGATGACGAGCGAGTATCACGTCGCCGGCTTCCCCGTGGTCGCGGCCGGCACGAAGGTGCACGACGTGCACTCGATGGTCGTGCTCGGTTTTCAGAACCCGATCGTCTCGCTGTTCTACATCATCGCCGTGGGCCTGCTCAGCGTGCATCTGCTGCACGGCACCGACAGCATGTTTCAGACGCTCGGGCTGCGCAGCTCGCGCTGGTCGGGCGTGCTTCGGAAAATCTGCGTGCTCTTCGCGCTCGCGTATTTCCTCGGCAACCTCGCGATCCCCGGATCCGTGCTGATCGGCAAGCTCACTCCGCGCACCGCGGCGCCCGTCGCCACCGCCGCCGTCCAACGCTAATTTTTCCGCGCCATGGCCAAACTCGAATCCCG
This sequence comes from Verrucomicrobiota bacterium, assembly GCA_048498075.1. Taxonomy (GTDB): domain Bacteria; phylum Verrucomicrobiota; class Verrucomicrobiia; order Opitutales; family Opitutaceae; genus Opitutus. Next base: position 70,693 of record JBEHYR010000003.1, on the reverse strand, counting down.
CATCCCCGCCGGCCCGCTCGCCGACAAATGGCGCCTGCACAAGGCGGCCATCAAGCTCGTCAATCCGGCCAACAAGCGGAAATACGAAGTCATCGTGGTCGGCGCCGGCCTCGCCGGTTCCTCGACCGCGGCGACGCTCGCGGAACTCGGCTACAAGGTGAGCTGCTTCGTCTATCACGACAGCCCGCGCCGCGCGCACTCGATCGCCGCGCAGGGCGGCATCAACGCCGCGAAAAATTACCAGAACGACGGCGACAGCGTCTACCGGCTGTTCTACGACACGCTCAAGGGCGGCGACTATCGCTCGCGCGAGGCGAACGTCCACCGTCTCGCCGAGGTGTCCGTCAACATCATCGACCAGTGCGTCGCGCAAGGCGTGCCGTTCGCCCGCGAATACGGCGGCCTGCTCGCGAACCGCTCGTTCGGCGGCGCGCAGGTGTCGCGCACGTTCTACGCGCGCGGCCAGACCGGCCAGCAGCTGCTGCTCGGCGCCTACTCCGCGCTCTCGAAGATGATCGGCGCGGGCGCGGTCGAGTTGCACACGAACAGCGAGATGCTCGATCTCGTCGTGATCGGCGGCCACGCGAAGGGCATCATCGTGCGCGACCTGATCACGGGAAAAATTTCGCGCCACTCGGCGGACGCCGTGATCCTCGCGACCGGCGGCTACGGCAATGTCTTCAACCTCTCGACGTATGCCCGCCAGTCGAACGCGACGGCGATCTGGCGCGCCTACAAGCGCGGCGCGTGCTTCGCGAATCCCTGCTACACGCAGATTCATCCGACGTGCATTCCGGTTTCCGGCGATTACCAGTCGAAGCTCACGCTCATGTCGGAGTCGTTGCGCAACGACGGCCGCATCTGGGTTCCGAAGAAAAAGGAAGACTGCAAGAAGGCTCCGGCCTCGATTCCCGAGGAGGATCGCGACTACTACCTCGAGCGCATTTATCCCAGCTTCGGCAACCTCGCGCCGCGCGATGTCGCTTCCCGCGCGGCGATGCGCATGTGCGACGAAGGCCGCGGGGTCGGCGAGACGGGCCTCGGCGTGTATTTGGATTTCGCCGACGCGATCAAGCGTCTCGGCGAAAGCGCGGTGCGTGAACGCTACGGCAATCTCTTCGACATCTATCACGAGATCACGAACGAGAACGCCTACCAGACGCCGATGCGCATCTTTCCCGCCGTGCACTACACGATGGGCGGCCTCTGGGTGGACTATAACCTGATGTCGAATGTCCCGGGCCTGTTCGTCCTCGGCGAAGCGAACTTCTCCGATCACGGCGCGAACCGCCTCGGCGCCTCGGCGCTGATGCAGGGGCTGGCCGACGGCTACTTCGTCATCCCTTACACGGTCGGCGATTATCTCGCTGCGCAGAAGCCCGGCTCACGTCCGAAGACCGATGCGCCGGAGTTCAAGCAGGCCGAGGAGAACGTCAGCTCGATCACGAAGCGCCTCATGTCCGCGAAGGGCACCGAGCCGGTGAACTACTACCACAAGAAGCTCGGCCAGATCATGTGGAAGTATTGCGGCATGGCGCGCACCAAGGAAGGCCTCCAGCAGGCGCTCGTCGAGATTCCGAAACTGCGCGAGGAATTCTGGGCCAACGTGAACGTTCCCGGCTCCGATCAGGATCTCAACCAGGCGCTCGAACGCGCCGGTCGCGTGGCGGACTTCATGGAACTCGGCGAACTGATGTGCCGCGACGCGCTCACGCGCGAAGAGAGCTGTGGCGGCCACTTCCGCGAGGAATACCAATACCCCGACGGCGAGTGCAAACGCGACGACGAGAAATTCGGCCACGTCGCCGCCTGGGAGTTCCAGGGCGAGAGTCAGCCGCCGCTCCGCAACGTCGAGCCGCTCAACTACGAATTCACCAAAATGAGCGTGCGCAGCTACAAGTAATCGCGGCCTCCGGTCGAAAATCCAAAATCGAAATTCGAAAATTCCTCCCATGGTCGCCGAAAACAACAGCACCAAGAACATCTCCGTCACCCTTCGCGTTTGGCGCCAGGCGGGTCCGTCTGCGCCGGGCAAGTTTGTCGAGTATCAGTCGGCGAACCTGAACCCGAACATGTCGCTCCTCGAAATGCTCGACGTCGTGAACAACGAGCTCGAGCGGAAGGGCGAGGATCCGATCGCCTTCGCGCATGACTGCCGCGAGGGCATCTGTGGCACCTGTTCGCTCACGATCGACGGGAAGCCGCACGGCCCGCACCGCGGCGTCGCCACCTGCCAGACCTACATGCGCAGCTTCCGCGATGGAGAGACGATCGTGATCGAGCCGTTCCGCGCGAAGGCGTTTCCGATCGTGAAAGACCTGATCGTCGATCGCAGCGCGTTCGACAAGATTCAGCAGGCGGGCGGCTTTATCAGCGTGCGCACGGGCGCGGCGCCGGACGCGAACTCGATTCCGATCCCGAAGGCCGACGCCGATCTCGCGATGGATGCGGCGGCATGCATCCAGTGCGGCGCGTGCGTCGCCGCGTGCAAGAATGCCAGCGCGATGCTCTTCGTCGCGGCGAAAGTTTCCCAACTCGGCCTGCTCCCGCAGGGCCAGCCCGAGCGCGACAAGCGCGTGCTCGCGATGGTGAGCACGATGGACGCGATGGGCTTCGGGTCGTGCACGAATCAATACGAGTGCAGCGCCGCGTGCCCGAAGTTGATTTCGCACGACTTCATCGCGCGGATGAATCGCGACTATTTGAAGGCGAGCTTCCGCTCGGTGTTCAAGCCGGAGTCGGCGGTGGTTGGCGGCGGGGCGTAGCGTCCGTTCGACGAAGGTGGCGCCCGATGTCCTCATCGGGCTCGAGGATCTCCTTTCAAACCAGCCCGACGAGGACGTCGGGCTCCACCGTTGCGTACGGCCGTCGCTGCAACTTTCGGCGGTGCGCCGTGTTTTCTGGGCAACCTCTTCCAAGGACACCCATGAAAACCTTCCTCAGCCTCTCGTTTCTCGCCGCGCTCGTCGCGTTTGCCTTCTCGCTCATCAATATCGAAGTCGCCTGCACTTGATGTGCGCGGCGGGTATCGTCGGCATCATGAACGACGACTATTCACGGCAGGCGCGGGTGCTGCACCGGCACGTCGCGCCGGTGATCGATCTCCCGCCGGCCAACTGCGCAGCGCCGATCGTTTCGCTTGAGCTGGCGGCCTGATTGTCCGCCGGCTCGCACTGGAAGCGGCTCCTGTTTCGCGCTCGTCCTCGCCGCAAGGCGTCGGACGGACGCAAGCGGGAGCCGCTTTTTTTTCGCGCGCGCTGTGTGCCCTTCAGCGCAAGATGATCGAAGCCGCGCGAAGCGGAGGTAGGGACGGCTCTCCGAGCCGTCCGTTTGCGGGCCGCTCGTCCACGGACCGCTCGGAGAGCGGTCCCTACCGGCGCTGCCGCGCCATCGTGGTCGCGATGGGCGCTTGCCGACGGTCGCGGATTATTTCGCGGCGGGCGGCGCGGACGCGTGCAGCTCCGTCGAGCCCTGCGCGGAGAGATCATACGAAAAATCATCCTCGTAGATCGTCTGCGTGATGTGGCTCTCCAGGTGATACGAGATTGTGCTCGTGTTGCCGCGGGCCAGCAGATCGCTCACCACCGAGGTGTTCTCCAGCGGCACGACGATTTGCTGCGTCACGGACTGGACCGGTGGAATGCCGAACGGCTGTTTGCTGACGGCTTTGCCGATATACGTGCCGTTGAGAAAAACCTTGTGGGTGGCACCGGAAAAACCGAGCGCTGACACATTTTCGTTGGCGTAGCTGACGGTGATCGTGAGCTGCTTCTGCGCGAGCGAGGCTTCCGTCGCATAGATGCCGGCAAGCGTTTCGGAGATGCCGCCAGGCTTTGAGCCGCTGCATCCGCTGAGCACGAGTGACAGCGCAAACACCAGGACGAGCGGAAGGAAACGGAGGTTTTTCATGGGGCGCAGCAGCGAAGGGGCGGCGGAAGAAAACTGCAAGGCTGTCGAGGGGGCGGCGCGGGAGGCGTCGGCACGAGAGGTCGGTGCGAGAACAACGGCGCCCGACAAGAGGGTTGCCGCACGCGTGAGCGTGCGGTTCGCCGCGTCAGCATCGGCGCGGCTGCGCGATGGCGGGAACGCGAGCTGGTGTTGAGCGCGCGGGCGGCTCGCCCGCTTTCTTCGAACCAGTGCGGGCGTACCGCCCAAGCTCCCAGTTCAAAACATCGAGAGCGCGCGGGCGCTTTCGATCAGCACCCAGGCGCCGCCGCCGGCGAGCAGCAGGAGGAGAAGCTGGCGCACGAACTTCCGGCCGCGCAGGACGGCGCCTTGAAAATCCGAGTCGAGCGGCGAGCGGTTGCTGTCGGCAAGGAAACTCGCGAAGCGGGAGTTCCGAAACCGGCTGCGCGGATCGCGCGCCAAACCGAAGCGAATGGCGGGACGATGACAGAGGTGGACGAGAAAACGCAGCACAGCGACGAAGAGCCGTATCTCCCAAATTTGAAGTCGTTTTTTCAAGGGGAATCTCGCTAAGGTCCGCGTTTCACGCCTTTTTCCCGAGCGCCCCCATGCACCACTTCAGCTATTCCGGTTCCGATCTGCACTGCGAGTCCGTCGATCTCGCCGCCGTCGCCAAGCTCTACGGCACGCCGACCTACGTCTACAGCGCGTCGACGATCGGCGACAACTTCAGCCGGCTGAAAAAGAATCTTCCCGGGCTCGACGTGCAGATTTGCTACGCGATGAAGGCGAATTCGAATCTCGCGCTGCTGCGGCTCTTCTCGAACCTCGGCGCCGGCTTCGACCTCGTGAGCGGCGGCGAAATCCGACGCGTGATCGCGGCTGGTGGCAATGTGAAGACGAGCGTGTTCGCCGGCGTCGGCAAGACGGAGGCGGAGATCAAGCTGGCGCTGGAGAACGAGATTTTTGCGTTTCACGTCGAGAGCGAACCGGAGCTGGCGCGGATCAATCACGTGGCCGGCACGCTCGGCGCGAAGGCACCGATCGCGATCCGCGTGAATCCCGACGTCGACGCGCAGACGCATGCGAAGATCACGACGGGGAAGAGCGGCAACAAGTTCGGCATTCCGCTCGCGCACGCGATGGCGGCGTATGAGGCGGCGGCGAAGTTGAAGAACATCGCGATCCGGGGCGTGCAGATGCACATCGGCTCGCAGCTCACGTCGGTGGCGCCGTTCGTCGAGGCGGTGAAGAAAGTCACGCCGTTCGTCGCCGAGTTGAAGGCGAACTACGGCATCAGTTATTTCTCGATCGGCGGCGGCATGGGCATCGTCTACAAGGACGCGCTCGCGAGCGGCCAGCAGGCGTGGTGGGACGCGCTGCCGGCCGACCAGCGCCCGCTCACGCCCGAGACGTATGGCGCGGCGCTCACGCCGCTGCTCGCGCCGCTGGGGCTGAAAATTCTCCTCGAGCACGGCCGCTTCATGGTCGGCAACGCGGGCGTATTGCTGGCGCGCGTCGAGCACCTGAAGCGTGGCGCCGGGAAAAATTTCCTGATCGTCGACGCCGCGATGAACGATCTCGTGCGGCCGGCGATGTATGAGAGTTATCACGAAATCGTGCCGCTGCATCGCGACAGTTCGCGGCGGGCGCTCGTGGCGGATATCGTCGGGCCGATTTGCGAGAGCGGCGACTGCTTCGCCAAGGATCGGCAGATCCAGGAAGTCGGTGAGGGCGAACTGGTGGCGTTCATGAGCGCGGGCGCGTATGGCTACGCGATGGCGAACCGGTACAATGCGCGGGCGATGCCGGCGGAGGTGCTGGTGCGCGGCAGCAGCTTCGAATTGATCAACGCGCGGGAGAATTTCGAACAGATGATCGCGGGCGAGAAAGTGCCGGCGTTTCTGAAGTGAACTGAATCGAAAACGAAGACGCCCGCGAATCACGCCCATGGACGCGAATGATGAAAGTATTCGCGCCTATTGTTGAGGTTCGCCGATCAGGCTGGCCATCGCGGCGAAGTCCCTGCGCTCCCGCGCAGGGCTATGGGAGCACTCGTGGCCCGCTGCGGAAGCAGCGGGACGAAGGGGCGATTTGCCGGCGTCAGTCGGTTGCGCGAGATCCAATCGCGTCATTCGCGGGCGAGGTTTGGAATCGGAGAAAAAATCCGTGCTCATCGGCGGAATCCGTGGTTAATCGCTCGGCATGAATTTCGTCGTGGTTGGAGCCGGGGCGTGGGGGACGGCGTTCGCCGTACACCTGGCTCGCCTCGGGCAACCGGTGGCGCTCGTGCCGCGCCGCGCGGAACAGGCCGCGGCACTCGCGGCGGGGCGGATCAACCCGGAGTATTTGCCGGGCGTGCTTCTCGCGCCGGAGATCCGGATCGAGCACGATGTCGCGAAGGCGCTGGTGGACGCCGAAGTGGTGATGCTCGCGTGTCCCTCGCAGGCCTTGCGCGAGACGACCACGCGCGTCCGCGACCATCTGGGCGCGATGCGGCCGCGGCTCGTGGTGAGTTTGGCGAAGGGACTGGAACTGCGGACGCATTTGCGGCCGTCGCAGGTGATCGCGGAAGTGTTGTCGGCGGAGGTGGCGTCGTCGCTGACGGGACCGACGAACGCGGCGGAGGTCGCGCGCGGATTGCCGGCGGCGATGGTGCTGGCGGTCGCGCAGATCGCGCCCGCGGTGCAGGAAGTGCAGGCGGCATTGAGCGGGGCGACGCTGCGCGTCTACACGAGCGACGATCTGGCGGGTGTGGAGATCGGCGGGTGCTTGAAAAACGTCTACGCGATCGCGGCGGGCTGCTCGGACGGGCTAAAACTCGGCGACAACACGCGCGCGGCGCTGCTCACGCGGGCGCTCGCGGAGATGGTGCGGGTCGGCACGAAACTCGGGGCGCGGACAGAAACGTTTTATGGACTCAGCGGCTTTGGCGACCTCGTGGCGACGTGTCACGGCGCTTGGAGCCGCAATCGCGAGTTCGGCGAGCTGGTGGGCGAGGGCCGCGCCGTCGCGGAGTTGTTGCGCGGGCGAAAGAGTGTCGTCGAGGGCTACAAGACGACGCAGTCGTTTCACGAACTGTGCGTGCAGCGCGCGATCGATGCGCCGATCCTGAGCGAGACGCACGCGATTTTATTCGAAGGCAAGCCGCCGGCCGCGGCGTTGAAGAGCCTGATGACGCGCGGGCTGAAGGTGGAGTGAACCCGCCGCCGCTGGCGGCGGGGAGTTCCAAGATCCAAGATCCAAGCACTCCAAGCTCCAGCGAATTTTGAATCTCCAAACACCAATTGGCGCTTGGAGTTCTCTGGATCTCGGCGATTGGAGCTTGGGTTTTTTCAGTGCCCGGCGCCAGCGCTGTGCTCCTGGATGTACTCCTGTTTCAGGCCGAGTTTTTCCGGGGCGTGCAGGACGAGCATCTTCATGCGGACATCGACGGGGACTTGAGAAGAGGTGGCTTTCGAGACGACGATCATGAGCACGATGGCGAGCGGTACGGCCCAGATCGCGGGTTGTTCGCAGAGGATGCGGAGCAGCGGGTGTTGCGCCCAGTAGGTGTTGAGCGGGGCAAAGCCGGCGAAGACTTTCCCCATCGGGCCTTTGTCGGTCGCGAGCGTGGAGAAGTTCGTGAGCGCGGCGGCCACCAGCGCGAGCGTGCCGCCGGTGAGCATGCCGGCGGCGGCGCCTTTCATCGTCATGCCGCGCCACCACACGCTCATGAAGAGCAGTGGGAAATAACTCGCGGCGGCGATGGCGAAGGCCTGGCCGACCATGAAGTTGATTTCGAGAAACTCCACGAAGCAGCCGAGAATGATCGCCACGGCGCCGACGAGGACGGCGCAAATTTTGAAGGCGGCGAGTTTCTCGCCCTGGCGGGCGTCGGGGCGGAGCATGCGGCCGTAGACGTCGTGCGCGAGCGCGCCCGTCATCGAGACGAGCAGGCCGCTGAACGTGCTCATGAACGCGGCGAACGCGCCGGCGCAGGTGATGCCGCTGAGGATCGAGCCAAGGATGCCGAAGCGCTCGTTGACGATGCGCGGGAGTTCGAGGACGACCTTGTCGGTGCCCTTCGCGCCGACGCCGGCGTAGAGTTCCGGGAGGAGATTGCGGCCGATCACGCCGAAGATCGGCGGGAAAACGTAGAACACGCCGATGAGAATCATGACCCACATTGTGGTGCGCTTCGCGGCGGCGCCATCGGGATTCGTGTAGAAGCGCACGAGGATGTGCGGCAGGCCGGCGGTGCCGCAGACGAGAGCGATGATGAGCGAATACGTGTAGAGCAGCGAGTAGGGCTTCTGGTGCTCGGCGACGTAGGCGGCGCGCTGATCGGCCGGGAGCGCGGCAGCGGCGGCGCTGACGGCCTTGGTCGTGAGCGGGCCGAAGGGCGCGATCCAGTTCTGGTCTTTCGGAGCTTTGGCGGGGAGGGCGGTGCGGGCGACGGAGGCGTCGGTGGACGTAGCACGGTCAACCTGACCGTGCTCAGACGCGGGCGGGTTGCCCGCGCCACCTGCGGCGGGCGCGACGATGGCGGCGGGCGTTTCACCGGGCGCGGTGTTGGCGCCGAGTTGGTGGTTGTAGAAACCGTAGACCGACATCAGCACGAAGACGGGGACGCTGATCGCGAACATCTTCATCCAATACTGGACGGCCTGCACGAGCGTGATGCCCTTCATGCCGCCGAGCGCGACGTTGAGCGTGATCACGGCGCCGACGAGCACGACGCCGCCCCAATACGGCATGCCGGGGAAAATGTAGGCGAGCGTGACGCCGGCGCCCTTCATCTGCGGCATCGTGTAGAAAAACCCGATGAAGAGGACGAACACGACGGCGATCTTGCGGAAGACGGGCGAGTCGAAGCGGCCCTCGGCGAAATCGGGAATCGTGTAGGCGCCGAAGCGGCGCAGCGGCCCGGCGATGAAGAGCAGCAGGAAGAGATAGCCGCACGCATAACAAACCGGATACCACAGCGCGTCGTAGCCGGAGGACATCACCATGCCGGCGACGCCCATGAAGGAGGCGGCGGAGAGATATTCGCCGGAGATGGCGGAGGCGTTCCAGCCGACGGAGACCGAGCGGCCGGCGACGAAGAAATCGGAAGCGGTCTTGGCCTTGCGCGCAGACCAGAAGCCCATGCCGATCGTCCCGACGACGGTGATGAGCGAGAAGGCGAGGATCCACGGATCGACGCCGTCGAGGAAGGCGAGGGGAGCGGCCGCGAAAAGCTGAGAGTTGAGAGCTGAGAGCCGAGAGCCGGAGGGGAGGGAAAGATGAGAGCTGAGAGTCGAGAGTTGAGAGGCGGAAGAAAGCAGCGGGGCGCCGAGTGCTGAGAGGAGGGCGAGGGAAGTCATGGCGGTGGCGTCAGCGTTGGGAGTTGACGGACTTGACCTCGTCATCCTCGAGCGCGATGGAGCGCTTGATGAAGGTGTAGGAGATGATCCAGACGAACGGGAAGAACAGGACGCCGAGGATCAGCCACGAGAGCGTGAAGCCGCCGACGCGCGTGGCCATGAGCGCGGGGGCAAAATAGTTCAGCAGCGGAAGCGCGAGGAGCGCGATGAGGAACGTGGCGGCGCAAGTGGCGGACAGGAGGAGCTGTCGACGCATGAGTGTGCGAAGAAAGCTTTCGCTGTGCACCACGTCGGGGGACGAGGGGGGGAGTTGCGACATGCGGGGCGAACGATGCAAGTCACGCGCCGCGGGGCAAGGGCTAAGGACGCGAGGTGTTAAGCGCGAAATGGGCGCGATGAAAACGGGCCGCGCTACGGGCCAGAGCGGAGTGGATGAAACGTCAAACTGGCGGATCGGAAGGCGCGCGAGGCGCGTCTCCATACGATCATCGGTGTGGTGTGGTGCGACGTCAGGGCGCCGGAACCAGTGCGACGCGCCCCTCGGTGCCGTTGACGCTGGCGTGGGCTCCATCGGGCAGTGTCTGGAAAACGGAAGGGATCGCCATCACCGCAGGAATGCCGATCTCCCGCGCCGTCACCGCGCCGTGCGACAGCGGCCCGCCGCTCTCGGTCACCACGGCTGCCGCGCGGAAAAACAGGGGCGTCCAAGCCGGATTCGTGGTGCGCGCGACGAGGATCGATCCGTCCTTGAACGCCGCAAAATCGTCCTGCGAGCGCACGTGTTGCACGAGGCCCGTCGCCAGGCCTGGACTGCCGGGAATGCCTTGCAGCACACCCGCCGGCGCGGGCCGTCCCTGGGTGCGATCGTGCACGGGATCGAGTTTGTAGGCCGCCTGGTAGCGTTGCTTTTCGGCGGCAATCTCGTCCCGCAGGCGCTCCGGCGGGCAGGTGCCTTCGATGAAGGCTTCGATCAGCTCGCACGACGCAAACGACACATCGAGCGGTTCCGCCACGAGGCCCTGCTGCTGCAGGAGCGCGCCAAGTTCGCGCAGCGCGCGGCGCATGGGAAGATTCAGACGGAGCGTCTGGTAGTGCTCGACGTCGTCGAGCGAGGTGTACAATCGCGCCAGCCGGATCAACTCGGCGACGAAGAACTGCGCCGCGGGCGGACATTTCGAAATCACCAGCGCCTCCGCCGCCTGCATGCGCATCCGTGCCGCGCGGGCCTCGTCGTTGGGACTGGTTTCGCGCTCGACCAGCCCGCGCACCAGTTCGAGCACCAGCGCCGGCGTTTCGCGCCACGGCGCCACATAGGGATCGAAGTCCCACTCGCGATGGCCGTGTACGTCGAGGATCCGCTCGAGCGCGGCAAACGAGTCCGGGTATTCGTGGGGCCACGTCGACGCCAGCAGCGCCGCGCCGCCGCGCTCGACCAGCAGGGCGCGATGCGGCGTTGCCCGGATCATCCGCGCCAGCTCCCAGAGATCCTGGTTCACGCGGGCCGTCTTCGTGTCGCACCAGGCGAGGAGATCCGAGTGGAGTTTTGCGCCCTGCTCCGTACCGGCGGCAGCCTGCAGGAGGTGCAGCAGCAGGTTCACCAGCGTCCGCTGGGTGATCGAGATGGCGATGTTGGGCAGAAAATAATCCGAACCGATCCGCTGCAGTTGCCGTGCGCGTTGCCACGCGGTGCGCACGTCCGCTGCCGGCGGCAGCGCTTCGGCCGCGCCGAGTTGGAGGAGGTAGATGTCGAAGTCCCGCCACCAGCGGCTCGGCAGGTCGAGCACCCACTCGAATTTTCGCCGGATTGCCGGGAGCGTCTCCGCGAGATTCGCCGGCGAGATCGCCGGGATGAGCTGCCGTGCGAGCCGGCCGAAGAGCTCCACGGCGGTTTGCTGTCCGTAGATGAACTGATCGAACCGCGCGAACCACTTGCCGTCGTAGCGCGGCAGCCCCATCAGCGTGAAACTGTAGGCCAGCGAGCGATGAAAGCCCTGCTCTGCCAGCTCCCAGTTGAGGCGTGAAACGGGATTCGGGAAACGCTCCGCGGACTCTTCGCGCGTCCAGTGCTCCGGCAGCCGCGTGATCGGTCGCGCTTGCAGGAGAAACAACGTCCCGCGGGCGAACGCCCACTCGATGTCCTGCGGATAGCCGTAGTGCGTCTCCACTTTCCGCAGGAGCGCGGCCAGCTCGGTGAGCTGCGCAGGGGTGCACGCGGGCGCCGTCGGATCCGCCGGCGCCCGTTCCACCGTGCCGCTCGCGCCCAGCATCAGGCAGCGGTCCTTCAGTGCGAGGTGCGAGGCGACGATCGCACCGGTGTCTCGCGCGATCGCGAAATGATCGGTCGGATACGACCCGCTCACCACGGTTTCGCCGAGGCCAAAAGCCGCGTCGACCGAGAAGACATCCGTGCGACCCTGCACCGGATCGAGGCAGAAGCCCACGCCGGCGCACTCCGCCGGCACCATCGTCTGAATCACGACCGCCATCTGCACTTCTTCGTCGCGAAGACCGGCCTGCCGCCGGTAGGCGACCGCGCGGTCGTCGTCGCGCGACCACCAGCAATCGATCACCCAGTCCGGCACTTCCGCCGCCGGCACGTGAAGAAACGTCTCGTGCTGCCCGGCGAACGCGTGCTGCGTGCCATCCTCCGCGGTGGCCGACGACCGCACCGCGAAGGTCCGCTCCGCCGGCTGCGTCGCCAGCCACGCGGCGATTTCCTCGGCGACGCCTGCCGGCAGCTCGGCACCGCCGCGCCACCGGCGAAAGGCCTCAGCGACGACGACCACGCCCGGAGGCACGGGAAAACCGGCCGCGGTGGAGCGGGCGAGACTGGCGCCTTTCCCGCCGGTGAACTCAACCTGCCGGGCCTGCGGATCGGTGAACGGAAGAACGAACGTCGTGGTCATGAGAAATGGAGAGCGCCGTGCCGACGCCGAGCAAAAGGCCGAACGGCAGGTCCAGGAAATAGTGGTATTGCAGATACACCGTGCCGAGCAGCAGGGTCGCGCCGATCGGCAGCAGCAGCCAGAACAGCCATCGCCGCCGACCCCAGGTCCACACGAGCGTGAAGGCGCACACCGCCGCGTGGACGCTCGGACACACGTCGACGCCCGAGCAGTTGCCCAGCACCCACGGCTGCAGCGCCGCGGAGAACGCCGAGTGTTGAATGGGCGGCAACAGGCGCGGGTGATGAAGCGCGGGCCCGGCCGCCGGCAGCAGGATGTATCCGGAAAAGCCGAGCCCGTAGAGTCTCATGAGCCCGAGCTGGACCCGTCCCGTCGCCCGGCTCAGCTGGACCGCCTCCGAGAGGAATAAATAAAAGAGAAAGCCGCCGAACGCCAGATAGCCGAGCATCGTCGCGGTGCTCAGCCACGGTCGCGACCAAGGCGCAATGAACCGCTGCGGGTCGCCGGCGAAGAGGGCGCGGTCGATTGCGTAGATGAGGCCGTCGGCCCGCCAGCCAGCGTGCGACTTCATCGCGAGGCCGATGCCGATGTAACCGGCGTTGATCGCGAGAAAGTTCACCAGCAGCGCCGCGCGTATCCGCCAGGGCGACGGCGTGCGCGCGAGCCACGCGTGGCCGATGCCGAACACCGCCACGAGCGCCACGAGGAGAAAGAAAACCGCGCCTGCATAATCCGGCTCGAGCGCGAGTCGCACCGCCAGCGCCGCGAAGAGCGGCACCAGCACCCAGGCGATACCGCGGCGAAGGTCGTCGGCTATCGATTCCATAACAGCCATCCACCGAAGAGTGAGGCGGCCGGCAGCCACGGCGGAAGCCCGATCCAGGCGGCCAGCGTGGAGTAGAACGCGAGCAGGAGCAGCGTCGACGGCACGCCGAAGAGAAATTTCCAGAGGCTGATGACATTGTCCTCGTCGGCGGTGCGCCGTGCCAGCCGGCCGACGCCGGCCCAGAGCGGCAGATACGGCAGCGCCAGCAGGGCCGCGAGCGGCGTCAGTCCGATCCTCGCGGGCGCCGGGGCGGCGTAGGCCCGGGCCTGCGCGGTGAGCAGTTGCGCCGTCACCCACGTTTCATCGTCGGCGGAATTGGCTGGCGGGGCGAGCGGTCCGATCCACCCGAGCGTCACGCGCGAGCGCCATTGCGTCGGCTCGAGGTAGTTCGCCGCGCAGAAGACGACGGCCGGCGGCGGGTCGAGGCGGCGCAGCGATTTCAGGAGCAGCAACGTCCCGCGCGCGATCGGCAGTCGCACCTGGCCAAGCCGGCTCGTGCCTTCGGGGAAAAACAGCAGACGCTCGCCGGCGCCGAGCGCCGCGGTCATGTCGCGAAACGCCTGGAGATTGCCACCGCCGCCAGCGCCATCCTTCGCCCGCTGTACGGCGACGCCCGGCAGCAGCAGCCGGCCGACGAGGTGGCGGTGCCACTGCGCCGAGATCACGCCGCGCGCCGGTGGAACTTGGCTGCCGTAGACGAAGCCGTCGACGAGGCCGTTGTAATGCGCGGCGAAAATCAAAGTGCCCCGTGGGATTGCCGGCCGTGCGGAGGCAATTTGGCCGAGCCAAATCCAGCGATACGCCCGCATCACGAGGCCGCTGTAGCTGGAGGGGAACGCCATGCGCGATCATTTTACCTGCGCGCGACGTTTTGAGCCAAGTGCTTTCGTGGAACGGCGATCGCGGAATCGGCTCCGCCGCGGCGGTCAGGAAGCGGTTTGACGGAAATTGTAGCCGGCGTCAGCGACCGCCGGCTAGAGAGTTTCTGAAACCGCTGTAACGGATCGGATGGTGGAGACGGCGCGCGGGCAGATGGGAAGGGCGCGGACGCCTCGGAGAGGCGTCCCTACCGGGCGATTACGTCGGCGGCGGGAGCGGTGGGGTGCTGCCGGCGGCCTGCTCTTCGGCGCTTTCCACGATGCGGGCGATGCTCAGGAGTTTGTCGCCGGGCTGGAGCGTGACGAGGCGCACGCCTTTTCCTCCGCGATTCACTTCACGAATCGTGTTCACCGGGCAGCGCACGCTCTGGCCTTTCGCCGTGAGGAGCATGATCTCGTCGGTGTCCTTCACGCTGAGCGCGCCGGCGAGTTTGATCGAGCCGTCCTCGGGAAGGTCAATCGCCCAGACGCCGCTGCCGCCGCGGTTGATCAGGCGGTAATCTTCGAACCGCGTGCGGACGCCGAGGCCGGCTTCGCTCGCGACGAGGAATTTCGCGTCGTGGTCCACGACCTCGATCACGTCGAGGTAATCGCTCTCGAGTTTGAAGCGCATGCCGGTGACGCCGCCGGTGGCGCGGCCGGTGGCGCGGAAGAGTTCTTCGTTGGTCTCGGGATCGCGTTCGCGGAAGCGGACGGCGAGGCCCTGGTGGGAAACGAGGATCAACTCGTCGTTGCCGGTGGTGAGAACGGTGCCGATGACCACGTCCTTCTCGTCGAGATTGATGCCGATGAGGCCGCCTTCGCGGGTGGCGTTGGCGTAGTCGGAGAGGGAACTCTTTTTGATGACACCGGCCTTCGTCGCCATGACGAGATAACGGTCGTCGGTGAAATCCTTCACGCAGAGCATCGACGCGATCTTCTCGCCTTCGGTGAGGCGGAGGAAGGACGAGACGGATTTGCCCTTCGAGGTGCGCGTGCCTTCGGGCACGTCGTAGACTTTCTTCGCGTGGCACTGGCCGGTGCTGGTGAAGAAAAGAATGTAGTCGTGCGTGGAGGCGGTGAAGAGGTTCTCCACGAAATCCTCGTCGTAGGTCTCGGCGCCGATGACGCCTTTGCCGCCGCGTTTCTGCGAGCGGTATTCGGCGACGGGCGTGCGCTTGATGAAGCCGAGATGGGAGACGGTGATGACGCAGCCTTCGTTCGGGATGACGTCTTCCATGCGGAATTCGCCGGCGGCGGCGATGATCTCGGTGCGGCGCGGCGAGGTGTATTTCTCCTTCATCTCGAGCAGCTCTTTCTTGATCAACGCGAGGAGCTTTTGTTCGGACTCGAGGATGCCGCGGAGTTCCTCGATGAGTCGCATGAGTTCGACGTATTCGGCTTCGATCTTGCCGCGCTCGAGGCCGGTGAGCTGGTAGAGGCGGAGTTCGAGGATCGCGTCGGTCTGGCGCTCGGAAAGCGGATACTTCGCCATCAACTTCACCTTGGCTTCCTCGCGATTGGCGGAGGCGCGGATGATTTTGACGAAGTCGTCGAGGTTATCGAGGGCGATGATGTAGCCTTCGAGGATGTGCGCGCGGTCGAGGGCCTTGGCCAAGCGGAACTTCGTGCGGCGGGTGATGACGTCGCGGCGGTGCTCGACGTAGCACTCGATGAGTTCCTTGATGTTCATCTGCTTCGGGCGCTTCTTGTCGAGCGCGAGCAGGGTGACGCCGAAGGAGGATTCGAGGGCGGTTTTCTGGAAGAGCTGGTTGATGACGACCTTCGCCTGTTCGCCGCGTTTCAGCTCGATGACGATGCGGGTGTTTTCGTCGGACTCGTCGCGGAGGTCGCGGATGCCGTCGATTTCCTTTTCGGAAACGAGTTCGGCGATGCGCGTGACGAGCGTGGCGCGGTTCACGTTATACGGAATCTCCGTGATGACGATCTGCTCCATGCCGCCCTTCAGCTCCTCGGTGTGGGCCTTGCCGCGGGTGCGGACGATGCCCTTGCCGGTTTTCAAATAGCTGAGGATGCCCTCGCGGCCGGCGATGGTGCCGCCGGTGGGGAAATCGGGACCGCGGATGATCGTGCAGAGTTCGTCGACCGAGACGTTCGGGCGATCGATGATCACGCAGGCGGCGTCGATGATCTCGTCGAGGTTGTGCGGCGGGATGTTCGTCGTCATGCCGACGGCGATACCGGTCGAGCCGTTCATCAACAGATTCGGCAGCGCGGACGGGAGGACGGTGGGCTCGGTGGTGGACTCCTTGTAATTGGGCGCGAAGTCGACGGTGTCTTCCTCGATGTCCTTGAGGAGGTCCTCGGCGATCGCGTTGAGGCGGGCCTCGGTGTAGCGGTAGGCGGCGGGCGGATCGCCGTCGACGGAGCCGAAATTGCCCTGCGGATCGATGAGCGGGTAACGCATGACCCACGGCTGCGCCATGCGGACGAGCGTGTCGTAGACGGAGGAGTCGCCGTGCGGGTGGTAATTTTTGAGGACTTCGCCGACGACGCCGGCGCACTTATCGAAGGCGCGATTGTGGAGGAGGCCTTCGCGGAGCATCGCGTAGAGCACGCGGCGCTGGACGGGTTTCAGGCCGTCGCGGGCGTCGGGCAACGCGCGAGAGACGATGACGGACATCGAGTATTCGATGTAGGCCGTCTGCATGATCTCGGTGATGTTGGCGGAGGAGAGTTTTTCGGAGGCGGTATACATGCGGCTGAGAGTAGCGAGTAGCGAGTAGCGGGTAGTGAGTAGCGCAGGCGGGGGCGCGAGCGGCGGGTGGGTGCGGGAGGTTAGGTGTTTCGGTCGAGGCCGTTGATGTAGCCTTGGAGGAGGCGGGAAACTTCCTCGAGGTCGGCTTGGAGAGTGGTCGTGTCGGCGTAACCGAGGTCGTGGGCGAGGATGAGCTGATAGAGCGCTTCGTCGGCGGAGCCTTGGGCGATGTTGTAGAAACGGAGTTTGTCGGGAGCGGTGCGCTTGCGGAAACCCTCGACGAAGTTCGAGGGAACGCTGGCGGCGGCGCGGCGGAGTTGGGAGGTGAGCGCGAAGAGTTCGTGTTTGGGAAACGCGTCCGTGCAGCGATAGATCGCTAGGGCGAACGCATGGGCTTTCTGCCACACGAGGACGTCGCGGAATGATTGGGATTTGTCGGACATGCTCGCTACTCGCTACCCACTACTCGCTACTTCCGGTGCTCACACGTCGAGGTATTGCACGTTCAGGGCGTTGTCTTCGATGAACTGGCGGCGGGGCGGGACTTCGTCGCCCATGAGGAGGGTGAAGAGGGCGTCGGCTTTCGCGGCGTCGTTGATCGAGACTTTCAGGAGGCGGCGTTTCTCCGGATCCATCGTCGTCTCGAAGAGCTGCTTCGGGTTCATTTCACCGAGACCTTTGTAGCGCTGGATCGAGAGGCCCTTGCGTCCGTTGGCGCGGATCGTCGTGACGATGTCGAGCGGCGAGTGGAGCGCGGTTTTTTCCTCGGATTTCTGGCCGGGATTTTCGGTGATCTCGTAACGCGGGTGCTCGGTCGCGCTGAAGCGGTTGATCTCGAGACCGGTGGCGGCGATCGCTTTCAGGAGCTTCGCCATCTCGGTGCTCTCGTAGATTTCGTGGAGCGTGATGCGGCGGCTGATGGCGCCGGTTCCGGGTTTCGTGTTCTGAGTTCCGGGTTCCGTCTGCTCGGACACGTCGGCGTCGAGGCTGTGGTCGTCGCTGAATTTCGCGCGGGCGTTTTCGTCGCGGAGAAATTCGTGGCTCTCCTTGTTGCCCTCGCGGATGCGCGCGATGTAGCGCGGCAGCGCGTGCGTGGCGGGGTCGTGCTGGTCGAGATATTCGCCGAGCGACGCGCCGTAGCGGGTGACGCCGCTGCCGAGTTTTTCGAGGGCGGCGAGGTTCTCGACGATCTTGTCGATCGAGGCGGGCGCGAAGACGTGCGTGTCGGCGAGGCGCGAGAGGACGACGTCCTCGGAGCCGAGTTCGAGGAGGATGCGGTTGAGCTGCTCGTCGTTGTCGATGTACTGCTCGCGTTTCTTGCGCTTGATTTTGTAGAGCGGCGGCTGGGCGATGTAGACGAAGCCGCGCTCGAGCAGGCCCTTCATCTGGCGGTAGAGGAACGTCAGCAGCAGCGTGCGGATGTGCGAGCCGTCGACGTCGGCGTCGGTCATGATGATGATTTTGTGGTAACGGGCCTTCGCGGCGTCGAAGGCGCCTTCGCCCTCGTGATCGCCGATGCCGGTGCCGCAGGCGGTGATGAGGGTGCGGATTTCCTCGTTGGCGAGGACCTTGTCGATGCGGGCCTTCTCGGTGTTGATGAGTTTGCCGCGGAGCGGGAGGATCGCCTGGAAACGGCGGTCGCGGCCCTGCTTGGCGGAGCCGCCGGCGGAGTCGCCCTCGACGATGTAGAGTTCGGTGAGCGCGGGATCGCGCTCGGAGCAGTCGGCGAGTTTGCCGGGGAGGCCGCCGCCGGAGAGCGCGCCCTTGCGGACGGTCTCGCGGGCCTTGCGCGCGGCCTCGCGGGCGCGGGCGGCGTTGAGGGATTTGTCGATGATGCGCTTGGCGATGTTCGGACTGGAGCTGAACTGGAACATCAGGCCCTCGTAGGTGATCGAGCCGACGATGCTTTCGACCTCGGGCGAGAGGAGCTTCACTTTCGTCTGCGACTCGAATTTCGGATCGCTGTGCTTGATCGAGATGACGGCGGCGAGGCCTTCGCGGACGTCGTCACCGGTGATCTGCGGATCCTTTTCCTTGAGGAGATTGTTGGCCTTCGCGTGCTGGTTGATGGCGCGGGTGAGGGCGCTGCGGAAACCGGAGAGGTGCGTGCCGCCGTCGGGATTGTGAATCGTGTTGGTGTAGCAGAGGACCTGGTCGTTGTAGGTGTCGTTGTATTGGAGCACGATCTCGACGTGCACCTCGATGGTTTTGTCCTCGAGCTGCTGCTGCACTTCCTTGTGAAACGAAATCGGCTTCGGGTGGAGCGGCTCCTTGCCCTGGTTGAGCTGCTTCACGAATTCCTCGACGCCGTCCTTGTAATAGAACGTCTCGGGCTTCGGCGAAGCGGGGCGCTCGTCGGTGAAGACGATTTCGAGGCCACTGTTCAGGAAGGCGAGTTCGCGGAGGCGCTGGGCGATGCGGTCGGACTTGAAGACGGTGGTTTCCTGGAAAATTTCCTTGTCGGGCTTGAACGTGATGAGCGTGCCGGTGCCCTTCGCCTTGCCGATGACCTCGAGTTTGCGGATGGTTTGGCCGCGCTCGAATTTCATGTGGTGGACCTGGCCGTTGCGCGAGACCTCGACCTCGAACCATTCGGAGACGGCGTTCACGCACTTCGCGCCGACGCCGTGCGTGCCGCCGGAGAATTTGTAGCCGCCCTGGCCGTATTTGCCGCCGGAGTGCAGCGTGGTGAGGACGAGTTCCACGCCGGGCAGGCCGGATTCCTTGTTGATATCGACGGGAATGCCGCGGCCGTTGTCACGGATGCTGATCGAGCCGTCGACGTGGATGGCGACCTCGATGCGTGTGCAGTGGCCGGCGAGATGCTCGTCGACGGAGTTGTCGAGAACCTCGGAGACGCAGTGGTGCAATGCGCGCTCGTCGGTGCCGCCGATATACATGCCGGGCTTCTTGCGGACGGCCTCCAGGCCCTTGAGCTGGCCGAGCTGGTCGGCGTTGTAGGCGGAGGGGTTCGCCGGGTTTCTCGGAGTGTTTTCGGGAGCGGATTCGTCGGCCATGAAAAGGTTTTGGTGGGTGAAAACGGAAAGAAAAAAACTGCCGAAAATCGGCGGCGCACGCGAGGGTTATTTTGAGGAAAAATAGCGCCGAAAACGGCGTTTCTTTTGGATTTAAACGGGGAGAGGTGCGGGGGCGCTATCCCCCGGCGGGCAAACGCGATTTCGAAAGCGCGAAACGGCGGGGGAAAGCAGTTCCGGACGGGAAAAGGGAACCGCGAATGGACGCTAATGGACGCGAATTCCGGAAGGGAGATAAGATGCGGCCCAAATCTGGCGGGAGGACGAGTCGGTTGATCGCGGCGCGGGATTCCATTCGCGTCGATTCGCGTTCATTCGCGGTTCAATCGGATCGTATCGGACGGAGGTTTCGTTTGACCGGGGCAGGGAGGGACGGGCAACCTCACGGCGATGCCTTCGCCTGTTATTGAAAAGCTGCTGGTGTTGCAGGATCGGGATCTCCGGCGGCTCGCCCTGGAGACGCAAATCAAGGCCGTGCCGCGCGACATCGCGCTGGTCGAGCAAAGGATCGCGGCGGAGAAGTCCGCGATCGAAACCTCGAAGGCGGAATTGAAGGCGCTGGAAACAAAGAAAAAACTAGTCGAGGGCGAAATCAGCAGTGCCGAAGGCAAGCTGGCGAAATACAAGACGCAGCAGTCGCTCGTGAAAAAGAACGACGAATACCAGGCGCTCGGGCACGAGATCGAGACGACGGAGGCCGCGATCGGGGGGTTCGAGGGCCAGGAACTCGAGGTGATGTATGCGATCGACGAGGCGAAGAAGAAATTCGCGGCGGCCGAGGCGGAGTTGAAGGCGAATATTTCCGGGCACGAGTCGCGCATCCGTACGTTGAAGGAACGCGAGACGAACTTGAAGGCGGAGTTGACGACGGCGCAGGCGGAGGTCGCGACGGCGCGGGCGCCGGTCGAAGCGCGCCACGTGCGCGTTTACGATCGGATCGCGGCGCGCAACATGCCGGCGGTCGTGGCGCTCCACGGCGCGACGTGCGGCGGGTGCCACCTGAAGGTTTCGAGCGAAGTCGAGTCGGCGTCGCGCGGGAAGGGTGTCGACGTCAACGGCGCGCTCGCGACGTGCGACCAGTGCGGGCGGATCGTGTATTGGGAATTCTGAGTCGGGCGGGAGGTCCGGCGCATTTTCCTTAACGCGCCGGATCGACGGAAGGTCGAATGCGACGGGAAACGACGGGTGAGGGACAACCCGACCTACCAGGCGAGGCCCATCGGCTCGAGCGCGGCGCGCATCGCGGCGGGGTCGACGATATCGACGCGGCTGTCGGGCCAGAGGATCGCGAAACGGCGGGCGTCGGGAAGGAATTTAACTGCGCTCGCGAGGTTGGCGGAATCGGGCGCCAGGATCGTAGCGAAGGGAACGCCGTCGGCGGTCGAGACGAGGTGGATGTGATCGTCGCGCACGATCACGGCGTAGCTGCCGTCGGGCGAGAGGGCGAACGTGGTGGCATCGCCGCCGAGTTCGCCGGTGAGTTTCGCGCGCGGCGTCCACGTCGCTGTGTTCCAAAGCGTGCTTTCGGCTGGGCCGTTCGAGGTGAGCGCGGTGCGACCGTCGGCGCTCCACGCGGTGTCGCAGGAGACGCGGCCGGCGGGTTGCGCGACGAGGCTGCCGTCGGCGGTGCGATGCACGCTGAGGCGTTGCTCGGCGCCGTGCGGGCCCTGGCCGGCGCAGTTGAGGAGGACCTGGCTGGCGTCGGGGTTGAGGGCGGCGTTGTAGATGCCGGGAGTTTTCCAGCGCGACCGAGTGGGCGCGGCGTCGGCGGAGGGCTCGACGATTTTCACGTCGCCGGTTTCGAAGTCGATCAACACGCACGTGCGGCGATCGGTGGAGGCGGTGGACATCACGAAGCCGGGCTCGGGATCGAGCGTTTGCGCGGGGCCGAAGGTAACGATTCCGTCGGGGGCAAACATGAGTGGGTGACGGCGCAGGCCGGTGAGGGTTGAGCAAACGAGGATCGACGTGCTCGCCGGCTCGAAGGCGACGGTGGTCGTCTCGAGTGCGTGACCCGTACCGGAATCCCACTCGGCGGCGAAGCGGCCGGTGGCGATTTCGCGGAGGAGCGTGTAGCGGCCGTGACCGCTCACGATCCAGCGACCGTCGGCGCTGATGTCGAGCATGCCGGCGGGGCCGGTGCCGGCGTAAGCGCTCGGGTCGGGCGCGGGGATCGTTTGCAGACCGACGGGCGTCTGCACGGTCCACCGCGTCGCGATGCCATCGAGGCTCGTGGTGACGAACGAGCGGCCACCGGGCACACCGGCGATGAGCGAGGGGCCGATGCTGCTGAGGCTGAATTCGCGCTGACCGGAGAGGAGATTGACGAGGTGGAGATTGGTCTCGACGCCGCGCGTCGCGACGAGGCGGTTGCCATCGAGCGGGAGGACTTGCACCGGGTCGTGCGCGCCGAGCGGCAGGCGGGCGAGCAGACGACCGCGGCGCGCATCGAAGCTGGCGAGGGCGTTGTCCTCGGTGGCGACGATCAGTTGATCGCCCGTGCCGGTCCAATCGAAGGTGCTCGGCGCGGCGGTTTGCGTGAGCTGGTGCGCGATCGCGAGCGTGTCGGTGCGGAGAATAAAAATCTCACGCGTCGCGTGATCCTGCGTGCGGGCGGCGGCGAGGAGCGTGCCGTCGGAGGAGAAACGGATCACGTTGAAGAGTGCGCCCTCGTCCGTGTGCGCGACCTCCGCGCCGTCGGCGACGCGGTGGAGCGAGAGGCCTTGCGGCGAGCGTCCGAGGACGAGCAGCGCGGCGTCGGGGCTGAAGTCGTAGTCGTCGTTGAAACCTTTGGTGAGCATGGCGCCGCCGGGCAGCGGGCGATCGGAAAGCGTGAGCAAAAGGTGTGCGTCGGCGACGCGCCAGACGCGCAGCGTGGCATCGGCGTAGCGCGCCATGACGAGCTGTCCGTCGGCGCTAAAACGCAGCGGACCGATCACGCGTGTGCCGGGCACTTCGAGCGGCGGAGCGGCGGTGGCGGTGTCCCATGCGCGCAGCACCGCCGCGCTACGCGTCATGCCGGCGATGTTGATCATCTCCACGGCGGCGGTGCGGCCGGCGCGGTCGAAGGTGATCGAAGCGGGCGCGTTCGGGGCGAGGTCCCAGGTACCACTGGCGCGGATGTCGGTGAGCAGCAGCGCAGCGAGGGCTTCGTTGCGCAGATCGAGGCCGGGGGAAATTTTCGCGGCGTCGGCGAGCGCGGCGAGCGCCTGCGTCCGGCGGCCGGGAACCGTGGTGCGGCGGATGGCGCGCGCTTCGCTCAGGCGCGCGGCGCGCAGGTGGCGGCGGGCGGAGGCCTCGGCGGTCTGGGCAAACGCGAGGGATTTCTCGGCGACGCTCCGCGCACGGGCGATCCAGAGCGCGGCGAAACTCGAGCCGAAAGCGAGTGCGAGCACGAGAAACCAAACGGCGGCGAGCGCGGGACGGCGCCGGCACCAGCGGACAAAATGGCCGGCGCGCGAGATGGGTTGCGCGAGGATCGCGTCGCCGGCGAGGAAGCGTTGCAGATCCTCGGCGAGCGCGGCGGCGCTGGAGTAGCGACGAGCGGGATCGCGTTCGAGGCATTTCAGGCAGATGGTCTCGAGGTCGCGCGGGACGGCGGGCGCGAGGAGACGGGGCGCGGGCGGATCGGTGTCGTGGACGAGCGCGGGCAGCTCGGCGGGCGATGCGCCGGCGAACGGGGTGCGGCCGGTGAGCATCAGATAAAGCACTACGCCGAGCGCGTAGAGGTCGCTCACGGCGGAGAGCGCCGCGCCGCCGCCGCGCATCGCCTCGGGCGCGAGGTAATGCGGCGTGCCGAAGACGCCGGACGCGCTGGTGAAGTCGCCGCTCGTCTCGAGTTGCGCGGCGAGACCGAAGTCCGCGAGACGCGGCTCGTCGCCATCGAGGAGGATGTTGGACGGCTTCAGGTCGCGATGCAGCACGCCCTCGGCGTGGGCGTGGGCGAGCGCGCCGGCGATTTTGGCGACGAGCGCGGCGGCTTCGTGCGGGGCGAACGTCCGTTCGCGCAGGCGGCGCGAGAGATCGCCGCCCTCGAGGTAATCCATCGAAAAATAAACGTGGCCTGCGGCGCGGCCGAAATCGTAGATCGCGATGATGTGCGGGTGACGCAGGCGCGCGACGGTCTGCGCCTCGCGGAGGAAACGCATCTCCAGTTCGGGCGGCGCGCCGGGGCCGAGCGAGAGAACTTTCAGCGCGACGATGCGGCCGAGTCCGCTCTGGCGCGCGGCGAAGACGCGGCCCATGCCGCCGCGGCCGAGTTCCTCGATGATTTCGTACGGTCCGATGCGCGCGGGAGCGTCGAGCGCGGAGGTGTCGCGGTGCGCGGCGGCGTCGGGATCGGCGGGGTCGGCGGAAGCGGTGGCGGTCGTGGGGTCGAGCGATTCGAAGGGCGAGCCGGTGCCGAGGGCGAAGGCGCGTTCGCCGGCGCAGCGCAGGCACACGCCGCCGGCGCCGGCGAACGGGTGCGCGGTGACGTTGCCGCAGCGGGGGCAGGAGAGTCGGGGTGGCGGAGTCGGCGAACTGGATTCGGTGGAAAAAGACATGGAGGGGAAACGGCGGCGTAGAGACCCCGCCCTACATCGGACTCTCAGCGACGGAGGGCTTGGAGGAGATGCTGCATCTCGGCGGGAATGTCGTCGGGCGAATTCACGGTTGCGGCGACTTCGAGTTTCACGAGTTCGGCATAACGGTGATTCAGGCGATGGACCCAGACGGCGACGTTGGTGCGCGTGGTGCCGAGCGCGAGGGCGGCGGCTTCGTAGTCGCCGCGCGTGGGCGTGGAGCTGAGGAAGGGCCGGAGGACGGAAAAGGTGCGCGCTTTGCCGGGGGCGGTTTGCTCGGCTTCGAGCTGGTGCAAGGCGCGCGTGAGGAGCGTGAGGGCCCAGGTTTTTTCGTAGGCTTCGCTCGGATCGAGCTGCGGCTGGTCGGTGGCGGCGAATTCGCGCTCGGCGTCGAGCGTGGTCCAGTCGACGAACTGCGCGCGGCCGCCGCGTTTCTGGGCGAGCGTGCGCTCGAAGTGTTGGCCAAGGAAATTTTTCAACGCGCCGACGAGGTAGCCGCGGAAACGGCCTTTCGCGGGATCGGGGCGGTCGAGAAAATCGCCGTCGAGCAGGTAGGCGAAAAAGCCCTGGGTGAGATCCTCGGCGTCGGCGGGCGCGTGCCCGCGGCGGCGCAGGTAGCTGTAGAGAGGAAGCCAATACGCGGAGCAGAGGCGCTGGAGCGCGGCGGGGCGGTCGGCGGCATCGCGGCGGGAGGCGAGCACGATGCTCCACTGCGTGGAGGCGAAGGCGGCGGCGGGAGCGAACGAACGCGGGGGCGGGACGGAGCCGGAAGGCATGGACGGCGGCCGCCCGGGGGTGGACCGGGGAGCGCCGGGGGGATGGTCCGCGCGTGAGAGCAAGAGCGTCAAGGCCGGACGAGGCGCAGACGGGAACCGAAGGCGGCGAAGATCAGGCCGAGGGCCAGGAGAGTCCACGCGGGCGGTTCCGGCACGGCGATGGCGAGCGACTGGTTCGCGACGGTGTCGAACGCGAAGTCCCGAATCGTGAAGGTGCGGTCGGCGTTGTAGGAGACGTGAACCCACGCGTAGTTGAAGTTGACGAGATCGGTGGTCGTCATCGCGCCGAGGTAGCCGTCCGTGCCGGCGGCCCAGCGGGTGTTGAAGCCGCCGTTGTTGATCGGGGCGGTGTAGACGAATTGATGGTTTCCGCCGAAGATCGTGCCGGCGGAGAAGTAGTCGGCGTAAGCGTTGTTGTTGGCGATGACGGCGGTGAAACCCTGATAGTAGGTGGTGTTGGGATCGAACCAGCCGATCGTCTGAATCGAACTCGGGTCGTTGCCGACGAAGTAGAACTGAAGGTCGTAGTGGCTCGGTGTGGTGTAGCTGAGCGCGCCGGTGTGGAAATCGAGGTAGGCGCGGGGGTGGTTGAAGGCATCGAGCGTGAGATCGGGCGGATCGAAGCGGAGGATTGTCTGGGCGGACGCCGCGGGAGCGCCGAGGCTGAGACAGGCGAGAGCGAAGGCGGTGAAGAGAAGCGGGGACTTGGGGGAGTTCGGAGGGGAGGCGCGCATGAGGAAAGAGGTCGCTGGCTGGATTCAGGAAACGGGCGGTGGGGATTTCACGCGGCGGAAATTTTTTTGGAAAAAAAAGAAAGCCGCCGGCTGGGAGGCCGGCGGCTGGGTGGAGGAGGAGGGTGAACGCGAAATAACTCGCGGCGACGCGGACGGCTCGGAGCACGCGGGGCTCACATCGTCTTTCAGCGCGAGGACACGAAATAAATCGCGGCGACGCGGACGGCTCGGAGAGCCGTCCCTACCGGTTACAGGACGTCAGGCAGGTCGAAGGCGAGGACGCCGGCGGCGTCGGTAACGGAGGCGCCGCCAGCGGTGATCACGATCGAGGCGGTGACGCCGTCGCTGTCGGCGGTGATCGTGTAGCCCGTGTTCGCGGCGAGGCCGGTGACGAGGTGTTTCACCGTCGTGGCGGCGACGGTGTAGCTCGTGCCGGCGGAGGGCGTGGCGAGGTTCACGGGGAAGAGCACGACGGTGGCACCGACGACGGCGCCGGTGTAGGCGACTCCGGCGTCGCTCGTGACGAGACTCGACGGCGTGGCGGCGGTCGCGGCGCCGTCGGCGCCCTGGATGACGTGGAGGAAACGGATGTCGGTCGGGCGCGCGGTGTCCTCGACGACGAGGCGGCCGGTCATCGTTTCGAGCTGCGCGATATTCGTGATCGTGCCGGCAGCGGGGACGTAGCTGAGCGTGGCGTCGGCGGGGAGGAGGGTTTGCACGAAGATTTTTTGACCGCCGGTCGTGGCGGCGTGCGCGGTGCGGTTGACTTGATCGATGACCGGCGGCGTGGCGAAGTTCAGGTTGAAGCGCTTGAAGCCGTTGTGGCCGGAGGTGGCGCGATCGTAGACGACGACGGTGTCGCCAGGGAGCGAGACGAGCGAGCGGCTGGCGTGGAGAATGTCGATCGCGGCGTCGGCGGGCGTGAATTGGTTCGGACGATTATAGAGCTTCGTCATGTCGGTTTGCGCGAACGTGTAGCCGGCGCCGTGGCTCGAGATCGTGACGGGATCGCCGGCGTTCGCGCCGTTGTTCCACTGCGAGCCGTTGGGCCAGTAGGGCGCCTCGAAGAACTGGATGTTCGTGGGCTTGCCGTTGGCGCACCAGTTTTGGAGCGAGAGGGAGTTGTGCCACATCGAGGACTGGCCGTTGCCGTTGTTGTCGTAGGCGCTGAGTTCCTTCGTGAGCCACTCGCCCTTGCGGTAGAGTTCGAACTGGCCGGCGTCGCCGTCCTGGTGATTGATCGACTCCCACGAGCTGCGGAAGGTGAAGACGGAGGCGTTGGCGGACCAGTCGGTGCGCGAGAGCACACGGCCGTTGCCGGCGTCGAAGATGTCCGTGGTGTATCCGGGACGCGGATCGGCGGGGGCGGGGAGCGTGGGGTCGAGCAGCAGGAAATAAAGGATGCTGCTCTGCACGCCGTAGGACCACGGGTTCTGGATGCGCTGGGTGAGGCCGGCGGCGCCGCCCTCGACGGCGTTGACGGCGAACCAGCGCGTGGCGTCGAGGTTGGCGGCGACGCCGTTTTTCCGGTCGAGGAGATTTTTCAGGGCGAAGACCTGCATGAAGTCGGGCGTGATCCAGAGGCGGAGGACGTCGCCGTAGTTCGCCATTTGGAACACCGGGCCGAGGTAGCTCTGGCTCGGGTAGACTTTTGCGGCGGGTACGATGGAGTTGGCGAAGGCGGGGAGATAGCGATCCCAGACGGGCGCGGTGACGAGGGCGGCCTGTGGGCCGGAGATCGCGGGGTCGGCGAAGCCGGCGGTCTTCAGCGCGAGCATCTGGCCGAGGAGGTAGGAGAACGCGTGGCCGTAGAGGCCGCCCTCGGGCGAGAGTCCGCCGCTGGCGAGGCCGACGCTGGCGTTGGCGCCGAGATTGAGCGCGGTCTTCACGACGGCGGGATCGCCGAACATCGCGAACTGCTGGTAGAGCCACGCGCCGGTGGCGTTGGGGATGTAGCTGCGGAGCGAGTTACCGAGGATGGAAACGGGCGCGGCGGGATTCACCGCGGGGTCGTCCGCGGGATCGATGCACAGCGACATGAGCGTGATGAGGCGCGCGTGGCCGGAGTAGTAGTTGTTCGCGGCGACGCGGTGGGCGTTGCCGTTGGGGAGGAGCGAGGTGGTGTTCGTCGCGCCGATGGGCGCGGGATGATCGCCGCCGCAGACGTAGGCGTTGAGGCAGTCGTTGGACCAGATCATGAAGACGTCGCGGATGATTTTCTTGTCGGCGGGGGTGAGGATCGGAGTGACGCCGTCGGCGAGCGTGGCGCTGTAGATCCAGTCGATCGCGAGCGGCCAGCACTCGGAGTTGGCGTTGGCGCGGTTGAAGAGCGCGAACATCGGATCGCGGAACGGCTGGCCGGCGGCGTGGCCTTTCACGGCTTCGTTCATCGCGCGCATGATGAGGTTGCGCGCGCGCTGGGCGTGGAGGATGCGGGCGTCGGGATCGGGATCGATCAACGAGAAGAGGGCGAAGACGATCGCGTTTTGTTCGGTGAGCAGGCCGGTGTAGCCCTGTGTGTCGCCGAAGTCTGGATTCGCGACGGCGGGCTGGCCGTTGGGGTAGAACTTCGCGTTGTAGTTTGTGATGCAGGTGGCGAGGACGGTGCGGAGGTTTTGATAAACGCCGTTGCCGGGAATCGCGCGGGCGCGCAGCGAGGCGACGTCGGAGGAGTTGATCCAGAGGCGCGGGTGATCGGTGACGGCCTGCGGCACGGGCGCGGGCGTGAAGAAGGCGGCGGTGACGGTGACGTTGTTGTAAGGCATGGTGAACGTCGTGGTGGCCGACTGGTAATTCGCGACGGGGGCGTTGCCGTTCCACTGCTTGAACCACTGGCCGGCGGGCGCGGCGGCGGCGTTGATCGTGACGGTGGCGTAGGGCGCGAAGCTCGCGGTCGTGGCGGCGCCGGAGCCGATCGTGCCGTTGATCACCGTGACGGTGTAGGTCGTGGCCTGCTGGACGGGCGGAGGATTCGACGTGCCGCCGCCAGACGGCGGAGGTGTCGTGGCGCCGCCGCCGGCGGGAGCGAGGACGTTGATCGTGAGCGAGGCGTAGGCGGCGGCGCCTTCGGCATCGGTGACCTTGATGTAGGACGCGAACGGGTAGCTGTAGATCCACGCGGCCATTTGCGGCGTGCCGGTAATGTGCCCGGTGGTGGCGTTCAGCGTGGTGCCGGGGGGCGGACTGCCGGACTGGACGGCCCATTTGTAGGGCGTGACGCCGCCGGTCGCGATCACGGCTTGGTCGTAGGCCACGCCGCCGGTGGCGGCCGGGAGCGAGGTGGTGGTGATTTTGAGGGCGGCGGCAGGAGCGGCGTTTGCGAGAAGCAAGGCGGCGAGGAAGTAGCCGGCGTGCCGTAGCGGCGCGGCGAAACGGAAGGGCGAGGGGTGGGAGTGCATGGATTCGTGGAGGAGGACTGCCGGAGAAAATCCCCCGGCGTCATACATTCCGGAAAAGCCGGCGTGAGATTACGCCGGCGCGAAATTTTCTCGCGAACAAGGGGTATGAGGCTGAGCGCGGACGGCTCGGAGAGCCGTCCCTACCGGCGTGGCTGCGCCACGGGCGGAAGAGGCGCGGGAAAATTACGCGGAGAGCGTAAAGAAAAACGTGGCGCCGCGATCGGGCGCGGCTTCGGCCCAGATACGGCCGCCGTGGCGATCGACGATGCGGCGGACGGTCGCGAGGCCGATGCCGGTGCCTTCGAATTCGTGCGCGTGATGCAGGCGCTGGAAAACGCCGAAGAGCTTGCCGGCGTCGCGCATGTCGAAACCGACGCCGTTGTCGCGGACGAAATAGACCGGCGGCGTATCGCCCGCGGCGGTCGCGACGCCGATCTCGATCACGGCGACGTCGCGGGGACGGGTGTATTTGAGGGCGTTGGAGAGGAGGTTGACGAAGACGAGGCGCAGGAGGGCGGCGTCGCCTTCGGCGGGCGGCAGGGACGCGAGGCGAAGGTCGATGCGGCGGTGGAGCGTTTCGTTCTCCAAATCTTTGCGGGCGTCGCGGCAGAGGGCGGCGAGGTCGACGGTCTGGCGCGTGAGTTCGTGGCGGCCGAGGCGGGAGAAGGCCAGGAGATCCTGGATCAAATCGCTCATCTGGCCCGAGCCTTCGCGAATCATGCGGGTGTAGCGCTGGGCGTCGGCGGGCGCGAGTTGACGGCGAGGATCGAGCAACAACTCGGCGAAGCCGGTGATCGCGCGCAGAGGCGTGCGCAAGTCGTGGGCAGCGGAGGAGCAGAACGCCTCGAGTTCACTGTTGGCGGATTCGAGTTCGGCGGTGCGCTCGCGCACGCGTTTTTCGAGGAAGGCGTTTTGCTCCTGGATTTGCGCGAGCATCTGGTTGAAGGCGTCGGTCAGCACGCCGAGTTCGTCGTCGCTCTCCTTGGTGGCGCGAACCGAATAGTCGCGCCGTTCCGAGACGGCGCGGGCGGTGGCGACGAGCGTGAAAATCGGGTGGGAGATCTGGCGCTGGAGCGGATGCGAAAGCGCGTAGGCGACGAGCGAGGCGAGCAACACGACGAGAAGCGCGACGCCGCCGTAGAGGCGAAGGCGTTCGTACATTTCATCCATGTCGGAGCTGAGGAAGAGCGTGCCGAAGCGCTCGCTGCCCTCGACCTGCACGAGCGGCGTGAAGCCGATGAGGCGGCCGCCGGAGAAACGGTAACCATCGGTGAGCGGCGCGGGCGGGAACGCCGCGTCGGCGGCGCCGGCGGGATAGCGGGAAAAGACGCGCCCGCGTCGGTCATAGAGACAGGCGGCGACGATGTGGCGCTCGGCTTTGAGCGCGGAGAGGATCTCGGTGGCGTCGTGCTGGTTGTCGAACGCGACGGCGCCGGTGCTCTCGGCCGCGATGATTTTCCCCAGCGTGGCGAGTTGCCGGATGGCGGCGCGGCGATAGGCGAAGAGTTCGTAGCCGATGAACGTGGCGCAGGTGAGCAGCAGCACGACGCTGCTGGTCACGAGGACCATGGTCATGAGTTTCCGCCGAATCGGAGCGTTCCGGAAGAGGGCCACGTGTCAGTCCTTTCCGGCGGTGACGACGGTGGCGGGGCGGATGATTTTCGAGCTGACGGTGAGGCCGCAGGCCTTGGCGGCGTCGACGTTGATGCGGAGGCGGATTTTGCCGTTCTCGGTGACGAAGCGGACCATGCCGCCTTCGCGGGTGAAATTATCGGCATCGCCGATCGTGAGAATGCTGCGGCGCCCGAGGCTGCGCAGGATCGGGCCGAGCGCGGCGGATTCGGAGCGGCTGACGAACAGGATGTGGCAGGCGGCGATTTCCTCGGGCGCGACGGGCCGGCGGACGACGAGCGGGTGCGCGCGGACTTTTTCGCCGGCGACGAGGTCGTCGAGGTAAGCGCCGAAGGGATCCGGCCCGATAACGCCGATGACAAGGGGAGCGTCCTTGGTGGAAAATGCGGTCGGAGGCCACTCGACGAACTGGGCGAAGTTGAACAGGAAAACGGCCTTGATCCGATACTCGTCGGAAATCGCCGGCGCGGCGCCGGCGCGCGGGCCGGCGAGCAGCCCGAGCGCACCCACGGCCGCCGCGACGACGAGGCGGAGGAGCGGGAAGCGCCGGGGGAAACGGGCGGTCGAGGTCAGAAGCTCCATGAGGCTTTGGCGAAAACGCTGCGGGGCAGTTCGCGCCGGGAGCCGGGCGGATTGAACTCCGCGTGGCGGGCGTGGAGGAGATTCTGGCCGAGGAGCGAAAACTCCCACGCGGGCAGCGGACGCCAGCCGAGGCGCAGGTCGGCCTCGGCGTATCCGGGCACGGACGACATCGCGATCGCCGAGACGTAGCGGAGCGCCGCATCGAGTTCCCAGTGCGCGCCGAGATCGAGCAGGGAGCGCAAGGTGAGCTGACGGTTGGGATCGCGGACGATGCTGTCGCGGGTGGCGCGATCGGGAGCGCCGAACTGGGGTTCGCTGTGGACGCGCAATTCGGTCCAACCGGCGCGGAGCCGCCACGAGGGAGCGGCCTGCCAGTCGACGGTGAGTTCGGCGCCGCTCGAGCGGCCGCGCAGGCCGCTGCTGGTCTGGACGGGAAAGGCCTGCGGCGGGTTGAGCGGCTCGAGGCTGCGCAGGTCGTCGTAGTCGTTGAGGAATGTGGCGAGGGAGACGGCGAGGTGGGACTCGAGCTGCACGCGCCAGCCGAGTTCGTAGGCGAGGAGTTTCTCCGAGACGACGCCGGGACCGCCGCCGGCGACGCGATACGGGGGCGCGGCGGGCGAGTAGAGATCGCGGTCGATGCGGGAGGGCGTGCGAACCGCGCGCGAAACGGCGGCCCAGATCGTCTGCGGTTTGCGCGGCGTCCACGCGAGTCGCACGCTCGGCTCGAGTTCGAAGCCGGTGTAGTCGTTATGCTCGAGCTTGGAACCGACGGTGAGATGCCACGCATCGGGAACGAGCGCGATTTCGTCCTGGGCGAAGATGTCGAACGACTGGCGGGTGACGCGCGGCGGGAGGAAGGCGTTGGCGGGGGTGTTGACGATGTCGTCGCGGACGACGCGATAGCCGATGCCCCAGACGAAATCCTGCGCGGTGCCGAGGGGCAGCCGGTGTTGAAAATCCACGTCGTAAGTTTCGAGATCCTGCTCGAACGAGCCGGGGATGCGCCGGTGAGTGCGATCGTAGTAGGCCTGGAGCTTGATGTCGGAATTTTCGGCGAGCTGCCGGGACCAGCGGCCGAGGAGATTCCCGCCGCTGGCGCGGATGTCGTCGGGCGTGGGCTGGCCCATCGTGCTGTCGTAGAGGTCGCCCTCGAACGTCAGGGTGGAGTCGGCCGCCCCGTCCCAATCGAGGCGAAAGCCGGTCTGCCTCGTGCGCCACGCGTCGTCGGCGGCGCGGCCGTTCGGGCGGAGCGAGTCATCGCGGTCGACGGCTTTCGCGTAGACGCGGAAATAAAGATTCGGCGCGAGGGTGCCGCCGTAGCGGAGGGCGGCGGAGTCCGGCAGAGTCGCGCCGCCGCCGGCGACGAGCAGGCCGCCCTGGGTGTCGCGGGCGCTTTTCGTGGTGACGTTGATGACGCCGTTGACGGCGTTGGAGCCCCACTGGGTGGCGCCGGGGCCGCTGATCACCTCGATGCGGTCGAGGTCCTCGAGCATGGTGTCCTGGACGTCCCAATACACGCCGGCGTAGAGGGGAGTGTAGATGGAACGGCCGTCGATGAGCACGAGGAGCTTGTCGGCGAAGACGTTGTTGAAGCCGCGGGCGGTGATGGCCCACTGGCGGGCGTCGATCTGGGCGACTTCGAGGTTGGAGGCGAGGCGCAGGGCCTCGGGGAGGCTGGTCGCGCCGGAGCGGCGGATCTCGTCGCCGGTGATCACCTGGATCGCCGAGGCGGCTTGCGAGAGTTTCTCGGGGCGCTTCGAGACCGAGGTCACGACGATGTCCATGAGCTGCTCCATGCTCATTTTTTTCAACGTGCTCGGCGGCGGGAGCGGGTGATTGGGCGCGGCGAGCGCGGCGGCGGCGAGCGCCGCGGCCGCGGCGAGGGCGCCCGCGCGCAGGAGCCACCCGAGGCGCGGAGCGAGGCGCGGAGAGAACCGCCGAGGGGAAGCGGGCAAAGTCATGGGAAAATTTTTCTACAGGCCCTTTTGCCGGTCGTGCCAGAGCACGGCTTCGCGCATCAGTTCGCCGACGTCGGCGAGGCCGAGCTTCTCCTTGATGCGCGCGTCGTAGGAGCCGACGGTCTTCACGCTGACGCCGAGCTGGTCGGCGATTTCCTTCGGGCTGTGGCCCTGGCCGCGGAGCCGGAAGACCTCCATCTCGCGGTCGCTGAGCAGCTCCTGAGGAGTGGCGCCGCGATGGGCGGCGGAGGCGAACATGCGGCCGGCGAGTTGGGCGGTGAGCGACGGGCTGATGTAGAACTTCCCCGCGAGGACCGTGCGAATGCCGTCGACGATGCACGGGCCGGATTCGCGTTTCACGGCGTAGCCCTGCGCGCCGGCGCGGAAGGCGCGCTCGGCGACGCTGGCTTCGTCGTGCATCGAGAGCACGAGGAGGCGGAGGGAAGGGAATTCGGTGCGCAGGGTTTTCAGCAGTTCCAGGCCCGAGCCGCGGGGCAGCGACAGATCGACGACGACGAGATCGGGGCGAATCTGGCGCACGGCGGCGAGCGCGGCGGCGGCATCCTCGGCCTGGCCGCAGACGGTGAGATCGGGCTCGAGCGCGACCATGCTGGCGAGCCATTCGCGGACGAGCGGATGGTCGTCGACCAGAAAGACGCGCTGCCGCGGCGGTCCGCTAGCTGGGTCTTCGGCGTTCACGCGGGAGAGACAACGACGGCCAGGCCGCGACGACGCGAGCGCCGTCGAGACGAAAACAAAGCGGCGATGCCGGAGGCCATTCGGTTCGTTGTGAAGCGAACTTTTGCCGCGCGCAAATCAAACGTGGCGTGTGTTGGCAAATTGGAGACGGGCGGGCGGCGAGGACGTAGGTCGATTCCCTACAAGGCTGTTCCCAACGGTCCGACAGACGCGTCGGGGGGATTCGTTTATGGTCGGCGTGTGACCCCGAGCTTTCGAATTCTCCACGTCGTTTTTTCGTCCCGCATCGCCGGTTCCGAGCGGTATTGCGTGGATTTGGCGAACCGGCAGGCGGCGCTCGGACACGACGTGCATGTGGCGGGTGCGGCCGGGTCGCCGATCGCGGCGCTGCTGGCGCCGGGGGTGATGTTTCACGGCTGCCGGTTGTCGTGGCTGCGACGTTTTTTTCTGCGGCGGCTGGTGGCGCGGCTGGCGCCGGACGTGTGCCACGGCCATCTGAGCGGCGCGTGCAAGGCGCTCGGCAAGTTGCCGACGCGGGGGCGGTCGGTCGCGACGCTGCATGTCGGTTACAAGCCGCACCAGCATGCGCGTTTGGGTGGACTGATCTGTGTGAATCGCACGCAGCGCGGCCGGTTGGGGGATTTTCGCGGAGCGGCGAAGACGATTCCAAACTGGCTGCCGTCGCCGGCGCGGGTGGAAAGCGTGGCGGGGCTGCGCGAGGAGTTCAATTTGCGGGCGGATGATTTTCTGGTCGGCGCAATCGGGCGGCTGCATCCGAGCAAGGGCATGGACGTACTGGTGCGGGCGTTTCGGGCGGCGGCGCCGGAGCGGGCGGCGCTGGTGATTCTCGGCGAAGGGCCGCAACGCGCGGAGCTGGAGCGGCTGGCGAAGGGGGATCCGCGGATTCATCTGCCCGGCTATCGCGCGGATATTTATTCGTCGCTCTGCGAGGTGGATTTGTTCGTGTCGCCTTCGCGCGAGGAGACTTTCGGGCTCGCGATTCTCGAGGCAATGGGCTCGGGCGTGCCGGTGATCGCGACGAATGTGGAAGGTCCGGGCGAATATCTGCTCGATCATCCGGTCGTGCTGGTGGAGCCCGGCTCGGTGCCGGCGCTCGGCGCGGCGCTGACGGCGGCGCAGGAGATTTTTGCGACGACGGGGCTGCCGCGCATCGCGTATGACCTGAGCCAGTTCAACGCCGACGCTCGCGTCGACGACGTGTTGAATTTCTACCGCCACGTGACGCGGGCCGGCGCGGTCGATGGCGCGCTGAGCGAAAAGCCGGCGGTCTTCGCGTCATGATGCTTCGGCCTCCGACGAGCGATTTCTGGCAGGTGGGCGTGGTGCCCGCGCCGCTGCGGGAACTGCTGGCGCCGTATTGGCTGCCGACGTTGCGCGATCGCATCGCGTGGCTACCCGATCCGGGACCGTGGCGTTATCTGGCGGATCCGTTCGGGGTGCAGCGCGCCGGGACGACGCACGTGTTTGTCGAGGCGTTCGACTACCGGCGGAAGCACGCGGTGATCGAGCGGCACGAATTCGGGGCGGGGCTGGCGTGGCGAGGGAAGGAGGTGGCGCTCGCGCGGCCGTTTCATCTGTCGTATCCGTTCATCGTGGAGGCCGAGGGCGAGGTTTTCATGATTCCGGAGAGTCATCGGGCGAACGAGATCGCGCTGTATCGCGCGCGAAAATTTCCGGGCGACTGGGTGCGCGAGGCGACTTTGCTGGCCGGCGTGCCCGGCGCGGAGGCGTCGGTGATCCGGCATCGCGGGCGGTGGTGGATGTTTTTCACGATCGTGGGGGCGAACGCGCGCGACCAGCGCGAGCTGCATGTGGCCTGGGCGGAGCAGCTCACGGGGCCGTGGCAGCTGCATCCGCTGAATCCGGTGCTGGTGGATGGCGCGGGCGCGCGGCCCGGTGGGACTCCGATCGTGACGGACGATGGCGCGGTGATGCTGCCGGTGCAGGATTGCAGCGAGACCTACGGCGGCGCGATCCGGCTGCTGCGCTTCGACGTGCTCGAGCCCGAGGACATCAGCGCGAGGCACGTGGGCGTAAGGCTGACGGGGGAACTCGTGAGCGACTCCCACGAGGATGGATTTCACACGCTCGCGGCGTGCGGCGATTGCACGCTGATCGACGTGAAGCGGATCGAGCGGTCGTGGGCGCGGCCAGTCGTGGACTTGGGGCGGCGCCTGCGGCGGATGGGGCAGCGTTTTTGCGGGCAGGCGGCGATGGCGCAGGAGAGCGGAGGGGCGGGGGCGATGAAGAATTCACCTGGACCGCGGAAGCCGTCGAGCGCGCCGGAGCGCGGACTGGATTCTTCGCTCCGCGGCGGATGAACCTCGCCCCGTTTGTCATTCTGAACGCAGTGAAGAATCCAGTGCGCGCTTCGTGGCCCGACGCGCGGGCGAAAGTCCAAATGGATTCTTCGCTGCACTCAGAATGACAGGCATGTGAGAGTTCATCGCGTATTCCACCCAACGGCTCGGCGTTGGTTCGGAGTCTCAGAATGACGAAGGCATTTTCCGCGCTGGGGCGCGGGCGGGCGGGGCGCGCTACCGGCGGTTTTCCATT
Organism: Verrucomicrobiota bacterium; assembly: GCA_048498075.1. Lineage (GTDB taxonomy): Bacteria > Verrucomicrobiota > Verrucomicrobiia > Opitutales > Opitutaceae > Opitutus. The sequence continues at coordinate 34,178 of JBEHYR010000003.1, read as the reverse complement.
TCGATCCAGCGGACGGCTTCGCGGACGAGTTCGGCGCCGTTGGCGAGGCCGAGCTTCTCCTTCACGCGCGCGCAATAAGCCTGGACGGTCTTGATGCTGAGGTTGAGCGCGTCGGCGATGTGCCGGGTGGGCTGGCCGGCGCCGAGGCGGCGAAACACCTGGAGTTCGCGATCGCTCAGGGTTTCCACGGCGCCCGGTTTCGGGGCGGACACGCGGCCGATCATGTGCTCGGCGAGGCGGGAGAGCAGGTCGGGCGCGGCGTAGACGCGGCCGGCGAGCACCTCGCGAATTCCCTCGACGATGCGTTCGGTGGATTCGCGTTTGGTGACGTAACCGCGTGCGCCGGCGCGCAGGGCGCGTTCGGCATAAGAGAGTTCCTCGTGCATCGAGAGCACGATGATGGAGAGCGTGGGCAACTGGGTGGAGAGAGCTTTGATGAGATCGAGGCCGGAGGAACTGCGCAGGGAGAGATCGACGATCGCGATGTCGGGCGGATCCTCGAGCATCGCGGCGAGGCCGGCGGCGGCGTCGGCGGCGGTGCCGCTGACCTCGAAGTCTTTTTGTTCGCGCAGGAGCGCGGCGAGCCATTCGCGGACGAGCGGATGATCATCGACGAGGAAGACACGCGAAGGGCGGGGAGTCATGCGACGTTGAGGGCGGCGACCGGTGCGGGGAGCGGGAGCTGGCAGGTGACCACGGTGCCGCCGGCGGGAGGTTGGTGGAGAGAGAACGCGGCGCCGATCAGCTCGCTGCGGTGGCGCATGATGCGCAGGCCCATGCCGGGCTTCGCGTCCGCGGCCGGAACGAGGCCGGAGCCATTATCGGTGATGGAGAGGGTGAGCGCGCGATCATCGACGGACAGATCGAGATCGACGCGCGAGCCGCCGGCATGACGTACGGCGTTTCGCGCGGCCTCCTGCGCGATATAGAAAAGATGCGAACTCGCAGCGACGTTCACGCTGCGGAGCGTACCGCGCAGGGTGAAGGTGCAGGCGACGCGATGTTCGCGGCGGAGAGTTTCGGCGAGTTCCTCGAGTTCGGCGGCGAGTTCCTCGGGTTCGATCGCGGAGAGCAGGAGGCCGCGTGCGAGCTGGCGGGTTTTCGCGATGGCTTCCTGGAGGAGCCGCACGATCGCGGCCGCGTCGGCAGCGGTGGGCTGGCGAGAGGCGGTGAGTCGGGTGGCGAGCAGATTCGCGGCCATCGCGGTGGCGGCGAGGTGCTGGCCGAGGCCGTCGTGCAAGTCGTGGCCGATGGCGCCGCGTTCGCGGTTGCCGGCTTCGAAGAGTTGATTCTGGAGCTGGTCGCGCGCGGCGAGGGCCTGCTCGAGCGAGGCGGTGCGCTGGCGCACGCGTTCCTCGAGTTCGCGTTGGAGGGAGAACAAGGCGTGCAGCACCGACACGACGAGGAGCGAGATGCCGAGTTCGGCGAGGCGATTCCAGAAAACGGCGAGCGCGTCGACGTGAGAGAAGATATTCGCCGCCATGTCGCCGATCAGCCGGAGCGCGACGCCGAGGATGGCGGTCAGGCAGCCGGCGGACCAGCCGAGCCAGGCGACGGCGAGGACGATCGGCAGCAGATAGAAGAGTTGAAGCGAAACCCAGAAACCGGCGACGTAGTCGATCCAGCCGATCGCGGCGAGAACCGCGGCGACGATGAGGGCGGCGCGAGGGCGCGGCGGCGGGACGGCGAGCCAGTCGCGGGCCCAGGTGAGCGCGAGGGGGGTGGAACGGCTGGAAAGTCTGGACTCGTCCGACATGAGGAGGCTCGAGGGGGCTGGTGACGGGACGCTGCCGGAGGCGGTGGCGAGCGTCAATGACGCCGGGGAAAAGGCGACGGCGGAGCGTGGAAGCGAGGAGCCGTGGAGAAGAGCGGAGCGGCGATCTTGCGTTCGCGAGGCGAGCGGACACGGTCGGCGGCTTAGCTTTGGGGCCTGATCGTCGCTCCGAGTTCTTTGATCCCAAGGCGCGGGTAATGCCGCGCCCGTTTTAGAAGTTCGGAGAGGAAAGTCCGGACACCGCAGGGCAGGATGCCGTTCGAGCCGCAAGGCAAGGGCGGGCGCCGCGCGTCAAGGCGCGGCGACGGACAGTGTCACAGAAAACAAACTACCTGCCGGCGTCCGGCGAAAGTCGGGCGACGGCGTGGAAAAGGTGAAAAGGTGGGGTAAGAGCCCACCGCGCCGGCAGCAATGACGGCGGCACGACAAACCCCTTCCGGTGCAAGGCAAAATAGGCGGCTGGGCGGCCCGTCCGATAGCCGCGGGTATGCCGCATCCGTCTACGCTCGCGCGTTTCGCGCGCGAGACTACGGCGGACAGGTTCGCTGCAAGGCAGACGTGAGAGAAATGACGATCGAAGCGCCGCGAGGCGTGGAACAGAATCCGGCTTACCGGCCCCAAAGCTAAATTTTTTCCCGCGAGCGCGGGGTGTTTTTCGCGAATACGACCGCGGGGAAGGCGCGGCGAATGTCACCTATTAAGTGACAAGGCTAGGAGGGTGTCCTCAGGCCTTCGCCAGTGTGGTGTCCCAGAGATAACTTTAGAAATTATCCTTTGTCATTCTGAGCGCAGCGAAGACTCCAGAGCGATATGCGCCTGCGGTCGCGTTCTTGGATTCTTCGCTGCGCTCAGAATGACAGACGTAAAATGGGAAATTCATGAAGTTACTTGCGGGACACCACACTAGTTCCGGTTCTTCGACTCCCCACGGACGCCTCGGAGAGGCGTCCCTACCGGCGGACTCAGGCGGGCGCGGGGGCGTGCGGGCGATCGGCGGAAGCGACGATGGGTTCGATCCGCTCGCGCCGGGGCGGCGTGCGGGCGACGCGCCACGAGGGATCAGGCTGGCGGTCGCGCGTGGCCAGGATGCTGGCGAGCACATCGAGCGCCGCGACCCCAGCGACGGCGACGATCGCGCCCATCACGCGCCGCTGGCCCGAGCGAGGCGATTTGCGCGCGGCGAACAGGAGGCCGAGATCCATCGCATCGCCCGCCACGCGCGACCAAAGAAAATTTGGGGAGTTGCCCTGCATGATCCCGAGGCCGCTGCCGATTTCGCGGAGGCCGAGGGCGCGGAGCAGGTTTTCGTGATCTTCGTCGACACCGATGAGGCGCGCGAGATGCCGGGGTGCGAGCACTTCGGCGAGACCGAGGCCGATGCTGAAAAAAGCGAGACCGCGGGAAAGCGAGGAGGAGGAGAGAGCGGGGAGGGAAGGCATAAAAATCGGGAGCGGCGGACTGTCGTCCGGATGGCGGCGGTGCGAAATGGGAGAAATCGGGCGGCGTGCGATGGCGAAGTTTCTCGTGGCGGTAATCGGTTTTTCGCCGCCGGTGCGGGCGCGGTGCGCGGGCGGTTGGAGAATCTTGAAACTTCGGTGAGCACGGGCGGGTTGTTGCGGTCACGCGAGGGCGGGCGCCGATGTCCCGCTGCTCCCGCAGCGGGCTACATGGGTCGTTCGCGTGCGTGAGCCCATCGGATTTCCCCTCCACAAAACTCCTCCCCGCCATGATCAACGATCTTCGTTTCGCTCTTCGCATGATTCGCTCGCATGGGTGGTTTTCCGCGGCGGTCATCGTCACGCTCGCGCTCGGCATCGGCATCAACACCACGGTGTTCACGCTGGTGAACGCGGTGCTCTTCAAGCCGGTGCCGATTCCGGGCGGCGAGCGGATCGTGACGGTGATGGAGCAAAATCTCACGGCGACGAACGACCGGCGGGGTGTGGCGTATCCGGATTTTCGGGAGCTGCGTGCGGCGAATCACACGTTCGAAGGGATCGAGGCGGCGTCGCTTTACGAGGCGACGCTCAGCGAGAAAGGAAATCCGCCGGAGCGGTTTCATCTCGGGCGGGTGTCGGCGGGGATGTTTTCAATGCTGCGGACGCCGCCGGTGCTGGGCCGGGGATTTTCGGGCGACGACGACAAACCCGGCGCGGAGCCCGTGGTTTTGATCGGGCACGGGGTGTGGAAAAACCGCTATGGCGCGGCGCGCGACGTGATCGGGCGCGCGGTGCGGGTGAACGGCGCGCCGGCGACGATCGTGGGCGTGATGCCGGAGGGATTCAAATTTCCGAACAACGAGGAATTCTGGATGCCGCTCGTGCCGGATGAGGCGCTCGAGAGCCGGACGAATCACGGGCTCCAGTTGTTCGGATTGTTGAAACCGGGAACCCCGATCGAGGCGGCGCGCGCGGACCTCGCGGTGATCGCGGCGGGGCTGGCGGCGAAATTTCCCGACACGAACAAGGACGTGGGCGCGCTGGTGCGGACGTTTCACGAGACCTACAACGGCGATCAGATTCGCATCGTGTTCCTCGCGATGCTCGGCGCGGTGGGCTTCGTGCTGCTGATCGCATGTGCGAACGTCGCGAACATGATGCTGAGCCGCGCGGTGGCGCGGTCGCGGGAACTCTCGGTGCGGGCGGCGCTCGGCGCGTCGCGCTGGCAGCTCATGCGGCAGTTGCTGGTGGAGAGCGTGGTGTTGAGTTGTCTCGGCGGACTGCTCGGGCTCGGGCTGACGGCGGCGGGCGTGCACGCGTTCGACCTGGCGACGCAGAACGTGGGCAAGCCGTATTGGGTGATTTTCGAAATCGACTACCGGAGCTTCGCGTATTTCGCCGCGATCTCGGTGGTGAGCGGCGTGGTGTTCGGGCTGGTGCCGGCGCTGCGGGCGTCACGCGTGGACTTGAACACGGCGTTGAAGGACGACACGCGGGCGGGGGCGGGCGCGCGGGGCGGACGGCTCACGGCGACGCTGGTGGTTTTCCAATTCGCGCTGACGGTGGTGCTGCTCGCGTGCGCGGGGATGATGGTGCGGAGTTTTTTTGCAGTGCAGGGGCTGAACGGGTTCGTGCCGGCCGAGCGGATTTTCACGGCGCATGTGCAGTTGCCGGAAGGGAAGGGCGAGCGTTACGCCGAGCCGGAGAGCCGGCGGCAATTCGTCGCGAAACTCCTGCCGGCGCTGGCGGCGCTGCCGGGCGTGACGCAGGCGGCAGTCGCCTCGCACGCTCCCGGGCTGGGCGCGAACGAGCGGACGATCGAACTCGAGGGCCGGCCGGTCGCCGACCCGAAGCAGCGGCCGCGCGCCTCGTATGTGGTGGGGACGCCGCAGTATCTGGCGTTGACGGGGCTGCCGCTGCTGGCGGGCCGGGGTTTTGCGGAAGAGGACGGCGGGCTGGGCCGGGAAGTGGCGGTGGTGACGCGGGAGTTCGCGGAGACCTTCTGGCCGGGCGAGCCGGCGGTGGGAAAACGATTTCGTTTCGTCGATGACGACAAGCCGGGGGCGTGGATGACGGTGATCGGTTTGAGCGCCAACCTCGTCCAGGAGACGCGCGCCCGGGAGCGGCGGCCGGTGCTCATCATCCCGTATCGGCAGGAGCCCTGGGGCTGGCAGTCGTTGTTGCTGCGCACCGCGGGCGATGCGAGCGGGCTGGCGGGGCCGGTGCGTGCGGCGGTGCAGGCGGTCGATGGAGATTTGCCGTTGTTCGAAGTGCAAACGCTGCCGGCGGCGCTCGAGCACGACCGGTGGTTTCTGAAGGTTTTCGGGACGCTGTTTTCGACGTTTGCGGCGACGGGGCTGTTGATGGCCGCGGTGGGAATCTATGCGGTGGTGGCGCAGGCGACGGCGCGGCGCACGCGGGAAATCGGAATCCGGATCGCGCTCGGCGCGACGGGTGGGCGCATTCTGGGGCTGGTGTTATCGCGCGGGCTGACGCAGCTGGCGATCGGACTCGGGCTCGGACTCGCGGGGGCGTTTGGCGCGACGCGGGTGCTGGCGAAAGGCGGGCTGCTCATGCGCGTGTCGCCGAACGATCCGATGGTGTTTATCGCGATCACGGTGCTGCTGGCGGGCATCGGCGCGTTCGCGTGCTGGCTGCCGGCGCGACGGGCGGCGGGGCTGCATCCGGTGACGGCGTTGCGGCACGAGTGAGCGTGCGGGCCGGGCGCGGAGGGGATGGCTCGGGCTTGAATCGAGGGCCGCGAACGGGTGCGGCGGCAGGCGGGTAACGCGAGTGCGGCGCAGCGGCGCGCAGGAGCTCGGCGGGAGCGGCGCAATCCTGCTGGGGAGAGAAGCGTGCCCGCGGGAGCGCGAGGTGGGCGGGAATTACTGCGCGGCGCGCAGCGCTTGTGCGATCTGACGAGAGGTGGCCTTGATGAGGAGCAGCGCGTCGCTCGTGTAGCGCGCGGGGTCGGCGACGATGACGTAGCTGCCGCTGCCGTCCGCGCCGAGCATGTCCTGCACGTAGCCGGAGCCCGCGGTGAGGTTGGCCTTCAGCTTGAGCAGGGTGCCGAGGGTGTGCGCGGGCGTGAAGACGGCGCAGTCGGCGCTGACCATGTGGAGCACGTTCTCGCCTTTGACCGAGCTGAAGATGAGGCCTTTGTTCGTGTCGATGTCGGCGAACTGTACTTTGAAACGATAGAACAGCAGGGAGATTTTTTTCTCCCGCGCGGTGCGGATGAGCGCAGACGTCTCGCTTAACGCGCCGGTGAAACCCGCGCCGAAGAGCGGGCGCTGGCCGGCGGTATACCAGCGGTTCTTGGTGCCGTTGCCGCCGAAGCCGGACATGAAGTTGTCGCCCACTTCGGTGCCGATCGGAGCGTCCTTCGCGATGCCGGTCCAGCGCGGTTCGGCGTCGATGGAGTTGGCCGGGAGCAGTTCGAAGCCGGCGTCGGCGAGATCTTTTTCGACGAGCGCCTGAAGCTGCGCGCAGATGCCTTCGAGGACTTTCTCGTCGATGCGGAGACGCAGCGCCAGGCTCTTGGTGACCATGGTGCCATCGTGGTAGTTGCCGACGAAGGCGGTGGCGGAACTCTCGAAGGCGACGGCGATGAGCGGCACGGCGATTTTTTTGGCGCCGCTGAGATAGCCGCCCTGACCGAGTTCGGCTTTGACCACGCGCTCGGTGACGTTGCCGGTGGCGTCGACGGCGATCGTCTTCGCGCCGCCGATGAGGGGTTTTCTTTTCGCTTCGAGCGGGGTGATGACGGCGAAAGCGAGGAGGAGGAGCAGCGTGATGGGGCGCATGACGCGCAGGAGGACGCGGGGCGGGTGCGACGCCAAGGCGGAAGCCGCCGGCGGGACTACGCAGTTCTACGGCGGGCGGACGCGGGGCGGGTTCGGGCTTCGCGGGTCGAGCCGGAGGGGTTTTGACCTCCAGGAGAGTGCGAAAGTAACCCAATGGGTTACTTTATCCGATTGAGAATTACGCGAAGAAGTGACGCCGAGGGTGGGGCGGCGAGTCTCTTCGCCGCCGCGTTGACCAGAGATCGTAGCGGCGCGGAACGGAGTCCGCGCCGTACCGGGATCGCGTCACTTCTTCACGAAATGCTCAATAAAAGGCGGGGTTGAATTGAACGACAGCGACACGGAGAGCACAGAGGAAACGGCGGCGTCCAAAAAAGATGGAAGAAAGAGGGGTGTTTTGAAAGTAACCCAATGGGTTACTTTGGAGAGCGTGCTTTCGGAGGTGACTCTGCGCGTGCGAGGGGGCCGGGGGATGGAGGGGAGCGCGGGGTCGAAGGGGCGGCGGAGGCTGATGGCTCGCGCAGGGACTGCCGGAAAAGAGAGGACCGGCAGGCTCAGCCGGAACAAACCAGTTCAACCGCGGATAACACAGCTATACGCAGATCTCTGCGGGGGAATTTTATCGCTGATCGTCACCGCCCCGCACTCACTGGGCAGGCGATTTAGCGACCAGAGAAACTTCAGCTTCAGGTCTCGAGCTGCGATCATCCGCGAAATCTGCGGTCAATTCCGACTGCGTGTTTCCGGCTCAGGGTGCGGTGAGGCGGGCGGCGTCGAAGAGGTAGACGGAGAAATGGTCTGGTGGGCCATCGCCGGCGTGGAAGAGAAGGGCGGGGTCGGAAGGAGTTGACGACATGAGAGCGAGCCAGCGCGGGGAGAGGCGATAGCGGAGACGTTCGCCGCCGCTGAGGCAGACGTAGTCGACGTGGAGGGAGCGGAGGGCGGCGAAGTCGGCGTCTTCGTAGACGCGGCGGATGCGTTCGGCGCGATCGGGTTGGAGAGAGGGATTCGAATCGGAATAGATGCCCGCGAGCGTGCGGCGGCCGGCGAGCGGGGTGACGAAGTGGGTGTCGTTGAACGCGGCGGTCAGGACGGTGGCGGTGGGCGGCGTGTGGGCTTGCAGCCACGCGGCGGCGGCACGGGTGTTTTTGTGAAAGAGAATGATCTTCGCGTGGGGCGAGGCGATGACCCAGTCGTAGAATTCGTAGGCGGGCGGCGCGACGCAGAGGACGAAGAAGAACCACCAAAGAGCGCGGGAAAGAAAGGCGAGGCGCGTGACGGCGAAGGCGGTCGCGGCGCCGACGGTGATGAGCAGCGAGAGGGCGAGGTTGAGGAAGAGGACGAATTTGTTGCTGTCGCCCCAGGCGAAGGCGTAGCGGTAAAAATTGATCAGGAGAAAAAACGCGAGCGTCGCGGCGAAGAACCAGCGCCAGGTGTGGAGGAAGCGCGTGACGGGGGTGGAGCGGGAGCCGCGCACGCGGGCGACGAAGGCGAGGGTGGCGAAGAGCGCGGCCCAGAAAAAGAAATCGCCGTTGGCGAAAAACCAGAAGAGCGGGCGACGGAGGCGCGAGGGCGCGGCGGAAAATTCATCCAGCGGAAGTTGGGCGGCGACGTCCCAGCCGGAGAAGCCGGGATTGGCGGGCGGGCCGTAGGTGAGCAGGTAGTAAAGTTGCGCGAGGCCGAGGAGGAAGAACGGAAGCCAGCGGGGCCAGGCGGGGAGAAAAGTGGAGCGGTGGAGGAAGAGGATCGGCGCGAGAGTGAGCGCGAGGACCGCGAAGGCGACGATGTGGGCGAAGGGGAGCAGGCAGATGAGGGCGAAGGCGGGGAGGAGGGCGGAAGAGGAGTTGGAGGGGCGGAGGTTTGATGCGGGCGGGCCGCCCGCGCTCCCAGGGACGGCGTGGAGGACGAGGAGGATGACCGGGAGGGAAAAGAGGAGGCCGCGCTGCGGCTCGATGAGGTTGTTCAGCGAGAATTCAAAATTAAAATACGGGTAGTGAAGCAGGCCGTCGAAGAGATTGGCGGGATGGAAGAAGGGCGGGTGAAGCGTGAGCCAGTGGACGAGGTTGAGGAGGGCGGGGTTGAGAAAAAGAAACAGCAGGCCGGCGAGAAGCGCCCAGCGGGCGGAGAGCGCGAGCCAGTGGGAGAAGGTCGCCCAGGCGGCGCCGACGAGCGCGGCGGCGGAGAGGACGTTGAGGAGGCGGAGCGCGGTCAGGGGCGTGACGCCGAGGCGCGCGAGGTGGGCGACGGCGAAGTCGGCGAGGAAGTGGTATTTCAGCGGATACGGCGCCATGTCGAGGTCGACGGGCGGGAAATGGGGCGCGGCGAGAAAGGCGTTCGCGATCGAGAGGTGGAAGGCGGTGTCGGTGAAGTTGAAATTGCACCAGACGGTGCCGTCGCGGTCGATGAGCACGCCGAAGACGAAGCGCGAGACGACGAGGAGGAGGAGAAAAAGGAAGGCGGGCGGCGTCGACGTGCTGGCGCTCGTCACTCCGGGGCCGCGGTAGACAAAAAGGACGGCGGCGAGGAGAGCGGCGAAGGAGAGAACGGTGTGGAGCGCGCCCCAGCCGCAGGCGGCGTAGAGGGCGAAGTCGAGCCAGTCGACGAGGAAGAGGGCGACGCCGAAGGACAGCAGGCGGCCGGGCACGCCGTCGAAGTCGCGGAGGAGCCGCAGACGCGAGGGCAGGCGCCAGGCGAAGGCGGCGACGAGGGCGAGATGAAGCAGGGCGAGCACGCGGAATAATTTTTTACCGCAGAGAGCGCAGGGAACGCAGAGGAAAGGCCCGCCGGCGGGCAAGCTCCTGGATCACGGCGTCTGAAGGGGTTTGGGTTTCCAGACTTCGACGGCGCTGTAGCCGAAATACATCGGGAGATCGATGCGCTCGGCGATTTGGTAATTTTTGTGGACGGTCTCGATGTCGCCGAAGAAGCAGCGGTCGTCGGTCGTGAGAATAATTTTGTAGGCGCGCGCGGCGATCTTCGCCTCGGCGTCCTCGCCGACGCGGTCGTAGGTTTCGCGAATGAGCCGGGCCTTCGGATCCCAGAGGAAGCGGTCCCACATGGTGACGAACGGCAGGCAGATGGAGTAGCCGTTGTTGTGGATCGGGCGGCCGCGTTCGGCGAGGAGTTCGGTGGCGGCGGACATGCTGTCGAGGACGGGGTCGTTGGCGTCGATGACTTCTTGCAGGCGCCGGTAGCCGGGGCTGCCGTCGGGCACGGGGCTGGTGGAGAGCGTCAGCATGAGGAACGCCATCAGGCCGGCGCCAAAGAGCACGCGGGCGGGCGGGGCGGTCGTCGCGGCCGCGGCGAGCAGGAGCATCGGCGGAAAAATCAGATGCAGATGATAGGTGAACGACGCGCCGCCGTTGCTGCCCATGTAGTCGTTCACGAGGACGAGGTGAAAGAGGAAGACGGCGAGGAGAAGCAGCAGCGCACGGTCGCGGAAGCTCGGCGCGCCGGCGCTCCCGGCGGGGGCGCGGGTTTCGCGGCGGAGGCGGTTGAAGAACGGGAACGCGGCGCAGGCGAGGAGCAGGAGGTAGGGCCAGGAGCGTTCAAGGAGCTGGCGGGCGTGGAGGACGCTCACCACGGAGTCCTGGCTGTTGGCCCAGACCGAATTTTTCTGCATGACGATCGTCTCGAGATAGTAGAGCGAAAAACGCCAGTTGAGGGCGGCCATCGTGCCGGCGAGGGCGAGGGCGAAGGCGACCGCGCAGATGGCACTCGCGCGCCAGGAGCGGGCAAGCCACACGCCGGCGAGCAGGGGGAGCAGGGCGAGCGTGAAGTAGGCTTTGCAATGAAACGCGAGGAGGGTGCAGACGAGGCCGGCGGCGACGCTGCGGGGAGAGTATCCATTTTCCCAGGGCACGACGAGCGCGAGGAGGAAGAGCAGGAGGCCGAGCGCGTCGGGGCGCGCGCACACCATGATGTTTTGCAGGGTGAGCCAGTAGAACAGCGCGGCGGAGCAGAGGGCGATGCCGAGACTGGTGCCGAGGCGGTGCATCCGCGTGACGAGCAGCCAGAGCACGCCGGCGATGCAGAGGAGGTTGACCATCCGGTGCGCCGGGTAGCCGAGGCCGAAGAGCGGTTTGAAGGCGATGACGACCCAGTGATAGAGCGGGCCGAAGAAGCTGGCGGCGCCGGTGAGTTCGGCGGCGGAGTAGGGGTTGCGGCCGGTGGCGAGGAGGAACGTCGTGTGCCATTCGCCGGATTCGTTGTACTCGTGCGGGGAGGGCTGGGCGACGAGTTGGAGGTGTTGGAAGAGCAGGGCGAGCAGCCAGCCGGCGCCCACGAGGATGCCGGCGAAATTCACGAAGGGATCGAGGCGGCGGGCGAGGTGTGCGACGCGGCGGGCGGGGGGCGGGGAGGGGCGTTCGTCGAAGGAGACGGCGGCGTGCATCGGCGGTGGGAAAATCGGCGGAAGGCGGGCTGAAGCGCGCCCTACGGGGCAAGTAGGCGGCCGGGGGCGAAGATATCGGCGGGGGCGTGACGGTCGTCGTGCCAGACGAACTGCGGGCGAAGGTAGTTTCCGGTCACGGTCGTGAGTTCGCGTTTCACGCGGCCGCCGTCTTCCTCGAGAGGGAACCAGGTGCGGAGAGCGGCGAGGCGGGTGGGCACGGTGATGAGGGTGTAGTCGCTGCGGGTGGGATCCCAGTCGAGCGTGTCGGTGGATTTCTGGATACGGGTGACGACCTCGAGCGAGGCGCGGCCGAGGGTGTGCGCGGTGGCTTCGAGCAGGGGGAAAAAGTTGGTGTAGCGGGCGCCGACGTTGACGAGCAGGAGGCCGTCGCGCGCGGCGAGGCGGGCGAGATAAATTTTCAGGGCTTCGCGGGTGAGGAGGTGCTCGGGCAGGCTGTCGCCGCTGCCGACGAAAGCGTCGACGACGATCAGGTCGTAGTCGGTGCGCGAGGCGGCAAGGGCGTCACGGCCGTCGCGTTCAAAAAGGGTCGTGTGGCCGGCTGAGTCGGCGAGGTAGCTGAAGGATTCGCGGGCGACGCGGTGCATCTGCGGGTCGAGATCCCAGAAATCGAAGGTGTCGTCGGCGCGCGCGTAGGCGGCGAGCGTGCCGCCGTTGAGGCCGAGGATGCCGACGGTGAGGCGTGGACGTTTTTGTTGGAGTTGCTGCAGGGCGCGGCCGACGGCGGAGCTTTCGGTGTAGTAGAGCGTGGGATGGCGGCGGGCGGCGGCGTCGAAGGTGATCTGCGTGGCGTGCGTGGTGCTGTCGCGCGAGAGGACGACGCTGTGGTCGTCGGTTTTGAGCATGAGCGGGCCGTGGAGATCGCGGCGGTGGAGGAGCTGGCCGCCGAGGGCTTCGTCGGCGGATTGGTGAAGGCCGAGGCCAACGAGCGGAATCCAGAGGATGCAGGCGACGATGGCGCGAACGCTGAATTCGCGGCGACCGACGAGGCGGATGATGGCGAGCGTGAGGACGGCGAGCGCGGCGAGGGCGAGTTCGATGCGTTGCGGGAAAATCCGCGGGATCACGGCGGCCGAGAGCAGCGCGCCGAGCAGGCCGCCGGCCGCGAGGGTGATATAGAAGCGTTCGGCGTGCCGGGAGGGGCGGGTTTCGTGGAGGAGCGCGTGGCCGAGGAAGCAGGCACTGGCGAGAAGGGAGACGGTGCAGAGCGCACGCGGACCATCGACGGTGACGGCGGTGAAACCTTTCGAGATCATGAACGCGCAGAGGCTGACGAGGAGCCAGACGACGGAGGTGAGCGTCATCCAACGGCGCCAGCGACCGGAGAACGCGATCATGAAACTCAGCAGGTAGAGGCCGAGCGGGCCGACCCAGGCGATCGAGTTGGAGCCGATCTCGCCGACGAAGTGCCCGGTGGCGCCGAGCACGGCGATGCAGGTGAGCGCGGGGAGAGCGAGGTGGAGGGTGCGCGAAGGAGTCGACTCGGCGGCGCTTGGCGCCACGGGTGCAGGCGAGGGGTGAAGCGGAGGAGATCCACGGAGGAAGTAGCTGGTGACGGCAAGCAGCGCGGCGACGACGATGAGCAAGCCGTGCCAGAGAAAGCCCTGGTCGGAGGCGCGCACGGACGGCTCGATCGCGAACGGATAGAGCCAAAGCGCGGCGAGGGCGCCGAGATTGGCGACGGCGTAGAGGTAGTAGGGAACTTCTTCGCCGCGGTGCTGGAGCCCGTGGTGCAGGAGCGGGGACGCGCTGAAGAGCAGGACGAGCGCGGGGAGGCTCGTGAGCGACAGGCGTATAAGGATGTTGGTGACGCCGATCGGCGCGACGGAGCGCGCGGCGGGCAGGTGAAACGTCAGGGCGGCGAGGAGGCCGAGGGCGGCGGTGGCGAGCGTTTGGAAGGCGGGACTCTGGCGCGCGAGCCACGCGGCCCAGAGGTAACCGAGCAGGAGGGCGAGTTGAAAATAGGCGACGCACGCGGGCCAGACGCCCTCGGCGCCGCCGTAAATCGGGAGGAGCTGGCGGGCGAGGAGCGGCTGGACGGAAAACGCGAGGATCGCCGCGAGCGGCACGGCGGCGGTGACGAGGAGAGGGAGCGCGCGGGCGAGGAGCGGGGGAAGGGGAGGGCGGGACGAGAGAGTCATGAGAGGTCGGCGATCAACACACCCGCCCTGCGGGCACCCCTCTGGTTAAAGGGGACTTCGGTGGGGTGCGGGAAGGGGAATTTTCGGGGCGGGAGATCGCCTGCAAGCAGGCTCCTACATGGGGTGAAGCGGACATCGTGGCGGTTTCATCCGCGGGCGAAGGCGAGGAGATCGCCTGCAAGCAGGCTCCTACATGGGGTGAAGCGGACATTGTGGCGGTTTTATCCGCGGGTGAAGGCGAGGAGGGCGCGGGCGGGCGAGGCGCCGATGGCGGGATAGGCTTCGCAGGGGGTCCAGCAATTGGGGCAGCGGGCTTCGGCGATCGCGCGGCGGACGCCGGCGCGGCGGGCGGATTCAATGAGCGGCATGAGCGCGAAGCCGGTCGTGCGGACGTTGCCGAGGGGTTTGTCCCAGATCGTGCAGGGATAGACTTCGCCTTTTTCGGAGAGGTAAACGGTCGAGAGCAAGGCGGAGCACGCGATGGAGGTGCGGCCGCTCGCAAGGTAGTTCATGGCTTCGGAGCGGTAGATGCGCTCGATGGCGCGCATGGCGGGAGCACCGGCGGGTTTCGATTTCGAGGCGGCGAGGCGGAGGGCGGCGGCGATTTCGGCGCGGTGGTGAGGGCCGCCGAAGGCGTCGGATGCGGGCGGGCCGCCCGCGCTCCCAGGGGAGGCGGCGGAATTGCGGGTGGGGACGGATGTAGCTTCGGGCGCGTCGTTTTTCGCGGCGGTGTTGCCGTAGTAGTGGCCGGAGAAATGCGGGATGTTGAGATGAAGGGCGTCCCAGCCGATGGGCGATTCGCCGCGGGCGGCGAGGGCGGCGTTGACGGCGGCGAAGGTTTGCTCGACGAGTTCGGAGGACGTGTGGCCGGTCGAGCCTTTGTGGCCGTGGAGCGTCATGCCGACGAAAACTTGCGCGGGGCCGAGGAGCGCGCGGACGGTGGCGAAGGTGTCGACGGCGTGAGCGAAATCGTGGCGGATGCCGCGGAGGCGGTCGTTGAGTTCGGGGGGGCCGTCGATCGAAACGGTGACGACGAGATGCGCGCGGACGGAGGCGTGGAGTTCGCGGACGACGGCGGCGATGCGTTTCGTGGCGATGCCGTTCGTCGGAAAATGGACGAGGAGGAGGTCGGGGCAGGCGGCGGCGAAGGCCTGGACGACCTGGACGAAATCGGGACGGTCGGTGGGTTCACCGCCGGTGAAATCGATCCACTGGAGAAATGGATTCGCGGCGGCGAGGGCGCGGACTTCGTCGAGGGTGAGTTCGCTGTCGAGCGCGCCGGGCGTGTCTTTGACTTTCCAGATGTCGCAGTAGACGCAGCGCGAGTAGCAGCGTTTGGTGACGACGTAGATGAGTTTGGTGGGGCGCGACTCGACGCCGGCGGCGGCGGCGGCGGTGCGGGCGGCGAAACGACTCCAGGAGTAAAGAGAGCGCGCACTCATGGCGAGGGACGGAGGCGGGGAAATTGAAATTGAAACGCGGAGGGCGCGGAGAACGCGGAGAAAGAGCGCGAGGAGAGGACCGCGAAAGGCGCAGAACGGGGAAGGCGTTTTTCCAAACCGGATTTAACCGCAGAGAACGCAGAGAGTGCAGAGAGTGAGGCGGAGAGGGGAGCCACAAAAGGCGCGGGAGATGCGGAAGGGTTCATGGCGTTGCGGCTTTTGCGTGGGAGAGGAGCGTGTCGAGGTCGGTGTCGCGTTTCGGAGGCGGGAGCGGCGGGCCGCCGAAGCGGGCGAGCGCTTCGGGCGTGTCGACGCGGTAGAGCGCGAGCGTGTAGGCCTGGCAGCGTTCGCGGAGGAAGGGCGTGGCGTGGGTTTCGGTGAGGAGGGCGGCGGTCTCGCGGGCGAGGTTGGGCTCGGCGTTGTGCCAGAAACTCCAGTGCACGTAGATGCCGCCGGGGTATTGGTTCGCGAGTTCGCGCAACTCCTCGTGCAGCATGTGATCGATGGTGAAAAATTGGGAGGCGTTGCGGCCTTGCAGGAGCCACATGCACGGGTCGGGCGAGACGACGAGCGAGCCGTCGGGCAGGGCGCGCGCACCGCGGACGACGAACGCGGCGTCCTCCTGCGCCTCGGCGGCTTCGCGCTGGCGGGTCGGCACGAAGGCGAACGTGGCGGCCCAGTTGATCGCGGCGATGGCGCCGAGCGCGCCGAGGAGAAGCGGACGGCGCGGCAGGCGCGCGTGGAGCGCGGCGAGGCCGATGCCCATGAAGATCGCGACGGGCGCGCAGGAGACGACGCCGTAGCGCGAGCTGACGCCGTAGTAGTATCCGCCGGCGTAGAACGTTACGAAGATGCCCCACGAGAGCGCGAACCAGACGCCGAGCGCGATACCGGCGGTGCGGTTGCGTTTCAAAAGCCAGAGCGCGCCGAGGAGCGCGAGCGCGGTGCCGGCGAGGGGAAACCAGCGGGCGTCGATGAAGTAGCCGCCGTTGCTGTGAAGATTTTTCCCGATGAAATCGGTGTCGAAGCGGCGGCCGTCGGTGGCGCCCCAGTTCTCGGTGTGCATCGACCAGAGGTGGAGGAGGTTTGGCACGGCGAGCGCGGCGGCGAGGAGGAGCGCGCCCCACGCGGAGAGATCCTCGATGAAACGGTCGTCGGTCGACCAGAGCACGGCGGCGACGAGGGGAAACACGAGGAGCGATTCGGGGCGGAAATAGACGGCGAAGGCGGTGGCGCCGGCGAGGAGGAGCGCGCTGGCGGGCAGGCCTTGGGCGGAGTCGCGGTCGCGAAGGCGCGCGTGAAGGCACGCCGCGAAAAACGCGAGGGCGGCGGTGGCGGCGGCGGCGGGTTCGACGGCGACGGTGTGGCCCCACCAGAGGACGAGGGGCGTGGCGAGGAAGAGAAGTGCGGCGGCGAGGCCGGCGCCGCGAGGAAGTATCCAGGGCACGACGACGAGCGCGAGGTAGAGCGCGGCGGCGGCGAGGCCGGTGAGAGCGCGGTTGAGAAAATGCGACGCGGCATCGGAGACGCCGACGGCGCGGTAGATCCACGAGAGCAGGTAGGGCAGGCCGTTGGGCTGCTTGTTCACTTGCGGCGAGAACATCTGGAACTGGCCGTATTCGACGCGGGCGTAGTTGGCGCCCTCGGCGCGGCCGGTGTGGGCGATCGTCTGGCCGATCTGCATGTAGATGTGTTCGTCAAAAAAAATGCGGTTGATCTCGGGGGCGAGGCCGCAGGCGAACCAGCCGCCGACGGAGAGCGCGAGCGCGATGAAAGCGCGGCGGCGGCCGATGAACGTGTAGAGCGGGCGGGCGATCGCGGCGAAGCCGGCGACGAGGGCGACGATGCAGGCGTGCATGCCCCAGACGGTGGAATTCGGGACGAGTGCGCGCTGCTCGTCGACGGTGAGGCGCGTGACGACGTGCGCGGCCCAGAGCGCGACGCCGAGCGCGATGGCGGCGGCGGAGGCGAGGAAGAGGAGGCGGGCGGTGCGGGCGGTCATGCGGAACCTGAAACACACCCCGCCCTGTCGGGCACCCCTCTTGCTAGAGGGGACTTCGGCTGCGGGAGATGAAAATGGAAGCGCGGCGTGGAAAAGAATAGCGAAAGGTGGAACCCGACGTCCTCGTCGGGTTGAGGAGCGGCGGGAAGTCGAACAAGCCCGGCGGGGACGTCGGGCTCCACCTGGAAAACGCGTTTCATTTTTTCGAGAGCAACGCCGAGCCGAGGGCGAGGTGTTCGACGCCGCTTTCGAGCCAGGCGTCGACGATGCCGAGGGGTTCGTCGGACATGGGTTTGCCGTGCATGTTGAGGGAGGTGTTGATCACGGCGCCGCAGCCGGTGAGTTCGCGCATGCGGGCGAGGAGACGATACCACGGATCGTCGGGATCGTCGGCGACCATTTGCGGGCGGCACGAGCCGTCGGGACCGATCGCGCCGGCGAGGGCGGTGCGACCGTGCGTCGTGGTCATGAAGCCCATCGTCATGTGGCGGTTGAGGTCGCGATCGCCGCGGTAATCGGCGAGAAGCCACGGGGCTTCGGTGGCGAGAATCGTCGGGCAAAAGGGTTGATACCAGACGCGGCGTTTCAGGCGGAGGTTGAGGTCGTCGCGGGCGGCGGTGCTGTCGGCGCGGGCGACGATGCTGCGCGCGCCGAGGGCGCGGGCGCCGAGTTCCATGCGGCCCTGCGCCCACATGACGATCTCGCCGCGGGCGACGAGTTCGGCGGCGGCGTGCGCGATGTCGGGGGGGCGGGAGAGCGTGGCGGAGGACGCGGCGGCGAATTTTTCGGCGTCGGCGCCGAGATCGCCGTGGTCGCGGCCGAGGCGGAAATCGTGAAACGGTGCGGGCCGGCGGCCGGTGAGCTGGCGGGAAACGGCCAGCGCGGCGCCGAGGGCGAGGCCGCCGTCGCCCATCGCGGGGCAGACTTCGAGGCGGTCGATGCCGGGGGAGGTGCGAATGAGGCGGTTGACCTTGATGTTCGAGGCGACGCCGCCGGCGTAGCCGAACGCGCGGCGACCGGTGGCGGCGGCGAGCATCGTGAAAAAGCGCGGGACGAGCTGCTCGAGAGTTTGCTGCGCCATGCGGGCGACGGCTTCTCGCGGCGTGCACCAGACGACGCGGGCGACGGCGCGGGCCATTTTCGACGGCGGGATGGAGCAGCGGAGGACAGGGAGGCCGGGGGCGGAAGGGGGAATGTCACTTAATAGGTGACATTGGGAGGGGGCGGCGGTGAGCGAGAACCAGGGGAGGAAGGGGTTTTTATCGAGCGGGGAATCGGCGGCGTAGGTGGCGAGGGCCATGACCTTGCCCTCGTCTTCGAGGGGGCGCATCTGGAGTTCGTTGGTCACGTGCTCGAAGAAAAGTCCGAGGGAGGCGGAGCCGGGAATCGAAAGGAGCGGGCGGAGCGAGGCGTCGGCTTCGGACCAGGCCCAGACGGAGCCGGACTCGCCGTCGCCGATGCCGTCGAGCGTGACGATGAGCGCGTCGGCGTCCCAGCGCGGCCAATACGCGGCGGCGGCGGCGTGGGCGGCGTGGTGGTCGACGAGGAAAATATCGTCGAGCGGCGCGTCGAGGGCGCGGGCGAAGGCGCGGCGGGTCCACGTGCGGAAGAGGCGCGAGGTGGGGAGCTGCGTGAGGGTGTATTTCGCGCGCTGCTTCAGCGTGTGAAGCGGGCCGGGCGGGACGAGGCGGCGGCGAAGGTGGTAGTAGTTTTCTTTGAGCGAGGGGACGAGGCGCGTGAGGGTTTTCGCGGGGTCGGAGGTCGTGGGGGCCCAGGCGATGCGTTTCGCGCCGGCGGCGGTGGCGGCGGCGCGCAGGGCGGCGAGGGCGCGGGTGGGGAGGCCGACGTCGAGCTTGCGGCCGGAGAGGCGCTCTTCGTTGAGCGCGAGAACGACGCGGCCGTCGAGGACGAGGGCGGCGCCGGCGTCGTGGCCATCCCACACGCCGATGACTGCGTCGGGGGGGAGGCTCATGCGGGAAGGGCGGCGGGAGCGGCGGGGTTCGGAGACCCCGCCCTACAACGGAGGCGGAGTCGAGGGGGAAGCGGAGACGGACGGCGGTCAAAGACCGCCGCGACATCGGTCACGGGGAGCGTCGTGCGGGGGCGCGAGGGAATCTTGAAATCGGGCATCGGGAAATCGGAAATCGTGAAATTTCGGAGGGACGGTTCGCGGCGATTTTAGATTTTCGATGGCTGATTTTCAGTTTTCACGAGGGTGCGACGGCGGCAGAGGCCCGAGAGCAGGCACCAGCCGTAGGAGAACCAGGTGGCGGGGCGGGCGAGGGAGATTTTGGAAAAGCCGGCGGCGCGAGGACGTTCGTGCGTGGGGACTTCGGCCATGCGATAGCCGGCGGCGAGCGTGGCCATGATCATTTCCATCTCGATCGTGGTGTGGCGCGAGCGTAGCGCGAGGGAGCGGAAGACCTCGGTGCGGATCGCGCGAAAGCCGTTTTGGGAATCGGAGAGGCGCGTGCCGTAGCGGCGGTTGATGAGGTAGGTGATGAAGGCGGAGCCGGCGAGGCGGAGAAATTCGTCGCCGCCGCCGTGGAGTTCGTCGGAGCCGCCGAGGAGGCGGGAGCCGGTGACGTGGTCGGCGTGGCCGGCTTTGATCGGGGCGACGAGGAGCGGGAGGTCGATGGGATCGTGCGAACCGTCGGCATCGACGAAGACGCAGATGGGCGTGGTGACGTGGGCGGCGGCGAGGCGGAGGGCGGCGCCTTTGCCGAGGCCGGAGTCGCGGACCACGGTGGCGCCGGCGGCGGCGGCGCCGGCGGCGGTGCGATCGGTGGAACCGCCCTCGACGACGATGACGTGGGCGGCGTAGACGAGGCACTCGCGGACGACGGTGGCGACGGTGTGTTCTTCGTTGCGGGCGGCGACGATGGCGGTGACGGCGGGGTCGGGGATTTCCTCGTATTCGAGAAGTTGAGTCGGCGTGAGCTTGCCTTCGCGGAGCATGCGGCGCGCGCGGAGGGTGACGAAGTCGTGTTCCTGTTCGCCGAAGTGAAGGATTTCGGGTTCGCGGGCCATCATCGAGATTGGGACGGGAGAGCGGCGGGGTCGGGAGACCCCGCCCTACAACGCGGGGCGGCTAGCGGCTAGTATTGCCAGGTGAAGAAGCTGCCGCGGCTGAACGCCGTCGTCTCGGGGGAGCCGGGCGGGCGGTGCGTGAGCATGTTCGTGTCGAAGGAGAAGGCGCGGCTCGCCGGTTGCATGTAGACGGAGCCGGGGCCGGTGTAGGCGGCGTTGAACTGGGTCGAGGAGAAGAGGCGGCCGAGGGAGCCGAGGAAATTCACGCTCTTGCCGGACCAGTCTTCGAGGTAGCGAACGACGTTTTGGACGCCGCCGCTGGAGCTGGTGGCGGTGGCGGCGATGTTGCCGGTGAGGAGGCCGGCGTTGATGGTGGTGCTGGCGCCGGCGACGCGGGAGCTGAGGGGGCGACTGGTGGTGGAGTCGGTCCAGGAGCTCGAGAGCACGGTGAGGGCGTCGCCGATGAGCATGGCGGGGACGTGGCGGGAGGTGCCGTCCGAATCGGTGATGGTGCCGGTGTTGTAGTCGCCTTGGACGTAGATGCCGCCGTTGGTGGCGACGGAGAAGCCGTTGGAGCCGTTCGAGGGGATGGTGGCGGCGTTTTTCAGGCGGATGGCGGCGGGGTGGGTGGAGGAGGTGCTCTTGAGGTTGATGTAGATGAGGCCGTTGAAATCGAAGTGGCTCGAGTCGCCGGCGGCGCGGAGCGTGTCGAGCGTGGTCTTGAGCGCGCCGACATCGATTTCGGTGACTTTCACGGTCTTCGCTTCGCGTTCGTCGTAGACGCTGGTGGTGTAGACGTGGGGATCGCTGGAGCTGGCGCGGAAATCGGTGAGCGCGCCGCTGAAGGAGCCGGTGACGTTGGTGGAGGTGCCATCCTCGACTTTCGTGACGGAGACGGTGCCGTCGGTCTCGACGTTGACGAGGAGTTCGGCGCGGCTGTAGGCGCGGCGGACGCTGATGACGGCATCGTCGGAGGAGCTGGAGGAGCCGTTGGGGTACTCGTTGGGGCCGGCGTTGGCGGGCGGCGGGACGATCAGCGAGCGGTAAACGTTGTTCTCGGCTTCGGCTTGTTCGGCGGCGGTCCAGGCGGTGGGGTCGGTGCGGCCGGAGGGGCCGAAGAGATCGGGGCGGGACTGGGCTTCGACGGTCACGTCGATGCCGCCGAGGAGGTTTTCGGGGGCGTCGAGGGTTTCGAGCTGGGCGGCTTGCGAGGTGGCGAAGGTGGGGGCGACGAGCGTCACCGGCGGCGTGGGCGAATCAGGATTCGAATACGTGGCGACGCCGTCGGCGGTGGTGTTGAAATAGTGGTCGGCGAGGTAGCGGACCTTGCCGTTGAGCGTGAGGTTGAAGCCGCTGCGGGGGCCCATGTAGATGGAGCCGTTCGAGACGATGTCACCGGTGATGGTGGTGTCGGTGCCGGGGTTGAGCTCGAGGGTGCCTTGAAAGAAGACGCTGTATTGGAAGATGGAGGTATTGGAATTGATGAGACGACGGCCGACGCGGACGCCGGCGGTGGAGCTGGCGAAGGGGTTGGAGAGCGGCGGGAGGACTTCGACGCGAGCGATGACGTAGGTGAAATCGCCGACCTTGGTGGTGCCGGGGATGCGGCCGCTGATCGGGCCGCGGTCGAGCACGACGGCGCGCCGGATGCGCCAGCCCGCGGCGCGGTGCGCGGCGAGAAACGGATCGCGCGTGGTGCTGGTGTCGGGGAGGGTGGAGTTGTCGCTGATCGCGGCGCCGGCGGGGTTGTTGTTGGTGGCCAGCATGGCGGGGGCGGCGGAGGCGGAATTGCCGGCGACGACGGTGGACTTGAATTCGTAGAGCAGGTATTCGAGTTCGCTCTCGGCCACGGCGCGCGCCTCCGCCTGGAGCTGGTTGCGCATGGTGAGTTTGTAGGAGTTGTTGCTCAACTCCAGGACGGAGATCGCCATCGCCGAAAGCATGATGACGAAGACCAGGGTGATCAGCAGGACGCTGCCGCGTGCGCAGTGAATTTTCATGGACGGGGGGCCGCCGCGGGGCAGGCCGCGCGGAGAATCAACCATCGAAGGGAATGGAGGTCGTCGTGACCGAGGTCGTGGAGGTGCTCGTGGAAATCGACGTCGTGCTCGAGGAAGTCGTGGACGTCGTGGAAACCGAGGTGGTCGTGGACGAGGTCGTCGCGCTCGTCGAACTCGTGGTCGTCGCGGACGTGGACACGGAGGTCGTCGAGAGCGAGGTGGTGGCGGTGGTGGTGCTGAGGGAAGTGCTGCTCGTGGAGATCGAGGTGCTCGAAACGCTCGACGTGGAGGTCGAGGTGGTCGAGCTGGTGGAGACCGAGGTGGTGGTCGATGTCGTGGTGACCGAAGTCGTCGTCGAACTCGTGGAAACCGAAGTCGTGGTGGAGGTCGTGGAGATCGAACTGGTCGTCGAGGAGGTCGTCGTGGACGAGGTCGTGGTGGAGGTCGTGGTGGTCGTCGTGGAGCCGCCGCCGAGGATCGAGGAGGTGTTGAGCGGATTGCCGGATTTCGGCATGATCATGCCCTCGGCGTAGTTCGTCTGGTAATACGTGGAGGTGCTGCCGGGGAGGACGGCGCCGTTGCCGACGGAGACGTAGCTGAACTGCCAGCTCACGGCGGGTTCGATGGACGGATCGGGGGTGGCGGGCTCCTCGGGAATCTGAGCAAACATGTACCGGGAGGAGGCGTCGACGTTCTTCGACAACACGACGTAAGGCGTGTCCGCGGCGGTGGGTTCGTACCAGGTCTCGTACCAGTGGAGTTCGGTGACGGGGTTGGTGGAGGGCGAGGGAGCGATGGTTTCGTAGGCGCGCTGGCGCTGGATGCGGACGAGGGAGTTGGCGGCGACGTCGGTGACGGCGGCGTCATTATCGATCGTGCCGGCGAGGAGGGTGGTCTCGAGGGTCAGCGTGTAGGTGCCGGCGGAGCCGCTGACGGCGGTGACGCGGATGCCGGCGCCGAGGTTCGGCGTATCCATCAACACGTAATCGTTCATCTTCGGCACGATGTCCGACGGACAGCTGATGGTGATGGCGCTGGCGGTCTTCGCGGTGTCGGCCGAGACGGTGGCAAACGATCCGATCTGGACCTTATAGGCGACGCGGGCGTAACGGGTGGGCGTCGTGGTGGAGGGCAGCGAATACGCGGGTCGGATGGAGACGGGCGAGGTCTGGCTGATGGCGATGGACATCTCGCCGTTGATGTGTTCCTGAACGAGCCGCGTGTTCGTGGCGGAGGCGTCGATCTCCTGGTTTTTGTAAACGATCCGGACGCTCATCACGATGATGGAGGCGACTGCGGCGAGGACGATGGTGCCGACGGCGGTCGCCATCATCACCTCGACGAGCGTGAACGCATGGCGGGATCGGGAACGGGCGCCGGCGACTGGAGAGGAGAGCGTCATGGGGCGACGCGCAGCACGGTGAGGGACTGCGAGTAGCTTTTGCCGTTGCGGGTGAAATTGATCGTGAAGGTGCCCTGCAGCATGAAGCCGGCGGCCTGGATCGACTGGGTCGTGGTGGTCGCGCCGCTGCTGGCGTTCACGTAGCGGACGTCGCGCGTGATGGTGGCGTCGGTGGGATGACCGGTGCCGCCGAGGGTGATGGCGAGGCTGGCGACGTCTTCCGCGGCGGTGCTGGTGTTGTCGTCGCTCAACACGCCCCATTTCAAGCCGCGGCCGCTGGCGCCGTTGGTGGGGTTGAAGAGCCAGCGGTTATAAGTCGTGGAGCCGACGAGTTCGGTGGTCTGGAGTCGCTCGAACTGGTCGGCGTAGGTCCGCAGCACGCCGCGGGCGTCGTCGCGGCAACGGGTGAGCGCGGCGAGCTGGTAGGAGCGGATCAGCATCGAGTAGACGCCGAGTGTGACCATTGTGAATACAGTGGTCGCCACCATCGCCTCGACGAGCGTAAAGCCGCGGCGGCGCCGGCGGGCGGGCGCGGACTCCGCCGCGAAGGGGTCGTCGTGAACCGAAAGGGGTTGAGCACTGGAATGCATGCTGGACCGAAGCGCGGCGACGTTGGGGAGCGCGTCTGTGGCGTGCGACCCGAAAATGGTCCCTACCGGGTAGGGCTGTTCGGCCCTGTCGGTCGTGCAAGTGCCTGAGTGTAAAAGACGGCAGCCTGCGAACGGCGGCTCACGCGGAGTTTTTCGAAGACGTTGCCGAGGTAGTTTTTTACGGTCTTCTCACTGAGGCCCAGCTCGACGCCGATCTCCTTGTTGGTGCGGCCCTCGGCGATCAACGCGAGCACGCGGCGCTCCTGTGCGGACAAGATCGCCAGCCCTCCGCTGGCGCCGGCAGCGGTGCGGCCGCTGCCGCTCGCGGACGTTTCGCGCAGGAGGTGCATCACGCGCGCGGTGATTTCGGGCGTGAGCACGGATTTGCCGGCGTGCGCGTCGACGATCGCGCGGAGGAGGCCCGCCGAGTCGATTTCCTTCATCAGGTAACCCTGCGCACCGGCGGCGATGGCATCCTGAATCAACTCGTCGGTCGCGACGGAGGTGAGGACGAGTACGCGCGTGGAGGGCAGCAATCGGCGGATTTCACGACAAGCCTCGAGCCCCGACCCGTCCGGCAGACGGATATCGAGCAGTACGATATCGGGCTGAAGCCGTAGCGCCTCGCTGATGCCAGCCGCGATCGAGCCCGCTTCGCCGATCATCACGATCCCGGCGGCGCGTCCATGCGAGCCGAGCACCGCGCGCAGGCCTTCCCGCACGAGCGCGCTGTCGTCGACGACCAGCACGCGGACGGCGGGACTCGAGGGGTTCATCGCCCGCGAGTAAACGCGCGCGCGCCGCGATCACGAGCACGAAGCGCGATGCGGCCGGGCGAGGCGTGATCTGCGGCGCGCGGGTTCGCCGCGTGGCGGGTGGCGAATGCCCGCGCACCGGCTGCGGACGCGCCGACAAACGCGCCGACAAAACCCTTGACTCTCCGTCGTCGCTTTGGGTTTGTGTCCGGCTCCAAACAAATACCGACCATGGCCAACACGAAATCTGCCATCAAAGCCGCTCGCAAAGCCGTGCGCCTGACCACCCGCAACCAAGGTGTGCAAACCCGCCTCAAGACGTTGCGCAAGAAGCTCGACGCCGCGGCCAAAGCCGGCGACGCCGCGGGAGTGAAAACCGCCGCCGTGGCTTACACCTCCGCGATGGATCGCGCGGTGAAGTCGGGCGTCGTGCACAAGAACGCCGCCTCCCGCGCGAAGTCGCACGCCGCAAAGTATCTGTTCGCGAAGTAAGCGAGCCGGCGCGGCGAGCCGTTCGAGGCGCCCCCGCTTCTTTTCGCTTCGTTTCTTTTTTCGACACCCCGCGAGCCGACGGCTCGCGGGGTGTTTTGTTTTTCGGTGGAACCCGGCTTCCGGGCACGCCTGTTACCCTTGTCTCCGGTCCAAAGAGTCCTCGTCGGGGTCCACCTCCGGCACGGGAGATTTTTGTCATTCTGAGCGCCGCGAAGAATCCATTTGGACTTTCGCACGCGCGTCGTGCCACGAAGCGCGCACTGGATTCTTCACTTCGTTCAGAATGACAAACCGGGCGGTTCATCAGCATCGCAGCGAAGAATCCATTTGGACTTTCGCACGCGCGTCGTGCCGCGAAGCGCGCACTGGATTCTTCACTTCGTTCAGAATGACAAACCGGGCGGTTCATCAGCAGCGCGGCGAAGAATCCGTTTGGACTTTCGCACGCGCGTCGGGCCACGAAGCGCGTACTGGATTCTTCACTGCGTTCAGAATGACAAACCGGGCGGCTCATCAGCAGCGCAGCGAAGAATCCATTTGGATTTTCGCACGCGTGTCGGGCCGCGAAGCGCACACTGGATTCTTCACTTCGTTCAGAATGACAAACCCGGCGGTTCATCAGCAGCGCAGCGAAGAATCCATTTGGACTTTCGCACGCGCGTCGTGCCACGAAGCGCGCACTGGATTCTTCACTGCGTTCAGAATGACAAACCGGGCGGTTCATCAGCAGCGCAGCGAAGAATCCATTTAGACTTCGCACGCGCGTCGGGCCACGAAGCGCGCACTGGATTCTTCACTGCGTTCAGAATGACAAACCGGGCGGTTCATCAGCAGCGCAGCGAAGAATCCGTTTGGACTTTCGCACGCGCGTCGGGCCACGAAGCGCGCCCTGGATTCTTCACTGCGTTCAGAAGGGCAAACCAGAGTCGCTTCGCTGGCGGCCCGAAATCGGGCCATACGGAGTCCGGCGGCGACGCACGCGGCAGGAATTTTTCCGTGACACTTGCCCGCGATGCACGAGCGCACTCATCATTCTTTCTCGTGGTGCCACCGCCTCCCAACGTCCGCCGCCATTTTTTGCCGTGGAATTGCCCGCTGCTGCCGCAGGCGGTCGAGTTCCTCGCGGGTGACTGGGTGGGCGAGGGGCCGCTCGATTTGTCGGACCTGCTGGTGATCGTGCCGACGCGGCAGTCGGGGCGGCGGTTGCGCGAGGCGCTCGCGGGCCATGCGGCGGCGAAAAACTCCGCGGTGTTTCCGCCGCGGGTTCTGCTGCCGGACTCGCTCGTCGCGACCACCGCGGAGGAGCCGGAAGTGGCGCCGCGGCTCGACGCGCAGCTCGCGTGGACGGAGGTGTTTCGCACGGTGGATCTCGAGGCGTTTCGCGCGGTGTTTCCGGTCGATCCGCCGGTGCGCAATTTCCCTTGGGCCATGCGGCTCGCGCAGGAATTTTCCAAGCTGCAGCGCGCGCTCGTCGAGACGGGGCTGCGTTTCGCGGACGTCGAACGGCTGGCCGGCGAGGATTTTCCCGAGACGGAGCGGTGGCGGCAACTCGCGCAGCTGGAGCGGCTCCAGGCGCAGGCGCTCGCCACCCGCGGGCTGCGCGAGCCGCACGCGGCGCGGATCGCGGCGGACGGCGGCGCCGCGTTCGCGGGCGTGCGGCGGGTCGTGATGCTGGGCACACCCGATCCGCTGCCGCTGGCGCTGGGCGTGATCGCGCGGGCGGCGGCGACGCGGGAATTCGATCTCGTGATTTTTGCGCCGGCCGGCGAGGCGGCGGCGTTCGACGAGTGGGGCCGGCCGCGGGCGGCGGCGTGGAGCGGGCGGGTGCTCGAGCTGCCGGATTTCGAGGAGAGCGTGCAGCTCTGCGCGAACCCGGCGGCGCAGGCGGAGCGGGCGGCGGAGGTCGCGCGGCGTTATGGCGAACCCGAGGGGCTGCTCGGCGTCGGCGTGGCGGATCCGGAAATCCTGCCGCTGCTCGAAAACGCGCTGCGGCAGGCCGGGCTCGCCGCCTTCAATCCCGAGGGGCGGCGGCGCGCGGGCGACGGGCTTTATCAGCTGCTGCTCGCGCTGGCGACGCTGGTGAACGACGATGCGTTCGCGAAGGTCGAGGCGCTCGCGCGGTGCCCGGACTTTTTGGAATTTTTGCGGACGCGGCTGGGTAGGAATTTTTCCGCGGCGCGCTTCCTCGACGAACTCGACCGGCTGCATACGCGGCACCTGCCGCCGACGCTCGCCGAGGCGCGCGAGCATGTGCGGCCGGACGGCGACGCGCTCGGCGCGCTGGCGGTGATCGCGGAACTGCGCGCGATGCTGCGGCGCGGGGCGTTCCCGGAAAACGCGGCGGCGGCGCTGGCGGAGATTTTCGCGGCGAGGCGGTTCGATCTCACCCGCGAAGGCGACGCGCTCGCGGCGGAGTCGGCGGAGGCGTGGACGGAGGTGTTGCGCGAGACGACGGAGGCGGCGCGGCGATTTCCGGGCCTCGCGCCGGCGGAGTGGTGGGAGATCGCGCGGCGGCTTTACGGCGAGAGCGTGCGCTACGACGACAAGGCGCCGGGCGCGGTCGAGCTGCAGGGTTGGCTGGAGCTGCTGTGGGAGGACGCGCCGCACCTCATCGTGGCGGGATTGAACGACGGGAGCGTGCCGGACGCGGTGGTGGGCGATCCGTTTTTGCCGGAGTCGCTGCGCGAGCGGCTCGGATTGAAAACGAATGCGGCGCGGTTTGCGCGCGATGCGTATTTGCTGCAGGCGCTGGCAATGAGCCGGAGCGGCGGGGGAGGAGGTGAGCAGACTTCGCGTCCGCACTCCGCTGGCCGGGTGGATATTTTGCTCGGCAAGGCGTCGGTCGCGGGCGATCCGCTGCGGCCGTCGCGATTGCTGCTGCGTTGCGCGGACGGGGAGCTGCCGGAGCGCATCCGGTTTTTGTTTCGGGCGGCGGATGGCGCGAGGGCGACGCCGGGGTGGCGGCGGGCGTGGCAGCTTACGCCGCGGGCGGCGCCTCCGCCGGCGCGTGTCGCCGTGACGGGCCTGCGCGCGTGGCTGGCGTGTCCGTTCCGGTTTTACCTTTCATACGTATTACGGATGAAAGGAATCGAGCCGGGGAAGACGGAGCTGGACGTGTTCGACTTCGGGCATCTGTGCCACGCGGCGCTGGAGGCGATGGGGCGCGCGGAGACGCTGCGCGACTGCGTGGATGCGAGGCGGCTGCGGGAATTCCTGCTCGGCGAACTCGACGCGGCGGCGCGGAACCAATTCGGCGCGGTGCTGACGCTGCCGCTCATCGTGCAACTCGAGTCGGCGCGGCAGCGGCTTTCACGCGCGGCGGAAATTCAGGCGGAGACGCGCGCGGCGGGCTGGGTGATCGAGCGCGTGGAGCATCCGTTCGAAATCGAAATCGCGGGACTGACGGTCACGGGAAAAATCGACCGCATCGACCGGCACGAGAAAACGGGCGCGTGGCGCGTGCTCGATTACAAGACGTCGGACAAGCCCGTCGAACCATGGCAGGCGCACCATCGCGGCGTGCGGCGCGACGAGGCGCCGCCGGAGTTCGCGGTTTTCGAGGTGGGCGGAAAGCGGCGCGTGTGGGCGGACCTGCAACTGCCGCTGTATCGGCGCGCGGTGGGCGCCGGGCCGGCGGAGGTTTCGTGCGCGTATTTCAATTTGCCGAAGGCGGCGGGCGAGACGGGTATTCGCGAGTGGGAAGATTTTTCGCCCGAGCTGGACGCCGCGGCGTGGCGTTGTGCGGAAGGCGTGACGGCGGCGATTCGCGCGGGCGAGTTCTGGCCGCCGAGTGAAGACATCGCGGCGGAGTGGGATGAGTTCGCGGCGCTGTTTCACCATGGCGCGGCGGATAGTGTGGTGCGGCCTGGGGCGGGGGTTTCAGGCGTGGCGGGCGTGGGAGGCACCGCGTGATGGACCGGACAAATGCAGTCGGAGACCACGGATGGCGCGGATGAACACGGATTTTGAAAGACACGGACTGACGCGATCTGCGCCGGCGAAACCACGCCATGGGGCGGTGAGGCGTTTGCTCATGAACTTCCCGGAATGCTGCCATGCTGGGCGGCGCGAAGAAGTCGCTGGGAGTTTTGAAGCCTGCGACTGCACCGATGCGCGAACTGGATTCTTCACTTCGTTCAGAATGACAATCGGGGCGAAAAACCGGGCGGGGAGGGAAGGCGCGTGATGAAACCGACGACGATCGGACACGTGATGATTCTGGCGTCGGCGGGCTCGGGGAAAACCTACGCGCTGACGAATCGGTTCGTGAAACTGCTGGCGCTCGGCGCGGCGCCGGAGCGGATCGTGGCGCTGACGTTCACGCGGAAGGCAGCGGGGGAATTTTTCGACGAGATCCTCAACAAGCTCGCGCGGGCGGCGAGCGAGCCGGCGTATGCGCGGGCGCTGGCGGAAGAGATCGGCTGGAGTGAGATGGCGGAGGGCGCGGTGCGGAGTCGTGCGGAGGACGAGCTGCGAGGGGAGGTCGCGGGGACGAGGGGGATGAGGAGGGCGGCGGGGGACGGCGGGGTTCGGAGACCCCGCCCTACAACGGAAGCGGCGCCGGATTTTTTGCGGCTGCTGCGCGCGGTGGTGGACGCGATGCACCGGCTGCGGCTCGGGACGCTCGACGGATTTTTCGCGCGCGTGGCGCGGAATTTTCCGCTCGAACTCGGGTTGAGCGGCGAGTTCGAGATTCTACAAGAGCACGCGGCGCGGATGGAGCGCGGGCGGGTGTTGCGGCGGATGTTCGAGCGCACGGGCGAACTGGCGGACGCGCAGCGGGAGTTCATCGAGGCGTTCAAGCGGGCGACGTTCGGCGCGGATGAGAAACGGCTGGGCGCGCAGCTCGACGCGTTTCTCGATGCGCATCAGGAAATTTTTCTCGCCGCGCCGGTGGCCGATCTTTGGGGAAATCCGGCGCGCATCTGGCCGGAAGGAACCGCGTGGAGCGGGCGGGCGTCGCAGCGCGCCGCGGCGGCCGCGGCGCTGCGCGCGGCGCTGGCGACCGAGCCGCTGAGCGAGCTGCAGCGCGACCGGTGGGAGACGTTTTTCGCGGCGCTGGAGAGCTGGAGCCCGGGCGCGGATTTGGGCGACCTCGAGTATTTGTCGAACAACATCCTGAAGGCGTGGCCGGAGATGGCGGAGATCGTCGTCGAGCGGAAAAAGTTCGCGCCGTCGGAACGGACGCGGGCGGCGTTGCGCGAGGTGGTGCACGCGATCGTCGCGGCGGAGATGGAGCGGCGGCTGGAAATGACGCGGGGGATTCACGCGGTGCTGCAGGGTTACGAAGCGGTCTATCACGATGCGGTGCGGCGCGCGGGGAAGCTGACGTTCGGCGACGTGCAGCGGCTGCTGATGCCGGGAGGCGAGGCGCCGAGTTTGAGCAGCGGAAGCGGGCGGCGGGTGTCGGAGGAAGAAAGCCGGCAGGATGCCGGCGCTCCCGCGGACGATCGGCGGCAGTTGGCCGCTGCCGCGGCCGAGGAGCGGCTGGCGATCGATTACCGGCTCGATGCGGGGATCGACCACTGGCTGCTGGACGAATTCCAGGACACGAGTTTCGGGCAGTGGTCGGTGTTGCGAAACCTGATCGACGAGGTCGTGCAGGATCCGACGGGGACGCGGAGTTTTTTCTACGTCGGCGACGTGAAGCAGGCGATCTTCGCGTGGCGTGAAGGCGATCCGCGGTTGTTTCGGGAAATCTTCAACCACTACAATGCGGCGCACCCGGGGACGATCGCGGAGGAGCATCTGGTGCGCTCGTGGCGGTCGGGGCCGCCGGTGATCGCGGCGGTGAATCGGGTTTTTGGTGACGCGGCGGTGCTCGCGGAATTATTTCCCGGCGCGGCGTCGCGCACGTGGAACGAGGAATGGCGGGCGCATGAGTCGGCGAAGCCGGAGCTGGGCGGGCACGCGGCGTTGCTGCACGCGGCGGCGGGCGGGGGGCGGGCCGACGAGGAGCTGGCGCGGTTCGCGACGGCGCTGGCGGTGCTCGAGGAAATCGCGCCGCTGGAGCGCGGGCTGAGTTGCGCGCTGCTCGTGCAGGACAATGCGACCGCGGCGCGGCTGGCGGATTATCTGCGGCGTGAAGGCGGGCTGCGCGCGATCGCGGAATCGGATCTGCACGTGTGCACGGACAACCCGCTCGGCTGCGCGCTGCTCGCGCTGGCGAAGGCGGCGGCGCATCCGGGCGACACGCTGGCGCAGGAGCATCTGCGGATGACGCCGCTCGGGGCGGTGCTCGCGGCGGAGGGACTCGAGACGGCGGAGCGGCTCACGACGCGGGTGCTGCGGGAGATTCATGCCGAAGGCTTCGAGCGCACGATGTCGGCGTGGGTGCGGCAGCTGGAGCCGGCGCTCGCGGCGGACGATGCGTTCAGCCGGGAGCGGGCGCGGCAGTTCACGGCGGCGGCGGGGCTGTTCGATGCGACGGGGAGCCGCGACGTGGCGGAGTTCATCGCGTTCATGGAGCGGCACACGGTGCGCGACAGCGACACGGCGGCGGTGCTGCGGGTGATGACGATCCACAAATCGAAAGGCCTCGGCTTCGACGTCGTGATTTTGCCGGACCTCGAGGGGATGAAGCTCGAGCTTCGGCGCGACGGACTCGCGGTGCAAAAATCCGCGGACCGCGCGGTGGAATGGATCCTGGATTTGCCGGCAAAAATTTTTCACGCGCAGGACGCGGTGTTGTCGGCGCACGTGCGGACGGCCGAGGCGGACGCGTGCTACGAGTGCCTGTCGCTGCTCTACGTGGCGATGACGCGGGCGAAGCGCGCGATGTACCTGATCACGAAGCCGCCGGGAAAATCGACGTCGAGGAATTATCCGAAGCTGCTGGCCGAGACGCTCGGCGAGGAAACGACGCCGGTGCGCGTGGGGCGGCGGGAATTCGCGGGGGCGTTTGCGGTCGGGGATGCGGATTGGCCTGTGGCGTTGAAGAGCACGAAGGCGCCGGCGGAAAACGCGGCGGCGAACGAGGAAGCGGCGGCGGAGCGGAGGGCGGCGAACGCGGAGATTCCGTTGTTGGATCGCGCGAAGGTGCGCGTGGCGCCGCGGCTGCCGGCGCGGCGGCCGTCGGCGGGGAAACGCGCGGAACTGGCGGGCGCGCGGGCGTTTTCGCTGGAGCGGGGCAACGCGGCGGAATTCGGGACGGCGGTGCACGCGTTGCTCGCGGAAGTGGAGTGGGGCGGCGCGGAGACGGTGACGCGGCTCGCGGGCGAGTGGAAGGCGCGGAAGATTCCGGCGGAGGTGGCGGCGCAGGCGCTCGCGGGTTTGCGCGCGCCGGCGTTGGCGGAGATTTGGACGCCGCCGGCGGAGAGCCACGAGCGCCACGCGCGCACGGAGGTGTGGCGCGAGCGGGCGTTCGAAGTGGTGATCGACGGGACGTGGATCACGGGCGTGTTTGATCGCGTGGTGGTGACGCGCGATGTGGCGGGGCGCGCGACGGCGGCGACGGTAATCGATTTCAAGACCGACCGAGTCGGCGCAGGCGTCGGCTCCGGCGGTGGAGGTGCAGCCGGAAGTGCGGGCTCGGTCGCCGCGGAGATCGCGGCGCTGGCCGCGAAGCACGCGGCCCAGTTGGAACTCTACCGGCGAGTGGCGGCGGTGTTGACGCGGCTGCCGCGAGAGAAGGTCGAGGGCGTGCTCGTGTTTACCCACGCGCGGATTCCGGTGCGGATGGAGCAGCGAATGTAAACCGCACCGGAGCCGATGCGGCTCCACGAGCGGAGCGGCCGGTTTGTCATTCTGAACGGAGTGAAGAATCCAGTGTGCTTCGTGGCACGACGCGCGTGCGAAAGCCCAGATGGATTCTTCGCTGCGCTCAGAAGGACAGGAGAGAGGCGATGCTTGCGAGGCGCGGCACAGGGTTGGTTTGTGCCGACGCGGGTGTGCTGCCCGCGGGGAACGTTGCTAATTCACGGCCCTTCGGCCCTTCGGCTTGCACGGACGCGTCGGAGAGACGGACGCCTCGGAGAGGCGTCCCTACCGGCGCTGCTGAGGAACCGGCCGGTTTGTCATTCTGAACGGAGTGAAGAATCCAGTGTGCGCTTCGTGGCCCGACCCGCGTGCGAAAGTCCAGATGGATTCTTCGCTGCGCTCAGAAGGACAGGAGAGGGGCGATGCTCGCGAGGCGCGCCACAGGTTGGTTTGCGCCGTGCCGACGCGGGTGTGCTGCCCGCGGGAAACGTTGCTAGTTCACGGCCCTTCGGCCCTTCGGTTCGCGCGGACGCCTCGGAGAGACGGACGCCTCGGAGAGGCGTCCCTACCGGCGCTGCTGAGGAACCGGCCGGTTTGTCATTCTGAACGGAGTGAAGAATCCAGTGCGCGCTTCGTGGCACGACGCGCGTGCGAAAGTCCAAATGGATTCTTCGCTGCGCTCAGAATGACAGGAGAGGGGCGATGCTTGCGAGGCGCGGCACAGGTTGGTTTGTGCCTTGCCGACGCGGGTGTGCTGCCCGCGGGAAACGTTGCGAATTCACGGCCGTTCGGCCCTTCGGCTCGCGCGGACGCGTCGGAGAGACGGACGCCTCGGAGAGGCGTCCCTACCGGCGCTGCTGATGAACCGGCCGGTTTGTCATTCTGAACGAAGTGAAGAATCCAGTGCGCGCTTCGTGGCCCGACGCGCGTGCGAAAGTCCAGATGGATTCTTCGCTGCGCTCAGAAGGACAGGAGAGGGGCGGCGATGCTCGCGAGGCACGCCATAGGTTGGTTTGCGCCGTGCCGACGCGGGTGTGCTGCCCGCGGGGAACGTTGCTAATTCACGGCCCTTCGGCCCTTCGGCTTGCACGGACGCCTCGGAGAGACGGACGCCTCGGAGAGGCGTCCCTACCGGCGCTGCTGGGGCAGGGCATTTGTTCACGTTTGTCGCGGGACGTGATACTCGCGCGGCGGCG
>JBEHYR010000002.1:0-239114 GCA_048498075.1 Verrucomicrobiota bacterium | reverse complement strand
CCGCGTCCGATAAAACAACCGGCAGGCTTGTTCGTGACATCCGGCCATCCTACCGGCCGCACGCTTATGCCGACTCAATTGCGGGACACTACACTAGCACGCGCCTTATACCGATCGCCCGAAGCTTCTCATTTCAAGACGGCGGATGAAGAGCATAAGGTCGTAGCGGAACGCGTGAGCGTTTCGTTTGGGGCACCCGCGAAAAGCTCACGCTTTCCGCTACCATTGAAGTCATCCAAGTTCCTCGACGCGGTCCGATCGATTCCGGCGCGATCCTGGCGACCTTGGTGGAGTAGCAGTAGCATTGGGCGACTGGTATCACATCTCCGAAATGCGCGGGGCGCGTTTGCCTTTGAAGACGGCGCCGAGGACGGGTGTGCAGGGGAGTTCGATGCCTTCGCGCGCGGCGCGGAGCAAGAGGCCGCCGCGGCTCATGTCGCCGCGGCCGACAAAGTCGCGCGGGAAAACGAGGCGCGCGCCGAAGGCGTCGAGGAGCACGTCGCGATATTTCGCGGTGGCAATGCTGCCGAGGAGGATCGCGACGCCGTCGGGGGCGAGTGATTTGGCGAGGGTCTTCGCGTCGCGGCGAAGCGGCTGGTGGTAGCGAGGATCGTCGGCGTGGATGTCGACCTCGCCGAAGGCGCGTAGTGCCTCGGGTGTGACGTGGAGCGTGGGGTCGAGCAGGCCGGCGTTGGTGCTGATGACGCGGATGAGTTCGCCGCGATCGGCGCGGGCGAAGCGGCGGGCGTAGGTGAGTTTGCCGCGGAAATAGAGGCCGCTCGCAAAGGTGAAAACTTCGCCGAGCGAGAGGCCTTCGCGGTGAAATTGACGGGCGAGGGCGAAGGTCGCCGTCGGATTCAACAAGAGGCCGGCGCGGACGCCGCTGACTTTCGCGGGAGAGAGGAGAAAGACGCGCTGCACGCGGACTCCGACCGGCGCGGGTGGTGGCGGTTCGGCGTGGGGCGGGCTACGGCCTGCGCGACGGTGGAGTGGGGGAGGAAAAAGGCGGGCTGAAGCCCGCCCTACTTACACGGTGCAGAGGCGGATGCCTTCGGCGAGGGACTTCAGCGGATCGTGCACAGGGATGAATTCCTGCGCCATGTAACCGCGGAAACCGGTGGCTTTGATCGCGCGGGCGATCGCAGGATAGTGGAGTTCCTGCGTATCGTCGATTTCGTGACGTCCAGGATTTCCGCCGGTGTGATAGTGCCCGATGTAGGCATGGTTTTCCTCGATCGTGCGGATCACGTCGCCCTCCATGATCTGCATGTGGTAGATATCGTAGAGCAGCTTGAAGCGCTCGGAGCCGACGCGCTTCACGAGTTCCACGCCCCACACGGTGTGGTCGCACATGTAGTCCTTGTGGTTCACCTTCGAATTCAGGAGTTCCATGCAGACGGTGACGCCGCGTTTCTCGGCGGCGCCGACGATCTGTTTCAGGCCGACCACGCAATTTTCGAGGCCCTGCTCGTCGGGCATCCCGCCGCGGTTGCCGGAGAAGACGATGACGTTGGGCAGACCAGCGTCGGCACACGCGCCGATGCGGTCGATCATCGTGGG
Source organism: Verrucomicrobiota bacterium (assembly GCA_048498075.1). Lineage (GTDB taxonomy): Bacteria > Verrucomicrobiota > Verrucomicrobiia > Opitutales > Opitutaceae > Opitutus. The sequence continues at coordinate 237,554 of JBEHYR010000002.1, read as the reverse complement.
CACGTAACGCGCGTGATGTTCGAGGCGGTTGAAACCCTTCGGGATCGTCGTCGTGCCGTTGGCCATCGCGCAGGTCAGGCCGTGGCGTTGGACGATCGGCCAATCGGCGGGATCGAGGAGTTCGATCGAGTGCAGGCCGATTTCCTTGCCGGCGCGGGCGAGGTCATCGAGCGGGATTTTGGGGTAACACCATTTGCAGACGGAGTGGTGAAACGATTCCGAGGGTGAAGCAGGCATCGACGGAGTGGGTGTTTTTTCCTCGGCGCGCGCCGAGCGGGGGAGCGTGGCGAGGGCGGCGAGACCGGCGAGGGAAGCGACGGCTTCGCGCCGGGAAAGCGTGGTCTTCATGGGGTGCGGGAAGAGTCGACGCCGACGTTTTGTTTGGCAAGGTCCGGTTGCATGTCGGCCGGTCGCGCTGCGTAGCGGCGGTCACGCGAACCACGCATTTTTCTGGCGGATTTTGGGGTTCCGCGCGACCGGGGCCGAGGCGGAGCTGGCGGGGGAGTGTGCGACGGCGATCGCCAAGGCGTTTGGTTCGCTCGATGCGTTCAAGGGGCAATTCGCCGATGCTGCGATGAAACGTTTCGGCAGCGGATGGGCGTGGCTCAGCGCGAAGAACGGAGCGCTGACAATCCATTCGACGGCGAATCAAGACTCGCCGCTCAGCGAAGGCGCGACGCCGATCCTCGGCCTCGATGGCTGAGGGCACTTTTCTCTGTGCTCTCTGTGAGGCCGTCGGGTTCCGCTCGAGCGAGCGGAAGCGCAAAAAAAACGCGGGCCGAAGCCCGCGTTGCGAAGAGTTGCTTTGCGCTCCGATCGTTCAGGCCTGAGCCGCGGCGGCGGGAGCGAGGCCGAAGAACTCGACGACGTGCGTGACGTTATTGTAGCCGCGGGACTTCAGCATTTCCTCGATTTGATGAACCTGGCGGCGGAGGTCGGCCGTCGTCGCGGAGTCGAGTTCCTGCATGCGATTTGTTTCCTTGCAGATGACGTGATAGGGATGCTCGGCGCCGAGGCTGAGCGTGTAGAGACTCGTGCCGTTGTGATAAAACGAACGGCGCACCAGTCCGATGTTCTCAAACGCACTGAGGCAGCGATAAACGGTGACGAGGTCGCATGAGCCGGGCAGGAGATCGGCGTGGATTTGTTCGATCGTGGTCGGTTGCCCGCGTTTCTCGAGTGCGGCAATGATGGCGACGCGGGGCTGCGTGATTCGCAAGCCGGCGGCTTTCAGACGGGCGCAGGCGGCAACAAGGGATGCCTGAGCATTCGCGGAGCTGTTCTTAGAATCGACGAGCGGTGAGTTGGTCTGGGTGGATGCGATCATTTTTGTGGATAAAAATGCTGGGCGGGTTTTCACCTTCGAGCTTATAAGCAGCGATTTGCATCCGGTCTATTACTGAAACCGTGACGGAGGCAAACGCGCTCTGGGTTGCGAGTTGCGCGGGCTCGGGCGCTGTGCTACTTCGCAGAGCGAAAAACATGCAAGACCCAGACTTTGCCGAGATCGTCGGTCTCATCTGCAAGGAGGATTCCCGCTTCGATCGGAAGGCCTATGATTTCATCCGCCTTGGCTTGGACCATACGGTCAAGGAATTGAAGAAAAAGGAGTCCGCGAAGACGGTGCGGTCGCGGCACGTTTCCGGGCCCGAACTGCTCGAAGGGCTGCGCGTGTATGCCCTCGATCAATTCGGTCCGCTCGCGAAGACGGTGCTCAACTCCTGGGGCGTCACTCGCTGCTCCGACTTCGGCGACATCGTTTTCAATCTGATCGAGTATAACGTCTTCAGTAAAACCGACAATGACCGGCGCGAGGACTTCGCGGACCTCTACGATTTCGACGAGGCCTTCGTGAAGCCGTTCCTGCCGGCCAAGCCCGCCCGCGGTTCTTCCAGCGCGGGCGCCGAGGCGGTCGGTTCGGCCTGAGCGTTCGGTCCGGTGCGCGTGGCGAGAGAGTTCGTCGCGGTCAACGCGTCCTGCCGCCGGTCGCCATTTTTTTCATGTCCACGTCCTCTTCCGCCAAATCGGATTTTCGCCTGCTCGAAGCATTTTGGAACGAAACGCAGCACCGTTTCATCCTCCCCAACGGCCTCACCGTCGTGTTGAAGCCCGACCATTCGGCGGCGCTCGCTTCGGTGCAGGTCTGGGTGAAAACGGGCAGCATCCACGAGTCGTCGCACCTCGGCGCCGGGCTTTCACACTACCTCGAGCACATGCTCTTCAAGGGCACGGAGCGTCGCGCCGGCCGTGAGATTTCCGCGACCGTGCAGGCGCACGGCGGCTACATCAACGCGTACACCACGTTCGACCGCACGGTGTACTACATCGACCTGCCAAGCGAACATGTCGACGTGGCGATCGATCTGCTCGCTGACGCCGTGCTGCATTCGACGCTCCCCGCCGACGAATGCGCGAAAGAAAAGGACGTCATCCTCCGCGAGATCGCGATGACGAAGGACGATCCCGACAACCGCCTGTGGGACACCTTGTTCTCGGCCGCCTTTCGCGAGCATCCGTATCGGCAGCCGATCATCGGTCACCGCGACGTGTTCTCCGCGATCTCGCGCGACGATCTGCTCGCGTATTACCGCGCCCGCTACGTGCCCAACAACCTCGTGGTCGTCATCGTCGGCGACATCGACGTGAACGCCACGCGCGCGTCGATCGAGCAACATTTCGGCGCCGTCGCTCGCTCGCGCCTCGCGCCTGTGCTCGTGCCCGAGGAACCGCTCCAACTCGGCGCACGCGCCGACCATCGCTTTGAAGAAGTCGAACTCAGCCGCGGCGCGTTCGCCTGGCCGATTCCCGGACTCACGCACGACGACGCGCCGGTCCTCGACCTGCTCGCCGGCGTGCTCGGCGGCGGCGAGAGTTCCGTGCTATGGCAGGCGATTCGGGAGAAGGCCGGCCTCGTGCATTCGATCGACGCGTCGAGCTGGAACCCCGGCTCGAGCGGTCTCTTTTGCGTCTCGTTCACCGCGGATGCGGACAAACGCGAGAAAGCCACCGCCGCGATCGCCCGCGAACTCGCGCGCTGCGCCACCCGTGGCTTCACCGTCGCAGAGTTGAAGAAAGCCATCCGCCAACTCGTCGTCTCCGAGATCAACTCCCGCAAAACCATGAGCGGCCAGGCGTCGCGGCTCGGCGTCGCGGAGGTCGTGGTCGGCGATCTCGATCACAGCCGCGCGTATTTTCAACGGCTCGCCACGGTCACGCCGGCGGACCTGCGCCACGTGCTGCGCGCCTACCTCGTGCCCGGGCGACTCACCTCGATCTCGCTCAACCCGCTCGCGGCCGCTCCCGCCGCCGCCACGGTGGCCGTGACCAAGGCCGATCGCGCGGAGTTTTCCGAAATCAAACTTCCCAACGGCGCGCGCCTCCTGCTGCAGCCGGATCGCCGGCTGCCGAATCTGCATCTCCGCCTTGTCTTCGGCGGCGGCGTGCACTGCGAGCCGGCGGAAAAACGCGGCGCGACGGCATTGCTCGCCACGATGCTCACGAAAGACACGCGCACGCGCACCGCCGCCCAAGTTGCCGAGTTCATCGAGTCGGCGGGCGGCACGTTTCACTCGGTCGTCGGCAACAACAGCTTCGGGCTCGTGGCTGAAGTGCTGCCGCCGGATGTCGATCGAGCGGTGTCGGTGCTGGACCAGGCGCTGCATGCGGCGACGTTGAAAGCGGCGACGTTCGCACTCGAGCGCGATGCGCAGATCGCGGCGCTTCAGCAGGACGACGACGACGTGGTGACGCTCGCGCGAAAACATCTCCGCGCGAAATTTTTCGGCGCGCATCCGCTCGCGTTCGATGCCTCGGGGCACAGCGAGGGCGTCAAGGCCCTGCGTCCCGCCGATCTCGTCGCCCTCCTGCGGAAAGTGGCGGTGGGCGGAAACGCCGTGCTCGCGGTCGCGGGCGATTTCGACCCGCGCACGCTGGCGCCGAAGTTGAAGAAAATGCTGGCGAAGCTTCCACGCGGTGCGGCGCCGACGTTGCAATCCGCCGGCGCAGCGCTGCCGCTGCCGGCGGCGGCGGGCGATTTCGTCGAGACCCAGCCGCGCGAGCAGGCGGTCGTGTTGCAGGCGTTTCCGGGCACGCGCGCGCACGCGAAAGATTTTTACGTGGGCGAGGTGCTCGACGAACTGTTCAGCGGCATGGCGTCGCGGCTCTTCGAGCGCGTGCGCGAGGAAAAAGGCCTCGCGTATTTCGTGCGCTCCGGGCGGGTCGTCGGTCTCGACGCGGGCATGTTTTATTTCATCTCCGGCACCCAGCCCGGGCGCGAAACGGAGGTGCTTGCGGAGATCGACGCGGAGATCGCCCGGGTGCAGGCCGGCGCGATCGAACCGGTGGAACTCGCGCGCTGCCAGGCGCGATTGAAAGCCGGCCAGCGGCAGAGTCTCCAGACCAACGGCGCGCGCGCGATGCAGGCCGCCTTGAACGCGCTGCAAGGCCAGCCGGTCAACGACTGGAAAAATTACGACGCCAAGATCGATGCCGTCACGATCGGGCAGCTCGCGGCATTTGCCGCGCGTTATCTCCGGCGCGAACAGCGCACGCAGCTCGTCGTCAAACCGTAGGCGGATCGTTCCCGGATCTCAGCTGCGCCTCCGCCGGCCATGTCGCTCGCCGAACTTTTTCCAGACGGCGACTATCGGTTTCATCTGACGCTGCGCCGCGGCGCGCCGCGGGAATTTTTTCGCACGCAGTCCTCGCCGTCTCTGCTGGCCGAGCGGACGCGCTGGCTCGCGGAAGCGCCGGCGCGCTACGCGGCGCTGCAGCCCGAAGGCGCGCCGTTGCTCGACGAATTCGCCGCGCTGCTCGCGGAGTGGGGCGTGATGGACGCAGGAATTCATGACGGTGAAGGCACCCCGGCCAAACTCCTTCGTCTTGGGCGCGAACTCGAACCGGATTTCCTCCTGCTATCGCCGGATGGGGAAAAAAAGTTTCGCCTCCGCGGCGGCGCGCTGTGTTTCCCGACGGGTTGGGCATTGGAGGAAAAGATCGGCCACACGCTCGATTTCATCCACGGCGTGGTGCCGGGACTGAACGCCGCACTCGCGTCGCCGATCTCGCAATTTCTCGCCCGCCTCCGTCCGGGCCCCGCTTTTCTTCGCGACAACTGGGGCATCGCGGCGACCGATGGGTTGAATCTCCATCCGAGCCGTGGCGTCGCTGCGCCGTCGCTCCCGGCGCCGCTCGACACGCTGTGGTTGCGCGTCGAACACCAGGCGTTGCTCGCGCTGCCGGAGTCGCACGGCGTCGTCTTCGGCATCCGCCTCGCCCTGCATCGGCTGGACGAAGTCGCCGCGCAACCGGAGACGCGCGTGGGGCTTCGTCGCGCGCTCGCCACGATGCCCGATGAAATGGCTCGCTACAAAGGCCTCACGGCGATTCGCGCCGACCTCATCCGGGATCTCTCCTGAGCCGCGCTAGATTTATGCAATAAGGCTGGCCAGCCGCCGCAGAATTGCGCAACTTGCTCCCGTTCAGCCATGAAAAACACATCATTCGTTTCCCTCATCCTGCTCGCGCTGATCGGCGCGCTGGCAGTTCCCGCGGTTCATGCTCAGGACGCAGCTCCAGCGCCCAAGGAGAAAAAGGTCAGCAAAAAAGACCTCGAGAAATACGACGCCGACAAGGACGGCAAATTAAGCCCCGACGAGCAGGCCGCGATGAAGGCCGACAAGGAAAAGATGAAGGCGGAGAAAAAGGCCAAGAAAGACGCGAAGAAGGCCGAGCCCGAAGCCGCGAAATAAATCTGGCAGCATGTGAATTGGCGGCCCCGGCCTTGGCGGCCGGGGCCTTTTTTATGGCCGCACCCGGTGCTCGGCGACGAGGCCGCCGCTCCACTTCAGCTTGGTGCGCACGACGGAAAAATGAGAATAATCGGTGCGCTGGACGAGCGGCAGTTTGAGCTTCGAGATCGTGATCTCGATCGGCGAACCGATGCCGACCTTCAGGTTTCGCTGGCCGTCCATCGCGACGAGGAGGCGTGAGTTCGGCGAGTCGTTGAGCACGCGCAGCCGGACGCTTTCGCGGAAAATGATCGAGCGGTTGCTCAACGTGTGCGGGCAGATCGGCGTCATCGCGATCACGGCGGCGTCCGGGTGAATCAACGGGCCGCCCGCGGAAAGATTGTAGGCGGTGGAGCCGGTGGGCGTCGAAAAAATCAGGCCGTCGCAGGTATAGTTCGTGACGAGTTCGCCGTCGGCGTGGACCTCGAGGTGGACGAGGCGGGAGTTCACCTCGTCCTTGATGAGCACGTCGTTGAGCGCGAGGTCGTGGAAATCCGGGCCGGTGCAACACTCGAGGAGCGAGCGTTGCGCGGTGCGATAATCGCCGCCGAGCAGGTCCACAAAATGCGCGCGGGCTTCGTCGGCGGAATAGGTCGTCAGGAATCCGAGGCTGCCGCGATTCACGCCGATGATCGGCACCTGATGTTCCGCTGCCTCGCGGGCGACGCCGAGGAGTGTGCCGTCGCCGCCGATCACGCAGCACGCGTCGAACCCGCGCAGGTAGCCGGCCGGCAGCGGAAAACTCGTCGTCTGCCGATGCTCGACGCCACTCGCCGCGGCGGCGGCGATGAGTTCGCGGGCCAGCTCGGGAGCGCCGGCTTTCTCCTCGTTGATGACGAACGCGAGCTTGCGGATGGGCTTCATTGGCACGGGCAGTGAAACCACGAATCGACGCGAATCGACACGAATGTGAGCGAGCGGACAGGTGGAGCCCGATGTCCTCGTCGGGCTGGCTTTGATCGCGAGCGCTGCCGGGCAAACCCGACGGGGACTGCATGGACCGGGGACGTCGGGTTCCACCGGCTGGAGCGGTTTCGAAAGTGATGTAGCCGCGAGGCGGGTCCAATGTAGGAGCCTGCTTGCAGGCGATCTCATTAGCCGAAGGTCCAGCATCGCCTGCAAGCAGGCGCCTACATCGGTTATGGGAATTTTTGAAACGTTCTAGCTTCTGCGCAGACAGAGGAGAAACTCGCGGTTGCCGTCGGCGCCTTTGATCGGCGAATCGATCGAGCCGACGAGTTCCACGGCCGGCAATTCGGCGAGCGCGAAATCGCGGACGCCGGCGAGCGCGGCGTCCTGCACGGCGGCGTCGCGGATGACGCCGCGGCCCTTGTCGACTTCGGCTTTGCCGGCTTCGAACTGCGGCTTCACGAGCGCGACGAGCGTCCCGCCACGGCGCAGCAGCGGCCACACGGCGGGGAGCACTGATCTCAATGAAATGAAGGAGAGGTCCATCACGACGATGTCGAACTCGCTGCGCGGGAGATCGGTGGCGGAGAGGTGACGGGCGTTGATTTTTTCCAGGTTCGTGACGCGCGGATCGGCCCGGAGCTTCGCGTGGAGTTGCGCCCGGCCGACATCGACGCACACGGCGTCGGCGGCGCCGGCCTGCAACGCGCAGTCGGTGAAACCACCGGTCGACGCACCGACGTCGAGCACGTGCGCGCCGCGAAGATCCAGCGAGAAGGCAGCGAGGGCGGCGGCGAGTTTTTCTCCGCCGCGAGAAACGAAGCGCGGGAGTTCCTCGACGGTGAGTTCGAGATCGGTCGCGTATTCCTTGCCGGGCTTGTCGAGTCGCTCGGTGCCCCGCAGGACGCGGCCGGACATGATGAGCGACTTCGCCTGTGCGCGACTTTCGACGAGTCCGCGGGCGACGAGGAGTTCGTCGAGGCGAAGTTTTTTTGGCGGAGGCATCAGGGTAGGGCGGGCTTCAGCCCGCCTTCGCGTGCGACGGGCGACGGCGGGCTGAAGCCCGCCCCACTTTGAGCTTCTGGCGCGCAGGGGACCAGCACGTCGTGCGGCCGCCGATCTCGGCGTGCGCGAGCGGCGTGTGGGTGCGTGGATCGTGGCCGCCGGGACGCCAGCGGTGGCGAAAGAGCCACGACTCGGGAATGTTCACGTTGAGATCGCGCGGCAGGTGCTCGCCACGACCGGCGATTTTCTCGAGCGCGAGGCGGCAGACGCGGCGGCATTCGCGCCAGAGCGCTTTTACCTCGGCAGGATTGAGCGAGCCGGCGGGGCGGCGGGGGTGGATCGCGGCGCGCCAGAGGATCTCGTCGGCCATCCAGTTGCCCACGCCGGGGAAACGCTCCTGCATCAGCAGCACGGCCTTGATCGGCGCGCGCGCGCGGCGGCGGAGAAAATCGGCGACAGCGGCGATGGTGAATTCGCGCGAGAGGATCGCGGGCGCGATCTTCGTCCACCACGCGGGCGGCATTTTGCCTTCGTGGAATTGCACGCGGCCGAACATCCGCGGGTCGTTGAGGACGAGCGCGATTTTTTTTGTTTCGAGGATGAGATGGTCGTGCTTCGTCGGTGCGTTTGGCATCGGTCGCACGGTGAGTTCGCCGCTCATGCCGAGGTGCACGCCGAGCCAGACGTCGCCGCTGAAACGAAACAGCATCTGCTTCGCCGCAGTTTCGCTGGAGAGAAATTTGGCGCCGGTCAGCGTGCGCCGGATGGCGGAGGGATCGGCGCCGCGGAAAATTTTCGCCTGCGGGTGCACGCGCACCTCGACGACGCGCTGCCCGACGGCGGCCTGGTGCCAGCGTTTGCGGAAGAATTCGACTTCGGCGAGTTCGGGCATGAGGAGGGCGATTCGACGCGGCGTGATCGCCTGCAAGCAGGTTCCTACATCGGGCGGATCAGGCGAGTTCCCATTCGTAAGAATGGCGGGAGAGCATTTTCGGAGCGCGGTCGGTCACTTGCACGACGTCCTCGATGCGGCAGCCGCCGAGACCCGGATAGTAGAGACCGGGCTCGACGGTGACGACGGAGCCTTTTTTCAACGTCATCGAAATCGTGCCGCTCAGGCGCGGCGGCTCGTGGATTTCGAGGCCGAGCCCGTGGCCGGTGCCGTGGAAAAATCCGACGGAACCGGCGGCCGTGTGCTTCGTTTCGAACCCGGCAGCGGTGAAGGTCTCGACGACTTGGCGGTGAACGAAGGCGCCGTCGACGCCGGCGCGGATGGTTTTCAGCGCGGCGAGTTGGGCGGAGCGAACGGTGTCGACGAGGCGGCGCTGGGCGTCGGTGGCGCGGCCGCGGACGTAGGTGCGCGTCATGTCGCCGAAATAACCGGTCTGCGTCACGCGGGGAAAAATATCGACGATGATCAACTCGCCCGGACGCAGCGGGCCGGCGCCGCGCTCGTGCGGGTCGCAGGCCTGGTCGCCGCCGGCGACGATGGTGGTGCCGTTGGCCTGGCCGCCCTCGGCCATGATCGCGGACTCGATCGCGAAGCGCAGCCGGTCGGAGGTGAGCGCACGACCTTCGAACTGCAGCTCGCGACCACGCGGGCGGGAGGCGCGGAGGATTTTTTCGACGACGGAAAAGCCGACGGAGCAGAGCCGGTTGCCCTCGCGAATCGCGGCGGCCTCGGTGGCGGTTTTGATTTCGCGCTCGGGAAAGAGCGGGCCGGCGGCGAGTTCGAGTCGCAGGCCGAGCGCGCGGAGTTTCAGGTAGAGCGCGACCGGGAAGCTCTCGGCGACGCGGAAGGCGCGGACGCGGCAGGCGGAGGCGAGTTCGGCGATGATCTCGGCGGGGCCGATCGTGCGACGCGGCCAGCGTTTCGCAGCGCGGGCACGCCAGGCTTCGAGCGGGAGCACTTCGTCGAAGGCGCGGGCGTTTTTGACGCGGCCGAATTCGAGCGCACTCTGGACGCTGATCCTTTTTTTGCCGACGGCGAACGCGATGAACGGGTCGGGCACCTGGACGCGGCTGAAATAAAGCTGATCGGCGTTGGCCGAATCGGCGTAGAGGAGCGGAGGCGGAGTGGCGGGCACGTTGAAAAAGGTGGTGAGAGGCGTTGAAAAAGGTGGTGAGAGGTGCGCGGTCGGCGGCGAAAGTTCAGCGGGCAACGAGGCTCACTTCGAAAAGCTTCGGCCAGTTTTTGCCGGTGATGAAGAGGCGGTCGCCGGCGGCGTCGTAGGCGATGCCGTTGAGCACGTCGGTATTCGGCGCGCGCTCTTCCGGTGGGAGCAGGCCGGCGAAATCGATCACGCCGGTGAGGCGGCCGGAGGCGGGATCGATGCGCGCGACGTAGGAGGTTTGCCAGATGTTCGCGTAGATTTCGCCGCGGACGAATTCGAGTTCGTTGAGTCGCACGAGCGGCTGGCCGGAGCGATCGAAGACGCGGATCGTGCGGGTGACTTTGAACGTGGCGGGATCGAGGAAGCGAATTTCGTTCGTGCCGTCGCTGAGGATGAGCGAAGCGCCGTCGGTCGTAAGGCCCCAGCCTTCGCCCTCGTAGGAAAATTCGCCGCGACGCTCGAGCGTCTGGAGATCGTAGATGAAGCCGACGCGATTCTGCCACGTGAGCTGATAAAGTTTTCCGTCGAGGACCGTCATGCCCTCCCCGAAATACTCGGAGGAGATGTCGATCTTTTCGCGCACGTGGCCGGTTTCGAGATCGACCTTGCGAAGCGAGGAGCGGCCGTTGAGGCCGGTGCTCTCGAGGAGGATGCCTTTGAGGTAGATCAGGCCTTGAGTGAACGCCGCGGGATCGTGGGGGAAGGTGTTGACGATTTCGTAACCGAAGGTGGGGACAGGCGCGGTGGCCGGCGCGACGGCGGACGGCTCGGCATCGAGGTGAATCGCTGCCGCGAGCGAAAGGGTGGCGCCGGCGACGAGGCGGAGAAACGTGAAGGAGAAAGGCCGCATGCGCGGCGCGTTGAGGAGAACGCGCCCTACCTAGGCTTTGGGAATTTCGTTGTCCGTTTTGAGGACGAGGACGGGCGTTTTCGTTTTCACCCAGACTTCGGTTTCCTTGAAGTGTTTGGCAGGAATGTTTTCCAGCGCTTCGCCGACGGTCTTCGCGGGATACATGCGGCCTTTCTTCGTCGTGTTGTAGTCGTAGGCGCTGCGGAAAATGCGCTCCTGCGTGGTCGCGACGCTTTCGGATTCGGGAATCTGAATCACCCAGCCGGCGAAATCGGTTTTGGGAAATTTGTCGTCCGGGTCGGAGACGAGGATGACGAACTGTTTCTTAACGGCGGGCGGTTTTTCGTCTTCGCCGGGCTCGGGCTGCACGACGAGATTCATCTCTTCCATGACGCGGCGGAGCACGGCTGGATCGATTTGGTTCTTCTTTAAAATTTCTGCGACCTTGCTGACGTCAATTTTTGCCATGGGTAGGAGTGCGAGAAGGGACGAATGGACACGAAGCGCGGCGGATGACAAAGCGAATCTTGCGCGCGGCGGAGTGGCGAGTTGTTGTGCGGCATGAGTGAGCGAACGGAAGAGTGGTTCGACGTGGTGAACGAGCGCGACGAGGTCGTCGGGCGCGCGACGCGGCGCGAGGTACATGCGCGCGGGCTGTGGCATCGCGCGGTGCATGTGCTGGTGTTCGACCGCGGCGGGCGGGTGTTCCTGCAGAAACGGTCGATGCTGAAGGATCTGTCGCCGGGGCTGTGGGATTCGTCGTGCTCGGGACATCTCGACGCGGGCGAGGACTACGATGCGGCGGCGCAGCGGGAATTGGGCGAGGAACTCGGGTTGCACGTGAGCGAGCCGCCGGAGCGATGGTTCCGCATCGAGGCGTGCGCGGAGACGGGCTGGGAGTTTTGTTGGATTTACCGGCTCGAGTCGGAAGGGCCGTTCGTGCTGCACCCGGAGGAAATCGACGGCGGCGAGTGGCTGGCGCCGGCGGAAATCACGGCGAAAATCGCCACGAAGCCGGCGGACTATTGCCCGGCATTCAAGCAGCTCTGGTCAACCGTCCGTCAGGAAATCGGATGAGGGGCCGGGCCGCGAAGAGCGGCGGCCGGAGAGCTTGCCCGAGCCGGTGCCGGCGCTGAGATTTTTTATTTCCTCGAATTGTTTTTGAGTGATGAGCCGGCGTGGGACGCGGCGCTCGGCTTCGTAGACCAGGCGCTCGCGGTCGTCGTCGGTCGGCGTGTGCGGCGCCCATGACGTGTGATGACCTTGGTGACGCGTCCACTCGATGTTCCCGCCGTGTACGACGACGTGAACCTGGTACTTGCCTTGCTCGGGATCCTTGTTCCACCAGCCAAACTCGATGCCCATGGCGTGAGTGTCTCAGCGCTTCAGGCGTCGGCGAGCGCAAACTCGGCAAGCGTGCGGCCGAGGCGGAATTCGCCGGAGCGACGGTCGACCTCGCGGAGCGCGATGCGGTTGGGCGTGAGATCGACGACCGCGGTACGTCCGGGCGGGCAGAAGCTGCCGGTGTTAAGGATCGTCAGGCCGGAGTCGGTGCGCATGACGCCGGCGCGGTGGGTGTGGCCCATGACGAGAAATTTCGCGGGGAGGCGATGGCGGGCGATGAACGCGGCGGCGCGGGCAGGAGTTTCCCGCCAGGCGCGGAGGACGCGAAGAATCCGCGACGGCGGCCAGATCGTATCGGCGAGGAAGCCGATGAGGTATTTGAAACCGTCGCGTTCGGATTGGTGGCGTTGAGGAATCGAGGCGGCGGCGCGGCGGGCGGCGGCGAAGCGGCCGTCGAGCGACTCGCGAGCAGTGGGCGACAGGGCGGCGAGTGCGGCGGCGAAGCGGCGGCGCAATTCCGGCGCGTCGCGGCCCCACGGCACGAGATCTTCGAAGAGAATGTCGCCGTGCGTGACGAAGACGCGGCGATCGGCGAACTCGAGGTGATGTTGCGCGGAGAGATCGGGATCGTGGTTTCCCGTAAGCGTGACGATCGGCGCGGGCGTGCGGGACAGGAAGTCGAGCGTCTCGGCGCGAAGGGCGGCGGTGCCGGCGGGATCGGCGCTCGGACGGGTGTCGATCAAGTCGCCGTTGAGGACGAGTTGCGTGGCGTCGGCGAAAAGCGGCTGGAGGGCGTCGAGGCGCAGCAGGCTGCTGGCGCGGTCGCCGTAGTGCAGGTCGGAAAAAATACGGGTGAGTGGTGTCGCCACGAAGAGACAGCACGAGACGCGAGGCGGCGCATCGGCGCAAATGTTAAGCGCGTGGGAAGACTGCGTGTCGAAACTTGTGCGGCCGGCAGCGGGATGGCAGAGAGACGGGATGCGCGGCGTGCGGCGAATTTTGTTTTTGTTTCTCGCGGGATCGGCGATCGCGCGGGCGGATCAGATCGAGGATCTGGTGCGAATCCATCGCGAGGCGATGGGCGGCGGGCAACTGCAGGCGTGCCGGGCGATCGAGGCGAGGGGCACGGTGATCGCGGGCCGGCAGGAATTGAAATTCGAGATGGTGGCGGCGCGGCCGAATCGGGTGCGGCTGACGTTGCGCTCGGAAAATCGCACGCTCATCCAGGCGATGGACGGCGTGGAGCCGGCGTGGCTGGCGGACTCGGTGAAAAAAGAGGCGCGGCCAATGAACGACGCGGACGCGCGCGAATTCGCGGTGGATGCGGAGTTCGACGATCCGCTGGTGGGCGGAGCGGCGCGGGGGTTCACGCTCGATTTCGCCGGTGAAACGCTGTGGGAGAGCCGGCGGGTGCTGAAGGTGCTGGTGACGCGGAGAGACACGGCGCCGAGTTTTCTGCTGCTCGATCCGGACACGTATTTCATCCTGGCGCGGCTGACGAAACGGAAGGAGCCGTCGGGGCGCGAAACGACGATCGAGACGCGGTACGAAGATTTCCGTCCGGTGTCGGGCGTGATTTTCGCCCACCGCATTCTCGTGCTCGTCGAGGGCAAGCGGCTGCGCGAGACGGTGCTGACGGAGATTCATGCGATCGCCGAACCGCCGCCGGAGATTTTCGTGCGGCCGGTGCTCGTCTACGGCGAGCTGGCGACGCCGGCGGGTTTGTGACGGGTTTCGCCTCGCCACGGCCGCGAGCAAGAACTGAGAGTGGCGCATGGCTTATTTCGGATCGGTGGAGACGGTGGCGGCGCAGGCCGCGCCGCGGGAAAAATTCGAGGCAGCGTTCGCTTACGTGCGCGAGTTGTTTGCGCCGGGATCGGCGGCGGCCGAGCGGCTGCGCGCGCTGGGCGTGGGCGAGAGCAACCGGATCGAACTGGCCGGGGGCGCGTTTGCCCTCGAGCAAGTTTACCGAACGAAGGTGAGGGCGGATGGATTTTTCGAATCGCACCGCAAATATATCGACGTGCAGGTCGTGTTCGAAGGCGAGGAGTGCATGGAAGTGATCGATCTCGCGCGGGCGACGGAGCGGCAGCCGTATCAGGGGGAGCGCGACCTGATCGTCTACCACGATGCGCCGGGCGCTTCGCCGCTACAGCTTTCGGCGGGACAGGCGGCGGTGTTTTTCCCGGCGGACGTGCACATGCCGGCCTTGCAGGGGCGCGGCGCGGCGCGGCTGGTGCGAAAATCGGTCGTGAAGGTGCCGGTGTGAAGCCGCGTGAGGCGGACGGCTGAAGCGGGCGGGCGATGAACTACCGGCATCAGTTTCACGCGGGAAATTTCGCGGACGTGATGAAGCATGCGGTACTCGTGCAACTCGTGCGGGCGCTGCAGAAAAAGGAAAAAGGTTTTCTCGTGCTCGACACGCACGCGGGGCGGGGGAGCTACGATCTGGCGCTGGCCGCGAAGGGCGATTCGCTGGCGAGGCAGCCGGAGTGGCCGGCGGGAATCGGGCGGCTCTGGGCGAAGACGGAGCGGCGCGGAGCGCTCGCCGACTATGTGACGCTGGTGCGACAGTTCGATCGCGACCGGGGCAATCGCGAGGCGCTGCCGCGCCATTATCCGGGCTCGCCGTGGGTGACGCGGTTGCTGGCACGGACGCAGGATCGCGTGGCGTTGTGCGAGAAACATCCGGAAGAGTTCGCGGCGCTGGCGGCGGAGTTCGCCTTTTCGCCGCGGACGCTCGTGCAGGAGATGGACGGCTATGCCGCGTTGCGCGCGATGCTGCCGCCGATCGAGCGGCGCGCGCTGGTGCTCATCGATCCCCCCTTCGAGGCGCAGGACGAATTCGCGCGGATCGCGAGTGCGTTGGACGAGGGGTTGAAACGACTGCGTGGAGGGGTTTTCGCGGTCTGGTATCCGCTGACGGAGCGAGCGCGAGTGGCGGCGTTTTTCGCGGAAGTCGTCGCACTCGATCCGCCGCCGACATTCGCGCTGGAGCTGACGATCGCGGGCGAACAAGCGCCGCTGAAAATGCGCGGCTGTGGCGTGGCGGTGATCAATCCGCCATGGCAGTTCGAGCAGGTCGCGAGGCCGTTGTTGGAGGAGCTGGCGGGGTTGCTGGCGCAGGCGCCGGGCGCAGCGGCGCGATGCGAGTGGGTTGTGCCGGAGCGGTGAGGCGGAGGAAATCCGAGCGCGGCGACGAATTCGCGCCGGCTCGGAAAAATGCGGTGAGAAACCACGAATGGACACCGATAAACACAAACGTTCAGAGGCGCCGACCGGAGATCGACGGTTCGTGAGCGGTTGAGAAATAGCGTAGCCGCGCGGCGCGTCGAAGGGAGGAGCCTGCTTGCTGGCGATCCCGGTGGGCGGGGGTCCAGCATCGCCTGCAAGCAGGCTCCTACCGCGGCTACAGAAATTTTAAAGGCGCTCCATTTCTGGAATACCGATCGGCGAACGCGGGGTGATTCTTCCCTGCTCGCTGCTTCATTCGTGTCGATTTGTGTCCATTCGTGGTTCAACACCATAAATCCGGCTGAGAGCGCGGCGAGACGGGCACAAAAAAGCGGCGGTCGAGAGACCGCCGCACGAGAATGCAGAGTGCTTCGAGGCGAAGCGCTCAGTTAAAAAGCGCGTCCGGCTTTCGGATGGCGGCCACCAGTTCCGAAATATCGGCGAAAGGCGGGACGACATTGAGCGGCGGCGCTTTGAAAACGGGACGATTCCAATGAAGCTCCTCGCGCGTGACACTACGCACGATCGCCTGCGTGTTCGCGGGCGCTTGATGATCCATGGGAACGGGCAGGGGCATGACGGGGGGTGTTGACCATCTCTTCGGAACAAGGTGCCAAAAAGTTTAGGTATTTTTGAACGACTCAGGTTTTTCGGAAACACGAGTGGCGGAGAATGGAGCGCGGAGAAAAAATCCGACCGCGCTCCACTCCCGCCGCCCCGCTCAGGCGACGCGACGCGCGAGGAGTGTATCCTCCGCGGACTGACGCTTCGGCAACACGACGGTGAGCACGCCTTGGTGAAACTCGGCGTGCAGCGCCGGGTAGTCGATGCCGTGTCCGAGCCGCAGGCGCAGCTGGTAATCGCGCTGGGCGGTTTCCAGGTGCAACGCCTGCCAGTTCACGCGCACGAAATGAGTTTTGCGGGCGGTGACCGTGAGGTCGGGCCCGCGCGCTTCGATCTCGACGCCGGCGGCGTCGACGCCCGGAACGTAGACCGTGAGTTTCACGGCGTCCGGGTGTTCGCGGCAGTCGTAGCTCGGCTGGCGGAAGGCGGCGGACATGGGCGTCTTGGCTTCCGGGCGGCGGCGGGCTCTGGCGGGACTGCGGGTATCGATGATCGTATGCATGGGAAAAATTGAAGAGAGGGAGGAAAATTAAAAATAGGAGGAGTGGCCTCGGGGTCTGGGACCGCCGGGCTTCAGGATTTTTTCTAAACTTGGTCCGTTAAACGGAGGGTTTAGGCCTGAGAGCCCGAGCCGGTCTGCTGTTTGCTCCAATTTTGGGAGACCGGGCGCATCCCGACGCGGCAAAAGCAAACGACGGCCTTCGTAATCGAAGTGCCGGCGGAGCCGCGGAGATGTTTATGAGCAACGGTCATTGGAACTTGAATGCACGGTGCAGATTGCAGCCGTCGTGCCAAGCAGGAATTTTTTTATGTCGGTGAAGATTGCGTGACGGCGCGGGCCAAAACAGGCTGCGCGCATGAACGACGCCACGACGACGACCGCCGAACTGAAGGCCCGCGTGCTCGCGTTCGCGCGCGAGCGGGACTGGGAGCAATTTCATGCGCCGAAAAATCTCAGCATGGCGCTGGCGGCGGAAGCCGCCGAGCTGATGGAGCATTTCTTGTGGAGCACGCCGGACGCATCGCGGGCGGTCGTCGAGGAACCGGTCAAGCGGGCGAAGATCGCGGAAGAACTCGCGGATATCGTGATCTACGCGCTGGAATTCGCGAACGTCACGGGCCTGGACGTCGCGGCGATCATCGATGCGAAAATGGCGGCGAACGCGAAAAAATATCCGGTGGAGAAGGCGAAGGGACGGGCGGAGAAATATAACGAACTGTAGGGTTTTCGATTTTCGATTCTCGATTTTCGATTGGGACGCCGGGAGGCAATGGAGCGACGGTGTCGGGCGGTGAAAAACAAAACGGCGCCCTCGCGGGCGCCGTGAAAACGAAAATCGAGAATTGAAAATCGAAAATTTCCTCAGGGTCTTCCGCCGTAGGTGACGTAGTCGTCGAGGTCGAGCCAGTCGAACCAAGTGGCGATGTCCTCGCGGTGGGCGGCGTTCTTGCGGTGGATATCGTTGAAGAACGCGCGGGTGTCGGGCGGCGTGGGCGTGAGTTGTTCGAACCAGTTCGACCACGCGGCGATTTCGCTCGGGTGGCGCTTGGGTTTGGCGGTGGACTCGACGAAGGCGAGGAGTTCGGAGTCGGACTTGCCGGTTTTTACCTCGGCGAGGAAGGCCTCGGGATCGACGCCGGTGAAGCCGAAGAAGCGCTGGTCGATCGGGCAGTTGTAGTGAAAGTCGCCGTTCTTGCCGGCGGCGAACGCACGCGCCTTGTCGATCAGGCGCGGGAGTTGCACGTAGCCGCCGAGGCGGACCCGCGGACTGCGCGGCGGAAATTTCGTGAGATCGGGCGCGCTGAGATTCACGCCGCCGGTGGTGGCGGAGGGATTTTGGTAGGAGGACTGGAGCGAGTTGTTGGACATGAGAAAATTTCTAGCGCGAGGCGTGACAGGCGCAACCAGGGCGGCAACCGCCGGAGGTCGCAGGCACGGCGCCGGCGGAGGCGCGCTGGGCGACGAAGCCGTAGCCGCCGGTGATCACGCGACGCACCGCCTCGCCGGTGGCGGGATCGGTGCGGAGCGGGGCGTCGCTCATCGATTGACGCACTTCGAAACGCCGCGGCTCCATGCCGGGAATCTGCGGGATCGTTTCGTAAACGTAGGTCGTCATCGCCGCCGCACTAGAAAGCAGGAACGCGCGGCTTTGCAAACGCGCGAGCGTCGCAGGCGGGGTAAACCGTAAACGCACGTTTCGGCGCGCAACGGTTTTCCGTTTAGCGCGTCTCGCCACCGCCCCGTCAATTCCACCCCTGTTTGCCATGAAGCGTTTCTTTCTTCGATTTTTCGCGTTCGCCTTTGCGCCGGCGCTGGCGATCCCCGCCGGCGTTTCCGCCGAGGCCCCGGCGACGGCTGCGCCGGTTCACGCGGGCAAGTATCGGAATTTCGCGGTCGCGATCTACATCCCGGTGGCGGTCGTGCGCAGTTTCGCCGACGCGAAAGTGCTCGAGGCGCAGTGGGCGCGGATCAGCAGCCAGCTCAAAGTCGACAAGGTCTACATCGAGTCGCACCGCGACCGGGAGTTGGTGGACGACGCGGTCCTCGAGAGCACGAAGAAATTTTTTCTCGATCGCGGCGTGCGCGTGGCCGGAGGGATCACGTTCACCGATGCGCCGGTCGCGGGGCAATACCGGTCGTATTGCTACACGGATCCGAAGGATCGGGAGTTCGTGAAGCACGTCGCGGAACTCACGGCGCGACACTTCGACGAGATTATTTTGGACGATTTCTTTTTTGTGACCACGAAACTGGAGTCCGACATCGCGGCGAAGGGCAGCCGGAGCTGGACGGATTTCCGTCTCGAGCTGATGAACGGCGTGGGCCGCGATCTCGTGGTCGGCGCGGCGAAGGCGGTGAATCCGCGGGCGAAGGTCACAATCAAGTATCCGAACTGGTATGAGCATTTCGCCGGGATGGGCTTCGATCTCGAGCAGGGCCCGAAAATTTTCGACGGCATCTACACGGGCACGGAGACGCGCGATCCGAACACGACCGACCAGTATCTCCAGCAATACGAGAGCTACGAAATCATCCGCTACTTCGACCACCTCGCGCCGGGCCGGAACGGCGGCGGCTGGGTGGACACGTTCGCGACGCTGTATGTCGATCGCTACGCGGAGCAGCTCTGGGATACGATGTTCGCGAAGGCGCCGGAGATGACGTTGTTCTTCTGGGGCGGCTTGCTGGCGCCGGCGGCGCCGGGCGATCGGCAGGCGTGGGCTTCGCGGCCGACGAGTTTCAACTACGATACGGCGTTGAACTACGCTCCGGCGGGTGCGGACCAGGCCGCGGCGGGAGCGCCGACGATGGCGCGCGTGGCGGGTTACGCGCTCGAGCAGGTGGACGGCGTCGTGGGAAAACTGGGACAGCCGATCGGCATCAAGAGCTACCGCCCGCCGCATGCGACGGGCGAAGATTTCCTGCACAACTATTACGGGCTGCTCGGAATTCCGGTGGAGTTGTGCGCGACGTTTCCCGAGGAGGCGCCGGTGGTGTTGCTGAACGAGGACGCGAAGGGCGATCCGCAGATCGTCGCGCACATCAAGCGACATCTGCTCGCTGGCAAAACGGTCGTGATCACCTCCGGGCTCGCGAAGGCGCTGCAAGGCCGCGGGCTGGAGGACATCGTCGAACTCGAGCTGAGCGGGCGGAAGTTTCTTGCCGACGGTTACTCGACGGGTTTCTACGGGCCGGGCGACCGGGCGGAACTCGCGAATCGGGCGACGGGCGCGCCGGCGATTTTGTTTCCACAGATCGGTTTTCTCACGAATGACGCGTGGCCGGTCGTGACGGCGATGTCGGACGGCGTGGGTTATCCGCTGCTGCTCGTCGACCGCTACGGCAAGGAAGGCCAGCTCTACATTTGGACGATCCCGGACAACTTCAACAATCTCTACCAGCTGCCGCCGGCGGTCACTTCGGCGATCAAAAAAGTCGTGATGAAGGGATTCCCCGTGCGACTCGACGGGCCCAGCCAGGTCGCGCTTTTCGCCTACGACAATCGCATGATCGTGGTGGAGTCCTACCTGCCGGGCGAGACAAAGGTGCGCGTGGGCGCGCTCGGTGGCGCGACGAAGCTGCGCGATCTGGTGACGGGCGAAGTGATCACGGGGCAGGCCACGGAAAAACCGAAGACGCGCTGGGCGCCGCCGGAGGAGCCGCGGACGTGGTTCGATGTCGCCGTGCAGCCGCACAGCTATCGGGCGTTTGCGCTCGAGGAGTGACGGCGCGAGGCCGCGGGTCGAGCCGGACCCCGAGGTTGAGGGGCGGGCGGTCGGTGGATTGCAGGCTGGAAGCCTGCGGCACTTTTGCGCATCTGGGGGCGAGATGAAAAAGCCTGCGCTCGTCCCAACTACTACGTCCTGCCATGCTGTCTGCTGCTGCTCAACCTCTGCGTGGAGTTGGTGAGCTACAAAGCGAAGGCATTCGGCGATCCCTTTCTGCGCACGGCGGCGATCATCGCGATGGTGTTGTTCGGTGGCTCGCTGGTGGGGTTCGTCGTGGCGCCGGCGATCGCGACGCTGGTGAGCACGCTGCACAGCGGGAGCCGGAAGAACGGCGGCGAACTGGGCGGACTGCTGTTTCTCGCGGTGCTCGGCGTGGTGATTTTCTGGCTCTACTACCGCGTCTACATCGTCGGACCCGAGTCGGTGCTGCCGCGAGCTTGGTGGAACGAGCGGTGAGCGCCCGTTGATCAGTGTCATCTAATAGATGACACTTTTCCGAAACTCCGAGGGAGAGCCGTTTTGGTAGTGTCATTTAATGGATGACACTTTCCGGGGGCGGAGGGTCAGGGTTTGGGGCGGAAGGCTTTCATCGCGGGCTCGTTGGTTTCGAGGCGGGGGGCACCGATGAGGTCGAGGCAGTAGGGAATTGCGGGGAAGACGGCTTCGAGGTTCTCGCGGATCGCTTTGGGCCGGCCGGGGAGATTCACGATGAGCGTGCGGCCGCGGATGCCGGCGAGCTGACGCGAGAGGATCGCGGTGGGCACGTAGCGGAGCGAGGTCGCGCGCATGAGTTCGCCGAAGCCGGGTAGTTCTTTTTCGATGACGGCGCGCGTGGCTTCGGGCGTGACGTCGCGCGGCGCGGGGCCGGTGCCGCCGGTCGTGACGACGAGGGCGCAGTGCGCGACGTCGGCGAGGCGGATGAGTTCGGCGGAGATCGTGGCGCGGTCGTCGGGGATGATTTTGTAGTCGGGCTCGAAGGGCGTGATCAGCCACTCGCGGAGGAGAGCGAGGCAAGCCTGGCCGGGTTCGTCGGAGTAGATGCCGGCGCTGGCGCGGTCGGAGATGTTGAGAATACCGAGGCGGATCTTCATGGAGGGGAAAATTTTTTAACCGCGAATGGACGCGAATGGACGCGAATGAGGGGGAATCCCTGCGCTCACGCGCAGGGCTACGAGGATGAGGAGAACTGGGCGAGGATTTCGGCGGGCGTGGTGCCGCGGGTGCGGAGGGTGTGGAGGCTGAGGGCGTCGTGGCGCTTGGCGAGGCGGACGCCGGCGGCGTCGAGCATGAGCGGCGCGTGATGGTAGGCGGGGACGGGCTGGGCGAGCGCGCGAAGGAGGAGGATTTGGCGGAAGGTGGATTTGATGAGGTCGGCGCCGCGGACGACTTCGGTGATTTCCATCGCGGCGTCGTCGACGGCGCAGGCGAGTTGGTAGCTGGGGACGTCGTCTTTGCGCCAGACGAGGAAGTCGCCGAAGTCGCGGCCGGCGATGGCGTGTTGTTCGCCGAAGTGGGTGTCGGGGAAGGAAACGGTTTCGCCGTCGGGCACGCGGAAGCGCCAGTTGACGGAGATTTTTTCGCCGAGCGGAGGGAGCGGGACGTCGGGGGGCGGGCGGAATGGCGGCGGGTAGACGGGCTCGTCGTCGGGCTGAGGCGCGCCTTCGTGGGGAGCGCCGATCGCTTCGAGGACGTCGCGGCGCGAGTGGGTGCAGGGAAAAATCAGGCGGGCGGCGTGGAGTTTTTCGAGGGCGGCGCGGTAGATGGAGAGGCGTTTGCTCTGATCGTAGGGCGAGAAGGGGCCGCCGAGGTCGGGGCCTTCGGTCCACGTGAGGCCGAGCCAGCGGAGGTCCTCGAGCATGGCGTCGACGAAATCGAGGCGGAAGCGGGTGGCGTCGAGATCGTCGTTGCGGAGGATGAGCGCGCCGCCGGCGGCGCGGGCGCGTTGCTGCGCGATCCAGAACGTGCGCGCGTGGCCGAGGTGGAGATGGCCGGTGGGCGAGGGGGCGAGGCGGCCGCGGTAGGCGGCCGGGTTTTGAGCTGAGAGTTGAGGGTTGAGAGTCAGAGCGGCGACGAGCTTTGGGTTTGATCTCTCAACTCTCAACTCTCAGCTCTCAACTTTTCATCCATGTCCAAACTTCTCTGCGTTTACTGTGCCTCCAGCGACCGGCTCGACCCGAAGTATGCGGCGGCGGCGACGGAGTTGGGAAGGGAGATGGTCGCGCGCGGCTGGGGACTCGTTTACGGCGGCGGGAAGACGGGGCTGATGGGCGCGGTGGCGCGAGCGGTGAAGTTGAGCGGCGGGCGCGTGGTGGGGGTGATTCCGGAGTTCATGAAAGCGCGGGAGCTGGCCTACGACGAGGCGGACGAGATCGTGACGGTGGTGACGATGCGCGAGCGGAAGCTGCTGATGGAAACGCGGGCGGATGCGTTTGTGACGCTGCCGGGCGGCTTCGGCACGCTCGAGGAGATCATGGAAATCCTGACGCTGCGGCAGCTCGATGTGGTGAAAAAGCCGTGCGTGTTTTTCAACCAGGAGGGTTTTTACGATCCGCTGTTCGCGTTGTTCGAGACGATGCTGCGGGAGAAATTTTTCAAGCCGTCGAACCTGGAGCTGTTTCGCGTGGCGACGGGCGTGCCGGAGATTTTTACGAAGATCGACGAGGCGAGCGGCGTGCGGGCGGAGTCGAAGTGGTTCGAGACGCGGTGATTTTTTAACCACGAATGGACACGAAAGAACACGAATGATGGAGAGGCGAAACGAGGTGCTGGAGCTGCTGCGCAAGCACGGGACAAAGAATTTGGATCCTCACGAGGCGGCGATGGTGGCGGACACGATCGCTTTTGTGGAGGCGCATGAGGACTGTTTGTGGCGGACGTGTTTGCCGGGGCATTTGACGGGGTCGGCGTGGATCGTGGACGCGGAGAGAAAGCGGACGTTGCTCACACATCACCGGAAATTGGACAAGTGGCTCCAGCTTGGCGGGCACGCGGATGGCGATCCGGATTTGCTCGCGGTGGCGCTGCGCGAGGCAAACGAGGAGAGCGGGCTCACGCGGCTGCGCGCGGTGGCGGCGGAGATTTTCGATGTGGATCGCCACCTGATTCCGGAGCGGAAGGGCGAGCGGGCGCACTATCACTACGATCTGCGGTTCATGATCGAGGCCGATCCGAACGAAGCGCTGGTCGTGACGAGCGAGTCGAAGGATCTCGCGTGGGTTGACGTCGCGAGTGTGACGACGCTGAACGCGGAGGAATCGATGGCGCGGATGGTGCGGAAGACGATCGGGCGCTGATCATTCGTCGCGGAGGGCGACGAGCGGATCCACGCGGGTGGCGCGACGGGCGGGGAGGTAGCAAGCGAAGCTCGCGACGACTGCGAGCAGGGCGGCGACGGCGGCGAGGGTGAACGGGTCGCGTTCGCCGATCCCGAAGAGCAGCGAGCCCATCAGGCGAGTGAGGCCGAGCGCGCCGGCGGCACCGAGGACGAGGCCGAGCACGGCGAGCATGAGACCGCGGCGGAGGATGAGGCGGAGAATCGCCGCGCGGTCGGCGCCGAGGGCGGCGCGGATGCCGATCTCGCGGGTGCGCTGCGTGACCGAATAGGAAATCACGCCGTAGATGCCGATGGCGGAGAGCAGCAGCGCGACGCCGGCGAAGACGCCGAGGAGGATCATGCGAAAGCGGCTGTCGCTGAGCGATTCGGCTTTGATCGCGTCGAGGGTTTTGAAGCTATCGACGACTTGGTCGGCGGAGATTTCGTGCACGGCTTTGCGGATCGTCTCACTGAGCGCGAGCGGGTCTTGCGCGGTGCGGAGGACGGCGGAGAGGTAAAAATTCGGGCTCTGCGAAGACGTCACGTAGAGGCCGGGGTTGTTTTCGTCCTTGTCGCCGAGGCCGCCGACTTTTTCGTTGGCGACGAGGCCGACGACTTCCCACGGGATCTCTTCGCCGAGCTGCGGTTTTCCCGGGACGATTTCCTGGATGAGGATGCGTTTGCCGATGGGATCCTGGTCTTTGAAATATTTCTTCGCCATCGACTCGCTGATGACGGTGACGGGCGCGCCGCCGTGGATGTCGCTTTCGCGGAGCGGGCGACCGCGCTTCACGGCGAGGCCGAGCGTGTGAAAATACGACGGGCTGACCATTTTGAAGAAGCACGCGTCGCGGTTCGCGCGATCGACTTTCGGGCCGTCGGCGATGAGGAAGGGCATGCCGTAGCCCCACCCGCGCATCGGCAGCGCGGAGGTGAAGGCGACGTCGGTGACGCCGGGCAGCGCGCGCAGGCGGGACTCGAGCTGTTGTTGATACGCGATCAGGCCGACGGGATCGGTGAAGCGTTTTTCGGGGACAGGCAGGTTAAAGGTGAGGACGTTGTGGGAATCGAAACCGGGGTCGACGCGGCCGAGTTTATCGAGGCTGCGGATGAGGAGGCCGGCGCCGGTCAGCAGCATGAACGCGAGGGCGACCTCGGCGACGACGAGGGCGTTGCGCACGCGGTGATGCGCGGCGCCGGTGCCGGAGCCCGAGCCGCCCTGCTTCAGGGCGTCGACGAGCGACGGGCGTGCGGCTTGGAGGGCGGGGAACAAGCCGATGATTGCGCCGGTGAGCACGGAGAGCGCGAAGGCGAAGGCGAGCACGCGAGCGTCGAGTCCGATGCTGGCTTCGGCGGGCAGCACGTAGGACGGCATCGTGGCTTTCAACGCGAGCACGAGGAGCTGGCCGAGGACGACGCCGAGCACGCCACCGGCGCAGGAAACGAGGAGGCTCTCGGTGAGGAAGAGTCGCGCGAGCGTGCCGCGGCCGGCGCCGAGCGCGAGGCGGATGGCGATCTCGCGTTCGCGGGCGACGACACGCATGAGGGAAAGGTTGGCGAGATTTGCGCAGGCGATGAGGAGGATCATGCCGACGGCGGCGAGCAGCACGTAGAGCGAGCGGCGGAGTTCGTCGCCGACGACGGTTTCGGCGAGCGGGTCGAGGCCGACGCCCCAGCCTTTGTTCGAGTCGGGATAATCGTGCGCGATGCGGGCGCCAATGGCGTCCATCTGCGTGCGGGCTTGCTGCAACGTGACGCCGGGCTTCAGCCGGCCGACGGCCCAGAACCAGTGGAAGTTGCGCGTCATCCGCTCCGGCGTGAACGCGAGGGGACGCCAGAGTTTCGGCCAGCTGCGCTCGAAGGGGTTGTCCTTCGCGAGCACGCCGATGACGGTGACGGACTCGCCGTCGAGCTTGATCGTGCGGCCGACGATGTGCGGATCGGCGGCGAACTGCGTCTGCCAGAGCGAGTGCGTGATGACGACGACGGCGTCCTTGCCCGGTTGATCTTCGTCGCCGAAAAACGTGCGGCCTTGCGCGGCGCGCATGCCGAAGATGTCGAAGAAGTGGGCGGAGACGCGCTCCATGCCGAGCTGCACGGGATCGCCGACATTACCGAGGGTGGCGCCGCCGCCGGTGCGCGCGGCCATGTATTCGAAGACGGTGTTCTGCTTTTGCCAGTCGAGGAAGTTGAGCGTGGAGATGCCGTTGCGGCCGCCGTTCGGCGGGGCTTCGAGGATGCGCAGGATGCGGTCGGGCTCGGCGTAGGGGAGCGGCTTCAGGAGGACGCCGTTGACGAAACTGAAGATGGCGGAATTGGCGCCGAGGCCGATCGCGAGAGTGAAGACGGCGACGAGGGTGAAGCCGGGGCTTTTGCGGAGCGTGCGGATACTGTGGCGGAGGTCGGCGAGAAGGGAGTTCATGGCGGGGAGACGAGGGGTGGGGATAAAATCAGAACCGAAGGGGTCGGCTGAAGTTACGGCGAATCGAGAAAAAATCGCGGCCATGCGGCGAATCGGGCCGCGGGGCAGTAAGCTCCAAGATCCAGGCACCAAGCTCCAGAGAAACATCAAGGACCAAGGGTCCAATTGGAGGTTGGAGATCGGAGGTTCTCTGGAGCTTGGATCTTGGTGCTTGGAGCTTTTCTTCTCAGCGCCAGAGGGCGATGACTTCTTCTTTGCGGACCCAGCCGGTCTGGCCGTTTTCGAAGCGGAGGCGGACCCAGCCGAGGAGCGGTTTTTCCTCGATCGCGAGGGCGCCCGCGGAAAGCGGCGTGGTTTTCTGCGTGGTGTCGGCTTCCGTCGGAATCGAGCGGAGCGTGCCGGCGCGCCAGGCGATCACGGCGCGGCGATCGGCGGTGTCACCGTAGGCGTGGAGGCTCGCGGCGGAGGCAAAGCCGAGGAGAACGGCGAGCGTGAGCAGGGTGAAGGCGCTGGTCGTGCGCACGCGCGAGGCGGCGCGGTAGGCGCCGAAGATCAGGACGGCGAGCGCGAGCGCGGCGAGGACGGCGGCGAGGATCGCGGCGTATTGCCACTGGGCGGGCGAGGCGCGGCCGGCGAGCGACTGGAGCGGGCCGGGCGGCAGAAACGCGGCGAGCGAGGCGGGGGCGTAGCCGGCTTTGTTGCTGGCGAGGGCCAGCTGCCAGCGGATCGAGGCGCTGGCGGGATTTTGGACGAACGCGGCGGCGGCGTGCGCGGCGGCTTCGCCCCAGCGGTCCTGCTGCGCGAGCGCGAGGGAGAGGTTGTGACGGGCGACGGAATCGGTGGGCGTTTTCGTGAGCGCGGCGGACCAGGCTTGCTCGGCGGCGGCGAAGTCGCCGCGCTGATACGCGGAGGCGGCTGACGCGGCGGAGATCGGAGTTCGAAGTTCTGAGTTCGGAGTTACGGGTTCCGGGTTCCGGGTTGTGGAGGCGGAGTTCGGGGTTTGGCCGGAGGCGAAGGGGGCGAGAGTGAGGAGGAGGGCCACGGCGGCGACGAAGGGGAAGAGATTGCGCGGCAGAAAGGCGGCGAGCGGTTGGAAGCCGGGGAGGCGTTTCGCGGCGAGAGCGGCTTCGGCGCGGGTGGCCCATTCGGGGGTAAGGGCGGCGTCGGCACTGTAGAGCGCGCGGTCGGATTCGAGCCAGAGTTGGGACCACGCGGCGGCGTCCGCCTCGGAAAGCGGAGGGCGGACGGCTCGGAGAGCCGTCCCTACCACGTGCGGGGAGGGGGCAGCGTAGGAAAGGCGGAAGAGGAGCGCGGTGTCGTGCTGCCAGGCCAGCAGCAGCGGCTGCTGCTGGAGTTGAGAGTTGAGAGCTGAGAGTTGAGAGCCGGAAGATGAGGGTTGCGAGTTGAGGGTTGAGAGTTGAGAGAGCGTGGCGGAGAGGCGGGCGCGGGCCTCGCGTTGGGGGCGGAGGGGATCGGTTTCGCGGGCGCGGCGGATCGCGAGAAACGCCCAGAAAAATGGGAGGAACGCGAAGGGCAGGGCGACGTAGGCGAAGAGCGTGCGGCGGGTGAGCGGGACGGAGGCGACGGTGGCGCCGGAGAGCGGCTCGCGTGGAAGACCGACGGGCGGAGGGGAGATTTTTGCTTCGCGATTTTCGATTTTCGATTCGGCGGAGGTGGAGGCGGATTTCGGAGCGGCTTCGGTCGGGTTGGCGCTGCGGACGGCTGGGACAGCCGTCCCTACCGGCGGAAGCGGGGCGGAGACAGTGACGGTCGTCTGCGGCGTGTTGATCGTTTTGTAGTCGCCGGCGGCGGGATCGAAATAGACGAACGCGACGGGGCTGAGCGTGTAGCTGCCGCTTTTCGTGGGGACGAGGACGACGTCTTCGGTGAGCGTGGCGTCGAAGAGTTTGCCCTCGGCGGGCGTGCGTTTGGCCTGGGGCGAGACGACATTGAAATCTTTCGAGACTTCGCGCTGAGGGAGGCCGGGGATGTCGGGCCAGTTGCCGGTGCCGCTGAGTTCGAGCGTCCAGGTGATGGGCTCGCCGACGGCGGCGGTGGTGGGGACGACTTTCGAGGTGAGTTTGATATGGCCGACGGCGCCGCGGAACCCGGCGGGCGCGGGCGGAAGCGGACGGACGTTGATGGTGGGGCGGTCGGAGGCGACGGAGAGCTGCTCGATGCGCGGCATCGAGAAGAGGCCGAAGCCGACGTTGCCGCTCTGGAGGTTGACGAGTTGGTTGGCGGAGTTGAGCGAAATGTGTCCGTCGGTTTTCGCGTAGCCGCGGGTGCGGCAGACGAGGTCGATGTGGGCTTCGCCGCTGACCATGAATTCGGCTTGCTCGAACTTCGACCAGTCTTCGGTGACGAGCGGCGCGGGGTTCCAGTCGATCGTGGCGTTGGCCTGATTCAGCGAGCGGCGGGGGAGGTCGAGCGTGTAGGTGAGGCCGAAGACTTCGCCGGCCCAGACGGTGGTGGCGGCGGGCTCGAGGCGCGCGGTGACGTTGGCGTCGGCGGCGGTGCGCGGGACGCCACCGGTGAAGGCGGGGACTTTGATGGCGCCTTTGTTGGTCTGGACGGTGAACGCGGGAATCTGGATGGCGCCGGAACGGGTGGTGCGGACGCGATAGCTGAGGACGAGCGTGCGCGTCATCGAGAAGTTGACGACCGACATGTTTTCGGAGCGGCCCATCAAGGCGAAGGTGGTGCCGGCAATGGTCGGGAGCTGCGGGTCGCCGTTGGGCGAGCAGTCCTGGAAGACGAGCGTGACCTCGGAGGCGTCGCCGGAGTCGGAGTTTTCCCAGTGGACGGATTGGGCGCGGGCGGCGGTGAGGGTGAACGCGGCGAAGAGAACGAAAGCGAAGAGGCGGCGCATGGGAAATTCGGGCGCGGTTAGGCGGACATCCCGCCGCTCCTGCGGCGGGCTACGAAGCTGGATGAAAGGCAGGAAAGCATGAGGGTCACCAGTTTTTGCCGGGGGATTTGGGCGGGCCTTTTTGCTTTTCGCCCTGCATGAGTTCGAAGAGTTCGGCGGGAGAATCCTGGTTGCGGAGCTGATCGAGTTTTTGGAGCGGGAGCGCGAGTTGCGGGTCGGTGGGCGGAGGCTGCTCGCCGGGTTTTTTCTCGGGGACGCCGCCGACTTTTTGGGAATCCTGCGGCGGGGGCGGCGGCTGCTTGCGGTCCTTCATGTCGCCGAAGGCGGAATTCTGGTCGTCGTTTTTTTTCTGCGCGTCGGACTTCTGGTCCTTCGACTCGCCTGGTTTGGATTGATCCTGCTGCTGTTTTTGCTGCTGGTCCTGCTTCTGCGACTGATCCTGTTTTTGCTGGTCCTGATTTTTTTGGTCCTGCTTGGACTGGTCCTGATTCTGTTTGTCCTGCGGTTGGTCCTTCTGGTCCTTTTTGTCCTGCTGATCTTTTTGATCTTTTTTATCCTGCTTCTGCTCGTCGGGTTTTTTCAGGAGGTCTTCGAGTTCGGCGCGAAGCTTGGTCCAGTCGGCGATTTTCGAATCCATCGCGATGAGCCGGTCGACGGCTTCGATGGCGTCGTGGACGGGGCCGGGGAGGACGGGCTGGCCGTTTTCCTGAAAGCGCTTGCCCCAGCGGAGCGTCTCGCGGGCGACCTCGGCGTAGTCCTGGGCGGAGAGGCGATCCTGGTTGGCGAGGCGCGCGTAGATCTTGCCGAGTTGGGGGCCGATGTCTTCCGCCTTCGCCGGGCCTGCGGCGGACAGGTCCGCTTTCGAAGGGGCGGCGGCGGGGATGACGGCGGCGCGGACGGGCGGCGCGGTGAAGAAAAACGCGGGGGCGACCAGGAGGAGAAGGGCGGCGGTGGGGAGCACGGGCAGGTTGCCCGTGCCACGCGATGCGTCGGGGCCGGTGAGTTTGATGTCGCGCGGCTTCGGGCGGACGGGAAATTCGTAGTAGAAACTCACGAGGAGAAACCAGAGCGCGAGGGCGAGCGGCCATTGGAAACGCTCGACGAGGCGGATGGTGTTTTTCTCGAGGAAGTCGCCTTTCTTGCCGGCATCGACGGTGGTGTTGATGAGCGCGGCGAGATCGATCCAGGAAGAGGCGTCCTGGTAGACGCCGTTCGTGGCGTCGGCGAGTTCCTGGAGGGTTTTGTTTTCGAGTTTCGAGAGGACGACGGCGCCGCGTTCGTCTTTGACGAGGCCGCCGGAGCCGTCGGGGATCATCGCGCCGGCGGCCGTGCCGACGCCGAGGCCGAGTACGCGGATGCCTTTTTTCTTCAGGTCGGGAATGCGGTCGCGCCAGTGGTCGTCGGTCGCCTCGCCGTCGCTGAGAATGACGAGGAAGCGGTCGGCGGCGGTGGTGGAACCGAACGCGCTGAGCGAGGTGTCGATGAGCGCTTGATAATTCGTGCCGCCTTCGGGGAGGAAATCGGGATTCAGGGCGGGGAGAAATTCGCGGAGGATTTCGTAGTCGGCGCTGAGGGGGCTTTGGAGAAAGGCGGTGCCGGAAAAGACGACGAGGCCGACGCGTTCGCCGGTGAGTTTTTCGAGGAGGGACTGAGTGAGAAGTTTCGCGCGATCGAGGCGTGAAGGCTTCACGTCGGGCGAGAGCATCGAGCGCGAGAGGTCGATCGCGATGAGGATTTCGCGCGACTGGTCGAAGACGGGTTCTTCGAGGCGGCCCCATTGCGGACGGGCGAGGGCGACGACGGCGAGGGCGAGGCCGAGACAGAGCCAGGGGCGGACGCGAGGAGAAGAAGCTGAGAGCGAAGAGCTGAGAGCTGAGAGCTGAAGAGAATGGGAGCCGGCTTCGGCGCGGAGGATTTTCGGGTGGGTTGTATCGGAAGCGCGGCGACGGCGGAGGAGATCCCACGCGAGCCAGGCGAAGGGGAGGAGGATCAGCCAGAGGAGATGGGGGCTGGCGAAGGTCATTTGGGACTCGCGGCGCTCAACACACCCCGGCCTGCGGCCACCCCTCTCGAGAGGGGATCTTGGGCGGGCGGGGGGGCGGACGGGGAACTGGAGGTGGGCGCGGCGCGGCGCGGAGTCCGCGCCCTACCTTTGATCGCGAGCGTGAGAGCGGCGAGGGCGAGGGCGGAGAGACCGGGGATGGCGAGCCAGAGGAAGAGTTCGGTCGTGAGGAGATAACTTTTCGCCTGGAATTCGATTTTCTGGGCTTTGTCGATCGCGCGGAAGGCGGACTCGGCGGTGCTGATGTCGGCAGCGCGAAAGAAATGTCCGCCGGTTTGCTCGGCGATTTCGCGGAGCGTGGTTTCGTCGAGATCGGAGACGACGCGGCGGTATTGTTTCCGGCCGATGCCGTCGAGGATGGGATTCAGGTTGTCGTCGAGGACCGGCATGAGCACGAGGCCGTCCTTGCCGGCGCCGATCGTGTAGAGTGGGATACCGCGGGATTTCGCGAGTTCGGCGGCTTGCTGCGGGGTGATGGAGCCGCGGTTGTTGGCGCCATCGGTGAGGAGAACGATGAAGGCGCCCTGGCGTTTGCCGTTGGATTCGCGCTTGGCCTGCTCGAGGCGGGTGAGGGCGACGCCGAGGCCGTCACCGATCGCGGTGCCGGGTTCGAGTCGGCCGATCTTGAGGCGCTCCATCTGACGCGAGAGCCAGTCGTGGTCGAAGGTGAGCGGCGCCATGGTGTAGGCGCGGCCGGAGAAGATGACGATGCCGATGCGGTCGGCGGGGCGTTTCTCGATGAAGGCCTGGATGACGGGTTTGATCGCCTGGAGACGGTTGATGCGGTCGCCGTCGCGCTCGTAGTCCTCGGAGAGCATCGAAGTGGAGAGGTCGATCGCGAGGACGATATCGTAGCCCTGTGAGTGAACCTCGCGTTTGTCCTCGACGCGTTGCGGGCGGGCGAGCGCGCCGATGAGGAGGACGAGGCCGAGCGTCGCGAGACCGACGGGCCAGCGGGAAACGGAGGCGAGCGACGGGCGGTGCCAGGCGGCGGCGAAGGGGACGAGCAGGACGGGCACGCGGCGGCGGCCGCGGAGCCAGATCGCCGCGGGAATCGCGAGGAGGGCGAGGAGCCAGAGAGGATCGTGGAGGACGAATTGGTTCATCGCGGCGGCGGCGGCGGCGGAAAGCACCAAGCCCCAAGATCCAAGCTCCAGAGAATTTTCAAGACGGGCAAAGATCCAGGGAAGGTCGGCATTTTTTGGAGGTTTTAAATTTGGAGATTCTTTGGAGCTTGGATCTTGGAACTTGGATCTTCCGCGCGTCAGCGCGGGGCGGTCATGCGGGCGTGGAAAAATTTCACGAGGGCATCGAGGCGGTTTTCGCCGGTGCCGACGACGAGGCGGCTGAGCGGGGCGGGAAAGAGCGCGTGCCAGGCGGCGTCGCGATCGGAGCGCCAGGCGGCGTGGGCGGCGCGTTCGGCGGTGCTGCCCTCGAGCGTGACGAGGCGGCCGGCGGCGGGATCGTAGGCGGCGAACGTTTCGCCGGCGGGAAGTTCGCGTTCCCATGGATCGTCGACGCGGAAGCCCATCGTTTGGTAGCGGCGCTGGAGGACGGGCCAGCCCTCGGGCACGGCGCGGGGAGGAAAATCGCTGAGCCAGAGGAGCACGCTGTGCTTCGGCGCGGCGCGGGCGAGGAAGCGCCAGGGAATGAAGGAAGTCGAGAGTTGGGAGTCGAGGGCCGAGAGACTGGGCGGAGGCTGGCCGAGGAGAGTGGCGGCGGCGTGGAGGATGGCGCCACGGCCGCGGACGGGTTCGCGGAAGAGATTGCCGGAGGGCGAGGCGTGGACGAAGCCGACGCGGTCGCGGTTGACGGCGCCGAGGAGCATGACGAGGCCGGCGAGTTCGAGGAGCGCTTCGCGTTTCGACTGCGCGCCGGAGCCGAAGAGAAGCGACGGGGAATCTTCGAAGACGACGAGGAGCGTGACCTCGCGCTCTTCGACGAATTTTTTCCGGTAGGGTTCGCCGAGGCGCGCGGTGACGTTCCAGTCGATGTCGCGGACGTCGTCGCCGAATTCGTAGCGGACGACTTGATCGAACTCC
Organism: Verrucomicrobiota bacterium; assembly: GCA_048498075.1. GTDB lineage: Bacteria > Verrucomicrobiota > Verrucomicrobiia > Opitutales > Opitutaceae > Opitutus. Next base: position 204,744 of record JBEHYR010000002.1, on the reverse strand, counting down.
ATGCCGCGGCCGCGGAACGTGGAGCGATATTCGCCGCTGAGCATGTTTTCCACGGCGTGGCGCACGCGCCACTCGAGCTGGCGGAGGAGGGCCAGGGGATTTTCGATTTTGGATTCTCGATTTTCGATGGGCATCGGGCTGGGCTAGAAAGATCCAAGCTCCAAGATCCAAGCTCCAGAGAAACACCAGGCGCGGGCGAAACACCAATGGGGCGGACACCGGAGGTTTGAAAATGGGAGATTCAATGGAGCTTGGAGCTTCCGCAGGAGGCGCGTTGCGCGCATCATGCAGCGGGGACGGGCGTTTTCTCGAGGACCTGCGCGATGATTTTGTCGGTGGTGATTTCCTCGGCTTCGGCTTCGTAGGTGAGGCCGATGCGGTGGCGCATGACGTCGGGGGCGAGTTCCTGGATGAGCGCGGGCGAGACGTAGTCCTGACCGCGGAGCCAGGCGAGGGCGCGGCCGGATTGATAGAGCGCGAGCGAGGCGCGGGGCGAGGCGCCGAAGTTCAGATATTTTTTCGAAGAGCGGAGATCGGAGTTCGGCGATCGGGATTCGGCGAGGGCACGCGTGGCGCGGACAACGGAGAGCACGTAACCCTGCACGGCGGGCGAGACGTGGATCGCATCGACGGCGTTGCGGAGTTCGAGCAGTTCGGCGCCGCTGGAGGCGGCGGTGACGGCGGGCTGTTTGGTGACCTGGCCCCAGCGCTGCATCATCGCGGATTCCTCCTCGGCGCTCGGGTAGTCGACGAGGAGCTTGAAAAGAAAACGGTCGGTCTGCGCTTCGGGAAGCGGGTAGGTGCCCTCCTGCTCGACCGGGTTTTGCGTGGCCATGACGAAAAACGGTTTCGGCAGCGGATGCGTGTGGCCGCCGATCGTGACCTGGCGCTCCTGCATCGCTTCGAGGAGGGCGGACTGGACCTTGGCGGGCGCGCGGTTGATTTCGTCGGCGAGGAGGAGGTTGGCGAAGATGGGGCCGCGATGGGCGGAGAACTCGCCGGTCTTGGGTTGGAAAATCATCGTGCCGACGACGTCGCTCGGGAGGAGATCGGGCGTGAACTGGATGCGCTCGAATTGGACGCCGAGGGCGGCGCCGAGGGATTTGACGAGGAGGGTCTTCGCGAGGCCGGGCATGCCCTCGAGGAGGACGTGGCCGTTGGCGAGGAGCGCGACGAGGAGGCGCTCGATGGCGGCGTCCTGGCCGATGACGGCTTTGCCGATTTCGGCGCGAAGTTTTTCTGACCAAACGGGTCCGGTGATCATAGTGGCGAAGAGGGTGAAGCGGAAGGGGTGGGTTTGACTCGACCGTGTGCGATAAGTTTCCCTCGGAAATAGTTGAGAGTTGAGGGTTGGGTGTTGAGCGCAAAAACAAAGATCGGCACGCATCCCGGAGCGATTCGGTCTCTCAGCTCTCGACTATCGACTCTCAACTTTCCGAAGTTTCCCTCAAGGAAAGGATGCGACCATGGCTTTACCAACTCAAATTCTCGAACGGCTCGCGACGCTCGGCGTGAGGAGCGAGGATGTGGACGAGCGGTTCGTGCGCGGAGCGGGGCCGGGCGGGCAGAAGATCAACAAGACGTCGTCGACGGTGTGGCTGCGGCATCGGCCGACGGGGATCGAAGTGCGCTGCCAGGCGGAGCGCTCGCAGGCGGCGAATCGGGAGACGGCGTGGCAGGAGTTGTGCGGGAAGCTCGAGGCGCGGCGGCGGAGCGCGGTTGAGGCGGCCGTGCAGGCGCGCGAGGCGGACCGGCGAAGGACACGGCAGAAAAGTCACGGCCAGAAAGTGCGAATGCTCGCGGCGAAAAAAATCCGCGCGAAGCACAAGGCGCGGCGCGGACGGGTGACCGGGGAGGATTGACGGCGGAGAAGCGGACTGGATTTAGAGACGGAGAATGCGGGTTCACGTGGAGCGCCGGCGGCAGCCACGAAGTCTTTGGTTGGGCGTGATCAAAGTGGGGGCGCTTTAGGGAGGTTGGCGGATCGGTCTGATTGGCGCGGCAAAGTCCCTGCGCTCCCGCGCAGGGCTACAAGGGCGCGCGTAGCCCGCAGCGACAGCAGAGGGATGGATGGCGGCAGGGCGTTAGCTTGTTACGAGCGGCGCGTCAGGGATGACGCGTCCTACCCGAGGGCTTCGACGGAGTCGCCGAGGTGGAGCGCGCCGGATTTCGTTTCGTGCGTGAGGTTCAGGCCGAAGTTGATGCGCGTGGGATCGGCGGCGTCACGGCGGTAGGAGGCGAGGGTGCGAAGCGGCTCCTTGCCGCGTTCGCCGGTGAGCTGATCGGTCGTCGTGATGATGCAGCGGGCGCACGGGCCGCCGGTGCGGAACGTTAGCGCTCCGATGCGGACGCGCGTCCAGCGATCTTCGGCGAACGCGTCGCAATCGCCGACGACGAGCGAGGGACGGAAGCGGCCCATCGGCACGGGCTCTTCGCCGGCGGTGACGAGGTGGTCGTTGAGATTCGCGAGGGAGGCTTCGCTGAGAATTTTGAAGGGAAAGCCGTCGGCGAAGGTGAAGAGGTCGGAGGAGACGACGCGACCGTCGACGAGCGGGGCGTCGGGTGGGGCGGAGGTGTAGGGCGGGCGCTCGAGGACGGGGCGGCGGAATTTTTCGCCGATGCGAACGAGGTGACACGGCAGGCCGAGAAAGGCGGAGAGCCAGGCGGAGGCTTCGGCGCCGCAGTCCTCGGCGAGGAGATCGCGGCTGCGCCAGATGGTGACGACACGGTGTGTGGGCGGCGTCGCAGCGCGAAGCGGGACAGTGATCGAACCGGCGCCGTCGGCACTGAGGACGAGATCGGTGGGAGTGAGCGCGGTGGCGATGAGCGCCATGCGCGGGTGGGCGCGCTGCGTGAGAAACTGGCCCTCGGCATCGACGACGAGAAAGCGGCGATCGCCGACGGGGCCGAGTTCATCGACGGCGACGGAAGAGACGGAGAAACCGCGAAGGGATTTGACGGGGTAAAGGAAGAGGCCGGAGAGATGCATGGGGCGATTGAGAATCGGAATCCGGAATTTTTTCAGAAGCTAATTCCAACCTGCTTTCAAGTTGAGGCCATCCCTGCGCTCCCGCGCAGGGCTACATTCAGACGTAGCCCGCCGCGGGAGCGGCGGGACGAATTGGCCTCATCTTGGAAGCACATTGGAATAAGAACCCGGCATTGCCGGGGAATATCGGAAACAATCGGGAGAAGAGATCCAATCCCTTCCGATCGGATCGATCCATTTACAGGAGGAAGCAGAGGAAGCAGAGGTTAGGTTTCTGACTCGGATCGTTCTCTGCGCTCCCTCTGCGGGCTCCTGTTCAAAACCGACTTTTTTTGATCGAGGGTCGTTTGATTTTCTCGAGAGGCAACGAAGGTAACGAAGAGGCGTGGATGGCGGGGCGTGCTTGGTTCCCTTCGTTGCCTGTGGTGAGAAGGCCTGGGGATAGGCGATTCGAGGCTGGCAGTTCGGCGATCCGGTCAGAGGCGGCGGTAGGTGGCGAGGTAGTGCTGCGGGTGGGACGCGGTGGTGAACGCGACGGGCGCGACGCCGTCGAGGCCGTAGCAAATGCGGAGGCGATCGCCCTTTTGTTGAAAGATGCAAGGGATCGTGCGGCCGCGGTTGGGGCCTTCGACTCCGAGGAGGGTGAGCGAGCGATCGGACTCGAGGATGAACGTGCCGCGGTCGGCGGTCTGGCCGGCGAAGCGGACGAGATAGTTGTCGCCGGCGATTTCGAGTTCGACGCGAAGGGCGAGGAGGTCGGGAGAATTTTCGCCGGCGGATTCGGCACGGATCATTTCCCAGGTGCCGTGGAGCGAATGGGGGGCGGGCATGGCGGGAAACAGAGGAGGACAAAAACGCGAGAGGAAGAGAAGTGGAGTTGTTCGACGAGGTGCGAAGGTCGGCGAAGGCGAACGGCGGGGTCGGGAGACCCCGCCCTACATCCGCTTGGCGATTTCGCGGACGGCGGTTTCGACGAGGGCGGGCGACGCGAGTTTCTTCGCGCCTTGGGCGCCGAGTTCGGCAAATTTTCGCGCGCCGGGGACGAGCATGCCTTCGAAGGAACCGACGGCGGAGTTGAAACCTTTGACGGCGGTGTCGAGGCCGCGGCCGATTTTGTCGAGGTTGTCGGTGAAGGTCGCGATGCGGTCGTGGAGCTGGCGGCCGAGCGTGCTGATTTCCTCGGCATTTTTCGAAACGGATTCCTGGCGCCAGCCGTAGGCGGCGGCTTTCAGGAGGGCGATGAGCGTGGAGGGCGTGGCGAGGAGAACGCGTTTCGCGATCGCGCGATCCATCAGCGTGCTGTCGGCGTGGAGCGCGGCGCCGAGGAACTGGTCGCCGGGCAGGAAGAGGACGACGAATTCGGGCGCGGGTTGAAACTGCTCCCAGTAGTTTTTCGCGCCGAGGGCGTCGATGTGGCCGCGGACTTTTTGGGCGTGCTCGGCGAGACGCGCGGCGCGGACGGTCTCATCGGTGGTCTCGCTCGCGGCACGAAAGGCTTCGAGGGGAGTCTTCGCATCGACGACGATGCGCTGGCCGCCGGGGAGGCGCACGACGAGATCGGCGCGGAGACTGCCGGAGGTTTCCTGTTCGCAGAAGTCGCAGTAGCCGAGCATGTCGGCCATCTCGACGACGCGGCGGAGTTGGAGTTCGCCCCAGCTGCCGGCGTAGCTCGTGGAACGAAGAGCGGTGGAGAGGCGGGAGGCCTCGGTCTGGAGGAGGAGCTGCGCGGTGTTGAGCGAGCGGAGCTGTTCGGAGAGCGTGCCGTAGGCTTCCTTGCGGGCGTTTTCGATGGCGCCGATTTTGGCGTCGACCTGCTGGAGGGATTCCTTGAGCGGCTTGACGATGGCGTCGATCGCCTGCTGGCGCTTGTCGAGGTCGCCGGCGGATTGTTGCTGGAGCTGCGCGAAGGTTTCGCGCGCGAGTTCGAGGAAGGAGGCGTTGTTGCGGCTGAGGGCGTCGGCGGAGAGAGCTTTGAATTCGTTGGCGATGCGCGTGTGGGCGTCGGTGAGCGCGGCGATTTTTTCGGCGGCGGTGGCGCGTTCGGCGGCGAGGGACGTGGTGAGCTGGGCGTTGAGGGAAGAGAGCTGAGCGAGTTGGGGACGGAGCGATTCGTTGTCGGCGAGGGCGAGCCGGGCGCGTTCGGCGAGAGGAGCGTGACGGGCGGAGAAGAGAAGCGCGGCGATGAGCGCGCCGAGCACGAGGCCGACGATTCCGACGAGAAATAACACGGGGATGAGCTTCGGGAGCGAAGGAATTTTATCAATCCTGATGAAGGCAAGGCGACCGGGCGGCGTGCGATCGCAGCGGCGGCGTGGGCGCGTTTGGGCGGGCCCGGGGACTGCTGGGGAGTTCTCCTTACCCGCGAGTTCGCGAACGCCGGACGAAGCGGTGTATGGAAAGAGCGGAGACCATCGGACGAAATAACTTTTCACTCTCATCAGAGTGGAAACTGAAGCGAGTCGTGACGGATGCGCTCCTTGACACGTCGCGTCGTCGCCTGCAAACAACGCGGTGATTGGACAAGTTTTTGCCGGGGCAAAATCTCCGGCGGCGAGTCCACCCATGTCTCCGCCGATGCTCACTGAAAAACCCCCGCTCCAGCCGGCTACTGCGACGAAGCCTCACGTACTGGTGGTCGATGACGAATACGGTCCGCGCGAGTCGATCGCATTCACGTTGTCGTCGGAGTTCACGGTGGAAACGGCCGAGCGCGCGGTCGAGGCGCTGACGAAACTGCGGGCGAAGATTTTCTCGGTGATCGTACTGGATATCCGGATGCCGGAGATGGATGGCATTCGCGCGCTCGAAGAGATTCGCAAGATCGACCCGCTCGTGTCCGTGGTGATGTTGACCGGCTATGGCACGCTGCTCACGGCGCAACAGGCAATGGTCGCGGGCGCGAACCAATACCTGCGCAAGCCGCCGGATATTGCGGAGCTGATCGAGGCGGTGCGAAAGCAGGCGGAGGCGTCGCGGGTGCGCCGGCAGCAGGCGAAATTGAGCCAGGAGGCGCGCGAGATGAACGGTGCGCTCAAGCGCGAGATCGACCAGAAGGAGCCGCACATCTGGCAAGGACGGGCGTCGGTGGAGCTGGTGCACGACTTGAACAATCCGCTGACCGTAGTTGTTGGATACGCGACGCTGCTGGTGGAGGAAGCGCGGGCGGTGGCGGCGCAGGATCCGGAGCGTGGGCGGCGGCTGCGGGAGTATGCGGGCATCGTGGAGAAGGCGGCGGAGTATTGTCATCACCTCTCGGAAAACTGGCGACAGGCGTCGAAGAAATCGGCGGAATTTACGCGGCTGGACATCGTGCAAGTGGTGCAGGAAGTGCGGCACGTGGTGTTCTTCGGGGAGATCGCGGTGCAGTTCACGGGGCTGTCGTCGGCGATGGTGCGCGGTTCGAAGTTCGAGCTGATGCGGGTGTTTCAGAATCTTTTTAAAAATGCGCTGGAGGCGGGCGCGAAGCAGCTCGTGGTGGCAGTGGTGCGCAATGCGGATCGCGTGGACGTGTCGGTGATGGACAATGGCGGCGGGATGGATGCGGACCACGTGCGGCGGGCATTGAAGGGCGGATTCAGCGACAAGGAGAACGGCACGGGGCTGGGGCTGAGCATTTGCCGGCACCTGCTGGGGACGCACGGCGCGACGCTGGCGTTGGATTCGAGTCCCGGCAAGGGCACGACGGTGAAGATGAGTTTCCCGGCCGCGAGCTGACGGCGAATGAAGCGCCGCCGAGTCAAGATCACCGGGATCGGACCGGTCACGCCTGCCGGCATCGGGCGGGAGGAGTTTTGGAAAGGGATTCTGGAGCCGGTGAGCCGGGTGCGGCCGTATACGAAGCTGGGGGAGGAGCACGGCGCTTTTGTAGCCGCGTATATTTCCGGCTTTGATGCGGCGAAATTTGTGCCGGACCGGCGTGTGCTGCCACGCGGGGCATCGAGACAAAGTTTGTTTGCGGTGGCAGGAGCAATGCTCGCGTTGGATGATGCAGGAATCTCGACGACGGAGTTTCGAGAGTGGAATGGCGCGATCGTCACGGGATCGAGCTTGATGGACTTTGGGGGGATTGTCGGTTCGATCGACGGGGCGGCGCAAAAGGGCCCTCGTGGGGCGCAGCCGCGGACGCTGTACTCGACTGGCGTATCCAGCGTTCCAAGCGCGGTGAATCACGCATTGAGCGCAGCGGCGCGAACGATGGCCGTGTCCACGCAGTGCTGCGCTGGATTGGATGCCATCGGATACGGGGCGGATCTGGTGGCGTCCGGTGAATGCGATTTGGTGATTTGCGGTGGTTCTGAAGCGCCGTTGCACCGCTTCCCGATGTTGGAGTTCCGTTCGGGCGAGATGACGCCGGCGACTTCGGAAATGCCGGGAAGAATGAGTCGGCCGTTCGACCTGTGGCGGACAACGGGGGTGGTCAGCGAAGGCGCGTGCATGTTTGTGGTCGAACCCGAGTCAAGCCGCCGGCGAGGATACAGTTTTATCGAGGGATACGCTTTTGCGAACGATACGCCGACCGGTTTGTGCGATGGCCTCACCACGTCGGGTCGGCTTGCGATCGCGGGGGCGGGGATTCGTCCGTCGGAGATCGAGATGTTAAATGCGTGGGGCCCGGGGCATCGTCTCGTCGACGCGGGTGAATGTTCTGCAATGCAACAATTGTTCGGGGCCCACCTGTGTGAAATCCCGGCGGTTTCCATCAAAGGCGCAATTGGGACTCCGTTAGCGGCGTCGCCAGCAATTCAATTGGCCGCAGCGGCGTTGGCCCAGGCAGCGGGCGAGATTCCGCCTACAGTGAATTGGGACTATCCCGATCCGATGTGCCCGTTGAAATTGAGCAACAAAGCGCGCCTCTTGGACCATGAGCTGACATTGCTGAATGCGCACGGAGTTGGAGGAGTTAACGCCAGCCTGGTTCTCAGAAAATGTTAGTCACCCCAGCATCCGTCGCGGCGACCGTCGTAGTGATCGTCGGGGGATCAATCGTCTGGTCGAATCCCGGGCGAAGAGTGAATTGGGCGGTATTCGCCTGCTCGGTCCATATCGCGATGTGGCTCTCCTGCCTGCATGTGGCAGTGGTGGTGCCCGCTGGTGAAGGACTGCCCTGGCTCAGGGCGAGTTGCGCGGTGGGCGGGATGATTCCGTTCACTTTTTGGATGGTCAAAGAAAGCGTTGTCGGTGATGGGCCGAGTTCGTGGGCGGCAAGTTTGTGGAAGCAGGCGCCGTGGCTGGCGGTTTGCGGATTGCTGGCGGTCTTACCGTTCACCAATTTTTTCATTCCGGCCCACTCGACCGCGGCGAACCGGGCTTTTGGAACGGGCTATCACGTTTACATATGGTCGCTCCTGGCGCTTTACGCGTATATGTTCTTCGAGGCTTTCAGGACCGGTAAATCCCTGCTCGGCGCGCCTCGGCTGGAGCTACAGATTTGGCTTGGCGGCGGCTGTGCGATGGTGAGTTCCGTCATTATCACCATGGCCCTGAACGCGGCGACCGGAGATCGGATTTATATTCGCATGCAGCCGCTCGTGGTGCTGATTTTTTACACGGGCATCGGATTGGCGATTACAACGCATCGGATTTTCGATGCCCGGCAGATAGTGCTGGTCGGCATCGAGCGCTCGTTGCTTGTCGCGGCGGTTGCCGGGGTGGCCTACGGGCTCGATCGGCTTCTAGGTATGGTTTTGCCCGGGCCGGTGGCGTGGGTCGCGGTCACGGCGTTGGCGTTGTGGTTGGCAGCGGTGTCCAGCAACTGGCTGGATCACCTTTTTCATTTCTACCCGCAGGCCACTGCGGCCCGACAAGCGGCATTTGCGGTGACTCGAAACGAAACTCGGATCGAGAATCTCGAGAATGCCTTTGTCGACATCCTTAGAGGCTGGGGTCACTCGGGACATGCCGTCGTGAGCGCAGGGGCCAAAGGCTCTCTCCGCCTGGGCAGCGTGAATTTAGCCGAGGATTGCCCGGCGATAGTCGCTTTGCGACAGCTACGTTGGGCGACTCCCGAACGGCTTTCGCGCGAGCGCTCCACTCCCGACCGTCAAACGCTCGCAAAATTGCTTTCCGATCAATCACTCGGTGCGCTTGTCATCGGTGAGGGCCCCTCGCTGACGGCGCTGGTCGGAGTTGGTCCCACAGCATCACGGCGCCCGTTCACCTACCCGCAGGTGACGCAGTTGATGGAACTCGCGTCCATCATCGAGAGTGCGCTCGAGCGAGCCCATTTTTCCGTCAAGGCGCAGCACGCGGAGCAGCTCGCTACGGTCGGCTTGCTCGGAGCGAGCATGGCGCATGAGATCCGGAACCCGCTCGTCACGATCAAGACTTTCGTGCAACTCCTGCCGAAACACTACCAGGATCCGATTTTTCGCGAAAAATTTTTTACCCTGATCGGCGATGAGGTCACGCGGATCGACCGCCTCACGGAACAACTGCTCGATCTCGCCTCGCCCCGAGCATATCAGGCACAAAAAATCGAATTGCATCCGGTCCTGCGGGCCAGTGTCGAGTTGGTCGCGGCGAAGGCGGTCGACAAACACATCGAATTTCTCACCGAGCTAAGCGCCGCGCCGGATCACGTGCTTACGGACGGGTCCGCGGCGAAACAGGTGCTGCTGAATCTTTGTCTCAATGCGATCCAAGCCGTGGAAAAGCAGGAAGGGCCGCGCTGGGTCAAAGTCTCCACTCAAAACGTCGGGAACTATGTCGAGATGACAGTCGAGGATAGCGGGCCGGGCATCGCATCGGAAATCCGGCCGCGTTTGTTTCAACCGTTTCAATCCACGAAGTCGTCTGGCTTCGGTCTTGGTCTGGCCATCTGTAGCGATATTCTTGCTGGCCTCGACGCGACCATCACCGTCGATCCCCTACAGCCGGGCCGCGGGGCCACGTTTAGGATCCTTTTCCCATGTCCAGCCTCGTGATCCTGGCCACGTCCGACAATGCGCTCGCGGACGCATGGGAGCGCCAGTTGCCCACCGGCCGGGCGGCTCTGCGCATCGGCTCGCAAAATTTTCCACTCGGCACCTCCGCCGGTTTCTCCGCGGTCGTCGTCCTGGATGCGGCCAACGAACCATCGCTGCCGCCCTCGTTCGCCAAGTGCCCTACGATCTACGTCGGTGAGCCGCGCAGCCTGCCGTTCGAGCAGGCGCGGATATCCGGAAGGGCGCGAGTTTTTCTATCCTACGAGGAAAGTACGACGCGGCTCCGCGAGCTGCTCCCGCTGATCGAGGAACTCGCCGAAAAGCAGAGCATGGTCGAGTTGCTGGCCGAAAAATCCCGCCGTTGGGAACCGGTTCGCCCGGCGGTGAAGACTCATGGCGGGGAAACGGCGGAGCTGTGGGATTTCCTCGAAGGCGCGGTGGAAAATCTCGATACGCGGGATCGCCTGATTGCGGAATTTCGTCGCGCCTCGCGTTTCCTGCTGAGGGCGTCGCATGCGGTTTTTTTCCTGCGGGAGGCTGATGGGTTTCGCGCCGATCGCGGCACGTCATTTTTTCCGAGTCACGATCCGCTCGTGGCTTTCCTGGAGAATCACCCGGCGGTGATCGATGGCGCGCAGTGGAATAGCCCCGCCGACCCGATCGCGGAACTCGCGGTGCGCAACCGCCTCGCACTCTGGGGCGCGCGATTGCTCGTGCCGATTCACGACAACGGCCGCCTGTTGGGCTTGATCGCGCTCGGCGTACGGGACGATGGCCAGCCTTACGATGACGCGGACCAGTCACGCGCCGTTTTTTTTGCACGGCTGCTCCGACATTTTTTAGCGAAGTCGGCTCAATTGGGTCGACTGCATCAACTCGCCGAACAAGCGCGGCTCGGCGCGAAATACCTGCCGAGCACGCTGGTACTGGCGGGTGACGAGAATGCGCCGCGTCATGTGCCGCTGGTGGTGCGCGACCTAATCGGGCAGGCCCGGCGCCTGCGTGAGGTCTGTCGTGTGTCCCCGGCTGCCGGGCAACCGTTTCGCGCCAGCGCGGGACTTGTCACAGAGACCGGCGGAGTGTGGGCTTACTGGGAAGAGGCGAGCGGGGAGGTGCACGATGAGGCGACTCGCCAGCGGGCAAACCGGAAAAACCTCCTGCGCGAACTGGCGCTGACGCTGAGCCACGAATTGGGCAATGCGCTCGTTTCCCTCACGACCTACCGCCAGAGCAGCGACGAGCAACCGCTTCCGCCCCCTCTGGTGGCGACAGTGAAAGGCGATGTTCGCAAACTTGAATCGTTGAACCAGCAACTCGGGTTGATGCAGATTCTGCACGAAGCTGAGGCCGAGCCAGTGGACATTCGCGAACTTGCACGCACGGTCGGCGCTTCGCTCAAGGTGCGGGTCGAAGTGGGGCCTGATCCGGTGGTGCTGGCCGTAAGCAAGCGGCTGCTGGAGTTCGCGCTTGAGGCGCTGATCGGCACGATCGCGGAGAATCGCGGTGAACTCGGGCCGCGCGAGCTGACGCTCCAGGTGCGCTCGACCGGGGCGGGCGCGGAGCTAACCGCGCTGTTTTCGATCAAGGGAAAACAACTGGAACTCGAGGGCATTTTTCCGGAGCCGACAGAGGGCGCAGTACCGAACCAAGGCCGCGTGGCGGTGTTTCTCGCGAAGGAAATCCTTCGCCTGCATGGCGGCGAGATTCACGCCGGCCCGGGCCTCGAAGGAACCGAGATTTTGATCTCCCTGCGCAGTCTTTGAGAGAATGGACTTGGGCGAAAAAATGACGGCGTGGGCCGCTGCGGAATCCTCCATCGAGGCGCTGGCGCTCATTGGCTCCCGAGTGCGCAAGCACGAGGATACGTTGTGGCGCGCGGATGCACAGTCCGACTGGGATTTCCACGTCATCACGTCGCAGCCCGAAATGTTCTCCGACCGAGCATGGACCCAGCGCCTCGGACTCCAGGTGCGGGCGTATGCCGTGCGCAGCGCGGCGCTCGGCGGCGTGCCGAAAATCGCAGCGGTGTTCGAGAGCGCGGAGGCCGACTTTGTCGTGCTGCCGGTGTCGCTGCTCGAACCGCTCTACACTGCGGTGTTGGCAGGGCAGCATCGCGCCTCGTCGCAGCTGACCCGCTCTCTGCGGGATCTCGCTGTCGTGGTGCGGCCCGGTTGGCGATTTCTTAAAGGCGCCGACAAATGGGATCCGTTTTATCGTCAGGTGGTGGCGGACATCGACGATCCGCGCCTGCGCGATGAGGAAGTGCACAACCTCGCGGAAGGGTTTGTGTGCGATGCGCTCTGGACCCTGCGGAAAATAGAACGCGGTGAATTCGTCGCCGCCCAGCGGATGCTGCATCGAGCGCTGGCCGAGACGAACTTCCAATTGTTGCACGAGATCAAATTGCGGCGCGGCGAACGGTCGTTTCCAGAAGCGCGTCGGGTGGAGCGGGTCGGCACACCAGCGGAAATCTCACAAATCACGCTCTCGGCAGAGCCGGGCGCGGCGGAACTATATCGCGCCGTCGATAAAGCCTACGCCACGTGCCGCGAATTTGTGCGCCTGCTCGTCGGTGATGCCTGGCGGGCTCCGGAACTGCCGAAGCTTTGAACGGGCCTACTGCGACGTGAATAGCTCCGTGATCACGTCCTCCAGCGGGACGTCTTCGATCGTGATGTCGGCGACCGGGCCGGTGCTCAGGACTTCTTGAGAAACGGCGACGACTTCGTCGCTCGGGACGCGCAAGGTGAATTTGCCACCGTCGGCGCGGGTCGTCGTACCGTGGCGCGATTGCCAGGTGTCGGGAAACGCGGCGGCCCGGCCTTCGGTCAGCGCGGGCATGAAGGTGATGATTTTCTTTTTGGCGCCTCCCGCATTCTCGAGGCGTGCGAGCGCGCCGTCGTAAATCTTGGTGCCTTTGTGGATCACGATCACGCGTTCGCAGAGTTCCTGGATGTCCGCCATGTAGTGGCTCGTGAGCAGGATCGTGACGCGGTGGCGGCGGTTGTAGTCGCGGAGGAAATGGCGGACCGCTTTCTGCGATACCACGTCGAGGCCGATCGTCGGCTCGTCGAGAAATAGCACACGCGGGCGGTGCAGCAGCGCGGCAATCAACTCCATCTTCATCCGTTCGCCGAGCGAGAGTTCGCGCACCATCACGTTGAGCTTCTTGCCGACGTCGAGGAGCGTCACGAGTTCGTCGAGCGTCGCTTTGTAGCCATCGGCGGGAAGAGCGTAGATCGAGCGGAGGAGGTTGAAGGACTCGATTGCAGGAAGATCCCACCAGAGCTGATTTTTCTGGCCGAGCACGAGGGCGAAGAGGCGGCGATAGGCGTTCTCGCGTTTCGTGGGATCGTAACCGGCGACACGTGCGGTGCCGCTCGTCGGGTAGATCAGGCCGGAAAGCATTTTCAACGTCGTCGTCTTGCCGGCGCCGTTGGGGCCGAGGAAGCCGACGAATTCGCCCTCGGCAATATCGAAGGAAATATCCTTCGCCGCAGCGGTCTCCTCGAACTCGCGATGAAAAAGTCCTTTCACGCCGCCCCAAAAACCCGGCTGTTTTTTGTAGGTGCGGAAGACGCGGGTGAGATTTCGAACTTCAATCATCGCTGGAGGAGAATGGGAGAAGGGAACTGAAACCACGCGACTATCAACTCGTAAAAGTGACGCTGACGAATCGCCTGCAGGCAGGCTCCTACATCGATGCTGCGAGGGTCCGCGGCACTTGGGCGGCTTCGAGGGCGGCGAGAAATTTTTCCAACGGACGGTAGTCGGCGATCACGTGACTCGCGCCGAGGCCGGAGAGGAGCGCGGCTTGCTCGGCGATGCCGACGGCGACCAGCGGCCAGCCGATTTCGCGGCAGGCGCGCACATCCCAGGCGGCGTCGCCGACGTAGACGATGCGCTCGAACGAGGTGTAGCCGTAGTGCGCGCAGGCACGCGCGAGCGCGGTGCGCATGATGTCGGTGCGCGCGTGAGCGACGTCGCAGAACGCGGAAGGGAGATTTTCGAAGGGGATGCCGGCGGCGGTGAGTTTGTGGCGCGCGGTGGCTTCCCAGTCGCCCGAGGCGATCGCGACGGCGTAGCCGCGTGCGAGGAGTGCGCGAATGCAGTCGGCCGCGCCGGAAATTTCCGACGTGCCGCGGCCGCGGAGCGTTTTGATTTCATCCATCAACGCGACCATGCGCGATTGGACGGCTCGCGATTCGACCGGGTCGGGCACCGTGCCACGGTGGCGACGGACGATTTCTTCGAGGCAATAGGAAGAGCTGGCGTGGAGATAGGACTCCCACTCGGTGACGACACCTTCGAGTTTCAACGCCTGCTCGATCGCGAGGACGTAGCAGTTTTCATCGATGGCGAAGCTGTCGGTCAGCGTGCCATCCATGTCGAACATCACGAGCTTCATGCCTGGCCGAGCGTCGTGTAGTCGAGTCGCGTGTGACTGATGAGACCGGCGGCGAGCGCGGCGCGATCGGACATGGGTTCTTGGGGCGAGATGTCTTCGCCGAGGCTGAACACGAAGCGGTGCGTGCCGTCATCAGCGGCGGGGCCGAACAGGCCGGGGACGACGACGCGCGCGGGGACGGTGGAGCGGATCGGTGTGTCGGCGCGGCAGGGAAACGGGAAATTTATGTTGTGAACGACGAAGCTGCGCGGTGCGGTGCCGGGCAACAGTTCGGCGGCGAGCTGCGCGGCGCGCGCCGCGGAGATTTTCAGCAGTGCGTGCAGCGTGGCGTCGGGCCGGCCGCCGCGGGCTTTGAGCTCATCGTAGAGGCCGACCGAGAGATCCTGGGAAAAGGCGATCGCGGGCAGGCCGTGAAGCGCGCCTTCCCACGCGCCGGCGATCGTGCCGCTGGCGAGGATGAAACCGAGGCTGGCGTTCAGGCCGACGTTGATCCCGCTCACGACGGCGTCGGGTTGAAAGCCACCGTTAACTCCAGGCGCAGCAGGAAGCAGGTGCGCGAGCGCGATGTTCACGCAATCGCTCGGTGTGCCGTCGACGATCCAGGTCGGGCAACGAAAGTCGTATTTGCCATGCAGGGCAGGGTCGCCTGACCCCGCCGAGGTTGCGGCAGCCGCGGCGGGGTCGGGAGACTCCGCCCTACAATCGACGCGCTGGACGTGGACCGCGCGGTGACGGGATTTACCGGCGCCGACCCAGCTTTGTTCGCGTTTCGGGGCGACGACGGCGAGCGTGTGGCCGGCGTCGCGCAGCGCGAAGACGAGTTCGTGGAGGAAGACGCTGTCGATGCCGTCATCGTTCGTGACGAGAAGATTCACGCCCGAATCGCCGCAAGAACGCACGTGCGGCGCAAGCGGGGAATTGGGGCGATCACCGCGTCCCGAAAGAGTCCGGGCTAGTTTCACGTATTACGTGAAACTAGCTGGGGCGAAGGCGCCTGCGGCGAGGGGCAGGGGAGACGGACGGCGCCGGAAGAACGGGCGACGCGGGGCGGGCGGGCGGGGACCGGCGCGGATTATTGGCGTGCGCTGCGGCGGCGGAGATAGTCGAGGAGCACGGCGGCGACGATGATGCCGCCGGTCACGATTTCCTGCACCCAGTTCGCGAGGCCGAGCTTCGTGCAGCCGTTCGCCACCACGCTCATGATGAGCGCGCCGACGAGCGTGCCGGTGATCGTGCCCTGGCCGCCGGCGAGACTCGCGCCGCCGATGACGACGGCGGCGATGACGTTGAGTTCAAGTCCGGAGGCGGTGGTCGGGTCGCCGCCGGTGAGATAGGCGAATTGCAGCACGGCGCCGACGCCGGCGAACGCGGCGCCGAGGATGTAGACGAGGAGGGTCACGCGTTGCACGGGCACGCCGCAGAGACGGGCGGTGAGTTCGTTCGAGCCGACGGCGAACACGTGGCGGCCGAAACGCGTGTAGTGCAGCGCGAGCGCGACGACGACGGAGAGGACGATCACGAGCCACACGCCGGAGGGCAGGCCGCCGTGCGCGCCGAGGCGGAGGAGGTTGTTGAGCCAGGTTTCGTCGGGGTAGATCGGCTGCTCGTTCGCGAGCCCTTTTGCTGCACCGCGCAGCGCACCCATCATGCCGAGCGTGACGACGAAGGGGAGCAGGCGGAGCCGTGTGATGAGCAGGCCCGAAAACGCACCGCACGCCGCGCAGGCGACGATGCCGCCGAACGCCGCGAAGAGCGGGGACCAGCCTTTTTGAAGGAGCAGCGCAATCACGACCGTGCCGAGCGCGATGACGGAGCCGACGGAGAGATCGATGCCGCCGGCGATGATGATGAGCGTCATGCCGAGCGCGGCGACGGCGATGACGGCGGTCTGCTGGAGGACGATGGCGAAGTTGTCGCGCGAGACGAAGGTGTCGAAGCGGAGCGCGGCGAAGAGTACGCAGACGGCGGCCAGGCCGATGAGCGGACCGAAGACGGTGACGGCGCGACGGAGCCAGGTGGTTTTGGCGACGGGCGATGCGGTGGGGGCGGCGGTGGCGCTCATGAATAGACGGGCGCAAGTCTTGAAATCATGGAGGACGGGAAGACGGGGCTGAAATTTAAGATTTTCGATGACCGATTTTCAGTTTTCACGATTCCCTGCTTCACGCGGCGCCGGTGGCGGCGAGCATGATCTGATGTTCGGTCCAGTCGGCGACGGGACGCGCTTCGCTGAGGACGCCGCGGCACATCACGGCGATGCGATCACACGTGCCGATGAGTTCGGGCAGATAACTCGAGACCATGAGCACGGCTTTGCCCGAGCAGGCGAGTTCGTCGATGAGGCGGTAGATGTTTTGTTTCGCGCCGATGTCGACGCCGCGCGTGGGCTCGTCGAGGAGAAGCACGTCGGCGCCGTTGCGCAGGAGTCGGCCGAGGGCGACCTTTTGCTGGTTGCCGCCGGAGAGATTGCCGACGGCTTGGAGCGGGCCGGTGCAGCGGACGCCGAGGCGATTGATCCAGTGGCGCGTTTCTTCGAGGAGCGTCGCGGGGCGGATGAGCGCGGGGAGGCCGGGCAGCGTGAGATTTTCCTCGATGGTGAGATTGAGCGCGAGGCCTTCGCCCTTGCGGTCCTCGCTGAGGAGGCCGAGGCCCTGGCGCCAGCGAAGCAGCGGCGAGGCGGGGCCGGCGAAGGCGCCGACGCGAATCGTGCCGGCGCGCACCTCGTCGAGCGCGAAGAGGGCGCGGAGCAATTCGCTGCGGCCGGCGCCGACGAGACCGGCGAGGCCGAGGACTTCGCCGCAGCGAAGTTGGAGCGACGCGGAGGCGGGCTTGGCGGCGCCGGCGAGATTCGAAATCTCGACGAGGATTTCGCCGGGCTGGCGGACGGAGCGCGTGTAGAGTTCGTCGACCTGGCGGCCGACCATGAGTTGTGCGAGCCGATCGGCGTTGGTGTCGGCCGTGCGACCGGTGGCGACGCTGACGCCGTCGCGCAGCACGGTGTAGCGGTCTGACAGCGACTGCACTTCCTCGAGGAAATGCGAGATGTAGATGATGGATTTGCCCTGCTCGCGCAGGCGACGAACGAGCGCGAAAAGTTTCGCGGTATCGGCCTGGGTGAGACTGCTTGTGGGCTCGTCGAGAACGAGCACGGTGCAACCGATGGCGAGCGCGCGGGCGATCTCGACGAGTTGCTGCTCGGCGATGCTCAACGTGCCGGCAGGCACGTGGAGGGGGATGTCGGGCCGGCCGAGTTCGGCGAGCGCGGCGGCCGCGAGTTTGCGCGCGGCGGCGTGATGGATGAAACCGCCGCGCAACGGTTCGGCGCCGAGGACGATGTTTTCCGTGACGGAGAGATGCGGCGCGATCGCGAGTTCCTGGTTGACCATCACGACGCCGGCGCGGCGGGCGTCGTTGGGCTCGCGTGGCTCGAAGGGCGCGCCGTCGAGCGTCATCGTGCCGGCGTCGGGCGCGTGCACGCCGGAGAGGATTTTCATCAACGTGCTCTTGCCGGCGCCGTTTTCGCCGACGAGCGCGTGGACCTCGCCGGGGGCGACGTCGAGATCCACGCCGTCGAGCGCGAGGGTGGCCCCGAAGCGTTTGCGGATGGCGGTGAGGCGGAGACGGGACATTGAGGAATCTTGAAATCGGGCAACGGGAAATCGGGAATCTTGAAATCTCGGGATCTCCGCGGGCGTGACTTTTTAGCCCTTCCGTTTCTTCATGGCGGTCTTGGTGGTGAGGACAGATTTACCGAGAATACGGCAGAGCTGTTCGGATTCGTCGATCGCAGCGAGGAGTCGGGATTCGGGCAGGAGGTCGGCCTTGACGACGAACTTCAACCCACCCCGGCTTTCGCGCAGCTCTTTGAGTGCGACGCTCAGCTTGTGAACGAAATCTTCACCGCTTTCCGCTGCGCCACTCTCGTCATAGTTCGGTGGCGCGGACGTGCCGCAGCGAACGAGCTGGCCGGCGACGTGGCGACCAAGGCGCGTGTCGGGGAGCGCATCGACAATCTTTCCCACGCGGGCGGCGAAATTCCAGAGGCGGTCGGAGAGCTCGGCCTGGGTCATGCGGGAGAGTTCGGAGAGCCGGAGATATTGAAATGGGGCAACGTGGAATCCGGAATCTTGAAATCAAGGAACCGTCGCGGAGAGCGAGGAGGCAATTTTAGATTCTCGATGTCCGATTTTCAGTTTTCACGATTCCTCACTTTCCGAGGACGGTTTTGACGGCGGGGTCGGACTGGTTGGTTTTCGTGACGAGGACGCAGCCGGTGTCGATGGCGGGCTCAACCTTTTCGCCGCGGAGATGTTTCACGGCGGTGACGACGCCGAGATAGCCCATGCGCGTGGGGTTTTGCGCGACGAGACCCTCGATTTCGCCTTTGTTGAGCGCGGCGAGGAGAAACGGCGAGGTGTCGAAGCCGACGAATTTTTTCTGGCCGGCGAGTCCGGTCTGGCGGAGCGCGAGGAGCATGCCCTGCGTGGAGGATTCGTTGGGGCAGAAGATGCCGTCGGCGTCGCGGATTTTGTCGATGAGGTTCATCGAAGCATCCTGCGCGGAGCTGACGGTCGCGCCGCCGTAGCGGTTGTCGACGGTGAGCGTGATGCCGGGATGTCGCTTGATGACTTCGAGGAAACCGGCCTCGCGCTCGGCGGTGCTGGCGGAGCCTTCGGAGTAGCGGAGGAGGACGACCTTGCCCTTGCCGCCGAGAATGCGGGCGAGTTCCTCGCCGCCGATTTCGCCGCCGCGGTGGTTGTTCGTCGCGACGAAGCTGACGAAGTCCTTGCCGACTTCGCCCTTGAGCGCGGAGTCGATGATCACGACAGGGATGTTGTGCTCGGCGGCGCTGCGGACGGGCGTGCGAAGGGCGGTGTCGTCGAGCGGCGCGAGGACGATCGCGTTGACGCCGGAAGAAACGAATTGCTGGACGACGGCGATTTGCTGGGCGCGATCGTCTTCCTTCAGCGGGCCCTTCCAGATGATTTCGGCGCCGAGTTCCCGGCCGGCCTGGCGGGCGCCGGCCTCGACGGATTTCCAGAAGCTGTGCGTGGTGCCTTTCGGGATGACGGCGATTTTTTCACCGGCGGCGAAGGCGAACGGCGCGAAGGCGAGAGCGAGCGCGAGGAGGAGGGGGGATTTTTTCATGGGGGGGGGGAGGAGCGAGGGGCGGCAGAGGAGGGGAATCTTGAAATCGGGCATCGTGAAATCGGAAATCTTGAAATGGTCGGAGTGACGGTCGGGACGATTCTAGATTTTCGATGACCGATTTTCAGGTTTCACGATGGATCGAAATGAAGCGACACGTCAGACGGGTTCGAGGGCGACGGGGTTGGTGAGGGCACCGATTTTTTCGATTTCGATCGTGACGGTGTCGCCGGATTGCAGCCAGCGCGGCTCGGGTTTCACGGCCATGCCGACGCCGCTCGGGGTGCCGGTGAGAATCACGGTGCCCGCGGGCAGCGTGGTGCTGCCGCTGAGAAATTCGATCAGCGCGGGGACGTCGAAGATCATGTCGGAGGTGTTCGACGATTGGACGCGGGCGCCGTTGACGGTGGTGGAGATCGCGAGGGCGTTGGGATTTGGGATTTCGTCGGCGGTGACGAGGCGCGGGCCGAGGGGACAGAAAGTGTCGAAGGATTTGCCGCGGCACCACTGGCCGCCGCCCCACTTGATCTGGTGGTCGCGGGCGGAGACATCGTTGGCGCAGGTGTAGCCGAGGACGTACTCGAGGGCGCGGGCGCGGGAAACGTTTTTGCAGGCGCGGCCGATCACGACGGCGAGTTCGCATTCGTAGTCGACGCGGTCGCTGCGAAGATGCTGCGGGATGAGAATCGGCGCGCCGGGCGCGTGGAGCGCGGCGAGATTTTTGAGAAACAGAATCGGGCGCTCGGGAATCGGAGCTTTGGTTTCCTCGGCGTGGCGGCGGTAGTTGAGGCCAATGCAGAGAAGCTGGGTGGCGGCGATGGGCGCGAGGAGGCGGGCGATGTCGGCGCGGTCGGTGGTGAGGCGATGCGACTGGAGCACGTCGCCCTCGATGCGCCGTGCGGAGCCGTCGGGCTGCTCGCTCCCATAATGGGCGTGGCCGGCACGATCGAGGTAGCGGATGATTTTCATGGCTCAGGCGAGACGGTAAACGCGGCGGGCGTTGTCGAGGAAGATGGCGGCGATTTCCGGGGCCGCGAGGCCGGAGAGAAGTTTTCGGGTGGTCTCGAGCCAGAGCGGATACGCGCCGGCAAGTTTCGCGACCGGCCAGTCGCTGCCGAAAAGAAGCCGGGGGGGACCGAACGTGGCGAGCAGGTGGGCGAGGTAGGGGCGGAGGTCGTCGATGGTCCAGCGCAGCGGATCGGCCTCGGTGATGAGTCCGGAAAGTTTGCAGTCGATGTTGGGGAGCGCAGCGAGCGCGGCGATGTGCTCGCGCCACGGATCGAGCCGGTGGGCGCGGATGTCGGGCTTGCCGGCATGGTCGAGAATGAAACGCGTGTCGGGGCAGGCGCGCACGAGTTCGAGCACGGCAGGCAGCTGATGGTGGCGGCAGCAGAGGTCGAAACTCAGGCCGGCGGGAGCGAGCGCGCGGACGCCGGCAATGAATTCGGGACGCGCGCAGCAGAAGGCATCGGCTTCGTCCTGAAAAATGTGACGGACGCCGCGCACGAGTGGGTGCGTGGCGAGGCCATCGATGGCGCGAAGCGTGGCGTCGCCGCGGTCGATAGAGATTTTCGCGACGATCGCCGCGATGCGCGGGTCGACGGTGGCGAGGCGCTCGACCCAGAAAAGTTCCTCGACCGGAGGCGCGCCGCATTCGACGAAGACGATTTTTTCCGGCAGGTCGGGCGCCGCTTCGACGCGCAACTCGACGGGGGTGTGGCGGCCGGCGATCGCGGGCACCTCGACGAGCCAGGGGTAAGGAAGATTTTGCTGGTCCCAGAAATGGACGTGCGAATCGAAGAAGGGGAAACTCACGGGGAGGACTTCAGGTAAGCAGGATTAGTTAGCGGCAGAGCACCCAAACACACCCCGCCCTGTCGGGCACGCTCTTGATGAAGGAGATTTCGGCTGCGATGCGGTGAAATTGATTTCCGGCGATTCACAGGCCGAGCGCTGTTTGGCGGTAGTGCTCGTCGGGGCGCCCGGCGATGCGCGCCACTTGGGCGGCGGAAAGAAAGCGGGGACCACCGAGGGCGGCGGCGCCGGCGAAAATCTCGGCGGCTTTTACGGCCATGAGCGTGGCGGCGAGGACGGCGGCGGGCGTGGCGCCGAGCGCGATGAGGCCGTGGTTTTCGAGGAGGATGACGCGCGGGGCGCGAGCGACGCGGCGGATGAACGCAGCGACGGCGGCGCGGATAGCCTGCGCGAGTGCGAGGCCGGGATCGGTGTAGGGAACGAAGACGCTTTCGACGCCGCAGCAGACGATCTCGTCGGGGAAGAGCCGACGCCGCGCAAAGGTGCGCCCATGCGGAGAGCAAAGGAGACGGTTGACGGCGATCGGATGGGTGTGGCCGACGAAATTCACGCCGGGCAGCGTGAGCAGGTGGGCATGGAAGATGGCTTCGACGGAAGGTTTTTTGGCGGACGAGTCGACGCGAGCGGCGAAGAGCGCGGCGTCGATCGCGGTGTCCGCGAGTTTTTTTGCGGCGAGGAGCGGCAGGAGTTTGTCGAAGCGGCAGGTGGCGAGACCGGACGCGTCGAGGGTGGCGAGGTTGGAGCCGCTGGTTTTGACGAGGAAAGTGTCGGCGGCGACGCGCGCGGAGGTGTTGCCCTCGCCGAGAATCGCGAGGCGGCGCTCCTCGCGACCGAGGTCGCGCGAGAGAGCGAGGAGGGCGCGGGTGGGATCGGGCGAGGGCGTGGGGCGCGGGGGCATGCGAGGACGACGGAATCTTGAAATCGGGAATCGTGAAATCGAAAAACTTGAAATGGGTCGGAGACGAATTGCGGCGGACGAGCAATTTCAGGGTTTCGATGAGTGACTCTCA
Source organism: Verrucomicrobiota bacterium (assembly GCA_048498075.1). Lineage (GTDB taxonomy): Bacteria > Verrucomicrobiota > Verrucomicrobiia > Opitutales > Opitutaceae > Opitutus. The sequence goes on along the minus strand of JBEHYR010000002.1, from coordinate 182,451 downwards.
GGTTTCACGATGAACGAGATCAGAAGGCGGAGCCGTCGGCTTTTGTGCCGCAGAGGCTGACGTCGAGGCCGAGTTCGGCGGCGAGCGCGGCCTTGGCGTAGAGCGCGAGGTCGGCGTCGCGGGCGGAATTCGCGTAGGCGACCTGGATGTGGTTGGCCTGATGGCGCGCCATCATCTGGTCGCGCGAGACGCCGTAGGTGACGGCGTGCATGATCGGCCACTGCACGGTGGTTTCCCGCCAACGACGCTGGGTTTCGCCGTCGGGCAGCGCGATGACTTTGGCGCGGCCGAGATCCATCTTGAGTTTGCCGCCGGCGACGAAGATGCGGCTCCAGACGATCTCGCCGGGTTTCGCGATGCCGCGCACGGTGCCGCCGCCGAGGCGGAAATACATCGGCGGCTGGCGGAGCGAGTCGGTGCCTTTGTAACCGTTAACATGATGCGCGGGCGGGGCGCTGCCGGAGATGAGAAACACCCAGACGTAATCGGCGGTGCTGCCGCTGCGGTCCCAATCGCCCCAGCGGAGATCGTGCAGCGTGTTCTCGACGGGCTGGCGGAGCGCGGCGTGGACGCGGTTCGTGAGAAGGCCGTCGAGGCCGGCGCATTCGTCGACTTCGTTGAAGTGCGTGAGCGGCTGGCCGCGGCGGATGATTTTGCCGGCGGCGTTTTTGACGGGCGGGCGATCGCTGTTGTTGAGAAGGCCCTCGGCGAGATCGCTGGCGGGAAGGAGATCCTTCAGACCCTGCTGATATTGGATACCGATGGTTTCGCAGCCGAACTCGTCGGCGATACGCAGGGCGGCGATGTAGGTTTTGCACTGGGCGAGCACCTGCGCCTCGGTGAGTTCGGTGGCTTCGTCGGCGCCGAGGTGAAACGTCATCCCTTTTTTGAGGAGCCAGTCGTAGACGGCGCGAGCGTCGGCGTCGGAGACCTGCGTGGCGGCGTAGTAGAGGGCGGACTGCGAGAGCCGCTCTTTGAAGACGCCGGTGGGGAAAAGGAGTTCGTCGGGGATGACGGCGTTGAACATGCCCATGCAGCCCTCGTCGAAGACGCCCATGATGGATTTGCGACGGCGGAGATCGCCGGCGATTTCGCGGGCGACGGCGCGGGCTTTCGACGGCACGGTGCAACGCGCGAGCGGACGGACATGGGCGATTTTGTGTTTCGCGACGCCGGTCTCGAGCCAGGAGCGGAGGCGAGAGAGAAAATAGTCGTCGGTGAAGTCGTCGCTCCAGAGCGTGGAATACTTCACGCCGGCTTTGGTGAGGGAGCCGTTGAGGTTGAGCATGCCGACGAGGCCGGGCCAGGTGCCGGACCAGTTGGCGACGGTCAGGATCGGCGCGCGATGCGAGACGAGGCCGGGAAGGACGTGGTGCGAATATTGCCAGACGGCCTCGGCGACGATGAGGGGCGTGTCGGGATCGATGCTGGCGAAGACGGCCATGCCCTCTTTTTGCGAGGAGATGAAGCCGTGCCCGAGCGCGCGATCGTAGGCGTGAGCGCGCACGAGCTGGTAGCCGAATTTCGCGACGGCAGCAGCGAGCGACTGCTCCATGGCGTGCTGGGCGGGCCAGCAGGTTCGATTCGCGGAGAGGCGAAGGTCGCCGTTGGCGACGAGAAGAATGGTTTTGGATTTCATCAGCGGAATTTTTTTAACCACGAAGGGACACGAATAGACACGAATGAAGCGGAGGCGGCGGAAGCTGGCAGGAAATCGGTCGTGCGATCAGGCGAGGATCGGGTCGCGGTTTTCTTCGCGGCCGCGGGTGAAGTTGTGATTGTGGATGGGGCGGAGGAGCGCGAGGACTTCGCCGATGAGTTCGAAATCGGGCTCCGCTTCGGCCCAGGCGACGTTTTTGCGGATGTTTTCGGAGCTGGCGGTGCCGACGAGCGTGGTGGCGATTTGCGGGTGAGCGACGGCGAACTGCACGGCGAGTTTGACGAGGTCGACGCCTCTCGCGGTGCAGAACTCGACGGCGCGGCGGCAGCCCTCGACGATCGATGCGGGCGCGGGATGCCAGGACGGAACGCCGCGCGCGGCGAGCAAACCCATGCCGGTCGGAGAGGCGTTGATGACGCCGATCTCGCGTTCGCGACAGAGCGGGAGAAGGGAGTTGAGCGAGGTGTCGTTGAGTTCGTAGTGGCAGAACGAGAGGATCGCTTCGACGACCCCGGGAGCGGTGCGCTCGAGGACGGCGGGAAAAATTTTCAGCGGGAGGCCGGTGATGCCGATGTGGCCGATGCGGCCCTGCTCGCGCAGGCGCACGAGCGTGGGGAGCGTCTCGTCGACGATCTGGTTGAGATCGGCGAATTCGATGTCGTGGCAGTGGAGGAGATCGATGTAATCGACGCCGAGGCGGGCGCAGCTCTCGTCGAGCGAGCGCGTGACGCGGGTGGCGGAGAAGTCGAAGACGCCGTCGTCGTATTGGCCGACCTTCGTGGCGAGCAGGTAACGGTCGCGCGGAATCGTTTTCAGGGCGCGACCGAGGACGGATTCGGCGCGGGTTTTCCCGTAGTAGGGCGAGACGTCGATGAAGTTGATGCCGAGATCGAGCGCGGTGTGAACGGTGCGAATGCTCTCGGTGTCGTCAGTGGCGCGAAAGGCGCCGCCGAGCGAGGAGCCGCCGAGACTGAGGACGGAGACGTCGAGGCCGGTGCGGCCGAGGGGGCGGAAATTCATGCTGAAGTCCTCGGTTGAAACGCGGAGCGTGCGGAAGGACGCGGAGCGGCAAAGAGCGAAGGGGCGATGGCGGAGCGAGTAGTTTGTCGAGTGAAGACCTGGCGCAGATCCGGGGTGGGTTTGCTCCTCCCCGTATTTCGCGGTCTCCGCGTTTCGAAGGCGTTTTTCAGGTTCATGGGGAGAGAAGGGGGAGCGAAGCTGAACGTTGCAAAAATCGGCGGCGGGGCGCGGCAGCGGCGTGGCGATCAGTCGAGGTGAAAAAGTTCCTCCATGCGAGCCCACCACTCGCCGGGGGCGCGAGTGGGGAGCGGATCCTGCATCGGCTCCATGATCGCCCACCACCGCTGCGTCGCGGGATCGGCGGCCATGAGCCTCATGTCGGCGGCGAAGTCGTCGCCCCAGTATTCGAAGTAGGAGTAGAGGACGTGGTCCTTGTGGTAGATCGAGTAATTCCTGATGTGGCAGCGCGCGATCGTGGCGAGAACCTCGGGCCAGACGGCGGCGTGATGGCGTTTGTAGTCTTCGAACTTCTCGGGGCGGACCCGCAGCACCATGCCATAACGCGCGGGCTTGGGTGAAGGGGGCGAGTTCATGGAGAGGAAAGGGGCTACAGGAGGATGGCAAATCCAGGCAGGTTTTCCACGATGCTTCGATGGAGAATGCTGGTTAACGCATGGATATTCTTGCACCGAAGGCGAGTTGACGCAGAACGGTCGGCGTGGCTGTTCGCGAGGAAAATCCGAGAAACAAGGCGGTGCTTTCGACGCAGGTGTCGGGCTCGCGGTATTTTTTCATCGGGCTGATGGGCACGAGTCGGGCGGGGGCGATTCCGGCGTATGGCGGATTCGAGCAGTGCGATCCGGACTATCTGATTCAACGGAGCAACATCGAGTTCACCACGCTCGAGCTGGTGGTCGGGGGCGAAGGGGAGGCGCGGATGAACGGGACGACGCACGCGCTCCGCGCGGGGACGCTGTTTCACTACGACGCGACGACGCGGCTGGAAATCCGCACGGATCCGGCGCGGCCGATGGCGAAATATTTTTTGTGCCTCACCGGGGCGCGGGCGCGACGACGGGTGCTGGAAGCGGGGGTGCGGCCGAACCGGTCGGTGCAGCTCGCGATGTTTACCGAAGTGCAGCGGCTGCTCGAAGATTTGATTCGCGAGGGACGGCATCACCGGGCGACGGCGGGAGCGATTTGCAGCGCGATCGTCGAGGTGCTGCTGCTGAAAATCGAGGAACTCGTGAGCATGACGGAGCGCAAGGGGCCGGCCGGCGAGGAGACGTTTCTGCGGTGCAAGGGCGCAATTGAGGCGCAGGCGGCGCGACTGGCGACGTTGGCGGACATCACGCGGGCGGTGGGCGTCGAGGCCTCGCGGCTGTGCCGGCTGTTTCGGCGTTATCAAGGCGTGAGTCCCTACCAATATCTCCTGCACCGGAAAATGGCGATGGCGGCGGAACGGCTGATGGAGCCGACGATGCTGGTGAAGGAAGCGGCGGCGCATGTGGGATTTTCGGATCCGTATCATTTTTCCCGTTGCTTCAAAAAAGTGCACCGGGTGGCGCCGAAGGAATTTCAGCGGTCGCTGAATCATGTGTGAGCAGGGAGGCGTGATGAAGATGGGACGGATAGGACGAATGGGACGAATGGAACCTATGGCACCATGGGTGGGCGGGAGAGGAAGGGCGGGAGGGGAAAGTATTTCATGATTAACATCGTACTGGAAAAACCGGGGCAGTTTGCGGTGGTGGAACGGCCGGAGCCGGCGGCGGCGGCGGGCATGGCGCTCGTGCGCGTGCACCGCGTGGGCGTGTGCGGGACGGACCTGCATGCGTTTGCGGGGAAGCAGCCGTTCTTCAGTTATCCGCGCGTGCTTGGGCATGAGCTAGGGGTGGAAGTCGTCGACCCGGGCGATGAGCCGAATGGATTGAGGGCGGGCGATCGCTGCGCGGTGGAGCCGTATCTGAATTGCGGGCACTGCATCGCGTGCCGGCGGGGAAAACCGAATTGCTGCGCGGCGCTGCAGGTGATGGGCGTACACGTCGATGGTGGAATGCGGCCGCGCCTGCGGCTGCCGGCGCGCAAACTGCACCGGTCGCGGAAGCTCGGCTACGAGGAACTCGCGCTGGTGGAGACGCTCGGGATCGGCGCGCATGCGGTGGAGCGAGCGGCGCTGACGGCGCAGGATTTCGTGCTGGTGATCGGCGCGGGGCCGATCGGGCTGAGCGTGATCCAGTTTGCGCGGGTGTCGGGCGCGACGCTGGCGGTGATGGACGTGAGCGAGGCGCGGCTGGAGTTTTGCCGGGCGCAGCTCGGCGTGACGCACACGGTGAATGCCGGTCCGCGAAACGGCGGTCATAGATCGCCGCTAGAGATTCTGGAGGAGTTGAAAAAAATCGGCGGCGGCGATCTACCGACGTGCGTGATCGACGCGACGGGAAATCCACAGTCGATGATGGGCGCGTTCGAGCTGCCGGCGCACGGCGGGCGGATGGTGTTCGTCGGGCTGTTTCAGGGGGACGTGACGTTCAACGATCCCAATTTTCACCGGCGCGAACTGACGGTGATGGGCAGCCGCAATTCGCTCCCGGCGACGTTCGGCGAAGTGATCCGGCTGGTGGAAGAGGGCAAGGTCGACACGCGGCCGTGGATCACGCATCGCTTCGCGCTCGCGGAGACGCCGGAGATTTTTCCACGGGAGATCGCGGGAAATCCGAAGGTGTTGAAGGCGATGATCGAGGTGTGAAGAAGGATTTTTTGAACCGCCAATGGACGCTGATGGACGCTAATGGCGGAAGGAATTGAAGAGGGGACGGAGGAGAATAGAGTGTCGGGCATGGCGAAAAAATCTTCGGCGAAGGCGGACGAGAAGGCGGATGCGGTGGCGCGGGAGTTCGCGCGGCTGGGGCGGCAGATGAAGGCGCGCGCGCCGTTGAACGACATGGGGCGGAGAGAACGCGCGTTGAAGAAGCTGACGGAGATCGTGGGCGTGGAGGGCGGACGGGTGTTGAATGAGTTGGTTAAATTTTCGCCGGAGGTGACGCGGGATATCGTGGACCACGCTTATGGCTCGGTGCTCGCCGAAGTGAAATTGGACGCGCGCACGCGGGCGCTGATCGTGGTGGCGGCGCTGACGGCGATGGGGAATGCGAAGCCGGAGCTGGAAGTGCATGTGGGCTCGGCGTTGAACAGCGGCTGCACGCGCGAGGAGATTTTGGACACGATGAGGGTGGTGGCGCTGTATGCGGGGTTTCCGGCGGCGTTGAATGGATTGAGCGCGGCACGTGAAGCGCTCGCGAAACGGGGCGGAAAAAAGCGCTGAGGGGCGGGCAACTCCGGAGGGTGGGGCTCGTCAGGCGCGGAGAATGGATTTTTTCCGGTTCTCAAAAGGTTGTGCAGGAATTGCGCTGATGGGATGGGGCGGTGTGTTGCCTGCGGAAGCGGCATCGGTGCCGAAGCGAGCGTATGAGGCGGTGAGAATCGCGGGTGAGGCGCCGACGATCGATGGGAAGTTGACGGACGCGTGCTGGCAGCAAGGCGCGTGGGCGGGCGATTACGTGCAGCGCGAGCCGGTGGCGGGCGCGAAGCCGACGGCGGCGACGCAGATCAAAATCCTTTACGACGACAAGGCGGTTTACGTGGCGATCCGCGCCGACGATCCGGAGATCGCGACGCAACCGCGACTGTTGGGAAATCGCGATGAGTTTTCCGGCGACATGGTGGGCGTGGCGTTCGACAGCTTCATGAACCAGCGGACGGCGTTCGAATTCGATGTCACGTCGGGCGGGACGAAAATCGATCTTATCCTGCGCAACGATGCGTCGATCGACACGGATTGGAATGCGATCTGGGACGTGCGGGTGGCGCACGATGCAGCGGGCTGGAGTGCGGAGTACCGGATTCCGCTGAGCCAGTTGCGTTACGCGAATCGGCGGGAGCAAGTCTGGGGCTTGCACTCGTGGCGGTGGATTCGGCGGAAGTCCGAGGAGAGCGACTGGCAGTTCATTCCGATGGGGACGCAGGATTTCGTGCGGGGATTCGGCGAGCTGCGCGGGATCGCCGATTTGCCGCCAGCGCGGCGGATCGAGCTGCTGCCGTATGCCGTCGCGAAAATGCAGGCGCGGGCGGACGAGGCGGGAAATCCCTACCGACGTGGAGCGAAGAAGGATCTCGATGGCGGGCTCGACGCGAAGGTCGGGCTGTCGAGCGACTTCACGCTCGATCTGACGGTGAATCCGGATTTCGGACAGGTGGAGGCGGATCCTTCACAGATCAATCTGAGCACGCTCGAGACGTTTTTCCCGGAGAAGCGGCCATTCTTTGTGGAAGGGAAGGCGATGTTCGAGTTCGGGTTGGACGACGACCTGTTGTTTTATTCGCGGCGGATCGGCGCGACGCCGTCCCTCGCGCCGGTGGGACCCGGGTTCACGGAAATACCGGAGAGCACGCGGATCCTGGCGGCATCGAAAATTTCGGGGCGTACGCCGGGCGGGCTGTCGGTGGGGCTGCTGCACAGCGTGACCGACCGGATGGAGACGAAGGTCTTCGATCCGGCCACGGGTGAGCGGCGCGAGCTGGCGGAGCCGTTGACGCACTACGCGGTGGGGCGGGTGCAGCGCGATTTCGATGAGGGGAACACGATGGTGGGCGCGATGTTCACGGGCGTGCAGCGCGTGGGGTCGGCGGAGGATTTGGGCGTGCTGCCGGAGCGCGCGCTCGTCGGGGCGGTCGACCTGCTGCGCTTTTGGAGCAACCGCGATTATTTCCTCGATGTGCGCACGCTGGTGACGCGCAGCGAAGGCAGCGCGGGAGCGATCGAGGCGTTGCAGACGGACGCGGTGCACAATTTTCAGCGCGTGGACCGTGGGCGGGAGCGGCTCGATCCGGTGGCGCGCCGGCTGGACGGCAATGGCGGGCGGGTGCGCCTGGGCAAAGGCGCGGGTGGGGACTGGCGCTACTTCGGCGGAGTGAGCTGGCGGTCGCCGGGCGCGGAGTTCAACGACCTCGGCTACATGAAAGTGGCGGACGCGATCGAGCCGGTGGCGCAGCTCCAGTATTTCAATACGGATCCCGGGCTGGTGCTGCGGCGGCGGGACGTGCGGTTGAAGCTGCGGGAAACGCGAGACTATGAAGGGGAGCGGCTCGAAGACGTGGCGACGCTGCAGACGGAAGTCGGCGGGATGAATAATTGGAGCGTGTGGTCGCAACTGGCGGCGCGGGTGAATCGGTTCGACACCCAGATGTTGCGCGGGGGGCCGGGGTTTCGGCTGGCGGATGTTTATTCCGTTGAAACCTGGGCCACGACGGATGGCGGGAAGCCGACGCAGATTGAATTCGACGGCGGCTACGCGCACGCGCCGGAGTCGGGTTATCGTTATTACCGGCTGACGCCGGGAGTCTCGCACCGGTTCGGCGCCCGGGTGAAGCTCGAGGGGAAAGTCGGCTACGAGCGGAGCGATCCCCATCAGCAATACGTCGGGACGACGACGCGAGGCGGCGAGACGCGCTACGTGATCGGGCGGATGCGGCAGGAGACGCTCTCGTCGGAACTCGAGGTGCGCGTGAATTTTTCGCCGACGCTGTCCCTGACGTATTTCGGCGGGCCGTTCGTGTCGGTGGGGCGGTTCAGCGAGTTCGGCGTGGTGACGGCGCCGCGGGCGGAGCGGCTGGCGGACCGCTATGCGCGGTTCGCGGCGCAGCAGACGGCGGACGGAAGCTATCGCGGGACGCTCGGCGGCGGGGAGTTCACGTTCGACGATCCGGATTTTCACTGGCGAGAATTGAAATCGAATCTGGTGCTGAAGTGGGAATTCCGGACCGGCAGCACGCTGTATTGCGTGTGGTCGCAGCATCGCGAGGACACGCGGGAGACGGGCGACTTCGATGGGCCGACGGAATACCGCCGGTTGTTCGGTACGCATCCGGACAATACGTTGCTCGTGAAGATGAGTTACTGGTTTTCGATCTAATATGATGTCCGGCAGGTATCGTTATTGATTCGGCGCGCCGTTCGACTTCTCGGACGCCTCGGAGAGGCGTCCCTACCGGGAGGTGTCCCTATCGGCGCAGCTGCGCCGAGGGATTTGCTGAGGTTTCTTCCGGGAGACCGTAGTAACGGGACGAAATCTGCGAACGCCGATGCACGCCAAGGGCGCTGATCGAGGATGAGCCTGGCCTGGCGGGTGGTCGCGAACGGGCAGTCGCTACGCGGGTCGATCCAGCTCGGCGCGGACGCGGGTGAGGAGTTCGGTGGGAGTGAAAGGTTTCACGATCGCAGAGGCGGAGGCGGGGAGATTTTCGCTCGCGTTCGCGTCGGCGGCGGCGCCGCTGATGAAGAGAATTTTGACCAGCGGATTTATTTTTCGAATTGCCTCGGCGAGCGCGACGCCGCCCATCTCGGGCATCGAGAGGTCCGTGATCACGAGCTGCAGCAGCGAAGCGTTCGGCGTGACGATGGCGGAGGCCTCGACGCCGTTGGCGGCGGTGATGACGCGATAGCCGTCCTTGCGGAGAATCGCCGAGAGCAGGGTGCGAATCGGATCTTCGTCGTCGACGACAAGGATGAGTTCACCGCGGCCGCGCTGGTCGGTTTTCTGGGCGATGACCGCGGGTTGATCCGGGTCGGCGGCGTGCTCGGCGGCGGGGAGATAGACGCGGAAGGAACTGCCTTGGCCCGGCACGGACTCGACCGTCGCGAAGCCGCCGTGATTCGCGGCGATGCCGCGCACGGTGGCGAGGCCAAGACCGGTGCCGTGCTCTTCGCCTTTGGTGGTGAAAAACGGCTCCCAGATGTGTGCGAGATTTTCGGGGGCGATGCCGGTGCCGGAATCCGTGACTTCCAGCATGACGAACGCGCCGGGCACCGCGCCGGGAATCGACTGGGTGTCGGCCGGGCCGAGTTCGAGGTTTTTCGCGATGAGGAGGAGGCGGCCGCCGACGGGCATGGCATCGCGAGCGTTTACGCAGAGGTTCAGAAGAATCTGGTGGAGGTGGGTGGGATTGCCGGAGACGGTCCACGGCGCGCGCGGGATCTGGGTCTCGAGGGTGATGCTTTTGGGGAAGGTCTGCTCGATGAGTTCGGCGATGTCGCGGAGGAGGTGACGGGGTTGAATCAGGATTTTGCTGCTGCTGCTGCCGTGGGCGAAGGAGAGAATCTGGCGCACGAGCGCGGCGCCGCGGGTGGCGCTTTTTTCGATGGTGTCGAGGACGCGGAGATCGGCGGCATCGGTCGCGAGGGAACGCAGGAGCGGCGCACCCATGAGGACGGGCGCGAGAACGTTATTGAGATCGTGGGCGATGCCGGCGGCGAGCAGGCCGAGGCTTTCGAGGCGCTGAGCGCGGAGAAACTGGGCCTCGAGGGATTTTTTCTCGGTGATGTCGGTCAGAATCTGGAGCCGGGATTTCGGGCGACTCTCGTCGTCGCGAATCAGGGTTGCGCGCACTTCGGCAATGAAAGGTTGGCGGGTTTTGTTTTCGAGGCGCAGCTCGCCGTGCCATTCGCCGTCGCGATCGACGCTTTCGTACATGCGGGTGATTTCGGTGGCGAGGGCGGGATTGAACGAGGTGCGATATTCGCGTTCGCGCATTTCGCCGATGGTCCAGCCGAACAGGCGCTCGGCGCCACGATTCCAGAACACGACGCGGTCGGCGAGATCGGTCACGACGATGCCGTCGCGCGCCTGGTTGAGGAGGTCGGCCTGCTCGCGGACGCGCCGCTCGACTTCGCGGCGGCGGAGTTGCTCGTCGCGATCGCGCAGGGCGCGTCCGATCGCGAGCGGCAGCCGGTGCATGCGATCCTTGAGGAGATAGTCGGAAGCGCCGGCACGGACCATTTCGACGGCGACGTCTTCGCCGAAGGTGCCGGAAAGAAAAATGAACGGCGTGTCGGGCAGTGCGGCGCGGGTGAGTTGCAGGGCTTCATGGCCGGCGAAACCGGGGAGCGCGAAATCCGATAGGATTAAATCGTGACGGTGGGGGACGAGTTCGGCGATGAAGTGTTCGCGGCGGTCGACCATCGTCAGGGAACAGTCGGGCAACTCACGCAGGAGGAGTTCGCGGACGAGGGCTGCATCCAGAGGATTGTCTTCGAGGTGGAGGATTTTCATACCGGTTGACGGAGAAGCGGGAAGGGAGCGGACGGGACAGTGTGAGGTCGGAGCGGCAGGCGAGAGGGGGACCGACAGAGAGGCGGAGCCGTGGCGAAGGGCGTCGCTCGGCAAATGAAGGCCTTCATTCCGATGGGAGTTCGCGAGCGGGTGGCGGTTCGTTCACGACGGCCCAGAATGCGCCGACCGCGCGGACGGCTTCGATGAATTCGCCGAAGCTGAGCGGCTTCACGACGTAGGCATTGACGCCGAGTTGGTAGCTGCGGACGACGTCCTGCTCTTCGCGCGAGGAGGTCATCATCACGACGGGAATCGTCTTGAGCGCGGGGTCGGTTTTGATCTGGCGGAGGACTTCGAGGCCGTCGACGCGAGGCATCTTCAGATCGAGGAGAATCACCGCGGGCATGGCGTCGGTGTGGCTGGAGAATTCGCCGCGGTGGTAGAGATAATCGAGCGTCTCGGCGCCGTCGCGGAGAGTGACGATTTCATTGGCGAGGTTGAACTCGCGGAGAGCTTCGAGCGCCATTTCGATGTCACGCGGGCTGTCGTCGACGAGGAGGATGCGTTTGAGGGACATAGGATGAACGGAGGGTGGAATTACGGATTCGGAGCAGGTTTGAGAGTCAGGAAGAACGTGGCGCCGGCGCCGGGCTGGCTCTGGGCCCAGGTGCGACCGCCGTGGCGCGTGACGATCCGGCGTACGCTCGCGAGGCCGATGCCGGTGCCTTCGAATTCCTCGGCGCGATGCAGGCGCTGGAAGACGCCGAAAAGTTTATCGGCGTAGCGCATGTCGAAGCCGGCGCCATTATCGCGCACGAAGAGGATGAGCCGGCCGTCCTCCTCGCCGGCGGAGCCGAGCTCGATCACGGCGGGATCGCGGCCGCGGGTGTATTTGACGGCGTTGTCGAGGAGGTTGACGAAAACCTGCCGCAGCATCGCGGGATCGCCGAGCACGCGGGGCACGGCGGGGATTTTCCATTCGATGGAACGGTCGGCGGCGGCCAGCGCGAGATCGCGGCGGATGTCGGAAACGAGCTGGCCGAGATCGATGGCGGTCTCGCGCAGTTCGCTGCGACCCATGCGCGAGAACAACAGCAGGTCATCGATCAGCTGGCCCATTTCGCGCGCGGAATCGGCGATGGTTTTCAGGTAACGCCGGCCCTTGTCGGAGAGCTGGGCCTGTGCCTCTCGCGTGAGCATCTCGACGTAACCCTGGATGTGCCGGAGCGGCGCGCGGAGATCGTGGGAGACGGAGTAGGAAAACGACTCGAGTTCTGCGTTGGCGGATTCGAGCTGCGCGGCGTGGCGCTGGAGTTCGGTGTTGAGTTCGCGGACTTTTTCCTCGTCGCGGCGGCGCTCGGTGACGTCGCGCGCGGTGGCGTACATGAGCCCGCCGGGCTGGGGAATGGATTTCCAGGAGAGCGTCCGCCAGGTGCCGTCCTTGTGGAGATAGCGGTTTTCGAACTGGAGCACTTTCTCGGCGTGAAGCACCTGCCGCTCGACTTCACGCAGAGTGGCTTCGAGGTCGTCGGGATGGACCAGCTCGGTGTAAGGCCGCGCGAGAAATTCCTCGGGAGTCCAGCCGAGGATGTCGGTGACGGCGGGACTGACGCGTTTGAAGAAACCGTCGGAACTGGAGATGCAGAGGAAATCGAGCGAGAGATGGAAGAAGCGGTCGAGTTCCTCCTCGGCTTCCTTCCGCGCGGTGATGTCGAAGACGCTGGAGCGGGAGGAGACGAAGCGGCCCTCGGCGTCGAAGACGCCGGTGGCGTTGATGAGAGCGTGGAAGGCCGTGCCGTCGCGCCGACTCATGCGGAGTTCGAGGCCGTGAAGCGCGCCGTCGCGTTTGAAGCGCGGGAAGGTTTGCTGGAAAAGCTCGCGGCTCTCGGCGGTCAGCACGTCGGTAATGCGCAGCCGGCCGACGACCTCTTCGCGTCGATAGCCGAGCCACGAAAGCTCGGTGTCGTTGATCGCGAGGAAGCGGCCGTCGGCGTCGAGCGAATGGTAGCCGCAGGGGGCGAAGTTATATAGATTGCGAACTTCCTCGGTCGTCTGGCGCAGCATTTCCGCCGCCTGGCGCTGGCGGGTGATGTCACGGATGATGGAGGAAACGCCGATGACGGCGCCGGCGTGGTCGTGAATCGGCGACAACGTGACCGACACGTCGAGGCGCGAGCGATCCTTGCGGCAGCGTACGGTTTCCAATTGGGCAAAATTGCCGCCGGCGGCGACCTGCGCGAGGATCCGGTGCTCGTCGTCGACGCGGTCCGGGGGGACGATGAGATCGACGCGCTGGCCGATCGCCTCGTCGGCGGTGTAGCCGAAGGTGCGGGTGGCGGCCGGATTCCAGCTGGTGATGGTGCCGTCGAGGCGTTTGCTGAGAATCGCGTCATCGGAGGATTCGACGATCGACGCGAGGCGGGCCCGAAGGTTTTCCGAATTTCGCTCGGCGGAGACATCGCGGAAAACCAGCACGACGCCGGCGATGCGGCCGTCGCGCTCGCGAATTGGCGCGGCGCTGTCGCCGATGCTGCGCTCGGCGCCGTCGCGAGCGATGAGCATGGTGTCGTGGGCCAGCGAGTGGACGCGACCGGTGGCGAGCACCTCGGCCACGGGGATGGTGGCGGGCTGGCGAGTCTCGGCATGGATGATTTTGAAAACATCGGCGATCGGCCGGCCGCAGGCTTCCGCCAAGGTCCACCCGGTGAGTTGCTCGGCGACGGGATTCATGCGGGCGACGTTGCCGGCCGCGTCGGTGGCGAGCACGGCGTCGCCGATGGATTGAAGCGTGACGGCGACGTTTTCCTCGCTCCGGCGCAGCGCGGCGGAGGCGCGCCGATGCGAGCGGAAGAGCAGCACGCTCGTGGCGGTGAGGAGGAGGAGGATGGGAGTTAAAATGAAAAAGACTTCGCGGGTGCCGGCGAAAAACTGCATCCATTCGTCCGCGGAGATTTCGGAGGCGAGCACGAGGAACTCGTCGCCGGTGACGACGGGCGTGTTCACGCTGCTGAAATCGTGGCCGGTGATGCGCCGCCACGTCAGCAAGCCGCCGCCCAAGCGGCTTTGCCCCTCGTTGGCGTGCAAAATCTGCACCCACAGGGCGGGCGAAGTCCGGGCGAGCGTTTCGCCGGCGTGTTCTGGAAGAGCGAAGCCCCATTCCAGATCGGGGCGCGCGGCTTTCAGCCAAAAGCCATTCGCGTTCAGGAGGCGCAGGCGTTGGTGAAGTTCGGGCGCGATTCGTTGCAGGCGGTCGATGAGTTCGTTGCCGCGATAGTCGATGGCGTAGACGCCACGCCGTGCGCCGGTGGCATCGAATACCGGGATCGCGAATCGGAGCAGCGGCTGAAGCGGCTGCTGGACGCGGCCGTCGCGAAGTTTCAGAGCGAAGCTGGAGACGAAAAGTTCATTGGGCTGAAGCGTGCGGGCGCGTTGGAAATAGGCTTGGTCAGCCTGATCGTCGGTCTGGGCGGAGGATCTGACGGCCCCGGCGCGATCGACGCGGAAGATTTCCCGGCCGAGGTTGTCGACGAATCGAACTTCATCGTATTCTCCATGCAGCTGGCTGAAAAAAACCGCGCGGCGCCGGGCGCGTTCGAGATCCTCGGCGCGGCCGTCGGCGAGAAAAGCCTGAAGACCATCGCCCTCGCGGAGCCCGCGGAGGTCGCTGGAAACGGCTTGGAAATCGCTGCGGAAAACGTGAGCGAGCACGCTGAGCCGAACGATCTCTCGGTCGCGGAGGCGCTGCTCGATGCCGCCCATTTCACGCCGGTAGGGAAAATAACTGACCAGCAGAGCGCTCCCGAGTGCGATCAGCAGCGAAGTGATCAGGCGGGAGTCGCGGTGGCTGCGGGTGGCAGGCGGCTTCATGCTGGACGGATCGACGCCGGTGCGTAGGGGAGTGGGGAAACAGAAGCGGAGCAGGAGAACCAAGCTTCCGAAGAACGACGTGCGTCCGCTTGCGTGTGGTCGGAGAACCTGAAGCGGAGCGGAATCTTGGCAATTTTATTTCATTAAGCGAAGGGCGATTTTTTGCGAGGCGGGCGCTCGCGGGGTGACGAGGGTAGTGGATGGAGAAAGAGGGTGCGCGTGGACCAAGGGGATAAACCTAAAACGCCGCTGAACCGCAAAGAGCCAAAGACCCAGGGGCGAACCGGCGAAATCGCGGAGAAAATGGTTTCATCCGGCAGGTGAGCTTCCCGGCCAGATCGTTTTTTTGGAAGACGTTTTCTCTGGGGTCTCAGGGTCTCGGTCGTTCAATTCCGATCGCGCCTTTTGGGATAAAGGCACGAAAAAGCCGGAGTCGCGGGGCGGCTCCGGCTGGAGGAGAGAGTGCGAAGATCGGAGCGGACGGCTCGGAGAGCCGTCCCTACCGACTACTGCGCGGGGGCGGACTCGGCGGGCTTCTGGCCTTCGAGTTCCTTCATCGCGGCTTTGCGGCTGAGGCGAACCTTGCCGCTGCGCTCGTCGATGCCGATGCACTTCACCGTGATCGAGTCGCCCATTTTGACGACGTCTTCGGTGCGGCGCACGCGGAAGTCCGCGAGTTCGCTGATGTGGCAAAGGCCTTCCTTGCCGGGGGTGCACTCGACGAAGGCGCCGAAATCCTTCACGCCGGTCACGCGACCGGTGTAGATCTTGCCGACTTCGATCGGGGCGCCGCCGCCGCCGCCGCCCTCGCGACCGCCGCCGCCGCCACAGAGGCCGTCGATTTCCTTGATCGCGCGGGCCATGGCATCGGCGTTGTTCGAGTAGATGAAGACCTTGCCGGAATCGTCTTCGGCGATGTCGATTTGCGCACCGGTCGTTTCCGTGATGCGGCGGATCGTCTTGCCGCCGGGCCCGATGAGCAGGCCGATCTTTTCGGGATCGATCTGGATCGTCTGGATGCGGGGCGCGTATTGGCTGAGGTCGGCGCGCGGCGCGGGGAGCGACGCGAGCATGACTTTGAGGATCTCGATGCGGGCGTCGCGGGCCTGGAAGATCGCGGTCTTGGCGATCTCGAAGGGGAGGCCGTTGATCTTGAGATCGAGTTGGAAGCCGGTGATGCCCTTGGTCGTGCCGGCGAGCTTGAAGTCCATGTCGCCGAAGTGGTCTTCCTCACCGAGGATGTCGGTGATCGTGACCCACTTCTCGATCGAGCCATCGGCGGCGTTCTGGGTCATGAGACCGCAGGAGATGCCGGCGACGGGGGCGGTGATCGGCACGCCGGCGTCCATCAAGGAGAGACAGCCGCCGCAGATCGAGGCCATCGAGGTCGAGCCGTTGGAGGCCATGATCTCGGAGACGACGCGGATCGAGTAGGGGAAAACATCCTCCGGGGGCAGCACGGGAACGAGCGAGCGTTCGGCGAGCGCGCCGTGGCCGATTTCGCGACGACCCGGGCCGGTGAAACGGCCGGTCTCGCCGACGGAGAACGGGGGGAAGTTATAGTGAAGGATGAAGCTCTTCGACTTCGCGCCGCCGGTGAGGGCGTCGAGATCCTGGGCTTCCTTGGTCGGCCCGAGGGTCGTGAGGGCGATGTTCTGGGTGTCGCCCCGTTGGAACGTGGCGGAACCGTGCACGCGCGGGAGGACGCCGACGGCGGCGTTGAGCGGGCGGAGGGACTTCGCGTCGCGGCCGTCCGAACGGACGCCGCGGGTGAGGACGGTCTGGCGGTAGGCTTTGTATTGGAGGTCTTCGAAGACGACGTTGAGGTCGACATCGGTGAACTTGCCTTCGCCGAGTTCGGCGATGAGGGCGGCCTTGGCTTCTTCCTTGAGGACTTTGACGGCGGCGCCGCGGGCGGCTTTTTCCTTGCCGAAAATGGCGGCGGAAATGCGCTCGGCGGGGACGACGCGCTCGATGATCGCGCGGGCCTCGGGCGTGGCGCCGACGAGGGGGAACGTGGACTTTGGTTTGCCGCAGAGGGCGACGAGTTCCTTGATGGCCTTGATGATCGGCTGGATGGCCTGGTGGCCGAAGGCGAGGGCTTCGACGAAGCGCTCTTCCGCGATCTGGTCGGCGGAGCCTTCGATCATGAGCATGTCCTTCTCGTTGCCGACGTAGATCAGGTCGAGCGTGGAGGAATACATCTGCTCGATCGTCGGGTTGGCGACGAACGCGCCATCGATTTCGCCGACGCGGACAGCGGCGATCGGCCCGTTCCACGGGATGTCGGAGATGGCGAGGGCGGCGCTGGCGCCGTTGACCATCGGGATGTCGGAGTCGTTGACCAAGTCGGCGCTGAAGAGCTGGCCGATGATCTGGACTTCATTGAGGAAGCCCTCGGGGAAGAGCGGGCGGCAGGGGCGATCGCAGAGGCGCGAGGTGAGGATTTCCTTTTCGGTGGGGCGGCCTTCGCGCTTGAAGTAGCCACCGGGGAAACGGCCGGCGGCGGCGTATTTATCGCGGTAGTCGACCGTGAGGGGGAACCAATCCTGGCCGGGCTTGGTGGTCTGCGCCACGCAGGCGGTGACGAAGACGTTGGTCTCGCCGACCGTGACATTGACGGCGCCGTTGGCGAGGTTGGCGTAGGTGCCGGTGGAGAACGTGATCCCGAGTTCGGGGACCGTGACGGAATGTTTCTGATTCATGCTGACGATTTCTTTGTTTCGGATACGGATCTCGTGTCGGCGGATAAAAAACGAACTGCGTCAACGACACGGACTGACGACGGTTCGGGGCTTCCGAGAACGGAAGCAGCGGCGGCGCGGGGTGCGCTGCACGCGGGGTGTCGGGATTTCACGAATCCACTTTAATCTCCTCGCTCTGACGCGAGAGATTTCTGTTTGGGGCCGCTGGCGGGATCGCCTGCAAGCAGGCTCCTCCATGGCTACAAACAGAAATGTCCCGGTCGAATTCGAGTGTCGGTAAAGACAACGGGCGACCCGCGGATCGGGTCGCCCGTGTGATTAAAGAGTTACTTGCGGAGGTTCAGCTTCTGCAGGAGTTCGGAATATTTCGGCAGGTCGTGCTTCTTGAGATAATCGAGGAGCTTGCGACGGCGGCTGGCCATTTGCAGGAGACCGCGGCGCGAGTGGAAGTCCTTGCGGTGCGTGCGCAGGTGCTCGGTCAAGTGATTGATGCGAGCGGTGAGCAGAGCGACTTGGACTTCGGACGAGCCGGTGTCTTTTTCGTGAGTCTTATACTGAGCGATGATATCGGGTTTGACGACGACGGTGGTGGACATGGTTTGTTAGTTGATTTTCACGATTGTAGGGGACCTTTGCAGGCCCCGTGCCACCCGCTTCGCCGCGAGGTAAATCGCTGCTCGGCCGGCGTCACCGTTCCAATCCGGCGGGATGCCGGACCAATCATGGTGGGAACCCGCAACCGGCGGACTCTCACTGACGCAAGGGCGCAGATTCCAGAAACGGTTGGCGGGTCGCAAGCGAAATTTTTGCAAAGCGGAGGACGGTCACGAAGGAGCGAGGCCGTCGGGGCGCGGGATTCGACAAACGCATGGCGACGACTCCGCGCGAATCAGCCGGACGGTCGCGCGAAATCCCTGTGCTCCCGCGCAGGGCTACACCGCACGGGTAGCCCGCTGCGGGAGCAGCGGGATCGCATCCGCCCTTCTACTCGTCAGGCCAATACGCGAGACTCAGTCATTTCTTCGCGCAGTGAGATTTCGATTCGGCAGTCGCGAGTCGGAAAAAGCGCCGGGGGACATTTCGGTTGACAGTGCCGGAGGCGGTCAATGTTTTGGCCTCTTTTATGAAAGTCGTTTCCTCCATCAAATCGGCCAAGAAGCGTCACCCGGCCTGCCAGGTCGTGCGTCGCAAAGGCAAGATCTACGTCATCAACAAAGTCGAGCCGCGCTACAAGGCGCGTCAGGGCTGATCAACCTTTTCACTCCCGCCATGAAAGCCGAAGGCCATCCCACTCTCAACAACGTCTGCTTCCTCGATATCGGAACCGGCCGTCGTTTTCTCACGAAATCCACGATGAAATCGGCCCGCAAGGAATCGATCGACGGCGTGGAATATTTCGTCGTCGCGCGCGACGTGACCGCCGACTCGCACCCGGCCTACACCGGCGAAAAGCGCCTCGTGGACACCGCGGGCCGCGTCGAGAAGTTCACCTCGAAGTTCAAGCGCAGCACGAAAAAGTAAACGCGCCGCACGACGCGAACCGAAGCGATTTTCGAAAGCCCTCCGATGACGGAGGGCTTTTTGTTTTTGGGCCCGCGGAATATTCGGAAGACACGGAAAACAGGGAAGACGCGGGAGACCGAACGGGCGCCGGCGTCGCGCGAAGCGGCGCGAGAGTTTTCAAGCATTCGCGAGATTCGCGTGATTCGCGGGCGATGACTCAACCGGGGGAATTTTTTCCGTGTCTTCCGTGGGTTCCGCAGGCAAATCTCACGGTCCCTTTCCTCCCATGCGAATCCGCGCTTTCCAAGGTCTCGTGCCGCAGCCCGCTCTCGCGCCCGAAGTGGCGTGCGTGCCTTACGACGTCGTCAACACGGCCGAAGCCGCGGCGCTCGCCGCGGGCAAGCCGCACAGCCTGCTGCACGTCGACCGCGCCGAGATCGATCTGCCGCCGCAAACCGATCCGCATGCCGACATCGTGTACGCGACGGCGCGCGAAAATTTTCTGGCGCTCCAGCGTGACGGCGTGCTGACGCGGGAGAGCGGACCGAGCCTCTACGTTTACCAGCAGCAGATGGGCGCGCACCGCCAGCGCGGACTCGTCGCGGTGTGCAACGTGGAGGACTACGACGCCGAACTGATCAAAAAGCACGAGAAGACGCGGAAGGATAAAGAAGACGATCGTACGCGGCTGATCGACACGCTCGGTGCGAACACCGGGCCGGTGTTTCTCACGTATCGCGACGACGCCGGTGTGACGGCGCTCGTCGACGCGAAGACCCGCGAGACGCCGCTGCACGATTTCACTGCGCCGGATGGAATCCGCCACACGGTCTGGCGTGTGCCGGGCGGCGAGGATTGGGTGCGCGCTTTCGGTCGCGTGCCGCTGACCTACATCGCCGACGGCCATCACCGGGCGGCGAGCGCGGCGCGCGTGGCGCGGCTGCGGCGCGCGCAGAATCCGCAGCACACGGGAGCCGAGGACTACAATTGGTTTCTCTGCGTGCTGTTTCCCGCGAGCGAGTTGAAGATTCTCCCGTATAACCGGATCGTATTCGATTTGAACGGACGCACGCCCGAGGCGTTTCTCGCGGAGGTGAAGGCGCGTTTTGGTCTCGAGGAAAACGCGGCGCCCGCGCCGACGGCGGTGGGACAGGCGCGCATGTATCTCGGCGGAAAATGGTATGGCTTGAAACTCGCGGCGGATGCGAACGCCGACCCGGTCGCGCGACTCGACGTGAGCGTGCTGCAGGACAAGTTGCTCGCGCCGCTGCTCGGCATCGACGACCCGCGCACGAGCAAGCGCGTCGATTTCGTCGGCGGGATTCGCGGCACGGGCGAACTCGTGAAACGCGTCGATGCGGAGGGCGGCGTGGCGTTTTCGCTCTATCCCGTGACGATCGCGCAGCTCATGGACATCGCCGACGCGGGCCAGATCATGCCGCCGAAGAGCACCTGGTTCGAGCCGAAGCTGAGGTCGGGATTATTCGTGCACACGTTCTGAAGGAAACCGGGAGCGGTGGAGTCGCAGGAACTCGCGGCTGCAATGCGCGCGTTCAGCGATGGCGCAGTTCAGGGCGCATGAGAGTCGAGGGGCGCGCCCGTGTCGCATCGCGGGGCGCCGGGCGCGGTGAGCCAGGGCGCGGTGATGGAAAGCGCTCAGAGAATACGCCGGAGTCCGGGGAGCACGCGCAGCGGGGCGGCGACGAGAAAACTACCGGCGCAGGCGAGGGCGCCGACGAGGGCGAACTTGGCGAGCGGCGGGAGCGGAGCGGCGGCGAAGGCAAGGCTGAGTGCGACGACGACGGGCGGATGGAGGATGAAGGCGCCGAAGGCATTGCGCGCGAGAAATGCGGTGAGCGGACTCGCGCGGGACCAGAAGGCGCGCGCGGACCAGAGCAGGCCGAGGATGATGCCGGCGGCGGCGAAAGGATCCCAGAACGCATAGTAGAGGGCGTTCAGGTTGAGGCCGCCTTCGAAGGCGCCGCGAAAGGGGTGGAGCAGGATGACGGCGGGCAGCGTGAGAATCGCCAACGCGGATACGACGAGCCACGGGCGGGCGGCGTGGAACGGGATGTTTTCGAGGAGGCGGGAACGACTCGCCGCACAGCCGGCGAAGAAGAGCCAGAGGTAGCACGGAAAGTAGCCGAGCTGGAGCCAGAGGACTTCGTGGCCGACGGGAATCGCGAGACGGACAAGAAAATTGGCGAGGCCGAGCGCGAGAGCGATGAATGCGAGCGTCCGAACCGAGGGGAGCGCCGCCGCAGGTTTGTCATCCAATGGATGACAACGGACAGAGCCGGCGCCGTGGTGTTTGTCATCCATTAGATGACAAACGGGTGGAGGAGCGGCGGGGTTGTCATCTAATGGATGACGTAATTTGGGAGGGAGGCGTGGGTCGGGAGACTGGGAGGCGGGGAGGTGTGAGTTGGGGCGGAGGCGGCGGAGAGTGAGGTAGGCGAGGGCGAGGAGGAGGAGGGCTTCGGCGAACCAGAGGGGGCCGGGGCCGAATTCGCGGAGGCGGATCATCTGCGCCCAGCCGGCGAGGAGCGGATGGCCGTCGTGCGTGCGGGCGAGCGCGATCGTGAACGTTGAGAGGAAAAAGAAATAGATCAGCAGCGGGACGCCCAGGCGGAGGAAGCGGTCGGCGAGGAAACGCGCCGGGCCTTTGCGCTCGAAGGCCGGGGGCGTGTAGTAGCCGGCGAGCAGAAAGAAAAAGCCCATGAAGTAGGACTGGTTGAGCGCGTTGAAGAAGAGGAGGAGCGGATTGGAGGCGTTGGGTTGCTCGCGCCAATACCAGCCGCCGGAGCCGCCGTAGGTAATCGCGGTGTGGTGCAGAATCACGAGGGCCGTGAGGACAATGCGGAGGTGATCGATCGCGGCGTTGCGGGGTTTGCTGGCGACGGACGATCGAGCGGCGGAGAAGCGAAGGGAGAAGGACGGGGCGGTGGAGGACATCGGCGGCGCGAGGAGTGCTTCTCTTAACTCGTTGTCTTTATCCTTCGTCAAGGAGAGGCGCAGGCGGAACGGGCGAAAGACCGAGAGAAGAGGCAAAGAGGCAAAGGTGCGACGGAGCGGGCCCGCCCGGGGCGGCGGGCTACTCGGAGCGGAGGGCGACGATGGGATCGACGCGAGCGGCGCGGCGCGCGGGCAAAAGCGCGGCGAGGAGCGCGACGGCGCCGAGGACGAGGACGACGGCGACAAAGACGAGTGGATCGTAGGCGGCGGTGCGGAAGAGCAGGGACTGCATCAAGCGAGCGGCGATGAAGGAGGCGGCGAGGCCGACAACGAGGCCGGCGGCGACGAGGCGAAGGCCTTGACGAAGGACCAGGCGGGTGACGTCGGCGGACTGCGCGCCGAGGGCGACGCGGATGCCGAACTCGCGCGTGCGTTGCGCGACGCTGTAGGCGACGAGGCCGTAGAGCCCGAGGGCGGCGAGCAGGAGCGCGAGCGCGGCGAAGAGGCTGAAGAGCGTGAGATAAAGCTGGGGCTGCGTGAGGCGGGCGCGAACGAGTGCGCGCACGGGAGCGATGTTCGAGATCGGCTGGTCGGGATCGAGCGACCAGATCTGGCGCTGGACAGTGGAGGCGAGCGACTCGACGGGCAGCGCAGAGCGGACGAGGAGCGTGGCGAAGAACCAGGGGCGCTGCTCCATCGAGGCGTAGATCTGGAAGGGGGCGTCGGCGTTGAGGCCGTTGCGCGGGATGTCGCCGACGATGCCGACGATTTCGCAAGGCTCGACGGGCTGGCCGGTGAAGGGTGGCTGGATGATTTTGCCCAAGGCGTTTTCGTTGGGGAAAAATTTCTTCGCGGTGGACTGGCTGATCACGACGACCTGCGGTGTGCCGAGGCGATCGGTGGGTGCGAAGGTGCGCCCGGCGACGAGCGGGACGCGCATGGCGGAAAAGAACGACGGGCTGACGGAATCGAGGAAGGCAGGTGGGAGTTTCGCGGCGTCGTCGGTGCGGCCGGCGAGCGTGAAGGCGACGGGAATGCCCCAGGTGAAGGGCATCGTCTGCGTGAAGGCGGCGGATTCGATGCCGGGGGTGGTGTTCACGCGCTCGACGATCTGGCGGAAATAGTCGCCGCGTTTTTGGGGGGAGTCGTAGCGCGGCGGAAGCGAGAGGCCGAGGCTGAGCGTGCGTTCGACCTCGAGGCCGGGATTCACGCGGAGGATGGTCGCAAAACTTTTCAGAACGAGGCCGGCGCAGACGAGGAGGACGAGCGTGAGCGCGACCTGGCCGGCGACGAGCGCGGAGCGGAGACGGGTGGACTGTGGACCGGCGGAGCCTTTGGCGCCGTCGCGGAGGGAATCGGTGGCGTCGACTTTCGCGGCGCGCAGCGCGGGGAAAAGGCCGCAGGCGGAACCGGTGAGGAGCGCGGCGATGGCGGTGACGACGAGGACGGGAAGGTTGATCGCGATCTCGTCGGCGCGAGGAATCCACCACGCGCCGGAAAAACTGGCGACGAGGAGGTCGAGGCCCCAGCGCGCGAGCAGCACGCCGGCGGCGGCGCCGGCGGCGACGAGGAGAAAGGTTTCGGTGAACTGTTCGCGCGCGATGGCGAAGCGGCTGGCGCCGAGCGCGAGGCGGATGGCGATATCGCGCCGGCGGGTGGAGGCGCGGACGAGCTGGAGGCCGGCGACGTTGGCGCAGGTGATGAGGAGCACGAGGAGCGCGGCGCCGACGACGAGGAGCAGGCCGTCGCGGGAATTGCCGACGACGAGATCGCGAAGGGGCAGGAGGACGAAGTCCCAGCCGGCGTAGAATTTCGAATCGGTTTGAGCGAGACGCGCGGCGATGGTGGCGAGTTCGGCATCGGCGGTGGCGCGCGGGACGCCGGGCTTGAGGCACGCGTAAACGTTCCAGAAGCGCGAGGTGGTGGCGAAGTTTTCGCCGCCGGTGTTCGGGAACACGCGCCACGCGGCGGCGGTGTCGAACGGTTCCTTGAAGGTGCGCGGCATCACGCCGATGACGGTGTGCGGGACATCGTCGAGCATGATCGTCCGACCGACGATGTCGGGGCGGGCGGCGAACTGGTTTTGCCAGAGCGAGTGGGCGAGGACGACAACGGGCTTCGCGCCGGCGGCGGCGTCGGCGGGGGAAAAGGTGCGACCGAGGAGCGGCTGCACGCCGAAGACTTCGAAATAATCCTGCGTGACGAGGGCGTCGGTGAGCAGCGTGGGTTTCTCGATCCGCGTGAGGTTGGTGTAATTGTAACGGGTAGCGGCGAGGTGGGAGAAGGAGGTGACCTGGCGTTCGAGGTCGCGATAACCGGCAGGAGCGAGGCCGACGCCGGAGAGATTTTGCGCGAGATTGCGCGACTGGATCGTGACGAGGCGGTCGGCGTCACGGTAGGCGAGCGGCGAGAGGAGGACGGCGTGGACGACGCTGTAGATCGCGGTGTTCGCGCCGATGCCGAGGGCGAGGGTGAGGATCACCGTGAGTGTGAAACCCGGGGATTTCAGCAGGGAGCGGAGGGCGAGGGGCATGGAGAGTTCGGAGATCGAAGGTCGAAGATCGTAGATCGTAGATCGGAGCGTGAGGATATTTCTCTTCGGATCCGGCTGGGTGGCTTGGGTTGGCGGAGACGGACTCGAGATCGGGAAAACTGAAAATCGTGAAAGCTATAATCTGAAAGTGGAGATGACCGATGACCGAGGGCCGATATCGAGATTTTATTATTCCGCGCGCAGGGCGGTCATGGGATCGACGCGCGTGGCGCGGCGGGCGGGGACGAGCGTGGCGACGAAGGAGACGAGGGCGAGGAGCAGCGCGACGGCGAGATAGACGGCGGGGTCGTGCGGGTTGATGTTGAAGAGAGTATTTTTGATCGCGCCGCCGAACGCGAAGGCGAGCGCGAGCGCGGCGCCGAGGCCGAGGACAAGCCCGAGCGCGACCTGGCGCGAACCCTGACGGAGCACCATTTTCAGGATACGCGCGCGATCGGCGCCGAGCGCCATGCGAATGCCGAATTCCTGCGTGCGCTGGTTCACGGCGAAACTCATGACCCCGTAGAGTCCGACGGAGGCGAGCGTCATGGCGACGAAACCGAAGACGGTGAACATGCCGGCGATGACGCGATTCTGGCCGAGGAAGCCGTCCTGATTCACGCGGGGCGTGCCGATGAAATAGAGCGGGAGGTTCGGGTCGACCTCGTTGACGGCGCGGCGGAGATTGTTGGCGAAGGTCGCGGCGGCGACGCCGCGCGGACGGACGACGACGGTGGCGAACTGCATTTGCGGGCCGGTGGCCCACGCGGCGGGGCCGAAGGCGCCGGCGTAGTAGGGAAGATAGAAACCGAATTCCTCGACGTTGGGGTTGTTGAACGGCCCGAGCATCCGCGCTTCGGAGACGACGCCGACGATCGTGCGCCAGGGGCCGAAGAGCAGGCCGCCGTTGCCGACGGTGCGGAAGCGACGGCCGAGCGGGCTGTCGTGACCGAAATATTTTTGGGCGAAGCGCGCGTCGACGATCGCGACGGGGAGTTTCATGTCGTCATCGTCGCGGGTGAAATCGCGGCCGGCGCGGAGCTTGAGGCCGACGGTGTCGAAGTAGCCGTCGGTGACGTTTTCGAAATTCACGTTGGGGCGGTCGCTGTCGACGGAGTAGCTGCGGCCGTCGATCTCGATGCGGGCGTTGCCGCCGAACGCCATCTGGCGGCGGCTGGTGAGCGCGGCGGCGGCGATCTCGGGCGAGTTGCGCAGATGAAGTACGAGGCGGTCGAGAAAGGCGCGGCGGGCGTCGTTGGTGGGATATTCGCCTTCCATCAGGCCCATGCGCGCGGTCATGAGGGCGTCGGTGTCGTAGCCGTAGTCGAGGTGTTGCTGGCGGACGATGGACTGGAGTTGGAGGAACGAGGCGATGAGGATCACGCTGGTGAGCAGAATCTGCAGGACGACGAGGGTGCGCGTGACGAAGCCGATGGCGCGGGAGGTGTTGCCGCGGCCGGATTCCTTCAGGGCGTCGACGGGATTCGGGCGCGACGCCATCCACGCGGGGAGGACGCCTGAGACGATGGCGGCGCCGGCGGTGATGAGCACGACGAAGGCAAGGACGCGGCCGTCGATGTCGAAGGAGATGTAGGACGGAATTGGATTCGGGAGATTGCGGACGCTGGCGAGCAGCCACTCGGTGGACCAATACGTGGCGACGATGCCGACGAGCGCGCCGACGCTGGCGAGGAGCAGGCTCTCGGTCAGCATCTGGCGGATGAGGCGGCCGCGCGTGGCGCCGAGGGAGGAGCGGATGGCGAGTTCCTTGGCGCGGAGCGTGGCGCGCGCGAACTGCATGTTCATGACGTTGGCGCAGGCGAGCATCAGGACGGCGAGGCAGACGCCGAGCATGGCGAAGAGGAGGCCGCGGAGCTGGGTGGGCGTGAAGGTGAGGATGAGCGGTTCGACGAGGCCGACGTGGAAGGTTTTGTTGGTCGCGGGAAATTCCTGCGCGAGGCGTTCGGCGAAGGCGTTGATTTCGAGATTGGCCTGCTCGATGGAGACGCCGGGCTTGAGGAGGCCGATGACGGAGGGGGTGGCGGCCTGGGCGTTGGCGGTGTTGCGCGCGCGGGGCGGAAACTCGTTGTAGAAGGCGAGCCAGATTTCCTCGTTCTGCGGAAAGGAAAAGCCGGGCGGCATCACGCCGATGATGGTGGCGGGCTTGCCGTTGATGCGCACGGCGGTGCCGACGATGTTTGGGTCGGCGCCAAAATCGTTTCGCCAGAGCGCGTGGCCGAGGATGGCGACCTTCTCGGCGCCGGGCTGGTTATCGGCGGCGGTGAAGTCGCGGCCGAGAACCGGGGCGACACCGAGGATGTGAAAGAAATCCGGCGTGATGTAGGCGCCGGTGTAGCGTTTCGGCGTGCCCTTGTAGGTGAGGTTGACGGTGGAGCCGTTGAGGAAACCGGCGGTGTATTCGAAGGATTTTTGGTTCGCGGCGATTTCGTCGTAGTCGAGGGAGAAGATCTGGGAGGCGAAGCCGGCGAAGTTCGACTGCGTGGGGTCGATGAACTGGATGCTCATCATCCGGTCGGCAGTGGGGAACGAGAAGCCGCGGAGGATGACGCCGTTGACGACGCTGAACATCGTCGTGACGACGCAAATACCGAGGGCGAGGACGGTGACGGCGAGCGCGCAGAAGCCTTTTTCTTTGATGAGGACGCGGAGGCCGATGCGGAGGTCTTGGAGGAAGGTTTCGAGGAACATGGCGGCGAGTGGGTGCAGGGAGTCGAAGATCGCAGATCGGAGTTCGGAGATGAGGCGAACGGCGAACCGAGGCGCGGGGGCGCGGCGGAGAGATTGCACGGGGCGTGCCGCACGAAGGCGCGAGCACGCTAAACGCGAGGAGCGAGAGAGTTAAATTTCACGCGCGAGCGGAGGTGCGCTGCGGGTGTCGTGAAAGCGGAACGAGAATTTCCCGGGAATGGGATGAGCGGCGCTCGACGAGCGGGGGTTCGAGCGGTGGTTCACGGAGCGGTGGAAACTTTCGCGAGCGCATGGTCCCGCGTTGCGGTGAGGGCACCAGGCTTCGATCCGAAACGACGAGGCAGGCGGACGTGAAAAAGCCAACCGCTCTCGCATGTTAGCTTGAACTCTCCGGGTCGTGCGAGCCGCGGGCATTCCGCAGCCCGCCGGAAAGTCTTTTGTCATTCGCGGCGCTCACGGAGTGAGCGCCCTACCGGCGAAACCTTCGAACTAGAGGTCATGACAGCCTCTGTGACCGCCGGCTCGACCACGATTTTCCTCGAACCCGGCGGTCATGGACTGCCGCTACATGGTCGCTCGATATCCGGATAGGTTCTTAGCGGCGGGGGAGTTTTTGCGGGTCGGCGCGCCAGACACGATACGAGTAGACGACGAGGATGACCAAGGTGACCGCGAGCCAAGCAACGAGCAGGCCCACAAGTGGACGGGTGTCGGCGATGCACACGGAGCCGAGCATCAGCGCGAGGCCGCCAGTTACGAAGAGCCAGCCGGCGAGGCGATGGGTTTTGTTCCAGGAGAGTTCGCTGCTCAAGGTCCACGGGGTGCGCACGCCGACGAGGAAATTGCTGCGGATTTTTCCGAGGAAATTGCCGATGACGGCGAACAGCGCGCCGGCGCCGAAAAAGATTCCGTGGAGCGAGAGCGGACCGGGAGCGAAGGCGGCGCGCACGATCATGACGTGTAAGGCGAACATGAACAGCAGCAGGCCGAGCCAGATCGCGCGGTAGGCGCGCGTCGCTCGAATTTCGCGGCCGCGCCGCGGTTCGATCAGCGGGAGAAAGTCGAGCAGCAAGCCGAGGCCGAGGATGACGAGCGGCTGGACGAAAAGCATGTTGCGGTGGCCATAGCCGTCGACGCGACCGGCGGCGTTCCAGTGAATCGGAATGCGGGCATCGGGCGAAAGACGCGACCAGGCCCAGGCGGAGAGTGCAGCGGCGAGGGCTGCGATCGCGAGGGTCCAGAGCAGAGGCGGAGCGACGCGGCGAGCGGACGGGGACTCAGGGAGCGGGCTGACGGCGGCGGAGTCGGGCATGGCTGGAGCGTTTTGGCTTTCGTTGAGGATCGACCTGAAATGCGTCCAGCACGCCCCACAGCGCCTGCTCGAGGACGCTGACGTTGAGCGTGTAGGTGATCGTGGTCTCGACGCGCGTGCCAGCGATCAAATCGGCCGCCTTGAGCACGGCGAAGTGTTTCGAAAGCGTGGGCTTCGCGAGGTCGAACCGAGCCGCGATCTCGCCGGCGGTCAGGTCGCCCTCGCGCAGGAGGCGAAGGATGGCGCGGCGGGTGGGGTCATGGAGCGCGCGGAAGATATCGCTCATGTTTCGCTATAAAGCGAAACACGAGGGAAGAAGTCAAGTGCGCCGGGGCGGGGACCGGGTGGGACGGCCGCGAGGATGGCGAATCGGGGCGAAGCGGCGGGGTTCGGAGACCCCGCCCTACATCAGGCTTTACTCGGCGCGGAGGGCTTCGACGGGACTGATTTTCGTCGCGCGGCGGGCGGGGAGATAGCAGGCGAGGAGCATCGCAGCGGAGAGGACGGAGAGGTCGAGGAGGAGCAGCCAGAGGCCGGGCAACTCCATCGACGGCATGGCGGTGCGGAGGAGACGATTCAGCGCGAAGAACCCGGGAATGCCGATGAGCAGGCCGATGCCAAGGAGCTTCGCGCCGCCGCCGACGATGAGACGGATGACGTCGCCGCTGGTCGCGCCGAGCGCCATGCGCACGCCGATGTCGCGCGTGCGCTGCATCGTGAGTTGCGAGATCACGCCGAAGAGGCCGATGCCGGCGATCAGCAGGCCCATGCCGGCCGAGACGCCGAGATTGATGATGACGAGATTTATGTTGGAGAAATTCCGATCCATCGTCGCGAGGACGTCACCGGCCTCGACGACGGGCAGATCGCCATCGAGGGAGGCGACGGCGGCGCGGACGCTTTTCGTCAGCGTCTCGGGCGCGACGGAGCTGCGGAGGGCGAGGCCGATGTAGTGATTCGGCGACTGGAGGTAGTGGCGGAAAACCTGGAGCGGAGTCTCGGGCGTCTCGAAGCGGCCGAGGAGTTTCGCGTCGCCGACGACGCCGATGATTTCGCTCCATTTTTCGTCGTCGCCGAGGCGGAGGCGATGGCCGATCGCGCTCTGGCCGGGCCAGAAGCGTTTGGCGAAGGTCTCGTTGACGAGGACGACGGGCGGATCTTTTTCGGTGAGCGAAGGCGAGAAAGTCCAGCCGGCTTTGACGTTGAGCTTGATCGTGGCGAAATAATCGGGCGAGGCGGAGACGGTTTGCGTGAGCGGCTCGTGGCCGTGCTCCACGGGCGGCTGGCCCTCGATCGTCAGGCGCAGCGTGCTGCCGCCGAGGTAGAAGCGGGGAACGTCACCGCAGATCGTGGCGTGCTCGACGCCGGGGATGGCGCCGAGTTTCGGGAGGAGGGCGGTTTGGAAGATGCGGCATTTGTCGTCGTCGTTATAGCGGTTCCACGGGAGGCTGAGGTAGCCACAGTAGAGGCCGCTGGGCTCCCAACCGACCTGGCGGCGCATGAAGGAGCGCGCGCCGATGCCGAAGGACGAAGCGACGCCGACGAGGGCGAGGGCGAGGCCGAGTTCGGCGACGATGAGGGAGTTCTTGAGGCGGTTGTGCGAGCGGCCGGAGGTGGAGCCGCGCGAGCCTTCCTTCAGGGCCTCGGCGGCGGGCGCGCGCGAGGCGAGCCACGCGGGCGCGAGGCCGAAGGCGAGACCGCTCAGCACGGAGGCGGCGGCGGCGAAGGCGAAGATGCGGCCGTCGAGGGGAATGTCGTAGCCGACCTCGTTGTTGATGCGAAGGAAGTGGCCGATGATGTCGTTGCTCCACGACGCGACGAAGAGGCTCCCGATGCCGCCGAAGAGCGCGAGGAGGAGCGACTCGGCGAGCAGAGGCGTCATGAGCTGGCGACGATCGGCGCCGAGGGCGGAGCGGAGGGCGAACTCGCGCGTGCGGCCGAAGGCGCGGGCGACCTGGAGGCTGGCGAGATTCGCGCACGCGATGAGCAGCATCGTGAGCGAGAGGGCGGTCATCAGCCAGAGGAGGATGCGGCTGACGTTGTCCATGTTGGAGTCGTGCAGGGAAACGAGGCGGAGGCCGATGCCGGCGTTTTCCTTCGGGTGATCCTTCACGAGTTGGCTGGCGATGAGGGCGAGTTCGCTGCCGGCTTGGGCGGATGAGACGCCGGGCTTCAGGCGGGCGACGATCTGGAGCCAGGAGTCCTTGAAGTTGGTGGGGAAATTCGGATGGATGACCTGGGGGATGATGAAATCCGCCGGGCCCCAGACGAGGGGCGCGTCGAAGCCGGTCGGGAGCACGCCGATGATCGTGTAGTTTTCGGAATTCAGGCGAACGGTGCGGCCGACCGCGGAAGGGTCGGAGGCGTAGCGGCGGACCCACGCGCGATGCGAGAGGACAGCGACGTGGGGCTTGTCGGGCGCGTCGTCGCCGGGCGCGAAGCCGCGGCCGAGAAACGGCTGGACGCCGAGCAGTTCGAAGAAATTCGCGGTGACGTTCATGCCCTGCACCTGCTCGGCGGGCTGGCCCGGCTCGCCGAGGGCGTAGGAATCACCATTGTAGATACAGAGCCCGGAGAAGGAGGTGGCGGCGGCGCGGACGGCGAGCGCGTTACCCGGGCTGAAGGAGCCTTGGTCGAATTGCTGGGAGGTGACGAAAAAACGGACGAGGCGGTCGGGCTCGGGATAGGGAACGTTGCGGAGGAGGAAGGCGTTCGCCATGCTGAACGAGCCGGCGCTGAGGCCGATGCCGAGCGCGAGCATGAGCACGGCGATGGCGGTGAAGCCGGGAGATTTGAGGAGCGAACGCAGGGCGTGGCGGACGGAGTTCATGGGGCGTGGAACCAGTTGAGAGTTGAGGGCTGAGAGTTGAGAGTCTCAACCGGATCGGACTCGGTCGCGGAACGCGGAGACGGGTGTGGTCGCTAACGGAATGCGCGGGGGGCGCGGGAAAATCATTCGGCGCGCAGGGCGGACATGGGAGTGATCTTCGTGGCGCGGCGGGCGGGCAGGAAGCACGCGAGGAGCGCGGCGGTGGCGAGCAGGGCGGCGGAGGCGCCGAGGGCGAGCGGATCGGTGGGGCTGACTTTGTAGAGGAAGCTGCCGAGCAGCTGGCCGGCGCCGAGCGCGAGGAGGAGGCCGAGCGTGACGGCGAACGCGGTCTGCAATGCGCCCTGTTTCATGATGAGCGCAAAGACATCGCCGGGCTGCGCGCCGATCGCCATGCGGATGCCGATCTCGCGGGTGCGGCGGGCGACGGCGTAGGCTTTCACGCCATACACGCCGACGACGGCGAGCACGAGGGCGATGCCGCCGAAGAGGCCGAAGAGGACGGCGCCGAGACGGACGATCCAGAGCTGGATGTTGCGATCGAGGAGATTCGACATCGGCGCGACAGCGAGGATCGGCATCGCGGGATCGACGCGGAGGAGGGCCGCACGAACGGGATTCACGCCGGCGAGCGTCGCGGCGGCGGTGGTGGAGGCGAAACGGACGTGGATGAACACGTTCGACTGATAGGCTTGGGCGAGGGGAACGAAGATGCGGGCGCGGTCATTTTTTTGCAGGGCATCGTGGCGGTGGGCGGCGCAAATGCCGACGACCTCCAGTTCGGCGGGCGAGCCGTCACTCGGCGGCTGCGTGTAGCGGATGCGTTGGCCGAGAGCATCGCGGTCGGGGAAAAGTTTTTTCGCGAGCGTTTCGTCGAGGACGGCGACGCGCGGGGATTTTTCGTCGCGGGCTTCGGTGGCGCCGATGTCGCGCCCGCGGAGCAGCGGCACGCCGAGCGCGGCGAAATAGCCGGGCGTGATGGAAGTGAGCAGCGCGTCTTCGCCAGGCTCGGGTGCGTCGGCATCGGTTTTTTTCGCGCTCGGGGCCTCACGGGCGTCGACGAAGCGCGCCATGTTCGTGATGTTGCCGTAGGGCTCCTGGCTGCCGATGCCGGCGGCGATGACGCCGGGGAGTTCGGCGAGGCGATCGAGGGCGGCGAACATCGTGCGGCGCGCGTCGGCGGCGGCGACGTTGCCGAGGGAGAAATCGAGTTCGGCGACGACCTGGCCGCGGGGCTCGAAACCGAGTCGGGCGTCGCCGGCGGCGAGCGCGCCACGGACGAAGAGGCCGGCGGAGAACAGCAGCATGAGCGAGAGGGCGATCTGCGCCATGACGAGGAGTTGGCGCGGAGCGAAGAAGCGGTTGAGTTTGCCGGCGCCGGCATCGTCGGCGCCCTGCTGCTTGATGGCGTGGACGAGGTCGGCGCGCGACGCGCGAAGGGACGGCCCGAGCGAGAAGAGGAGCGTGGCGAGGAGCGCGAAGGCGAAGGTGGCGGCGAGGACGGCGGGGTTCGGGGTGGAGTCGATCGCGAGCGAAAAGTTCATCGTGCTGAAGAGCGTCTGAAGGGACGAGAGCAGCAGATCGTTGCTCCAGAGTGCGAGGAGCAGGCCCAGGGCGCCGCCGGTGACGGCGAGGACGAGGCCCTCGGCGAGGAGCTGGCGGACGATGCGCCAGCGGGTGGCGCCGAGCGCGAGGCGGACGGCGATCTCGCGAGCGCGCGCGGAGCCGCGCGCGAGGAGCATGTTGGCGAGGTTGAGGGAGGCGATGAGGAGGACGCAGCCGGACATGCCGAGGAGCATCGCGGCGAGCGGGAGGCCGGTGCTATCGCCGCTGGGCGTGGTGCTGATGCTGAAGCGGGAGGGCGTCTCGAACTGGAGTTCGCGTTTGGTGGCGAGTTCGGCGGGCTGGACGGCGTCGAGGCGCTGCGCGAGAGCGGGCAAGCGGGCGGTGAGGGCTTCGCGCGAGACGCCGGGCGCGAGACGCGCGGTGAGGTTGAGCGTGAAGGTGCGCGGGTTTTCCAGATTCATCGTTTCCTTCGCGTCGGAGAAAACCTGGGCAAAGCGCGAGAACTGGCCGAGCGGGAGCCAGACGTCGGGCGCGAGGAGGGCGTTGAGGCCGCTGAAGCCGGGGCGGGTGACGCCGATGACGGTGTATTTGTCGCCGTTGATGCGGAGCTTGCTGCCGATGAAATCGGGGCGGAGGCCGGCGCGCTTCCAGAGATTATAGCTGACGACGACGACGGGGAGATTGGCGTTGGGGCGAGCTTCGGCGGCGGAAAAGAAGCGGCCAGCGGCGGGCGTGGTGCCGACCATGCTGAAAAAATTTTCCGACGCGAAGAATGCGAAGCTGCGGCGGATCGAGTCGTCTTCGCCGATGCCGGCAAGGACGGCGTTGATCGCGGCGACATCGGAGAACGTGTCGGTGGCGGCGCGAAGCGCGAGATACTCGGCGTGGGAGAACTGGCGGTAATCTTTCGAGGCGCCCTGCTTCGCGGTGAAGAGGTTGACCACTTCGTCCGGGCGAACGGGGACGACGGGCTTGAGGACCACGCCGTGAATCAACGCGAACATCGAGGAGTTCACGCCGATCGCGAGGGCGAGGGTGAGGACGGCGATCAGCGTGAAGCCGGGAGATTTCGCGAGGGTGCGGAGGGCGAAGCGGAGGTCGGAGGCCATGGGCGGAGCCGGAAAGCTGAGAGTTGAGAGCTGAGAGTTGAGAGTTGAGAGCTGAGAGCTGAGAGTTGAGAGCTGAGAGTTGAGAGTTGAGAGCTGAGAGTTGAGAGCTGAGAGCTGAGAGCTGAGAGCTGAGAGCTGAGAGCTGAGAGCTGAGAGCTGAGAGCTGAGAGTTGAGAGTTGAGAGCTGAGAGTTGAGAGTTGAGAGTTGAGAGCTGAGAGTTGAGAGACCGGACGCAGGCGGGGGCGGACGGCGCTGGAGCGGGGCGACGGTCGAGGGTAGGCGAAGGGGCGGCGGTCAAAGACCGCCGCTACATTCGAGCAGCGCCGCTTACGCGCGGGTGGGGTCGGACTCCATCTGCTCCTGGACGACGCGGCCGTCGAAGATGTGGACGGTGCGGTCGGCGTGGCGCGCGAAGCGGACGTCGTGCGTGACCATCACGATCGTGGCGCCGCCTTTGTGGAGGTCGGCGAGGAGCGTCATGACGGAGTCGCCGTTTTTCGAATCGAGGTTGCCCGTGGGCTCGTCGGCGAGGAGGACGGCGGGCTTGCCGGCGAGGGCGCGGGCGACGGCGACGCGCTGCTGTTGACCGCCGGAGAGCTGGGACGGGAGATGCTTCGCGCGGTGACCCATGCCGACTTTCTCGAGGGCTTCCATCGCGGCGGCTTTGCGCTCGGCGGCGGGCATGCCGCGGTAGGTGAGCGGGAGTTCGACGTTTTCGTAGACGGTGAGGTCGCCGATGAGATTGAACGATTGGAAAATGAAGCCGATCTCACGATTACGGATACGCGCGCGCTCGGGGAGCGAGAGGCCCTGGACGGGGCGGCCGTTGAGGATGTAGGAGCCGTCGGTGGGGGAATCGAGGAGACCGAGGATGGAGAGGAGCGTGGACTTGCCGCAGCCGGAGGGGCCGGCGATGGAAACGTATTCTCCCTTGAGAATGTCCATGTGGATGCCGGAGAGGGCATGGGTTTCGACTTCGTCGGTGAGGAAGACTTTGGTGACACCGTCGAGTTTGATCAGGGATTCGGACATGGGAGGCTGGGTTTTGGGTTCGGGTTTAGAGTTCGGGATCGGAAATCGGAGGAAAATATGTTTCCCGCGAATGACGCGGACGGGCGCGAATGACGGAGGACGGAGGAGGAAGGGAGACTTCGCGGGGATCGCGTGAAGCGCGGGAGGCGGATTCAGGTGCGCGAGGAATCGTCGGTGAGGACGAGGCCGACGAGCGCGGCGAGGATGACGAGGAGCGGGATCACGGGAAAGGTGTGGCGCTGGGGAAACACGCGGGAAAGGGCTAAAGTTACAGGGGAATCGGACGGATGGGGACGAGGCGACGGAGGGGGCTGATGGGACTGACAGGAGTGATAGGACGGATAGGACGGATAGGGCGGATGGGACGGATGAAGGTGGCGTGGGGTCAGTTCAGGTGGACGCGGTCGTTGGAGTCGTATTGGGACATGTCGGAGAGGATGACTTTGTCGCCGGGCTGGAGGCCGCTGACGACCTCGATGGTGTTGACGGAACTGCGGCCGAGCGCGACGGGCGTGCGGGCGGCGTAGGAGCCGTCGGGCGTGAGTTTGAAAATGTTCACGGTGCTCTTCTCCTGGCCGAAGGCGGGGCGGCCGACGTAGACGACGTTGTCGAGGCGCTCGAGTTCGATCGTGCCGTCGACGGAGAGATCGGGGCGGGAGCCGCGGGGAAGTTCGTCGGTGATGGTGACGTCGACGGTGACGGTGCCGTTTTGAACGGAGGGATCGATGCGGCTGACCTTGCCATCGACGATGCCGTTGCGGGTGTCGACCTGGGCGACCTGGCCAATCTCGATGTCGCGGGCCTGGGTTTCGGCGACGCGAATCTCGGCTTTCAGGCGGCGGGGGTCGGCGACGCGGGCGAGATTCACGCCGGGCTGAATCTGCTGGCCGACGTCGACGGGGAGGAGTTGGAGAATGCCGTTCATGCCGGCGCGGACGGTGAGGGCGTCGAGTTCGTCCTGGCGGAGTTTCGCCTGCGAGCGGAGGCGGTCGACTTCGGCGGCTTTGACGGCGAGTTGGGGGGCGATGGAGTCTTGGGCGAAAGCGTAGCGTTTTTGTTCGATGGTGTTGCGGGTGGCGGCTTGCTCGGCGGTGACTTTGGAGAGGCGAACTTCGAGCGGGGAGACGAGGCCGTCGGTGATGAGCTGGTCGTTCACCTCGGCGCGGAGTTTGGCCTGCTCGTAGTCGGCCTTGGCGCTGGCGGCGGTGGATTCGGCGGCGAGGACGGTGCTTTGGAGTGTGACCTTCAGGTTGGCGAGTTCGGCTTCGGCGGCTTTGAGCTGGGAGTCGGCGTCGGCGGAGGCACGGACGACGTCGGGATTCGTGAGCAGGAGGATGACGCTGTCGGGCGTAACCGTGGCGCCAGGGCGGAGGACGATCTTGTCGACGCGGCCCTGGGTGCGGGCGGCGATCCAGGTGATCTCCTCGGGGACGAGCGTGCCGAGGCCGCGGACCTGGCGGAGCATTTCGCCGCGTTTGACTTCGCCGACCCAGACGAGATTGCGATCGATGGTGGGAGCGGCGGGCTTGAGGCGGGCGAGGCCGAAGGTGATCGCGCCGAGCACGACGACGGTGATGGCGACGTAGATGATCCGCTTCTTGCGCTTCTTCTTGGATTGATCGGGGCGCTGAATGTCCATGTGTGGGAGACAGATTGCACGCGCTGTGCCAGCGATTCCAATGCAGCGTAAGTCTCTGTCGGATTAATGAATAAAAATATCGAAGGCTTTTGGGCTTGGTGGGGCAGCGCCGAACACGGGAAACGGGTGTCCCGGAAATGGGAAGGGCGGCTGGCGAGCGGAGACCGGGGGGAAGGCGGGCGTGAGACGCGGTCAGGTTGACCGCGGTACGGAGGCGGGCGACTCAGGCGGCGGGCAGGCGCAGATGGGCGATGCAGCCGGTGCGATCGAGTCGATTTTCGAGGACGAGACTGCCGTGATGATTTTCGGCGATTTGGCGGCAGAGCACGAGGCCGATGCCGGAGCCCTCGGGTTTCGTAGTGAAGAAAGGGACGAAAAGATTGCTCGTGCTCGCGATACCGGGGCCTTCGTCCTCGACGAGAATCTCGACCTGGCCTGGAAGCTTTTTCCAGGTGAGCCGCACGGGATTCGCGGAGCGCTCGGCGGCGGGCGTATCGAGGGTGGCCTCGACGGCATTTTTGATGAGGTTGATGAGAACCTGTTCGATCTGGGCGGCGTCGCACGGAATGGTGACGGCGGGACCGGTGGCGATGGCGACGGGGAGGCGCGTTTCGAGGATCGCGACACGTGCGATGAGTGGCGCGGCCTCGCAGGGGGCGACGGCGGGCACGGGCAGGCGGGCGAGTCGCGCGTAGGATTGCATGAAGCGGCTCAGGCCCTCGGCGCGCGATTCGATCACCTCGAGGCCGGAGCGCATGTCGTCCTCCCAATCGGGCGCGCGTTTCTCGCGGCGGAGCAGCGTGCCGAGGCTGCCGGCGATGGATTTGATGGGCGCGAGGGAGTTGTTGAGTTCGTGACCGAGGACGCGCACGAGGCGCTGCCAGGCGCGCAGCTCCTCCTCGCGCAAGGTGCGGCTGAGGTCGCCGATGACGATGAGATGATGCGGCCGGCCGCCCTCGCGAAACTGGCTGCGGCGCATGCCCCAGCGACCGCTGCCGCCCGGGAAAGTGCTGCTCGTGAGCAGGCGCGTGGCATCGCCGGTGAGGCAATCGGCGAGGCCGAGTTCGGCGGCATCACGACCGAGGATACGCTCGGCGGGTTTGGCGAGGAGGAGCTGGCCGGCGTGGTTGGCGAGGCGGAGTTTGCCCTCGGCGTCGAAGGCGAAAATCGCGACCTCGATTTCCTCCATGACGGTGCGGAGGAGCGCGGTGGCTTCGAGCGCGCTGAGGCGCTGCTCCTGGAGCGTGCGGCTGAGGGTGTTGATCTCGGCCATGACGTCGCCGAGCGGTTCGTCGCGGTTGGCGCCGCGGGCGCGGACGGAAAAATCACCCTCGCGGAGAGCGGAGAGGAGATTCGCCATCGTTTGGAGCGGGCGGACGACGCGCGCCTGCACGGCGGCGGAAAAGCCGAGCCAGAAGCCGAAGACGAGCAGGCAGAGTGTCCACTGGACTTTCGGCGTGTAGTCGCCGGTCCAGAGGAGCGCGACCGTGACGATGATGCCCGGCAGGCCGGCGAGGAGGCACTGGAGGAAGACGGTCTGCTCGTGCGAGAAGCGGCGCTTGGACGGCGACATAGGGCGTTCGCTTTGGCGAGGTCGTTTCTTCAGCCTGTCATTCTGAATGAAGTGAAGAATCCAGAGCGGCGTTCGTTGGCGGACGCACAAGTGGATTCTTCGCTTCGCTCAGAATGACAAATCAAAAGCCGTGGCTGGACGCGATGACGAGCCTGCCTACAGCCCGTATTTCTCGAGGCGGCGGTAGAAGGCGCTGCGGCTGAGGCCGAGTTCCTCGGCGGCGCGGCGGGCGTTGCCGTCGACGCGGGAGAGCGTTTTTTTGATGAGAAACGCTTCGACTTCCTCGATGCTCATTTCCTCGAGGCGCGGCGCGGCGTCGCGGGCGACGGTGAGGCCGAGGTCGGGCGCGCGGACGACTTTGCCCTGCGCCATGAGAACGCCGCGTTCGACGGCGTGATCGAGTTCGCGGACATTGCCGGGCCAGCTGTAGTCGCGCATGGCGGTGACGGCGGCTTCGTCGAAGCCGGTGATCGCCTTGCGGTAGCGCTCGACGTGGCCTTTGAGAAAATGTTGGGCGAGCAACTCGATGTCTTCGCGGCGCTCGCGGAGCGGCGGCAGGTGAAGGTGAATCGTGTTGAGGCGGAACAGGAGATCCTGGCGGAATTTGCCGGCGGCGACTTCGGCGGGGAGATCGGAATTCGTGGCGGAGATGAGGCGGACGCTGGCGTGGCAGACGCGCGAGGAGCCGACGCGTTCGAACTCGCCGGTCTCGATCGTGCGCAGGAGCTTTGCCTGCTGGCTCATCGGGATGTTGCCGATCTCGTCCATGAACAGCGTGCCGCCATCGGCGAGTTCAAAGCGGCCGGCGCGGTCGCTCTTCGCATCGGTGAACGCGCCGCGGACGTGGCCGAAGAGTTCGCTCTCGAACACGCCCTCGGGGAGGCCGCCCATGTTGACGGAGATAAAAGGCTTGCCGGCGCGGACGGAGACGGCGTGGAGCGCCTGGGCGACGAGGCCTTTGCCGGTGCCGTTTTCGCCGGTGATGAGGACGTTGGCGTCGGACGGGCCGACGCGCGCGATCACGTCGAGGACCGGGCGCATCGCGGCGGAGTTGGCGATGAGGGTGGGGCCGCCTTTGCCTCGGAGGAGCTGGTTTTCCTCCTTGAGGCGTTCGTAGGCGCGGACGGCGCTGCCGAGGGCGACCTGGTTTTTGACGATCGCGAGGAGGCGCGGATTATCCCACGGCTTCGTGACGAAATCGCGGGCGCCGCGGCGCATCGCTTCGACGGCGACATCGACGCTGGCCCACGCGGTCATGACGACGACGGGAAGCGAGGCGTCGAGGGCCTGGAGTTTGTTGAGAAGATCGAGGCCCTCCTGGCCGGAGGTGGTGTCGCGCGCGTAGTTGAGGTCCATCAACACGAGGGCGAAATCTCGCGTCTCGACTGCCTTGACGACAGCGGCCGGGGACTTCGCGGCCTCGATCTGGTAGCCTTCGGATTTGAGGAGGAGGCGGAGAGCCTCCAGGACATCCGGTTGATCGTCGGCGATCAGAATGCGAGGCGCGGGAGAATCCGGTGCAACCATGGGGAGAGCGGGAGCCGTAGGAGACGGGGCGCGAGAGGCCGGAGTCAAGCGGCGAGGCGGTGGGTCTCGGTGGAGGCTTTGCGATAGGCGGCGGCGTAAGCGCGTGCGGCGCCGGTCCGAGAGTAGTCGGAAACGAGCAGCAGGCCGAGCGAGACGATCGAGAAGAGCCCGATCATGTTTTCGGCGTCGAAGGTGGACGGGATGTGAGCGCCGAGTTGTTCGGCGAGAGCGGCGCAGGGGAAACCGGCGGCGAGGATGAAGGCGAGGGCGGCGAGCTTAATGGAGGTTTTCATGTGTTTGAGAAGTTGCCGTCTCTTTTGCACCCGCCGTGCCAAGCGTTTCACGTGTTCGTAAGCTGCCGTGGCGCAGAGGATAAAACTTTTTCGACGAATTTCGCGATGACGTTTTTCTTCCGCGCGTGGGAGCCGGACTTCCCAAAAATGGGAAGAAATTCGAGCGGAAGAACGCGGCCAGAAAAACTCTTGCGTCGCTGGTGGGCGTGGGTCTTTGTGACCGTTCCTTGTTCGGGCTGTAGCGTAGCCTGGTAGCGCGCTTGCATGGGGTGCAAGAGGTCGTGAGTTCGAATCTCACCAGCCCGACCATTTTCGAGACCCTTCTCCGCCGGATGGCCGGCGGCGGGATATTTCCGGCACTTCGTTAGCCGGCCCTGTCCAAGTTGCGCGCATGAATTTCATCACTGAAACGTCCGAAAAACGGAAAATTTTCTGGCCGGTGGCCCTGGCGGTGGCGGTGGCTTGGTGCTCGAGCCGG
Organism: Verrucomicrobiota bacterium; assembly: GCA_048498075.1. Taxonomy (GTDB): domain Bacteria; phylum Verrucomicrobiota; class Verrucomicrobiia; order Opitutales; family Opitutaceae; genus Opitutus. Next base: position 142,034 of record JBEHYR010000002.1, on the reverse strand, counting down.
GCTTTGCCGCGCTGGGCGCTGCCGCGGTTCGGCGAGGACAAGCTGGAGCACCTGCTCGTGTTCGGACTGATGGCGACGGTGCTGGCGCGGCTGGCGTTCGTGCAGCGCACGCGGCCGTTTGGGATTTACGCGGCGGTGTTGATCGTGTCGGCGTTCGGGCTCACGGACGAATTGCACCAACATTTCTCGCCGGGGCGCGTGATGGATGTTTCCGACTGGGCGGCTGACACGCTGGGAGCGGGACTCGCGACGGTGCTTTACGCGGAGTGGGCCTGGTATCGGCGGCTGATGGAGACGCCGGTGGTGAAGTTTTTTGCGCGGCGGCGGACGGCGATGGCGATGGACGAGCCGGAGTTTCTGGAGCGTGCGGCCTGAATTTATCGTGGCGCGGGCGAAGCGAAACGAGACGGGGGACCGGCGCGCGTGGTGGTGGACACTGGCGGTGGCGGCGACGATTTTTGCGGAGTCGTGTCGTTCGAATGTCGCGGAGCCGGGCATCGTGCACGTCGACAAATACGCGCACTTCCTCGTCTATGGTTTGCTCGCGACGCTCGTGTATCGCGCCCGGCGCGGAAAGCGCGGAGCGGCGTGGATGGCCATCGCCGCAGCGTCGGTTTATGGCGTGATGGACGAGTGGCACCAGAGCTTCGTGCCGGGGCGATCGACGGAACTTGCGGACTGGATCAGCGACACGCTGGGGGCGGCGCTGGCGGTTTCGTTGTATGCGGGCTGGGCGTGGTATCGGGCGCTGCTCGAAATGTCCTTGGGGCGAAATCGCCGGATTGAAAAACCCGCGGCGGTTGCGAATCTCCGGGAGACATGACCCCGGCCGAGGCGCAAAAACGAATCGCAGACCTCCGCGCGCAAGTCGCGCATCACGACGAGCTCTACTATCGCAAGGCGAAGCCGCAGATCACCGACTTCGAATACGACCTGCTGAAGCAGCAACTCGCGGAGCTGGAGAAAAATTTCCCCGTGCTCGCCACGGCGGATTCGCCGACGCAGCGGATCGGCGATGATCGCGTGCAGGGTTTCAAGGAAGTCGCGCACCGGCAGAAAATGCTGAGTCTCGACAACACCTATAACGAGGCGGAGCTGCGGGCGTTTCATGCGCGACTCACGCGCTTGCTCGAGGCCGACGACCTGCGCTACACCGTCGAGCCGAAGATCGATGGGCTCGCGGTGAGCCTCACCTACGAAAACGGCGAACTCGTGCGCGCGGTGACGCGCGGGCGCGGCGATCGCGGCGATGACGTGACGGCGAATGTGCGGACGATTGCGGCGTTGCCGCATACGCTCGAGGGCGCGCCGCCGAAATTCGTGGAGATTCGCGGAGAGATTTATTTTACCCAAGCGGAGTTCGAGCGGATCAACGCGGAGCGCGCGGCGGCGGGCGAGGAACTCTACGCGAATCCGCGCAACACCGCGGCGGGCACGATCAAGCAGCTCGACCCGAACGAGGTCGCGCGGCGCAAGCTCTCGATCGTGCTCTACAGCCTCGGCCACTGCGAGCCGCAGGTCGTGCGCTCGCAGGCGGAGTTGCAGGAAAAACTCCACGCGTGGGGGCTGCCGGTCGTCGAGAAATATTGGAAGGTGCGCGGGATCGACGAGGCGTGGGCCGCGATCGGCGAACTGGACGGAATGCGGCGGACGTTTCTCTACGGCACGGACGGCGCGGTGGTGAAACTGGACGATTTCGAGCAGCAGCGGATCGCGGGCGCGACGGACAAATCGCCGCGCTGGGCGATCGCTTACAAATACAAACCCGACACGGCGCGGACGCGGTTGAAGGCGATCACGATTCAGGTGGGCAAGACGGGCATCCTGAGCCCGGTGGCGGAACTGGAGCCGGTGGTTTTGTCGATGAGCACGATCGCCCGGGCGACACTGCACAACGAAAACGAGATTCGCGAAAAAGACATCCGCGTGGGCGACCTCGTGGAGATCGAGCGTGCGGGCGAGGTGATCCCGGCGGTGCTGCGGTCGGTGCCGGAGGAGCGGTCGGCGGGCGCGCAGGAATTCGATTTGTTCGCGGCGGTCGGCGGGAGGTGTCCGGTGTGCGGCGGCCGGATTGCGAAGGTTGAAGTCGACACGGAGAGCGGAGTCGGCGCGGCCTGGAAATGCCAGAACTACGACTGTCGCGCGCAACGCGTGGGGCGGCTCGTGTTTTTCTGCAGCCGGCGGGCGCTCGCGATCGACGGCGTGGGCGACATCGTGGCGGCGAAGCTCGTGGAACTCGACCTCGTGCGCGATCCGCCGGATCTTTACGACGTGAGTTTTGAAACGCTCGCGACCTTGAATCTCGGCACCGTCGAGGAGAAGCGAACGTTCGGCGAGAAGAACGCAACCAAAGTCGTCGCGGCGCGCGAGGCGGCGCGGGCGCTGCCGTTGGAAAAATGGCTGTATGCGTTGAGCGTGCCGGACGTAGGCGAGACGACGGCGCGCGAACTGGGACGGCGGCACCGGAGTTTCGCGGAGTTGAAGGAGTCGGCGCCGTTGAAGGCGGTGCTGCGACGCGCGGAACTCGAGGAGGAGAAGGAGCGCGAGAGTCCCAACTCCAAAAAAAATCCGGCGAAGGACGACGCGGAGAAAGAGCGGCGGAAGACGCGGCGCGCGGAGATTGAAGCGGAGATCGCCGCGCTCAGCGGCGGTGTGCTCGCGGGCGTGCCGTCGGAGATCGGGCCGGCGGTGGCGGCGAGCACGCTGGAGTTTTTCGCGAGCGCGCCGGGCCGGCGCTTGCTGGCGAAACTGACGGCGCTCGGGATCGAGCCGCAGGGCACGGTGATGACGGCGGGCGCGTTCACCGGGAAGACCTTCGTGCTGACGGGCACGCTGCCGACGATGAAGCGCGAGGAGGCGGAGCAGAAAATTCTCGCGGCGGGCGGGAAGGTGAGCGGGAGCGTGAGCAAGAAAACGAGCTATGTGCTCGCAGGCGCGGACGCGGGATCGAAGCTGGAAAAGGCGCAGGCGCTCGGGGTGGCGGTGATCGACGAGGCGGAGTTTTTGCGGATGGTCGGTGAGGCGTGAGCGCGAAGAGCGCAGGCGAACGGGGGAGGGTTTGGGGTGTCGCCGCGGCGCTCGTGGGGGCCGCGGCGGCCGTGTATTGGAATTCCTTGCACGGCCCGTTCGTGTTCGACGACCTGGCGTCGATCGGGGAGAACCCGACGATTCGCTCGCTGTGGCCGTTGAGCGGGCCGTTCTCGCCGCCGGCGGCGGGCGGGTACACGGTGAGCGGACGGCCGCTCGTGAACCTGACGCTGGCGTTGAATTACGCCTGTGGCGGGACGGCGGTGGAGGGTTATCATTGGTTCAATCTCGGCGGGCACGTCGCGGCGGGGCTGGTGTTGTTTGGGTTGGTGCGAAGGACGCTTGGGCGAATGAACGCAAATTACGCGCTGGCGATCGCGGCGGTGACGGCGCTGCTGTGGCTGGTGCATCCGCTGACGACGGCGGCGGTGAGTTATGTGATCCAGCGCGCGGAATCGTTGATGGCGCTGTGCTGGCTGGGGACGTTGTACGCGTTTGCGCGTTCGCTCGACTCGCCGCGGGCGAAAACGTGGGGGGTGGCGGCGGTGATGATTTGCGCGGCGGGGATGGCGTGTAAGGAAGTGATGGTGACGGCGCCGATCGCGGTGCTGCTCTACGACCGGGCGTTTGGCGCGGGCAGCGTGCGCGCGGCGTGGCGGGCGCGGCGGGGATTTTACGGCGCGCTCGCGGCGACATGGCTGCTGCTGGCGTGGTTCGTCGTGAGCACGGGCGGAGATCGAGGCGGGACGTTTTTGTTTTCGTGGGCAGCGATGAAGGAGCAGTGGTTCGCGCAGGGCGTGGGGATGTGGCGATATCTGCGACTGATCGTCTGGCCGACGGGACTGGTGATCGACTATGGACGCGTGGCATCGAGTGCGGCGGCGGTGATCGGTGCGCTGGGAATTTTCGCCTTGGCGGGTTGGGCGGCGGTGAAACGGCCGGCGGCGGGATTTGCCGGCGCGATTTTTTTTCTCGTGCTCGCGCCGACATGCGTGATGCCGGGCGCAGTGCAGACGCTGGCGGATCATCGGATGTATCTGCCGCTGGTGGCGGCGATCGCGCTCGCAGTCACGGCGGCGGCGTGTGGGGGAGGTGGTCGCGCGGTGGGCATCTTGGCGTTGGCGGCGTTGCCGCTGGGGGCGACGACGGTGCGGCGGAATGCGGTGTTCGCGGACGAATTAAGGTTGTGGGAGCAGAATGTCGCGGTGCGTCCGCAGAGCGCGGCGGCGCAGTCGAATCTCGGGCGAATTTTATTGGAGCGGCGGCAGACGGGCGCGGCGCTCGAGCATCTGGCGGCGGCGTGCCGGCTGGAGCCAGCGGCTCCAAAATTGCACTACAATCTCGGGCTGGCGCTCGATCAGGCGGGACGCGTGGACGAGGCGATCGTGGAGATGCAGCGCGGAGTGGCGTTGCAACCGGCGTGGCCGGAGGCGCAGTTCAGCCTGGGGCTGTTGTTGGCGGCGCAGGGACGGGCGGTGGAGGCGCGGGCGCGTTACGCGGAGGCTGCTCGGCTGGACCCGACGCACGCGGCCGCGCGGATGAATCTGGGCGTGGCGCTGGCGCAGGAAGGCCACACGGCGGAGGCGCTGCCGGAGCTGGAGGCGGCGGTGCGGTTGCGACCGGAGTGGGCGGAGGCGCATGCGAATCTCGGGGTGCTATTGAGCGAACTTGGGCGCGTGGACGACGCGCGACGGGAGTTGCGCGAGGCGCTGCGGCTCCGACCGGAGTATCCGCTGGCGCGGGAGGCGCTGGCGCGATTGGACGAAGGACGTTGAATCGATCCTGAAAAACGCCGTTGAAACGCGGAGCCCGCGAAGAGCGCAGAGGAGAATACCAAACCGCACTTCGCGCCGGATCTTCACCTCGCGGGTGAATCTCTCCGGGATTCCAAACTCGCTCTGGTTCCTCCGTGGTCTCCGCGCACTCCGCGTCTCAATCGCGGAATTTATTAAGTTGATGCGAACGGTCCGGCGCGTTTTTTCGCGACGAAACAGCGATGGCTTTCGAGAGTTTTTCCACCCCATGAAATTTTGCCCCTGGTTGCGCGGCGGTTTGTTGTTCCTGTCTTGGATTTTGCCGGTAGCCGCGGTGGAGCGGCTGCCGATCGCGGACTTCGCGCGCGAGGCGGAGGCGTCGAACGCGCAGCTCTCGCCCGACGGGAAGCGGCTGGCGTTTCTGCGGAACTTCGACGGGCAACGGGCGGTGCACGTGATGGATCTCGCGACCGGAAAGCTCTCGTACATCGACGTGGGCCGGGCGGAGCTGATGGAAGACGCGCCGAAGGAAGTGGCGAGTTTCACGTGGGTCGGCAACGAGCGGCTGCTGCTGATGACGACGGTGTGGGACACGATTTTCGGCATGCTGGCGGTGAATTGGGACGGCTCGCAGCCCGCCGCGGTGAGCGGCTACGAGACCGTGCGAGCGGCGGAGATCATCGTGAAAGGGCCGACGATGTTCTCGACGCAGGTGGTGCACCGGCTGCTCGACGAGGACGACAGCGTGTTGATGCTCGACCGGCATGAAACCGGGGGTGGCAGCAGCCGGCATCCCGACGTGCTGCTGGTGCGCACGACGTCGGGGCTGGCCCGCACCGTGGTGAAAAATCCCGGCGAGGTGGTGCACTGGGGCATCGATTTCAAGGGCGTGGCACGGTTCGGGATCCTGGTGCACGGCGATCTGTCGGGCGCGATTTACCGCGAGCGGGAGAACACCGAATGGAAAACGATTTTGCCGTTAAAGAATCGCGATGGAGAGATGCGGGTGGCGGGTTTCGACGCGGGCGGGAATCAAATTCTCGTCACAATGCTCAATGCGCAAAAACGCCGGGCGGTTTTCCCGCTCAACCCGGCGAGCGGCGAGGTCGGCGCGCCGCTGTTGTCCGATCCTGAATACGACGTGGTGCCGGACGACGGGATGAAAGGCGTGGCGGGCATCGAGCTGGCCCAGGCGATTTTCTCGCGCCGGAAGCAGGCGCTGGCGGGAATCCGTTTCTACACGGAATCGCCGCGGGTGAAGTGGTTCGATCCTGAATACGCGTCGGTGCAGGCGGCGGTCGACAAGTCCCTGCCGAACACGGTGAACCTGCTCGTCAACGAAAGCGTGGATGGCAAGCGGATGCTTTGGCTGGGATTTTCCGACCAGAATCCGGGCGTGTATTATCTCTTCGATCGGGAGAAACGCTCGTTCAAGGCCGTGGCGCCGCGGGGCAGCTGGCTGAAGCCGGCGCAGATGGCGCAGATGCTTTCGGTGAAATACAAGGCGCGGGACGCGCTCACCATTCACGGTTATCTGACGGTGCCGGCCGGGCATGAGCTGAAAAACCTGCCGATGGTCGTGATGCCGCATGGCGGACCGTGGGTGCGGGACACGTGGGGATTCGACCCGCTGGTGCAGTTGCTCGCCAACCGCGGCTACGCGGTGCTGCAGATGAATTTTCGCGGCTCGACCGGCTATGGCGACGAGTTGTTCGAGAAGGCGAAACGGCAGATCGGGAAACAAGTGCAGGACGACATCGAGGATGGGACGCGCTGGGCGATCGCGGCGGGCGTGGCGGATCCGAAGCGGATCGCGATCGGCGGCGCGAGCTACGGCGGCTACTCGGCGCTGTTTGCGCTCGGGCACAATCCGGAGCTTTACCGTTGCGGGATTTCGATGGCGGGCGTGACGGACTGGCCGAGAATTTACGACGACAGCGACGCGGCCGACTATAAGGAGGCGAAGCGGCACTGGCGGGAGCAGATCGGCGACCCAGGCAAGGACCTGGCGACACTGCGGGCGATCTCGCCGGTGAACTTCGCCGAGAAGATCGTGGCGCCCGTGCTCATCGTCCAAGGCAAGCAGGACAAACGCGTGCCGCCGGATCAGGCCCGGCGGATGATCTCGGCGCTCGAGCGCGTGGGGCGGAAGCCGGAGAGTTTATTTCTTTCCGACCTCGGGCACAGCATGGGCAACGAGAAGCAGCGCACGGAAATCTACACGGCGGTGGCGGCGTTTCTGGAGAAAAACCTGGGGCCGGGCGTGAACTGATCGCAAAGGCCGGCGCGGCAACGACGAAGACACGGAGGAGCCTCCGGCGTGCTTGCCAGCAGCGAGTGCGGCCGCAAGGCTGTCGCCTCCGAAATGGTGCAACTTCGATCGATTTTGCGTGGAGCGTTTGTCGTGGCGTGGGTGCTGGCGGAATTGCCGGCGGCGCGCGCGGCGGAGGCGGCGGGCGTCGAGGAGCAGTTGCGTACGCTCGCGGTGCAGAATCGGGAGCTGCAGGAGCAGGTCGCCGCGCAGCAGAAGCTGATCGAGGGGCTCGCGGCCAAGCTGGCAGCGATGGAGAAGAAAGACGCGCGGCGGGAGGAGCAGCTCGAGGACTTGCGCGAGCGGACGGCGGGAGAGGCGGCCTCGTTGACGCCGGAGGCGGTGGGCGGGAGCGGCGGCGCGCAGGTGCGGCTGTCGGGTGAAGTGGGGCTGGCGTATTTCAAAACGGGCCGGGCGGGGGCGTTTCCGAAAGCGGAGTTTCGCGTCGACGATGCGCGGATCGGCGTGGAGGCGGCGGTGATGACGGACGTTTATTTTTTTGGGCAGATCGATCTGCGCACGCGCGAGGGCGACGCGACGTTCGCGCTGGGCGAATTTTATGTGGACTTCGAGGATGTGTCGGGACGGCTCGGCGGAAAGTCGCGCCTGCTGAACGTGCGCGCGGGGCAGATCGACATCCCGTTCGGCGAGGAGTACCAGAGGCGCGGGCCGGTGGCGAATCCGCTGATCTCGCACTCGTTGTCGGACATCTGGGGATACGATCCAGGGATCGAGGCGTATGGCTCGCTCGGCGCCTGGAGCTACGTGGTCGCGGTGCAGAACGGCGGGATCAACACCGTGACGGATTTCAACGCCGACAAATCGCTGACGGCGCGGCTCGGGTGGACGCCGGCGCCGTGGCTGCAGTTGAGCGCGAGCGCGCTGCGCACGGGGGAGATTCAGGTGGGCACAGCGGCGGCGCCGGGGGATTTTTTGACGGCGCTGTGGTTTGGGAACGGTTTTTTCCGGTCGATCAGCCCGGGGGGCACGGCGCGGAATTTCTGGGTTGACGTGTGGGAAGGCGACGCGACGGCGCGGTGGAAGGGTGGGCACGTGAGCGCGGCCTTCGGCGGCGTGCGCTACGCGGACGACGACTATGTGACGGACAATTCGCGCCGGCTGCACTATGGATTTCTCGAGGCGGTGCAGAACCTCGGACAAAATTTTTATGGCGCGGCGCGGTGGTCGGGCATGCGGGCCCCGAAGGGCTATCCGGTCGCGGGCTGGGGAAACATGGGCCGGTATTTTTTTGCGCCGTCGCCGGCGAAAGAACTGGAGCGGCTGAGCCTGGGGTTCGGCTACAAATTCGGACCGCCGCTCGTGTTGAAGCTGGAATATGCGTGGGAGTGGGGGCACCAGCTCAACGGCGCGCCGCGCGATCAGGAGGATTTTGTCGGAGCCGAGATCGGATTAACCTTTTGAATCCAGCGAACGCGACGATGGTCCTGCCGACATGAAACGGACTTTGATTTTTCTAGGTGGAATCATGATCGCCGCGGCGGGCGTGGAGGCGGGCACGATTCACGGGACGATTCGCGCGGAGGCGCCGGCGGGCGTGGAAACAGGCGCGGGCGGGGGCGCCTACGCGAGCCGCAAGTGGAAATACGTCGAGAAGATCGATTACGAGCGCCTCACGGATTTCGTCGTGTACATCGACCAGCCGATCGGAGGCGACGAGGGGGAGCGTTCGCCACAGGCGGTGACGACGCAGAAAGACGCGAGCTTCGAGCCGCACGTGCTGCCGGTGGCGGTCGGCACGACGGTGCGGTGGCCGAACCAGGACGATATTTTCCACAACGTGTTCTCGATGTCGGAGCCGAAGCAGTTCGACCTCGGGTTGTATCACGGGGAAAAGACGCCGGAGATTCGCTTCGACCACGTGGGGCGCGTGGATGTGTTTTGCGCGATTCACAGCAAGATGCACTGCATCATCCTGGTGCTGCCGAATGCGTTTTTCGCGAAAGGCGATGCGAAGGGGCGCTTTGCGATCAAGGACGTGCCGCCGGGAACCTATAAGCTGCGCGGCTGGCACGAACGGCTGCCGAGCCGTGTGGTGGACGTGGTGGTGCCGCCGAGCGGGGACGTGCAGGTCGACGTGGTGCTGGGGTTGTCGGAGCTGCCGAAATACTGACGATGGCTGCGGAAAAATTTCAGCCTCGCGTGAGTTTCCAGACGAAGGTGCTGGCGCCCGTGCTCACGGTGCTGGTGCTGCTGCCGGCGATCACGGTTTTCCTCGTCGACCGTCACATCAAGCAGCAGGTGCAGGAGGAGGCCCAGCAAACGCTGGCGACGGCGAAGGCGGTGTTCCGGCGGGCGCTGGAAAACCAGTCGCGCGATCTGGTGGCACGTTTCCGCGCGGCGGTGAACGAGGGCAGTTACCAGACGATCGCGTTGTTATTCGCCGAGCAGGTGTCGACGAAGGACGCGGAGGCGGCGAAGCAGACGATCCAGAAATTCCTGCGCGAGCGGCTCTCGGAGTATGGACCGGAGAACGAAGTCATGACGCTCACGTCGGCGAAGGATGGCGGCATGATCGGCGAGATGCAGGGCGGGGCGTTCACGCTCGAGCAGTTTTCGAAAGTGACCGAGAGCCTGACGGCGCGGGCGCTGCATGGGGAAGTGGTGGCGGGCGCGATCGGATTGGGCGGAGGCGATTATCAAATCCTCGCGCTGCCGATCCGGTTGCGGCGAAACGAGGACATCGTGGCGGCGTTGACGGTGGCGGTGCGCATCACCGAGACGGCGCTGCAGGATTTGAAGACGCTGCCGCACACGGAAGCGGTGCTGGTGCCGGACGGGCCGGTGACGGTGACGACGCTGCGGAATCCGGAGGCGATCGGCGGCTTGTTGAGCGAAATCAGGACATCGCCGGAGAGCGAGGCGCCGCGGCCGCTGCTGATCGACGGTGAGCATTTCCTGGCGGCCGCGGGGAGGTATGGTGCGGCGGGGCAGGGCGTGCGTTATCTGCTGTTGTCGTCGAACGAGGCGCAGTTGCGCGCACTGGACGCGACGCGGCGGACGCTGATCGGCGTGAGCCTCGCGGGCATCGCGCTCGGCGCGCTCGTGGTGGGACTCATCGTGCGGCGGGTGACGCGGCCGCTGCGGGAACTGCGCGACATGGCGGAGGCGGTGGGGCGCGGAGATTTTTCGCGGAAGATCCAGCGGTTCTCCAACGACGAGTGCGGGGAACTGGCGGAGGAGTTCAACCAGATGACGTCGAGCCTGCAGAGTTCGCGCGCGGAGCTGGAGAAGACGGTGTCGACGCTGAAGAACACGCAGGCGCAACTGATCCAGAGCGAAAAACTTTCGGCGGTCGGTCAGTTCGTCGCGGGCGTGGCGCACGAGTTGAACAATCCGTTGACGGCGGTGATCGGCTTTGCCGACCTGCTCGGCAGCCTCGAGACCAACGAAAAAAACCGGCGGCATCTCGACCTGATCGGCAAGAGCGCGCACCGCTGCCACAAGATCGTGCAGAGCCTGCTGAGTTTCGCGCGGCAGCACGCGCCGGAGCGGAAGCTGATCGCGATCAATCCGATCGTGGACGACGTGCTCGAGATCATGGCGTATGATCTGCGCACGAGCAACGTGACGGTCGTGAAGGAATTCGGCGAAGGACTTCCAATGTTGCTGGCCGATCCGCATCAGCTCCAGCAGGTGTTCGTGAACATCCTCGGCAACGCACGACAGGCGATCGAACCGTTCCGCCGCGATGGGCAGATCGTGGTGCGCACGCGGCTGGTGGACGGACGCATCCACGTGGAGTTTCAGGACAATGGGCCGGGCATTCGAGCGGAGAACGTGTCGCGGATTTTCGATCCGTTTTTTACGACGAAGCCGGTGGGCAAGGGCACGGGGCTGGGATTGAGTTTATCGTATGGCATCATTCAGGAGCATGGCGGGCGAATCTCGGTGCAAAGCGAAGTGGGGCACGGAGCGAAGTTCACGATCGACCTGCCGGTGGCGGGGCCGATCGTCGGGACGCCGGCAGTGCTGTTGGACGGGCCGGACCGCCGCGCGCCGAAGCGCGAGATGGAGGGCAAAGGGGTGCTCATCGTGGACGATGAGTCGTGGATTCTGGAATTGACCGAAGAGTTGCTGAGCCGGGAGGGCTATGCGGTCGAAACAGCCAACAGCGGCGAGCTGGCTCTCGAGCGAATTCGCCAGCGAAAATTCGACGTGATCGTGTGCGACTGGAAAATGCCCGGTCTGAATGGCATGCACCTCTACGAACAGCTGACGACGACAAACGCGGAGGCGGCGTCGCGCATGCTGTTCATGACGGGCGATGTGATCAACGAGACGTTCCAGGAATTCCTGCGCAAGCGCGAGCGGCCATGCCTCTCGAAGCCGTTCGCGATCGAGGAATTCCGGGCGGCGGTCGCGAGTGTGGTGCCGGCGGCGAAATAGGCGCACGGCGGAGGGCGCGACGAGAATCTTTTGGCGGCCGCGGCGCTCACGGTGTGAGCGCCCTACCTGCTCAAGCCGGGTGCTCGGTCGCAGATTGAACTCAGTAGCCGCGTTGCTGGAGGGTGCGGCTGAGTTCCTGCATGAACGCTTCGCCGTCGGCGGGCGTCGGCCGATAACCGGGCTGGCTCACCTGAGTGAAACCAGGGCGGCCGTATTGATCGACGATCCATTTGCCGGTGACGCCGTCGCTGAACGTGACCGTGCCGCTCGCGAGCGCGCCGGGGATGAGCGTGACCTTGTCGACGGCGACGCTGACGTTGCTCGTGCCGGCCGGGAGCGATTCGTCGGCGAGGGCCTCGTCGGCGAAATCTTCGTCGGCGGCGTCAGCGGCGGGCTGGTCTTTCGCGAGGCCGAGTTTTTCTTTGGCCTTTTCGAGCAGGCCTTTTTTCTCCGCGGGGGGAGAAGGATGGCGCGCGGCGGGAGCGGCGCTGCCGGCGGCCGGCGCGGCGGATTTCGAGACGTCGGAGGTGTCGACTTTCGGCGCCGGATCCTTGAGCGCGAGATTGAGATCGTCGACGAGGAAGCGAACGTCGCGATACGTCATCGAGATTTTGAATTCATCCGAGAGTTTTTTCTGGATGGCAGAGAGATTGTCGCCGGCGGCGACCCAGGACGAGACGGCTTGCTGCTGTTCGGGAGTGAGGGTCATGGAGGGATGAAGTTGAGAGTAAGGGGTTGAGAGTTGAGGGTCCGGGCAAGTCGGTGCGCGAATGCGCGATACCTAACCATCAACGCTCAACCCTCAACTCTCAACTGCGACGCGCGGCATTGCGTCGCCTGACTTCGAGCGGTGCGAGCCGAGAGGCTGGAGCAGGAAGGCGGAACGCGAGACAGGGCGGGCCGCAGCGCTTGGAAATTTTGTCAGGCTGGCATGAACTTTCTGTCACAGCCTCAGATGTAGGCGGGCATTCCGCTGCCCGCCGGAAAGTCTTTTGTCATTCGTGGCGCTCACGGAGTGAGCTCCCTGCCGGCGAAACCTTCGATCTAAAGTTCATGACAGCCTCTACAGCATTTCAAATAAAACTATAACCTGAAACGGTAACCTATTAGGTTACCCTACGAATGACGGACGACGGCATGTGGCGGACGTAGTTTCATTTGAAATGCTCTAGCCACGGTAGGAGCCTGCTTGCAGGCGATGCTGGACCTTCGCCCACCGGGATCGCCTGCAAGCAGGCTCCTCCATTCGAGCCGCCGCGCGGTTACGCTATTTTTCAAACCGCTCGGGCAGCGCGGCGCCGGAGCAGGATGAAACGAAAAAAAAGGCGGGCTGAAGCCCACCCTACTTGGCGGCGTGCGCGCGACGACTACTTCGAGAGCTGCGTGCGCAGGAAATCCACGCTGCCGCGCGTGGTGGAGTCCTGATCCATCATGTTATCCACGGCCTTGCAGGCGTGGATGACGGTGCCGTGATCGCGGCCGCCGAAGGCGTCGCCGATTTCCTGGAGCGAGTGCTTCGTGAGCGTGCGCGCGAGATACATCGCGATCTGGCGGGGAATGGCGATGTTGTTGGGACGGCGCTTGCTCGTCATGTCGCTGTGACGAATCTGATAGTGATCCGCGACGCGTTTCTGGATCGTCTCGATCGTCAGGATGTTTTGCGCCTGCTCCATGAGCGCGTCCTGGAGGAGCATCTCGGTCGTCGCGAGATCGAGGGGCTTGCTGGTGAGCGCGGAATAGCTGGCGACCTTGATCAGCGCGCCTTCGAGGCGGCGGATGTTTTTCGAAATGTTCTGCGCGATGAAATTCAGGACGGGTGCGGGGATGTCGAATTTCAGGCTGGCGGCTTTGCTGCGGAGGATGGCGAGGCGGGTCTCGAAATCCGGCGCCTGGATGTCGGCGGGCAGGCCCCATTCGAAACGGGAGACGAGGCGGGCTTCGAGTTTCTGGATTTCGCTGGCGCGGCGATCGCTGGAGAGGACGATCTGTTTTCCAGATTCGAAGAGATCGTTGAAGGTGTGAAAAAATTCCTCCTGGATGCGCTCTTTGCTGGCGAGGAACTGGATGTCGTCGATGAGGAGGACGTCGACGTGCCGGTAGCGCTGGCGGAATTTCGTGAGGCTGTTCTCCTGAAGGGCCTGGATGAACTCGTTGGTGAATTTTTCGGTCGAGAGGTAAGCCACGCGGGCGTCGGGATTGTTGCGCAGGATCGCGTGCCCGATGGCGTGCATCAGGTGGGTTTTGCCGAGGCCGGTGTCACCGTAGATGAAGAGGGGATTGTAGGCTTGGGCGGGAGCCTGGGCGACCGCGAGCGCCGCGGCGTGAGCCATCTGGTTATTCGAGCCGACGACAAAAGTGTCGAACGTGTTGCGGGCATTCAGCGTGCCGTTGGCGGGCGGGCGCTCATCGAAGCGGGTCCGTTTGGCGGCGGATTTGCCGCGATGATTCGGCTCGGCAGCGGGGCGCGCGGCGTGCGAGCCGTTGGTCGGAGACGGCGAGCGGCTGGCGTCGGTTTTCTTGAGTGTGACGTTGACGAGGCGGCCGGCCGTGAGGCGGAGGCGCTGCGTGATCAGGTCGAGGTAGTTGTCGTGAATCCAGATCGCGGCAAAATCGTTCGGCACGCCGAGCGTCATGGATTCTTCGGTGGCATCGAGGCACACCATGGGCTCAAACCACATCTGGAATACGTCCTCAGGGAAGAGTTCCTTGAAGTCGCATTTGACGGATTCCCAGAGGCTCGGGGACAGGGACACGGAGGGCATTGGCTGGCAAAATGGCAGATTTATTCACATCGCGCGGCACCGGCGCAGTTTCACGTCTGAATAAGCCTCTCCACGACAGCCTGTCGGTAACAAAATCGAAGTCGGATCATCGGGTCAGGCGGGATAAAAGATGCGTAATAATAAACGATTGATGATCAGTTAATAACAATGGGTCATTACCGGGGCGTCTTGGGCGGGGTAAACGAACGTGAAAAAGAACGGCGCGAAGCGCGAAACGAGGGACGAAGGGCGCAGTAATCGAGAAGCGAAAAGTCATTTCAAGACGAACTTTCTCCCAACTTGTTCACAATTCTTCCGGGCATAACTCGGCGCACTTTTTTGTTGCCTCGAGTCGACGGATTTAGGGTAGCGCGGAACATCGGTAAATTTCCGTAATCCGGATGTCGTTACACGGGCGCGCGGCTGGCTTCGCAAGCCGGTTGGCGGGTTACAGCCGCGTTACGTTCAGGTGACGCGGGCGTTCAATTTTGAATACACGCGCGGCCCGCTTCACGCGTGCGCCGGCGCGGGGTCGACCCACTTTCCGTGTTCTTTGATGAGCGCGATAAGTCGCGCGTCTGCCTCGGCCTGGGGGATGTTGTATTGGACGCACTGCTTGCCGACGTAGAGATTGATTTTGCCGAGGGCGCCGCCGACGTAGCCAAAATCCGCGTCGGCCATTTCGCCGGGGCCGTTCACGATGCAGCCCATGATCGCGAGCTTCACGCCTTTCAGATGCCCGGTCTGCGCGCGGATACGCTGCGTGGTGGATTGCAGATCGAAGAGCGTGCGGCCGCAACTCGGGCACGCGACGAATTCGGTTTTCGAAATGCGCGCGCCGGCGCCCTGGAGAATGTTGTAGGCGAGCTTCGTCGCGCGCACGGGATCGGCTTCGGTCTCGATGCTGACGAAATCGCCCACGCCGTCGCAGAGGAGCGCGCCGGCGAGGAAACTCGCGTCGAGGAGTTTGGAGAGAAAGCCGTTGTCGCCGCGCACGGCCGTGCCGGTGGTGTTGCGAATCCAGATCGGCGCGCGGAGGTCGCAATCGCGCAACGCGGCGGCGAGCTGCCGGTAAGCGCCGATGGCGTGTCGGCTCGGTGACGAATCGGCGGAGGCGGAAAGCGAGCGAAGCGAAAAAACCAGCGAAGCTCCGCGAGATTGCTGGAGCACGGACGAGAGCGCGGGAAAATCCGCGGGAGCGATCTCCGCGGCGAGAACGAAGCGGCGGTCGCGCGCGAGTTGAAGGAAAGCTTCGAGTGCGGCGGATTCGCCGGGCGAAAAAGCCCGGGACAAAAGAGTGCCGGCGGGCAGACGGCCGATGTGCGTTGCGACGTCGTCGGCGGCGATCGCGCGCGCGAGGTCGAGCACGTAGAAGGCTTCCAGAGCCGGCGGGAGGGAGGCGAGGGCGGCGGCGGTTTCGATCGAAAGCAGCAGGCCCTCGGCCGGCGTGTCTTTTAATTGCGGACTGCGGAGGAGCGATGACGGAATGGCCAGGTCGGGAAGTCGGGCTTGAACGATGACGCGCGGGGGTTGCTCGGGCCCGACTGCGATTTTGTCGGTGAGGTGAAGCAGGTCGGTCTCACGGCGCGTGAAATGAAACGGATCGATGCCGTCGGAAACGGGCGGCTGGAGATCGGAGTTCGCTGAGCGGAGATCGGCCGCCGAAGCGGGCCAGAGCGACATGGCTTTGTCGGCGATGGCGCGGGCCACGGGAATTTCGTAGACGCTGTCCTCCGTGAGCGAGACGCGGATCGTGTCACCGAGACCGTCGAGCAGCAGCGAACCGATGCCGATGGCGCTCTTGATGCGTCCGTCCTCGCCGTCGCCGGCTTCGGTGACGCCGAGGTGCAGCGGGTAGTGCATGTCTTCCTGCTGCATCCGTTCCACGAGGAGGCGGTAGGCCTGGATCATCACCTTCGGGTTCGACGCCTTCATCGAAAGGATGAGCTGATCGAAGGCGTGGGCGCGGGCGATGCGGAGAAACTCGAGGGCGCTCTCGACCATGCCGAGCGGCGTGTCGCCGTAACGGTTCATGATGCGGTCGCTGAGCGAGCCGTGATTCGTGCCGAGGCGGAGGGAGCGGCCGAGTTCTTTTGCGCGCCGCACGAGCGGCGTAAAGGCCTCGTGCAGCCGCGCGAGTTCCTGGTCGTAGTCGGCGTCGGAGTATTCGCGGACGGCGAATTTTTTTTTGTCGGCGTAGTTGCCGGGGTTCACGCGGACTTTTTCAACGTGCTCGACGGCTTCCATCGCGGCGCTCGGGAGGAAGTGGATGTCGGCGACGAGCGGCACGTGGCCGAAACCGGCCGCGGTGAACTGGGCGCGGATGTCCTTGAGGCAGCGGGCGGCGGCGACGTTGGGCGCGGTGATGCGGACGATTTCGCAGCCGACCTCGGCGAGGGCGATGGATTGTTTCAGCGTGGCGGCGATGTCCTGCGTGTCGCTGGTCGTCATCGACTGAATCCGAATCGGATTCGAGCCGCCGACGCCGACGGAGCCGACCTTCACCTCGACGGTGTGGCGGCGGACGGTGTGAAAACGCGAGGCGCAGTAGGACATGACGGGAAATTAAAACCAAGATGTCATTCTAAGCGAAGCGAAGAATCCACCTGGACATCCACGACCGGGTTACCCGACGCAGCGCATCCTCGGTTCTTCGCTGCGCGGCTGACGAACCGCGCGGTTTGTCATTCTGAACGAAGTGAAGAATCCAGTGCGCGCTTCGCGGCCCGACGCGCGTGCGAAAGTCCAAATGGATTCTTCGCTGCGCTCAGAATGACAGGCATTTGAGAGTTCATCGGCGTAGGCCACCCAACGGCTTGGCGCTGGTTCGGAGTCTCAGAACGAAAGAAGCGGGCGCGAAGCGTCGCGCCCTATTTTGCCGGTGCGGCCGGCGCGGTCTTCGACTGTTGCGCGGCGGCGGCTTCGGCGCGGTCGGTCTGGACATCGCGGGCCCAGCGGCGGACGTCGAAGAAACTCACGTAGATGATCAGCGAGAAGATCAGCACGAAGAAGGCGCTCTGCGTCGCGATGATGAAATTCGCGGGCAGCTCGCGGCGGCGCAGCCGGCTGATCGTGGCGAACATGATCTGGCCGCCGTCGAGCACGGGGATCGGGAGCAGGTTGAAGATCGCGAGGTTCACGTTGACGAGAATGGTGAACCAGAGGACGCGGCGGAAATCCCACTGCGCTTGCTGGTGCAGCGCGCGCGCGATGCCGATCGGGCCGCTGAGCTTCGACGGGCCGATGTCGGAGGTTCGACTGACGAGGGCGCCGAGCGTGCGAAACATCATTTGCGCGTCGTCGGAAATCTGGGTCCACGGTTTCGGATGCACGACGATGACCGGGTCGTGATAACGCAGGCCGATGCGCGCGACGCGTTTGCCGGTGGTGTCGTCGGTCTCGAGGCGCGGTTGGATGGCCAGCGTGAGTTGTTCGCCGCCGCGCTCGATCAGGAAGGTGGTGGCGCGGTCGGGATTTTTCGCGAGGTGCTCGCTGACGCCGGCGCGATGAAAAACGGGCTGGCCGTCGACGGCGACGATGCGATCGCCGGGCTTCACGCCAGCCTGCTCGGCGGGCGAGCCGGGGAGCACGGCCTCGGCGGAGAGATCGTCGGCGGGGTCGACACCGGCGACGCGAATTTTATCGTCGCCGACGAGCCGCGGGAAAACGGTGAGCGAGAGCGGGTGACCGGCGCGTTCGATTTGGAAAACGGACATCGGGCGGCCGTCGGGAGTGCGGCCGTTGCCGAGCATCACGTCGTTCAGGATATCTTCGAAATTGGCCACGGTGTGGCCGTCGATGGAGCGGACGACGTCGCCCGCCTGAAGCCCGGCTTCGGCGGCGGGATTGGGGACGTTGTTGCCCTCGGTGAGCGCGATCGTCGGCGTGACGTTGCCGATCTTCGTCGTGGCGAGCATCGAGAACGTGGGCTGGCCGACGACCCAGACGATGCACGCGAGCGTGATCGCGAAGAGGATGTTGAACGCGGCGCCGCCGACGAGGATGATGACCTTCGAAAGGTAGCCGATCGGCGGGAGCTTGCTGACGTCGGTGGTGCTTTTGCCCTCGACGGGGCCGAGGTCGGCGAGTTGGGGGAGCAGCACGTAGCCGCCGATCGGCAGCCAGGAGATGCAATACTCGACGCCGTCGCGACCGTGCCAGCCCCAGAGTTTCGGGCCGATGCCGATCGAAAAACGCTCGACGTGCGCGCCGCGGCGGCGGGCGGCGAGGAAGTGGCCGAGTTCGTGAACGAAGATCGAACCGCCGAAGAAAAGGACCACCAGGAAGATGGACCAAACGTCGGAGAATAGCGTGGAAACGAGATCCGTGGGCATGGCTCAGGAGAAATTTTTCAGCGCGGCGGAGGCGGTGCGGCGGGCGGCGGTATCGGCGGTAAGCACGGCGGCGAGCGAGTCGGGTTCGAAATTATCGAGATGGCTCAAAGTGTGTTCGATGACGGAAGGAATCGCAAGGAACGGAATTTTTTCCGCGAGGAAAGCGGCGACGGCGATTTCGTTCGCTGCGTTAAACACCGCGGGCGCGACGCCTCCCGCGGCCATCGACTGGCGCGCGTAGCGGAGGCAGGGGAAGCGGCGTTCGTCGACGGGGCGGAATTCGAGGCCTAAAAGTTTGGTAAAATCGAGCGAAGCATCGACGCCGGTGGCGCGCGCGGGGTGCAGCAGCGCGTGCTGGATGGGAAAGGTCATCGACGGCGGGCAGAGCTGGGCGAGCATGGTGCCGTCGGTGAACTCGACGAGGCAGTGCACGATGCTTTGCGGGTGGAGGATCGCGGTGCACTGCTCGGGGCGGAGATCGAAGAGCCACTGGGCCTCGATGAGTTCGAGGCCTTTGTTGGCGAGCGTGGCGGAGTCGACGGTGATCTTCGGGCCCATCGACCAGTTGGGATGTTTCAACGCGTCGGCGGGCGCGACGTGCGCGAGACGATCGGCCGACCAGTCGCGGAACGCGCCGCCGCTGGCGGTGAGCACGATGCGGCGGACGCCGGCCTGCGGATGGCCCTCGAGGCATTGGAAGACGGCGTTGTGCTCGCTGTCGACGGGCAGAAGTTTGACGTGGTGCTGGCGCGCGGCGGCCATCACGAACTTGCCGGCGACGACGAGAATTTCCTTCGAGGCGAGCGCGAGATCCTTGCCGGCGGCGATGGCCGCGAGCGCGGGCTCCAGGCCCGTGGTGCCCACGACGGCGACGAGCACGAGATCGGCTTCGGGAAGTTGGGCGAGGGCGACGAGGCCGCTGAGACCGCCGTGGAGTCGAGTGCCGGGGGGAAACGCACTGGAGGAAGCGCGGGCGGCGGCGTAGGCGTCGTCGTCGAAAACCGCGACGTGAGGCACGCGAAAATCGCGCGCGATCTGCGCGAGCCGGGCGTGGTTCTGGCGGGCGGCGACGCCGACGAGTTGGAGTTTGTCCGGGTGCGCGGCGATGACGCGGAGCGTGTTTTCGCCGACGGAGCCGGTGGCGCCGAGGAGGACGACGCGTTTGGGAGAAGGAGATGAGGAAGCGCCCACGAAAGCTGCCGACTATGCCGGACGCGCGCGGAAGGGGGCAAGCGCGGGGTTGGGCGCGAGCAGGGGGGGCGGGACGGGCGTTTACTTTAAGGCGCGGGGCCGAAGGCGAAGGGCGCGGGGGACGGCGCGTTGGGGACAACGCGTCGTACCTACGCCAAGCCGAAGAGGAAATAGCCGAGCGGCGCGGTGAGGATGAGGCTGTCGCTCACGTCGAAGACGCCGCCGATGCCGGGGATGATGCCGCCGGAATCTTTGATCGTGGCGCGGCGTTTGATGACGGACTCGATCAGGTCGGAGACGATGGCGGTCATCGCGATCGGCGCGGCGATCAGCGCGGCGAACAGGGGCGTGAGGCGAGCGGGGAAATGATCGCGCGCGAGCCAGGCGACGAAGGCGCCGACGCCCATCGAGACGATCACGCCGCCGACGGCGCCTTCCCAGGTTTTCTTCGGGCTGATGCGCGGGGACATCTGGTGTTTGCCGATCGCGAGGCCGGTGAGGAGCGCGCCGACATCGCAGAATTTCGAAACGGCGACGAGCCACACGAAGAGGAGCAGGCGGCCGGTGGCGTCGATGCCGTCACCGGGCAGCGGCGTGACGATGCGCACGAGGTATTGGAGCATGGCCGCGACGTAAACGAGGCCGAAGAGCGTGGCGGCGAGCGCCTCAACGCGGTTCTCGGGATCGCGTTCGCCGAGGATGCGGACGGAGAAAACGATGACGGCGAATGCGAGCGCGTGGGTGGCAGGCCAGCCGAAATGGATTTCCAAATACGGGGCCAGCGTGATGAGCGCGCCGAACGTCATGCCCAGCTTGTCGAACGGCTTCAGGCCGGAGCCCTGCATGAGCTTGTAGAATTCGCGCAGCGTGAGGACGGAGATCAGCGTGATGAGCGCGACGCCGCCCGTGGTGCGGAAGACGACGAGTGAGCCGACGACGAGAGCCCAGAGGAGAACGGTGCTCAGGATGCGGTGGGCCATGGGGGGAGGGAGAAAGGCGGTCGACTACCGGGCGGCCCCGATTGCCGTCATTCTGAGCGCTGCGAAGAATCCACAGCGGCGAATAGCGGTGGGTGCGCAGGTGGATTCTTCGCTGCGCTGCTGATGAACCGAACCGCCCGGTTTGTCATTCTGAACGAAGTGAAGAATCCAGTGCGCGCTTCGTGGCCCGACGCGCGTGCGAAAGTCCAAATGGATTCTTCGCTGCGCTCAGAATGACAGGCCTTTGAGCGTTCATCGGCGTAGGCCACCCAACGGCTTGGCGTTGGTTCGGTGTCTCAAAATTACAGGGATTTGTTGGGTTCATGGCAAACGACGCCCGACGAATTGTCAGGGCGGCAAGTTACGCGGTTACTTCGTAGCGACCGGGGCGGGGTTTACTTGTTCGCTGGTCTGGCCGAAGCGGCGCTCGCGGCGGCCATATTCGGCGATCGCGGCGGCGAGATCGGCTTTCGTGAAATCGGGCCAGAGCACGGGCGTGAAAACGTACTCGGCGTAGGCGCCCTGCATCAGGAGGAAATTGCTGATGCGACTTTCGCCGGAGGTGCGGATGACGAGATCGGGGTCGGGGAGATCGGCGGTGTAGAGGTAGCGGCTGAAAGTGTCCCAGGAGTTGTCGTTGAGTTTCGCGGTGCCGGCGGCGACGGCGGTGGCGTAGGCGCGGGCGGCGTCGACGATCTCGGTGCGGGCGCCGTAGTTGAGCGCGAGGACGAGCGTATAGTCGTGGAAATTTTTCGTCTCCTCGATCGTGGTGCGGAGAAGTTTTTGAACGCCGGCGGGCAACTCGGACGTGCGGCCGATCGTGCGGAGGCGAACGCGATCGCGGACGAAGGTCTCGAGTTCTTTTTTGAGGTAATACTCGAGGAGGCCCATGAGTGCGCCGACCTCGTCCTGGGGGCGTTTCCAGTTTTCGACAGAGAAGGCGTAGAGCGTGAGCATCTTCACGCCGAGATCGCGGGCGGCGAAGGTGGTCGTGCGGACGGTCTCGACGCCGCGGCGGTGGCCCTCGATGCGGGGGAGGCCGCGCTGTTTCGCCCAACGGCCGTTGCCGTCCATGATGATGGCGACGTGGGCCGGGACGTTGGTCGGCGCGGGTCGGGCGGCGGGAGATGACATGCTGAGCGCCGGAAGTTAGGGAGGGGCGGCGAGGTTTGACAAGGGGGAAGGTCGCGCGACGGTGGGCGATGAGCAAAACGCTATCGACCGGGGAAATTCAGGCGGCGCTCGGAGGTCTCGCCGGGTGGAGTTTCGAGCGCGACGCGCTGGCGAAAGCCTATGAGTTTGGCAGTTTTCGCGAGGCGATGAGTTTCATGGTGCGGGCGGGATTCGAGGCGGAGGCGATGAATCACCACCCGGAGTGGACGAACGTCTACAACAAGCTCGCAGTGCGGCTGAACACGCACGACGCGGGCGGGAAAGTGACCGCGAAAGACGTGGAGCTGGCGACGCGCTTCGAAAAAATCTCGTGGGTGAGGTGAGAGCGGCAATGTCACTTAATAGGTGACATTGGGACGTTGGGGGCCGCGGGCGGCGGGGTGGGTTTCGCGTTGTCATCGGGGATGGCGCTGGCGTGACTGCGGGCATGAGAGTCGCGTTCATCAGTGGCACGAGCATCGTCAACTCCACGCTGTTTTCCGCGTGGGACGTGAAGACCATCGCGACGCCGTATGGCGAAGTGACCTACAAGACGAAGGGCGACTTCGCGCTGATCAACCGGCACGGCTACGCTTTCCCGCTGCCGCCGCACTCGATCAACTATCGGGCGAACATCCGCGCGTTGGCGGACCTCGGTTTCAAGGACATCGTTTCGCTCAACTCGGTGGGGTCGCTGAAAAAGGATTTGCCGCCGGGGACGTGGGTGTCGTGCAGCGACTACGTGGCGTTGCAGCAGGGACCGGCGACGTTTTTCGACAAGGAACTGAAGGGCGGCGCGCCGGGCATCGCGAATAATCTGGTGCCGATGCTCGTGGAAAAACTCGCGCCGGAATTCGAGATCAAGACGGGGAAAGTCTACGTGCAGTTCCGCGGGCCGCGCTTCGAGACGAAGGCGGAGATTCGCGTGACGCAGCATTGGGGCGACGTGGCGGGCATGACGGCGGCGCACGAGGCGGACCTGTGCACGGAGCTGGGGCTGAATTACAACAGTTTTTGCCTGATCGATAATTATGCGAACGGGCTCGAGGGAACGGAGATCGACTTCGCGAAATTCAAGGAGCTGGTGAAGGACAATCAGGCGCGCGTGAACCGGCTGTTC
This sequence comes from Verrucomicrobiota bacterium, assembly GCA_048498075.1. Lineage (GTDB taxonomy): Bacteria > Verrucomicrobiota > Verrucomicrobiia > Opitutales > Opitutaceae > Opitutus. The sequence continues at coordinate 118,996 of JBEHYR010000002.1, read as the reverse complement.
ACGCGGTGGCTGGAGATTCTGGGGTAGGCGAATGCGGGGTTAATTTTTTTAACCGCGAATGGACGCGAATGGACGCGAATGGCGGGGAGCGGAACGGCGGCGCAGGACGGCTGTGACGTGCGGCGGCGCGACGCGGCTTATGCGGGACCGGCTCGACGCTAACCAACCAGGGCGCGTCAAGCCGCGCGGCCAACCAAAGCGGCGTCGCGCCGCCGCACTCCAATCGGCAGGCCGCGACCGGTGGGGTTGGCGGGAGATTTTTTTCGGCGGGCATAGACCGCCGCTACCTCGGCGCTGGGGAATTTTCGTGGGACTGCTGATGGTGATCGCGAGTCGGATACTGGCGGCGGAAGGGGCGCCGTTCGAGGCGGTGGTGGCGGAAACGTTCGCGGCGGCGAAGGCAGGCGATGCGACGGCGGGGAATCGCGTGGCGATCCTGAGCAGCGGCTACGACGCGTTGCTGTTGCGGATTCATCTGATCCGGCAGGCGAGGAAATCGATCGACGTGCAGACCTTCATCTGGACGAACGACGAGACGGGACGACTCGTGATGGCGGAGTTGATCGAGGCGGCGCGGCGAGGCGTGAAAGTGCGGATCGTCGCGGACCAGATGTTTTCCGAGCAGGATCCGGAAGTGACGGCGTTTCTCGCGACGGTGAATCCGAACCTCGCGATCAAGCACTACCGGCCGACGCTGGCGCGCATCAAGCCGACGCTGGCGGAGACGCTGCTCGCGAGCGTGCAGTCGTTTCACGGCGTGAACCAGCGGATGCACAGCAAGGTGATGCTGTTCGATGGCGCGGTGCTGATCACCGGCGGGCGGAACATCGAGAACGCGTACTACGATCAGTCGCCCGAGCTGAACTATCGCGATCGCGACGCGCTGCTGGTCGGACCCCAGGCGGTGGTGGCGGCGGAGGAGTTCGAGGCATTTTGGAATTACAAACACACGGTGGCGAGCGGCGACCTGGCCGACGTGGCGGCGGCGATCGCGGCGGGAAAATTCCGGCGGTGGGAACGGCGGGAGGATTTCGATTTCGGACCGCTGCTCGGCGGACTGATGCGCGAGGCGGACGACAGCGAGCTGATCGCGCGGAAATTCGTGGCGCCGCTGCGCGTGGTGCGGCGGGCGGAGTTTTTGTCGGACGAGCCGGGGAAGGCGGCGTGGTTTTTCGGGAAGGGCGCGCGGATCACGCGCGAGTTGAAGAAGACGCTCGAAACGGCGCGCGAGAGCGTGGCGATGCAGACGCCGTATCTGGTGTTGAGCGGCAAGGCGCGGGAGCTGTTGAAGGAACTGCGACGCCAGCGGCCGGGGTTGCGGGTGCAGATCGCGACGAACAGTTTCGCATCGACGGATAATCTGTACGCGTATTCGGCGAACTACCGGCTGCGCAACCGCTACGTCGAGGATCTGCAACTCGAGGTGCATGAGTTCATGCCGAAGCCGGCGGAGTTGCGGGAGATTTTGCCGCGCTACGAGGCGCTGGCGCGTTGGAGCGAGGCGCAGCGGCGCGCGGGGAAAGCGGTGCGGGAGCCGTTTCTGTGCGTGCACGCGAAGTCGCTGGTGATCGACGGCCGGGTGGCGTTTGTCGGCTCCTACAATCTCGATCCGAGGTCGGAGCGGTTGAACACGGAGGTCGGTTTGCTGATCGAGGATGAGACGATCGCGCGGGAGATTCGCGCGGAGATCGAGCGCGACATCCGGCCGGAGAACAGCTGGGTCGTCGCGCGACGCGAGCTGCCGCTGCGGCTCGACGTCGTCAACGGGCTGATCGCGGGCGTGCTGACGTCGTTGAGCCCGCTGGATGTGTGGCCGATCCAGAACACGAGTTGCTTCGAGCTGCGGGCGGGGGCGGCGGCCGCGGCGCCGGCGGAGAAGAAGAAATTTTATCAGAGCTATCGCGATGTGGGACCGTTTCCGGGGGCGGAAGGGCGGTTCACGACGAAGGAAATTTTGACGCGGCTCTACAAGGTGGTCGGTCCGCCGCTGACGCCGATTTTGTAGCCGCACAGGCTCGGCGGAGGCCGGAACGCGGAGGGCGCGAATTTTTTTTGAAGGAGTGAGGCGGGCTGTGGGGTTGGAAGATTGAGCTCCGGCAGCGGAGCGTGCGCACACCCCGGCCTATCGGCGCCTCGCGATGGCCGCACATTTCCCCCATGTTCTCGAAACTACTCGCTCGCTGGTTGTTTTCGCTCGGCCTGGCCGGGCTCGGTCTGCTCAGCCTGATCTACGACGATTTCGCACTCGTATGGCAGCCGGTGCCGGAGGGAGTGCCGGCGCGCGCGCTGCTGGCGTATGCGTCGGGGCTGCTGCTGCTCGCGGGCGGCGTCGGCATGCTCGTCGAGCGGTTCGCGGTGCGAGCCGGTGCGGTGACGGCGTGGTTTCTGGCGTCGTGGCTGGTGCTGTTGCGCGTGCCGCAGGTGGTGAAGGCGCCGGGCGACGCGGGAGTGTGGCTGGGTTTTGGCGAGACGTTGCTGCTCGTGGCGGGAGCGTGGACTTGGTTCGCGTTGCTGAAGCGGCGCGCGATCGCGACGAGTGGCGGGGAATGCGGCTGGTGGGCGAGCGACCGAGGGTTGGTGGCGGCGCGGCTGTTGTTCGGCGTGGCGCTGCCGCTGATCGGTTGGTCGCATTTCGTGTATGCGGATGCGACGGCGGGGATGGTGCCGGCGTGGCTGCCGCTGCGGAAGGGATTCGCTTATCTGACGGGCGCGGGGCACATCGCGGCGGGCGTGGCGTTGCTGACGGGGATTTTGCCGCGGCTCGCGGCGACAGCCGAGGCGGCGATGATCGGCTGCTTCGTGGTGCTGCTGCACGCGCCGGGCGTGGCGGCGGCGCCGCGGGACCGGATGCAGTGGACGATGCTCTGCGTCGCGATGGCGATGGACGGCGCGGCGTGGGCGGTGGCGGCGTCGTTTGAAAAAGCGCCGCGTCGAGACGCGTGAAGGTCGGGAAGCGGCGCGGAGAAGATGCGTCCGGGTTTGTTTTCGGCGCGGGCGTGTGTTTTGTCGGCGGACAAACATGAACACCATCGGCGTGATTGGGTTGGGGATCATCGGCAGCGTGTGGGCGCGGCATTACGCGGCGGCGGGGAAACTCGCCGGCACGTGGAATCGCACGCCGAAACCGGAGACGCCGGCGTGGAAATCCTCGCCGGCGGCGGTCGCGGAGGCGGCGGATGTCGTGCACATCGTCGTCGCCGATCCGGCGGCGGTGGAGGGCATCCTCACGGAGATCGCGCCGCGCCTCGGGCCGGGCAAAGTCGTGGTGCAATCGAGCACGATCGATCCGGCGAGCAGCACGAAGTTCGCGGCCCTCGTGGAAGGACGCGGCGCGCGTTATCTGGCGGCGCCGTTCACGGGCAGCCGGCCGGCGGCGGAGCAGCGGGCGCTGGTGTTTTACCTGGGCGGCGATGCCGGGTTGATCGCGGAATTGGAGCCGTTGCTGGGCTTGATCTCGGGCAAACGTTTCGTGATCGGGACGAACGAGCAGGCGTGCGCGTTGAAGCTGGCGATGAATCTTAATATCGCGGCGCAGATGGAAGCGCTGGCGGAGGCGCTCACGCTGGTGCGGCGCGCGGGCGTGAGCGACGACGTGTTCTTCAACGCGCTCGGGCAGAACGTGAGTCATTCGGGGCTGGCGAAGTTGAAGGAGCCGAAGCTGCGGAGCGGCGATTTTTCGGCGCAGTTTTCGGTGAAGCATCTCCACAAGGACCTGCGGCTCGCGTCGCGCATGGCGGCGTGCACGGATTTTCCGGTGCTCGAAACGATGCGGGAAACATTGAAGACGGCGGAAGCGCGAGGACTCGGCGAGGAGGATTTCTCGGCGATCGTGAAGCTGCTGGACCAGTAGGCGAAGATCCAAGCGCCAAGATCCAAGCTCCAGAGAATCACCAAGGATCAAGCTCCAAGCCGCTCCTCACGCGTCGGAATTTTTTCGGTGTTTTAAGTTTTGCTCATTCTCTGGAGGTTGGATCTTGGCGCTTGGATCTTCGCGTCAGCGTGCGGTCAGGTTGACCGCGCTACGGGGCGGGCCATGGTGGGGGACATGAGCGAATTTCTGGCGGCGGGAGCGGTGGCGGAGGCGAAGGAGAGTCTGGGGCGGCTGCGCGCGAGCATGCGGCAGACGATCAAGGGCAAGGACGACGTGATCGAACAGGTGCTCGTGTGCCTCGTGGCCGGCGGGCATTTGCTGATCGAGGATTTGCCGGGCGTGGGGAAAACGACGCTCGCCTACACGCTGGCGCGCTCGATGGATTGCGCGTTTTCGAGAATCCAATTCACGAGCGACCTGCTGCCGGGCGACGTGACGGGTGTGGCAATTTACGACGAGACGGTAAAGGACTTCGTGTTCAAAAAAGGGCCGGTGTTCGCGAACATCGTGCTGGCGGACGAGATCAATCGCGCGACGCCGAAGACGCAGTCGGCGCTGCTCGAAGTGATGGACCGCGCGCGGGTGACGGTGGACGGCGAGGGGCATGCGGTCGGTGCGCCGTTCATGGTGTTCGCGACGCAGAATCCGGTGGATTACGAAGGAACGTTTCCGCTGCCGGAGAGCCAGATGGACCGGTTTTTGATGCGGCTGCAGATGGGGTATCCGCAGGCGGCGGACGAGCTGGAGATTTTGCGGACGGCGCGGACGAGCTACGATGCGATCGCGCTGAATCCGGTGATCGCGCGCAGCGACGTGCTGCGGCTGCAAGCGCTGGCGACGCAGGTGTTCGTCGAGGACAGCGTGCTCGACTACCTGCTGAAAATCGTGACGGCGACGCGGACGGAAGCGGAATTTCGCGCGGGCGCGAGTGTGCGCGGCGGGCTGGCGTTGCGGACGGCGGCGCAGGCGCGGGCGCTGGCGAACGGGCGGGATTTCGTGCTGCCGGAAGACGTGAGCGAACTGGCGGTCCCCGTGCTCGCGCATCGGCTGGGCCTCGCGCGGCAGACGAGCGATGCGCTCGAGGAACGCAGGACGATCGGCGCGGCGCTGCGGCGGATACTGGGAATGATCGTGGCGCCGGTGTGAGCGCCGCGGCGCGGCGCGGCGCCCCGAAGATCCAAGGACCAAGATCCAAGCTCCAGGGAAACAACCGCAGCCAATGAACCTGAAAAACGCCGTTGAAACGCGGAGCCCGCGAAGAGCGCAGAGGAGAAGACCAAGCCACGCTTCGCGCCGGATCTTCACCTCGCGGATTCCAATCTGGCTCTTGTTCCTCCGCGGCTTCCGCGCACTCCACGTTTCAATCACGGAATTTAAGATGAACGAAATTGGAGTTTGGGTGGTTGGAGGTTCTCTGGAGCTTGGATCTTGGTGTTTGGATCTTTTCCGACGGTGAGCGGCGAAATTAAATTTTGGAACCGTCTGCTGTGGTCGCTGGTGTTTCCGCGGCGGCGGCAGCGGATCATGCCGACGATCTCGGGCGTGCTGCTGATCGGGCTGTCGTTCGGGATCGGCACGGCGGCTTACAACGCGGCGAACAATATTCTGTTCATCACACTCTCACTGCTGCTCGCGTGCCTGGTGCTGAGCGGGGTGTTGTCGTGGTTGAATTTTCGCCGCGTGGAGTGGCGGCTCGAAGCGACGGCGCCGTGGCGCGTGGGGCAGGAAGCGGTGGTGACGCTGCGGGTGCTGAACCAAAAAAAAGTGCTGCCGACGTATGGGCTGTGGTTCGAACTGGCGGCGCGCATCGTGCGGCGCGACGCGGAGGCGAAAGCCGAGACGACCTTCACGGCGAAAGGCCTCGACGTGCGGGCGGCGCTGGAGGCGGCGGATAAAACGGAAGCGAACGGGCGGCTGTTTCAGCGCGCGCGGCTCGATCCCGGGGACGAGGCGCGGCTCGAGTGGATTTTCAAACCGCGGGCGCGCGGGCGGCTGCGGGTGGAACTCGCGGGCGTGGGCTCGCTGTTTCCGTTTGGGTTTCTGCGCAAGGAATTTTCCACGACGTTGATGGAGGAGGTGGTGGTGTGGCCGGAACCGGTCAGTTATCGCCGGCTCGGCGCGGTGGCGGCGCGTCAGGTGACGGGCGGAGAGCGGGTGGCGCGCGCGGGGGCGGGGAGCGATCTGCTGGCGTTGCGGCGTTATGCGACGGGCGACTCGCACCGGCTCGTGCACTGGAAGGCGAGCGCGCGCGCGGGGCGACTGCTCGTGCGGCAATTCGCCGCGGAGAGCACCGAGGGATTTTCCCTGTGGGTGCGGACAGACGCGGCGAGCTGGCCGCGGGCGGAGCAGTTCGAACTGCTGGTGAGTTTCGCGGCGGCGCTGGCGGAGGATCTTTTTCGGAGCGGGCAGCTGACGAGTGTGGCGCTGGACGACGAGGCGCCGGCGCCGGTGCGGCGGGTACGCGATCTCGAGGCGTTTCTGGATCGGCTCGCGCTCGTCGAGGCGAAGGAGAGCGGCGGGGGCGCGATCGTGCGGGGAGACGAGAGGGGGCGAAGGAGGAATCTGATCACGTTTGCGGCGGAGGGGCCGCGGGGCGTGGCGGCGTGGGTCGGCGGGGAAAAAATGGCGGCGGTGTGATGAGCGGGAAACTCGAGAGCTTTGCAGGAGCGAAGGTGCGGGCGGGTCGCTTGCGCTCCCAGTTGACGGCGGAGGAGCTGCAGCAGGTGAAATGGTTCCTGGGCGGAGCGTTGACGCTGCTGTCGGTGGCGACCGTTTTTTATCTGGAGGTGCCGGCGTGGACGCTGATGACGCTGGCGCTGGTGGGCGTGAGCGCGGGGCTCGTGCAGCCGCGCTGGGCGGCGCTGGTGCCGCGCTGGGTGCACCGGCTGGCGTTTCCGATCATCGTGGCGATTTTCGTGGGCGACCTGTGGCTGACCGGCGAGGTGCTGCCGGCGATGGTACGGTTGGACATTTTGCTGCTGCTGTATCGCGGGATCACGTATCGGCAGAAACGCGACGACCTGCAGGTGATCGTGCTGGGATTGTTTCTGGTGGTGGTGGCGGGCGTGCTGACGGTGTCGCTCGTGTTTGCGGTGCAGATTCTGGCGTTCACGGCGTGCGCGCTGGGGTTTCTGTTGGTTATCACGCTGGGGGACGAGCGTGGTGAAACGGAACGGCGCGTGAGGCGTAACGCGCCCGACCTGCCGGCGTGGGCGCGGGACGTGAGCTGGCGGAGATTATTTTCGCGAGTGCGGGCGGCGACGGACTGGCGGGTGGTGGCTTTGGGGAGCGCGCTTTTCGCGGGGCTCGTGGGGTTGTCGGCGCTGCTGTTCCTGGCGATTCCGCGATTTCAGTTGGAGAACAGTTTGTTCCTCGAACGGTTCATCACGAAGAAAGCGCGGACGGGTTTCAGCGACACGATCCGGTTCGGCGACGTGACGGACATCGCGCAGGACAACGGCGTGGCGGCGAGCGTCGATGTGTCCGATCGGAGTCGCGTGCCGGTCTCGCCTTACTGGCGGATGCTGGTGCTCGATGATTATCGCGACGGAACGTTCCGGCTGTCGCCGCGGATGCGGCTCGATAATTTTCGACGCGAGCAAGGCGGGATGGCGCTGCGGGGCGCGCTGCGGCGGACGGCGGAGGCGCCGGTGCAGTGGACGTTTTATCTGGAGGCGGGCGTGAGCCGATTTTTGCCGCTGCTCGGGGATTTCGAGGTGTTGCGGTTTCGGGAGCCGCAGAATTTTCGGTTCTCGCCGAGGCTGGGCGTGGTGGCGCTACGCGACGAGCCGGTGAGCATGACGGCGTATCGCGTCGAAGGCATGGAGAGCGGCGCGCGGATTTCGGATCGGGGATTCGCGGAGCAGTTCGCGGAGGAGAAGGAAAATCCGCGGCGAGCAGGCGCGTTGATGCTGCGGGTGGCGGTGGGCGAGGCGGATCAAGCGGAGTTGCGACGAATCGTCGCGGAGGTGGAGGTCGGCGGGAGGAAAATGCGGGGTGAGGGCACCCCGCCTACAAAGGCGAGCGAGAGTGAGGCGGAGGGGTTTGCGCGGCGGGCGACGGCGTGGCTGGACCAGCGGCACGCGTATTCACTGCAGCCGAAAATTCCGGCGGGCGCGGGCGATCCGCTGGTGCGGTGGATGGCGTCGCGCGAAGGCGGGCACTGCGAGTTGTTCGCCGGCTCGCTGGTGCTGCTGGCGCGCACGGCAGGAATCCCAGCGCGCGTGGTGACGGGATTTCGAGGAGGCTCGTGGAACGGCTACTCGAATAATTTCACCCTGCGGAACTCGGATGCGCACGCGTGGTGCGAGATTTTCGACGGGGCGAGCGAATCGTGGCTGCGGGCCGATCCGACGCCGGGTGGCACGAGCGGCGCGGGCGAGGAGTTGGCGGGCGACGCAGCGATCGCGCGACGAACGGACCGGAGCTGGACGGCGCGGTTCGATAGCCTGCGCGTGTTCTGGTATCGGCGGATCGTGAACTTCGACCAGCAGTCGCAGTTGGAAACGTTGAAGGCGGTGAAAACGGCGAGCGAGAATTCGGGGCGGCGCGTGCGTGAAGCGCTGGAACGTTGGGTGCGAGGACTGAAAGGTTGGGTCGCGGCGCCGTGGAGCGGCGGGCGGGCGGCGATCGTGCTGGCGATGCTGACGGCGGCGCTGGGGCTCGGCTGGGCGGCGTGGAATTTTCGAGTTTGGATTTTCGATTTTCGATTCGGCGGGTCACGCGCGCGAGTCGATGCGGTGCGGGTGGAAGCGGGGCGGTGGCTGCAGAGACTGCGGAGGGCGGAGGGCGGAAGGCAGAGTGGCGGAGATGTCGGGCTGGCGCTGCGAGAGAATGCGGAGCGAGCGGCCGTGGTCGCGGCGCTGCAAAGGCTGCGGTTTGGGGCGCGGGAGACGTGGGGAGACGCGGCCGGGGTTTTTCGGCGGGCGCGGCGGGCAGTGCGGCGGCGGCGAAGTGTCGGTCGCGAAAGGTAGGCGGATCATTTCCGCAGGAGGCGAGGATGCGGGCGGGGGCGCCCGCGCTTCCAGGGTCAGCTCTTCGCGGGGACGAAGAGGGCGGGGTGGGCTTTTTTGTCGAAGTAGGTTTTTAGGATTTGCGCGGCGACGGGAGCGGCGTTCTGGCCGCCGCCGTAGTCTTCGCCGGGAGTGTCGCCTTCGATCATCACGGCGATCGCGACCTCGGGGTGCTCGAGCGGGGCGAAGCAGATGAACCAGGCGGCGTTCTTGCCGCCAGGGATTTGGGCAGTGCCGGTCTTGCCGGCGATGCGGAGGCCGGGGATTTTGTAGAGCGGTATCTGGAGCGTTTTCGCGGTGCCAGTGACGGTGCAGCCTTCCATGCCGGCGAGGATCGCGGCGCGTTGCGCGGAGGTGAGGCCGATGGGCTCGCTGTGCTGCGTGGGCGCATCGGCGCGGTGGATGAGGGTGGGTTTCGTGGCGGTCTCGCCGCGTGCGACAGAGGCGGCGAAGCACGCCATGTTGAGCGGGCTTTCGAGGACGTAGCCCTGGCCGATGGCCATGTTCGCGGTGTCGCCGGGAAACCACTTCGTGTCCTGGGTGCGTTCCTTCCACGCAGGGTCGGGCACCACCGCGCGGGCGGGTTCGTTGGGGAGTTCGATGCCGCTGCGCTGGTCGAGGTGGAAGCGGCGGGCTTCGGCGGCGATCGTGTCGGCGCTGGTTTTGAGACCGAGAGTCCAGAAATAAATATCACAGCTGACGGCGATGGCGTCGGGGAGCGTGAGTTCGCCGTGGTGGCCGTGGCCGTTGTCGCAGCCGAAATTGCGTCCACCGATGCGCATGTAACCTTCGCAATCGGCGATGATCGACTCGGGCGTGATCGCGCCGGAGCGAAGGCCGGCGATGGCCGTGACGATTTTGAAGGTTGAGCCGGTCGGGTGGAAGCCGGCGACGGCGCGGTTGATCCACGCCTGGCGCGTCTCGATGTCGGCGGCGGCGGCGTGCGTGAGATGAGGCGAGAAATCGGCGAGGTTGTAGTCGGGCTTGCTGGCAAGCACGAGGACTTCGCCGGTGCGGACGTCGAGCGCGACGGCGCCCCCGATGCGGTCGTCGCCGATGGCTTTTTCGGCGGCGAGCTGGAGGTCGATGTCGAGGGAGGTGATGAGATTTTTCCCCTGCACGGGAAGACGGCGCTCGAGGGGCGGGTTGACGCGGTAGCCGGACGGATCGACGCGGAAGATCGTGCCACCGGCTTCGCCCTGGAGTTGGGCATCGAAGGTTTTTTCGAGGCCATCGCGACCGATGGAGCCCTTCATCTTGAAGGTCGTGAGATCCTCGCCGGGAAAATCCTCGGCGTCGACGTCGGGGTCGACGCCGACGTAGCCGAGCGTGTGCGCGGCGGCGGAGGCGTAGGGATAATTGCGCGCGCTCGACGTGTAGACTTGGAGGGGAGAACGGACGGGCAGGCCCTCGATGAGGCGGGCGTATTCGTCGGGCGAGAGATCGTCGACGAGCGTGTAGGGGAGGAGGAGCTGGCGGGCGAAGTGCTTGCGCAGGTCGGCGCTGTCGACCTGGTCGTTGCGGTGGAGCAGCTTGTTGACGTCGTCGAGGTAGCGCTGGACGACGGAGGCGCGGGCGATCTGCTCCATTTGTCCGGAGGTCGGGAGATCCTTGTCGCCGGTGGCGCGGTAGTTTTTGCGGACGCGAATGAATTCGCGGCGGAACTCGGCGCGGAGTTCGTCGAGGTAAAGCACGACGGCGAAGCGCGGGCGATTGCCGACGAGGAGCGTGCCGTTGCGGTCGTAGATGTTGCCGCGGGGGCCGGGGACAAGGACGCGGCGTTGGTTTTGCACGCGTTCGCGGTCCTGATAGACGTCGGTCGTGATGAGCTGCCGGTAGGCGAGGCCGCCGACGAGCACGGCGAGCAGGAGGAAAATGACGAAGTGGAAAAAAACGATCCGCGGCTCGAAACTGCGGCGCGTCTGCACGAGGCTGCCGGGGCGTTCGGCGAGGTTGTTCGGCGCGGTGGACATCGAGGAGTTGCGACAACGAGCGACGAGCGCAGTTCAATCGAGACGGCGCTCGTAGAAGGCGGTCAGCGGATCGGCGAGATCGAGCGCGCGCGCTTGCAGCGCGAAAAACCACGGTGCGATGAGCGCGAGAAAAACCTGGGAGCAGAGCAGATCGCAGATGAGGCGGGGCCAGACTTCGCCGGGCGCGGGCAGGCGGGAAATCTGGAGAAACGAAAACACGAGGAAGAGCGCGAGGTTCGCGATGAGCGCGATGACGACGCGGCCGGCGGTTTCGTCGCGGGGGAGGCGGTCGCGAAGGTTAAAGACGAAGGTGTGCGCGGCGGCGAAGAGGAGCGCGTGCGTGCCGAAGGCGGCGCCGCTGGAGGAATCGCAGAGCAATCCGCCGAGGAAGGAAGCCGCAAGCCCGGTGCGGAGGGAAAGCGAGAGCGCGCTGTAGGCGATGAACAGGCCGCCGAGCCAGAGGTAAACGTGCCACGGGGCGAGCGCGTGGTTTATTTGCGCGACGATCGTCCACAGCAGGAGGAGCGTGAGGAAGATGACGGCGGTGCGGCGCATGGGGAGGGGGGGAGAAGTTGAGAGTTGAGGGTTGAGAGTTGAGAGAACGGAGGCGGATGGGCGGATCGGGGCTCTCAACTCTCAGCACTCAACTCTCAACTTGATTTGCTTCACTCAGGATTCAGCGGCACGAGGACGGTGACTTCGGTGAGGTTCGCGAGCGTGGGGTCGAGTTGGACCTCGCCGTTTTTGAAGAGACCGTCGGGGCTGGGCTCGACCTTCGTGATGGTGCCGAGCGTGAGGCCGGGCGGAAACACGCCGCCGTGGCCGGAGGTGACGAGGCGCTTGGGCGCGGTCGAACTGGCGTAGACGTCGAGCGGGACGAATTCGATCGTGGCTTTGGGCGGCGCCAAGGTGGGATTGATGCCGCCTTGAAAGCTGATCGGGCGAGTGTCGCCTTCGACGGCGGCGGCGAGGCGCACGCCGGGGCTGCTGATCAATTCGACCACGGAGGTGTAGGCATGCACCTCGGTTACGCGGCCGACGACACCGCCGGTGAAGACGACGGGCGCGCCGACGGGGAGGTTGAAATTTTTCCCTTTGCGGATGACGAGCCGCTGCCACCAGCCCGAGAAATCGCGGCGGACGACGCGCGCGTGTTCGGAGCGGTAGTTTTGAAAAGAAGGAAGGCGGAGGAGCGCCTCGAGGCGCTCGACCTGCGACTGGAGTTCGGCGTTGCGCTGGACGGAGAGCGAGTAGGAGGCGTCGAGGCGGGCGAGGTCGCGGCCGGCCTCGATGAGTTCGCTGTTCGAGTGCGCGCGGAGCGACCAGTATTCCTGGAGGTCGCGGGCGTAGGAGGCGGCGACGGAGAGCGGCGCGGTGAATTCGAAGAACGTGGCGCGCGTGAAGGTCTTGATGACGACGGGGACCACGAGCCAGGCGACCACGACGAGCCCGAGGGTGAAAAACGGGCGGGCTTGGTCGAGGCGTTTGGGTGGCACGATGCGGGCGGGAGAAGGCGATTATCTGCCCACGGAAGAGACGGAAGACACGGAAAAAGTGCCGGAGGCGCTCTTTCGATCCAACACACCCCGGCCTTCGGCCACCCCTCTTGCTAGAGGGGACTTCGGCTGCGGTGCCTTGAAGGTATTGTGGTGCGCGCGAACGGAAGGATGCGAATGCGGAGGATCGGTTCCCCTCTAGCAAGAGGGTTGGCGCGGAGCGCCGGGGTGTGTGGGTTGGGACGCTGTGGCGTTGGCGTCGATCCATGCGTCGATCGCGGCAACGAGGCCGAGCGTGTTTTTCTTAGCCTCCGAATCACCGAAGCGCAGAAAACGTATGCCGATGGATTCGAGGTGACGCTGACGCGCGGCATCTTCGTCGGGTTTGAAACGATGAGTCTCGCCGTCGATCTCCACGGCGAGGAGGAGCTTGGGCGCAAAGAAATCGATGATGTAACGATCGATTGGGCGCTGGCGGTGGAAGTCGTAGCCGCGGCGTTGACGCGCTTTCAGGTGCTTCCAGAGGAGCACTTCGGCGAGGGTGCTCTTGTTGCGGAGTTCGCGAGCGAGAAGTTTCAGCTCGGGGCGATAGGTGAACTTCACGGAATCCAAGCCAACACACCCCGGCGCTACGCGCCACCCCTCTTTTTAGAGGGAACCCTGAACTTGCGGATGCGAGCTAAAGGATCGCGGATCGCCCTCACACGTTCTGCATCAGCCAGCTGAGGTCGTTCAGGACGGCGCCGGTGCCGTTCGCGACCGCGGAGAGCGGGTCGTCGCTCACGGTGACAGGGAGGCCGGTTTTTTCGGAAAGGAGTTTGTCGATGCCGCGGATCAACGCACCGCCGCCGGCCATCACGAAGCCGCGGTCGACGAGATCGGCGGAGAGTTCGGGCGGGCAGCGCTCGAGCGTGACGCGCACGGCGTCGACGATCGCGGCGATGGTGTCGGCGAGCGCTTCGCGGATTTCCTGCGAGGTGACGTGAATGGTCTTCGGCAGACCGGCGACGGAGTCGCGACCTTTGACTTCCATCGTGAGCTCTTCTTCGAGCGGATAGGCGGAGCCGACGCGCAGCTTGATCTCTTCCGCGGTGCGCTCACCGATGAGGAGATTGTAGGCGCGCTTCATGTAATTGATGATCGCCATGTCGAGTTCGTCGCCGGCGACGCGGATCGACTTCGAGAAGACAATGCCGTTGAGGGAAATCACCGCGATCTCGGTGGTGCCGCCGCCGATGTCGACGATCATGTTCGCGGCGGGTTCGTCGATCGGCAGGCCGACGCCGATCGCGGCGGCCATGGGCTCGGGGATCGTGATGACCTTGCGGGCGCCGGCGTGCGTGGCGCTGTCCATCACGGCGCGTTTCTCGACGGCGGTGATGCCGGAGGGAATCGCGATGACGACGCGGGGCGGGGCGCGGAAGGAGGTCGAAACCTTGCCGATGAAGTAGCGTAACATCGCTTCGGTGACATCGAAGTCGGCGATGACACCGTCTTTCATCGGGCGGATGGCGGTGATGTTGCCGGGCGTGCGGCCGAGCATGCGCTTGGCTTCGTCGCCGACGGCGCGAACTTTTCGGGTGACGGTATCGAGGGCGACGACGGAGGGTTCGCGGAGAACGATGCCCTTATCCTTGACGTAAACGAGAGTGTTGGCGGTGCCGAGGTCGATGCCGATGTCGTTCGAAAAGTAACCCAAAAAGTTGGACATGATTGCGAGGAGGGGTGGCGTATCCGCCGACGGAACCGAATCGCCGGCCGAGCGGAGTGTCAACGAGGGAAATGCCGAGCTTACGAGGGGAAAACGGGATGGAACCTCGTTCTCGTAATCGTTCTCTTTCTCGTTCTCGATGGCTCCGCAAACGCAGCGGCGGACCACGAAGTCGGTTAAGCGACGAGTAAATCACGGCAACGATCGAACGACATGCACGGAATCAATTTTATCCAGGATCTCGCGGTGATTCTCGTGGTGGCGGGCGTGGTGGGTTGGGTTTGCCAGCGCGTGGGGCTGTCGGTGGTGGTGGGCTTCCTCGGGGCGGGAATGATCGTGGGGCCTTACACGCCGCCGTTCTCGCTCGTGTCGGACGCGGAGCGGATCGAGACGCTGGCGCAGCTCGGGTTGGTGTTCCTGATGTTCTCGATCGGGATGCGGCTGAGTTTGCGGAAGCTGCGGCGACTCGGGTTGGGATTGTTTCTCGCGGCGATGGGCGGCGCGGTGCTGGTGTATTATTTGACGCGGCTGCTCGGCGCGGTGGTGGGGTGGAGCAGCACGGAGAGTTTGTTCCTCGCGGGGATGCTCATGGTTTCATCCTCGGCGATCATCAGCAAAGTGCTGCAGGAAACGGGGGCAACGCACGAGCGGTCGGGCCAACTCGCGATGGGCATCTCGGTGCTCGAGGACGTGGTGGCGGTCGTGATGCTGACGGTGCTCAACTCCTACGTGCACCTCGGCGGGGCGCAGGCGCAGACGCCGGCGGACTCGCTGGCGGAAACGCTGGGGATGCTGGCGGCGTTCATCGCGCTGGCGGGCGTGGGCGGGTTGCTGCTCGTGCCGTGGCTGCTGCGGCGGATGAGCATCTCGGCCGATGAGGAGCTGCAGACGCTGGGGATCGCGGCGCTGCTGTTCGGGCTGGCGTTTGTGGCGCAGCGTGCGGGCTACTCGCTGGCGCTCGGGGCGTTTTTGCTGGGGACGATCGTGGCGGAGACGGCGCACCGCAGCCAGGTGGAGCGGACGTTCGAGGGGATGCGCGATATTTTCACGGCGGTGTTTTTCGTGGCGATCGGGATGCAGATCGATCCGCATGCGTTGCTAGGCGAGTTGGGGCTGATCGTGGGCGTGGCGGCTTTCACGCTGGTGGTGCGGCCGATCGCGAGTTCGCTCGCGTTGACGTCGATCGGGACGCCGTTGAAGGAGGCGCTGCGGACGGGGGTGAGCGTGACGGCGATCGGCGAATTTTCGTTCATCATCGCGCAGCTCGGTGTCGGGGCGGCGGTGGTGCCGAGGAAATTTTACCCGCTGGCGGTCGGCGTGTCGCTCGTCACGACGCTGGTATCGCCGTGGCTGATGCGGCGGTCGGAGGCGATCGCGGATTTTTTGGTCGAGCGGCAGCCGGGCTGGCTGGCCGACTGGCTGCGTTACTATCACGGGCGGCTCGAGCGCGTGCAGGTGCGGCAGCGCCGGAACAAGCTGTGGCAACTGAGCCGGAAGCGGTTCGTGCAGGTGGGGGTGGAGATCATGCTGGTGAGCGGGCTGCTGGTTTTTTCGGAGCAGATGTTCGCGGGGGTCGAGCGATGGCTGGGGAAGAACTGGCTTTTTCCGCACGGGCCTGAAGTGGTTTTCTGGACGCTGCTGTGTCTCGTGCTGATCGCGCCGCTGGTGGCGATCTGGCGGAATATTTCCGCGCTGGCGCTGCTCTACGCGCAGGTTTCGACGGCGGGCATGGCGCGCTCGGCGAAGCTGGCGCCGGCGGTGGAAGCGGGTTTGAAGGCGATCGCGGGCATGATGCTGCTGTTGTGGCTGGCGATGCTGCTGCCGACGGAAGGGACGGCGCGGTGGCTGTTGCTGGGGAGTGCGGTCGTCGCGGGCGTGGCGATCCTGTTGTGGCGGCAGCGGCTGATCTATTGGCACAGCCATCTCGAGGTGGAGTTGCAGACAGTGATGAATTCGGCGGAGCACAAGATGACGGGCACGTCGGCGCCGTGGCTGCAATCGCACGAGGACTGGAATCTGCACATCGTCGACTGCGTGCTGCCGGATCTGGCGGACGCGCAGGGCAAGAAAATCGCCGAGCTGGATTTGCGGGCGCGCTCGGGTTGCTCGGTCGTGGGGATCGAGCGGCAGGGTTTCATGATTCCGATTCCGACACCGGACGCGGCGCTTTATCCGCGGGATCGAGTGCTGTTGATGGGGACGAGCGAACAGATCGTCGCGGCGAAAAAAATCTTGCTGACCGTGTCGGGTAGGGTGGCGCCGGAGTCGTTGTTCGAGGAAGTGCAGATGCAGGCGATTGTGGTGCCGGAGGGGAGTCGCGCGGTGGGTGAGACACTCGGGGCGATCGGGCCGGCGAAAAATTTCGGCGTGCAACTCGCGGGGGTGAGTCGCGGCGGAATCCGGATTCTCAATCCCGGCGCGGAGGAAAAACTCAACGCGAGCGACGAGGTGTTGGCGCTGGGGACGCGCGAACAGATCCGGGAATTTCGCGAGTGGCTGCGGGAGCGGACGGAAGAGGAAGCGGCCGGGGAGGGCGGAATTGGCGCGGGGTGAGAGCACCGCACCCACGTTGGCCAAAAAAAAGCGCGCCGGGATCGGCGCGCGAGGGGAGAAAAGAGGCGTCGAGCGGACGATCAGTTCGTGCCGTGGGACTTGGAGACTTCGACGGTCTTCTTGGTCTCGGTCTCGGCGGGCTTGGCCTCGTCGTCGTCCTTGCTGGCTTTCTTGAATTCCTTGATCGACTGGCCGAGGCCACGGGCGAGGGAGGGGAGTTTGGCGCCTCCAAAGAGAACGAGGATGATGACCAAAACGATCATGAGTTCGCCGCCGCCGAAGCCGAACGCCGCGAGAAAGAGAGGAGAAGTCGCCATGATTACGGAAGGTATGCCGCACGCCGGGCCTGTAAAGGGGGAAAGCGGTTTCGGCGGAGGCGCGGCGGGTCGCGAGGGCGAATGGGCGGGAAGTCCCGCCGCTTCCGCCGCGGGCTACGGGCGGGCGGCCAGCACCACCTCTTCTCCGACGGCGGGAAGGCCGGTGACGATCGTGGCGCCGAGCGTGCGGCCGCGGATAATACGACTGGCTCTCAGGCGCGCCGTTTTCCTGAGGTCGCGCGTGCGCACGGTGAGTTCGACGCCGTCGTGAAGTTCGGGCGGGAGCGGATGGGCGGTGAGATCGATGATGGCGAGACCTTGGGCTTCATCGATGTCGAGGATGTAGCCGATGATGCGGTTCGGACTGGGAGCGTAGGTGGGTTGGGTCGACGACGTGGCGGCGGCGGAGGTGGCGTTGGATGGCCCGTCGGGAACAACAGGCCCTGCCTCGATCGAGCGACAGCCGGAAACGGCGAAAAAGAAAAACGCCGCCAGCAGCGTGAGCGGCAGGGCGGCGTGTTTCATCAGAACAAACGCGGCGTTTAGCGGTGACCGCGTGCGCGGTGAACGATTAGGGCTTCGGCTGCGGGGGCGGCAAGGTGAAGCCGGGCGGGAGGCCGGCGCCGGGCGGGCGACCAGGCAGGCCGGACGTTGCGGCGACCTTCATCAGGTTCTGCGCATTGTCGATCTGCTCGGCGTCGAAGAAACCGTGCAGCTGGCGGATGCGCGTCGGATGACGCATCTTGCGAAGCGCCTTCGCCTCGATCTGGCGGATACGCTCGCGGGTGACTTTGAATTGCTTGCCGACTTCCTCGAGGGTGCGGCTGTAGCCGTCGATCAGGCCGAAGCGGAGCGAGAGCACGCGGCGCTCGCGCTCGGTGAGCGAGTCGAGGACATCGATGATCTTTTCGCGGAGGAGCGAGAACGCCGTCATGTCGTAGGGATTCTCGGCGGATTTATCCTCGATGAAATCGCCGAAGCTCGTGTCGTCGCCGTCGCCGACCGGCGACTGGAGCGAGATCGGCTGCTGCGCCATCTTCATGATCTGCTGCACGCGCTCGACGGGCAGGTTCATCTCGTCGGCCACTTCATCAGGCGTCGGCTCGTGGCCGAATTCCTGGAGGAGCTGCTTCTGCACCTGCATGACCTTGTTCAAGGTCTCGATCATGTGCACCGGGATGCGGATGGTGCGGGCCTGGTCGGCGATGGAGCGGGTGATGGCCTGGCGGATCCACCACGTGGCGTAAGTGGAGAACTTGTAGCCGCGGCGGTATTCGAATTTCTCGACGGCCTTCATGAGGCCCATGTTGCCCTCCTGGATGAGATCGAGGAACGAGAGGCCGCGGTTCGTGTATTTCTTGGCGATCGAGATCACGAGGCGGAGATTGGCTTCGACCATCTCGGTCTTCGCCTGGTGCGCTTCGCGGACGTGGACGCGCGTCTGCGCGACGACGCGGAGCAACTCCGTCGGGTCGATGCGCTGGATCGTCTCGATCTGCTTGAGGCGGTGAGCGATCACCTTCGTGTCGATCGCGGCGTCCTTCTTGGTTTTCGGGTGCTTCGATCTCTCGATCTGACCGTGCAGCGATTCGATCTCCTCGAGGACGGGCCGGAGTTGCTCGAGATATTCCTCGTAGACCTTCAGCTTGAAAAAGAATTTCCCAAAATGGGCCCGGAGCACGGTCTCGCGCTTTTTGTGCTTGGCGAAGATCTTCTTCCGCTCGGCATCGTTCTTGGCCTTGAGGTATTCCTGCCACGAGTCGGCGACGGATTCCTCGGCCTTGCGGGTGGAGAGGACGTGTTTCTCGAGGTTCTTGAAATACGATTCGCGGCTGTCGATTTTCTTGTCGATGACGACGCGGTCGAAGCGCTCCTGCCGGTCGATGAGCTTCTGGCCGAGATTGACGATGTAGCTGCCGATGACGGTGGCCTCGAAGAGCGCTTCCTGCGCCTTTAGTTCGGCGTTCTCGATGCGTTTCGAAATCTCCACTTCCTGTTCGCGGGTGAGCAGCGGCACCTGGCCCATCTGCTTGAGGTACATGCGGACCGGGTCGTCGAGAATGTCGTGCTGGGAGGAGCGGGACTCCTCCTCCTCGGCCTCCTCCATGCGCTGCTTGTAATCGTCGACCTGATCCGGCTCGAGAATCTCGATCTCGAGATTCTGCAGGATGGAGAGAACGTTATCGATCTCCTCCTGGTTTTCGACCGACTCCGGAAGCGCCTCGTTGATGTCGTCGAACGTGAGGTAACCCTGCTCCTTCGAGAGTCGGATCAGATTGCGGATCTTGTCGTTGATCCCGCCCGCCGGAATGTCCGCGGCGGGGCCGCCCTCGGGAGCGGGTTGGGTGGAGGTCTTCTCGATTGCGGCCTCGACGGCCTCGGATTGGGCGTCCGGGGAACCGGACTTGGCTTTGCGCGACATGTGGTGAGGGTCTCTATAAATAGGCTAAACCGCGATGGATAAACCGAGCGGTTGGCGTAGCTGTCTTTGAATTTCGGAACGTGCTTTTAAGAGTGAAATTGGGTCAGAATTACTGTCCGCGTGGGTGGTGGCTAATGCAAGTTCTATTTCCCGGAGGCGAGGTTCGAGTGCGCGGCGGCGCAGTTCGGCCAAGGCCTGCTCGGCTTTGTGACGCGGGTCGCCCAAGTCCTTGTAGGTGCCGTCGGCCACGGGGGTGTCGAAAATCAACGAGGCAATGAGCTGGCGCTCCTCGGGCGTTTCGAGCAACGCATCGAGGTGATCGCGACCCGGCCACGTGTCGTGCTCGAACTCGGCGAGCACGCGGTTCAGGAGCAGGCCGGCGGCGTGGGAGGTGTCGATCCAATCGTGCGGAAGAGTGGAACTCAGCGGTTTGCCGAGGGCTTCGAAATGGAGGCAAAGCATCAGCAGGTCGCGTTCGCTGGTGTGCGCAGCCGCGACGGCGGCTGGTATTGAGTTTTGCGTTCCGAGTTCCGGGTTGTGGTTGGCGGGCCGGCCGGCGGCTTGGCGGGATTGGCGGGCGAGGAAGGTCTGAAAATCTTTCTGTAACGCTGCGGCCGGAAGGCGGAGGTGAGTCGCGGTTTGGGTGAGGAATTCGGAGCGCGTGACCTCGCTTTCCGTGGCGGAGAGGAGTTCGAAAATGCTCTGGGCCGCGCGCGCCTTTTCTTCGGCGGAGGCGGCGGCGTGGTTGGGCAAAGCGGCCCGGCACGCGAACGCCATCGCGCTGAGCGCGCTGCGTTTCACTTCCTCGTAAGCGGCGAGGCCGCGCTCGAGGAAGAGCAGGTCGGGATCGATTTTCTCGGCGCCGGCGAGTGTGAGGAAGCGCACCTCGAGGCCGGCCTTCAGTGCCATCGGCAGAAATCGCAGCGAGGCTTTCTGGCCGGCGTTGTCGCTGTCGAAGAAACATTCGACCTGCGAGTGGTAGCGGCGCAGCAGCACGAGCTGGCCTTCGGTGATCGAGGTGCCTTGCGGTGCGATCGCGGTCTTCAGCCCGACGCTCCAGCAGCGCAACGCGTCGAGCTGGCCTTCGACGAGCACGAAAGGCTTCCCCTCGCCGACGGAGGTCCGCGCGCGGTCGAGATTGAAGAGCAAATTTCCCTTCGTGAAGATCGGCGTTTCCGGCGAGTTCACGTATTTCGCCTCGTGCGCGGGATCGTCGTCCGGCGTGAGCTGCGTCTGGCGCGCGGTGAACGCGACGACGCGGCCCTGGTGGTCGCGGATGGGAATCATCAACCGCCCGCGGAATCGCGGCCGCAGCGCTCCGAGCGTGATTTGCGCGTCGTCGTAGATGAAAAACAGACCGCAGCGACGGAGTGCCTCCTCGGAAAATTTCCGCTTCATCATCGCCGCGCCGAGTCCGCTGCCGGCCGCGTCGGCGACGCCGATCTTGAATTCGTCGGCCAGTTCCAGCGGAAATTTCCGCTGCTCGAGCCAGTAGCGTCGCATGAAATCGCCCGCGGCGTCCTTCGCCTTGAACGCCTGATGAAAGTGCTCGGCGGCGACATCGTGCAGGTCGAAAATTTCCTGCCGCAGCGAACGTTCCTCACGGCTCGGCCCGCCGGAGCCTTCCTCGTATTCGATGGCGATGTTGAAGCGTTTGCCGAGCGCCTCGACGGCTTCGGAAAAATTGAGCTGCTCGGTCTCGCGCACGAACGTGATCGCGTCGCCGGCTTTGCCGCAGCCGAAGCATTTGTAGAAGCCCTTGTCCGGATCGACGTTGAAGGACGGCGTTTTCTCGTTGTGAAACGGGCAGAGGCCCTTGAGCCGCGCACCGCCGGCTTTCCGCAACGTCACCACGCGCGAAATGACGTCGGCGAGGTTGACCCGCAACTTGATATCGCGGACGCAGGAAGGTTTGATGACGGGCATGAACGAGCGGGCGCGCGCGGCGGACGGCGGGCGAAGAATGCACTTTCAACCGGCCGGGGGGGCTGTCAAGTTTCGCGCCTTACAGAGGAAACTTTCCACAAAGTTTGGCTACTCACACACTATGCGTCTGCCTATTTTCCAGCTCATTGTCGCAACCGCGGTGCTTTGCCTGACGACGTCGGCCAAGGCCCAAGCGATCGGTGCGCCCATCGCGAAAGTGGTGCAGGCGCCGGTGTTCGAGGCGCACCTGGCCTCGTTTGACGACGCGAGCTACGCGCAGGAGGTCGAGACGTTGATCAAGAAATTCGAGGATACGACGGGCAAGAAACTCGTCCCCGGCGCGAAGAAAAAAGTGGGCCTGAAGATCTACACCGACTCGGGTCCGGGCATGGCGACACCGGTGCCGCTCGTGCACGCGGTGATCGCGGCGCTGGAGCGGCGCGGCTTCGAGCAGAAGAATATTTTCCTCGTCGGCCTCAACCAGCTCCGGCTGCGGATGACCGGCTACCTGCCGTCGCTCGTGACGGGTAAGACGCCGTTCGAGGGGCATCCCATCTACGTGCTGGAGTCGGGCCGCTACTACGACCCGGTGTGGTTTTACGATTCACCGCTGCCGCAGCGCTTCGATCCGATCTTCGCCGAGCAGCAGACGAAGGACGTGAACGCGACGACGACGAAGGACGAGGACCGCAAGAGCTTCCTCGCGACGCCGCTGTTTCTCGATGCGGATTTCTGGATCAACCTGCCGGTCTACACCGATCATCCCACGCTCGGCGTGAACGGCGCGCTCGTGAACGCGACGCTGTGGAACGCCTCGAACACCGCGCGTTTCTTCCGCTCGCCGGCAAACGCCCCCGCGGCGGTCGCGGAGATGAGCGCGATTCCCGAATTGCGGCAGACCTGGATGTTCACGCTGGCGAGCCTCGAGCACTACCAGTTTATCGGCGGACCCTTTTTCAACTCGCTCTACGCGGCCTCGGAGCCGGTGCTGTGGTTGAGCACGGACCCGGTGTTGATGGACGCGCTGATGCGCGCACGCATCGACGATCTGCGGAAACGCAACGGCTTCGAGGCGATGTCGGACGAAATCCGCACGCTGGAATTCGCGGAGACGCTCGGCGTCGGTTCGACGCGGATCAAGAAGGCGAACATCATCGATGTGAACTGAGGCGGGCGGCGGTGCGCCGTTGCGCGTCGGTGGATGTCGCGAATGAAAATCCAGACGGCGGGTTAGGGATAACCCGCCCGACCGAACGAACTTCCCGCTTGTCTCGACCGAATCTCTGGGCCCAATTCTTTTGCCCATGGGTTCCGCCGCATATTTTCCGTTTTTGATTCAGGTGTTGCTCGCGGCTGCGATCACCGGCGCGGTGGTCGGGGCGAGTCAGTTTTTCGGGCAGCGCGCGAGACACACGAAGATCAAGGACTCGGCCTACGAGTGCGGAATTCCCTCGCACGAAAGCGTGCACACGCGGTTCTCGGTCAAATTTTACGTCACCGCGCTGCTGTTCATGCTGTTCGATCTCGAGATCGTGATCCTCGTGCCGTGGACGTTCATCTACCGCGAGTTTCTCCATGCGAACATCGCGATCCTCGGGCCGATTTTGTTTTTCCTCGGGGTGCTCGTGCTCGGGCTTTTCTACGAAGTGAAGAAGGGCGCGCTCGAGTGGGAGCGCTAGGCCGCGCCGAAGGCGCGGCAAGCTCCAAGGACCAAGCACCAAGCTCCAGCGAACCTTCAATCTTCAAAACCCAATTGGAGCTTCGTAGTTTGAGAATTCCCTGGAGCTTGGCGCTTGGCGCTTGGAGCTTTTTCTAACGCATGCGGCTCGAAAAAATCATTGCGCGCAGCCGCATCATCGACCTGCACAGCCACGATCTCGAGGGCGCGTTGCAGGAGTTGCTGGCCGTGTGCGTGCAGGCATTTCCCGACTTGAAGCCGGACGCGCTCTTGAAGGGTTTGCTCGCGCGCGAGAGCACGATGACGACGTATCTCGGCTTCGGCGTCGCGCTGCCGCACGTGCGCGTGAAGATGAGCCGCCGCTACATCCTCGCGATCGGCCGCAGCCGCACCGGCATCAAGCACGATGGCGCGAATGCCGACGAGCGCGTGCGCCTGATCCTGATGCTGATCGCGGGCGAGAAGGCGCGCGATTACCTGCAGGTGCTCGCATCCATCGCGCGGCAGGTGAAGGAACCGACGCTCGTCGAAAATCTCGTCAACGCGTCCGATCTCGACGTGCTGTACGAGCAGCTCATCGGCGGCTTCGGCGGCATCCGCCCGGTGCAGGCGCAGCAGAATCGGGTGAACCGCCTGATGTTTCGCGAGGCCGAACGCGTGGCAAAGGGCGCCGCGTGCCGCGCGTTGATGGTGTTCGGCGACACGTTCATCGGCGGCATCGAGGCGAACGCGCTGCCCTCGAAACTCAAAACCATCCTCGTGACGCGCAATCCGGTCGAGGCCGGCGAGGACGAAAAGGATTTCACGGAGACGATTCAGGTGCGGTCGTTTTCGAGCCAGCGCATGGCGCAGCTGCGCAGCGCGATCCTCGTGGCGCTCACGCGTGGCGTGATCGCGTTCACCGATCGCGTGTGCTGCATCGGCGGGATGACGGGGAGCAACCAGTTCGACACGGTGACGGTCGTCGACATCGAGCGCGAGTTTCAGACGTTGCTCACCGGCCAGAACGACCTGCTTCCCGCCGACGTGAAGCCCGAGGTGCTCGAGCGGGTGATCGCGGTGGCGACCGAACTCGCCGTCGAAGGCCGCGAAGGCCGCCCCGTGGGCTGCTTGTTCGTCGTCGGTGACAACGATCACGTCGGCACGCTGGTGAAGCCGCTCGTGCTAAATCCGTTTTTTGGCTACAAGGAGGAGGATCGCAACATCCTCAATCCGTTCATGGACGAGACGGTGAAGGAATTTTCGTCGATCGACGGCGCGTTCGTGATTCGTGGCGACGGCGTGGTGGAGTCCGCGGGCAGTCTCATCCAGGCGACCGACAGCGATCACTCGCTGCCGAGCGGGCTCGGCAGCCGGCATGCGGCGGCGGCGGCGATCAGCGTGGCGGCGCAATGCATCTCGATCGTGGTGTCGTCGAGCACGGGCCAAGTGACGCTCTTCCGCCGCGGCGTGATGCTGCCGCTGACGGAAAAGCGGCGGTGAACGAGCAGGACGGGCTTCAGCCCGCTCTCCGTCGGCCGTGGGAGGCGGGCTGAAGTCCGCCCTACTTTGAGATTGCGCAAACCCGCTCCCGCCCTTTGCTTTGACCCTTCAATCCATTTACCACCATGCAAGAACTCGTCACACTGGAGTGCACCGAAGCCAAAAAAGAGGGCAAACCCGCTTCGCGTTACCTCACCTATCGCAATAAGAAAACCGTCACCGAGCGCATCGAGAAGAAGAAGTACAACCCGAACCTGAAGCGCCACACGCTGCACAAAGAGATCAAGTGATTCGCGCGTAGCGGCCGCGTCGGGCGGTCCTGCCAAAAGCAAAGCCGGGCTTTCATGCCCGGCTTTTTGCTTTCTTAACCGCGACGGCTTGCGCGGAAGCGAGTTCAGAGCGGTCGTTTTTCCGGCGGATGGAACGGCAGAGTTGTCGCGCCGCCCGGACCGGCGGAGGGCGAGGATTGCTGCTGGCGTCGTGCGGCGCGCCAGCCTTCGCGATGTTTGCGAATCCAATCGAGCAGGGCGCGTTCGAAACCGATGTCGTAGCCGAGCCGTTCAGATTCAAGCCACTTGTGTTTCAGGATCTCCTCCCGCTCCGCCAAAAATTCCTGATAAAGGCTGGATTGCTTTACGAAGTCGCGGCTGGTTGCTGGCTCTGGTGCAGAGGAAGTCATTCGGCAATACTGCGCGGACGGAAATGAGAGCGACGCGGACACGGCTGTCAATCCCCCCAATTTTCCTAAATGTCACGCACGCGGCAGAGCAGGTTTTGACAGCTGCACGAGAAGCGTGTTCGCGATTTCGCGGAAGGTTTGAGCGGCCACGCTTTCGGGGGACTTCACAACGACCGGGATTCCCTGATCGCCGCCTTCGCGAATTTCCGGGAGCAGCGGCACCTGGCCGAGCAGCACCGTGCCGAGTCGCTCCGCGGTGACGATGCCGCCCCCGCTGCCGAAGAGCGCGTGTTTCTGGCCGGCAGGGTCGATGAAGAAGCTCATGTTCTCGGCCACGCCGAGGAGCGGCACATTCACTTTCTGAAACATCAGCCCGCCCTTCCTCGCGACATTCGTCGCGGCGGGTTGCGGGGTCGTCACGATCACCGCGCCGTCGAGCGGGAGCGTCTGCACCAGGGAAAGTTGCGCGTCGCCGGTGCCGGGCGGCAGATCGACGAGCAGCACGTCGAGTTCGCCCCACTTCACATTTTGGACGAACTGCTGAATCGTCTTCATGATCATCGGGCCGCGCCACACGACGGGTGTGTTGTCGTCGACGAGGAAGCCCATGCTCATGACCTTTACGCCGTGACGCTCCATCGGAATGAGCATCGCGCTCGGGCCGTCGCCCTCGACTTCCGGCCGGCCGTCGAGGCCCATCATGAGCGGCACGCTCGGGCCGTAGATGTCGCAATCCATCAAGCCGACGCGTCCGCGTCGGCCCTGCGTCTCGAGGAGCTGCGCGAGTGCGCAAGCGAGATTCACGGCGAACGTGCTTTTTCCGACGCCGCCCTTGCCCGACGCGATCGCGACGGCGTGCTGGATGGCCTTCGACGCGCCGGTGTTGCCGCCGAGGTTTCCGCCGCTCGCCGCGGCGGGCGCGGCTTTCGCGGGCGTGACGGCGATGTCGATGATGGTGTCCGTCACGCCGGGCAGCGCGCGCAGGCACGCATCGACTTCGCGCTTCAAATGCAGCGGGATTTTCGGATCGCTCGTCGTGAGCGTCAGCGAGACTTTCGCGGTGCCGTCGACGAGCGCGGCGGCGCGCACCAGGCCGAAGGAAACGATGTCGCGGCTGAAGCCGGGATATTTGACTTGCTTGAGTTGCTCTTTGATTTCGTCGGGTGTCACGGCGTGAGAAAATTCCTGCGCGAAGGGAATAAAGTTGTTATGCGTCCGGGCGCTGTAAATAGAAATGCCCAAGCGCTGCTCACCTCTACGTCACCCTTTCAAGTCATGCAAAAAATTCTTCGTCCTCTGCTCCTCGCCGTCGCGCTCGCCGCGCCGGCTTACGCGCAACGCGACATCGGTTACGTCGATGTAGTCGCCGAAAAAAACACGGTGCCTGTTCGTGTGTCCGCGAATTCGCCCGAGCTGAATTCGCTGGCGATTCAGGCGTTCAACTCGCACGGCCGCTACCGCGTGACGGCGAGTGGCTACGCTTACGACATCAAGTTCTCGCTCGTCACACCGACGCAGGTGCGCGTCGACATCACCAAGGGCCTCGGTGGCGCGCCGTTTGCGTCGGAAGTCGTGACCGGCTCGAACGCGCGTAACGCGCTGCTTCGCGCCGCCGACGTCGCCGTGGTGAAAACCAACGGGCTCGGTCTCAAGGGATTCTTCACCGCGCAGCTCGCGTTCATCGGTGAGCGCACGGGCAAGAAGGAGATCTACACCTCGGATCTTTTCTTCGGCGGCGTGAAACAGGTGACGCACGATAACGCGCTCGCGCTCTCGCCGCGCTGGTCGCCGGACGGCGGCAAGCTGCTCTACACGAGTTTTTATCAGTCGGGTTTTCCCGACATTTACCAGATCGATCTCGGCACGTTTCAGCGCACGCGTTTCGCCAGCTTCAAGGGCACGAACAGCAGCGCGCGCTACAGCCCGACGGGCCAGCAGGTCGCGATGGTGCTGAGCGGCGAGGGCACGCCCGAAATCTACATCAGTAACGCGCAGGGCCGGCAGGTCTCGCGCAAGACGCGCTCGGACGCGGTGAAGTCGTCGCCGTGTTTTTCGCCTGACGGCTCGCGCCTGGTTTTCGCGATGGAGCCCGGTCCGCAACTCTACGTGATGTCCGCCGGCGGCGGTGTGCCGTCGCGCGTCACGTCGGGCATCGGCCGTGAGTGCGCCGAGCCGGATTGGAGTCGCGCGAATCCGAACAAGATCGCGTTCACGGTGCGCAAGGGCGGCTATCAAATCGCGGTGCTGGATCTCTCGACGCGTGCGGCGGAGGTGGTTTCGAAAGCGCCGTTCGACGGCATCGAGCCGTCGTGGCTCGCGGATGGGCGGCACATCGTCTACACCGCGCGCGACCGCGCGACGAGTGTGCTGTGCATCCTCGACAGCGTGACGGGCAAAAGCGTGCGCATCAGTCCGACGTCGTTTGGGCCGGTGATGCAGGGCAGCGTTTACACGCCGTAAAGGCGGTGGAGCCCGACGTCCCCGTCGGTGCTGGTTTGAAGGGAGACGCTCCAAGCCCGACGGGGACGTCGGGCTCCGCCAAAAAAGCCGCACCTTTCGGGTGCGGCTTTTTGTTTTTCGAAATTTTCGTCCGCTTACTTCGCGGCTGAGTAGTTCGCTTCCGCGGCGTCCCAGTCGACGACGTTCCAGAACGCGGCGATGTAATCGGGGCGACGATTCTGATAGTTCAGATAGTACGCGTGCTCCCAGACATCGAGGCCGATGAGGGGCTTGCCCTCGAAGCCGGCGACCGCCTTGCCCATGAGCGGGCTGTCCTGATTCGCGGTCGAACCCACGGCGAGCTTGCCGTCGGCGCCGACGACGAGCCACGCCCAGCCGGAACCGAAACGCGTCGCGGCGGCTTTGCCGAAGTCTTCCTTGAATTTCGCGAAACCGCCGAGTTCGGATTCGATCGCGGCGGCGAGCTTCCCTTTCGGCGAACCGCCCTTGTTGGGACCGAGAATTTTCCAGAAGAAGGAATGGTTCGAGTGTCCGCCGGCGTTGTTGCGCACGCCGCCACGGATGGCGTCGGGAACTTTCGAGAGATCCTTGATCAGCGTGTTGACGTCGAGCGCGGCCAGACCGGCGTGATCTTTAAGGAGGTTGTTCGCGTTCGTGATGTAAGCCTGATGATGCTTGGTGTGGTGGATTTCCATCGTCTTTGCATCGATGTGCGGGACGAGAGCGTCGTAGGCGTAGGGCAGTTTCGGAAGTTCGTAAGCCATGGCGGTGATTGGATTAATGATTACGGGAAAGGCGGAAAAGTGCGACGGGTCTCGCGCCGCGTCAACCGCCGCCGTGGATTTATGCCGCGAGCTGCAGCGGACATGTCGCTGGCCTCATCCGAATCGGAATGCAGGCGGGCCGCGGGCGCTACTCCTCGCGTCGCTTGGCTTTGAAAAACGCCTGGAGCAGTTCGCGGCATTCGTGCTCGAGTACGCCGCCAGCGGTGAGTTCGACGTGGTGGTTCACTCGCGGCAGATCGTTCAAGTTCGTGGCGCCGCCGAGGCAGCCCATCTTTGGATCCGGCACGGCATAGCAGACGCGTCCGACCCGCGACATCAGCATCGCGCCCGAGCACATCGGGCACGGCTCCTTCGTCACATAGACCGTCGCGCCTTCGAGTCGCCAGTCGCCGAGTTTCGCGGCGGCCTGCGTGATCGCGAGGATCTCGGCGTGCGCGGTCGGATCGTGGGCGCTCTCGACGGTGTTGTGCGCCGCGCCGACGACCTCGCCGCCGATCGCGATGACCGCGCCGATCGGCACCTCGTCCTCGCGCCACGCGTCGATGGCCTGATTGAACGCCAGGCTCATGAAAAACGCATCGTCGCGCAGCAGCTGCGAAGGGAAACGTTTTTCGAACGGGCAGGGCGGAGGCGAGGGGCTTTCGGCCATGAGGCGTTACGATTGGAGGGTGCGCGAGGTTTGCCGAGGGAAAATCTTGCCTGCCGGTGGCGTTTTCGCCTTACAAGTGTCCTTTCTCTCGCTCGCACGACCTTATGACCCAACGCATCACCGGCACTTTCACTGCCCACAATCACCATGGCTGACGGCAATTCGATCGAAGTGGAAGGCCGCGTGGTGGCAGTTTTGCCCGGCACGATGTTCAAGGTTCAGCTCAACAATGCGACGCAGCACGTGGTGCTCGCGCATATTTCCGGCAAGCTCCGGAAAAATTTCATCAAGATCGCCGCGGGCGACATGGTGAAAATGGAGATGAGCCCGTATGATTTGGACAAGGCGCGCATCACGTTTCGAATGAAGGAAACGAATTCGAACTACACGCCGCCGCCGCGTCGTCGCAGTTATTGAGCGACGGCTTGCGTCGGAGTCGTTGACGCGACGCAGTGGGCGGGTGGATCGCCTCGCATGAGCCGCTCGCGAAAAATTCCGCCCGGGAAAAAGATCTGCGCGCCGCGCGCGCTCGCCGGCGAGATCGACTCCTACCTCAGCTACATCGGGCTGGAGCGCGGACTCTCGAAAAACACCCTCGCGAGCTACGAACGCGACCTCGCGCAGGCGGCGAATTTCTTTCTCGACCACGGAGCGACCGGGTGGCGCGAGGTGACGCCGGCGCAGGCGAGCGAGTGGGTGCAGGCGCTGAGCCGCGCGGATTACACCGTGGCGAGCCTCGCGCGAAAAATCACCGCGTTGCGCAACCTCGCGAAGCACCTCGTCCGCGAAAAAATCCGCGACGACGATTTCACCGCGCTGCTCGCCGGGCCGAAGCTCGCCCGTCGCATCCCCGGCGCGCTGACCGAAAACGAAATCGCGCGCTTGTTGTCCGCCGCGGGCGGCGGCGACGCGCGGGCGTTGCGCGATCGCGCGCTGTTGGAACTTTTTTATTCGAGCGGGCTGCGCGTGTCGGAACTCGCCGGGCTCATGCTGCAGCAGGTCGATTTGGAGAACGGCTTCATCCGCGTTTTCGGCAAAGGCGCGAAGGAGCGGGTCGTGCCGGTCGGGGGAAAAGCGCTCGACGCGCTCGCCACGTATCTGGCGTCGGGCCGGCGGCACTTCGTGAAGCCGCGAACCGGCAGCCAGTTTTTTCTGAACAAGAACGGAGGTGCGCTTTCCCGCGTGATGCTCTGGATGATCGTGAAAAAATACGCCCAGCGCGCGGGCATTTCCAAGAACGTGAAGCCGCACGGCCTGCGGCACTCCTTCGCGACGCATCTGCTGACCGGCGGCGCCGATCTGCGCGCGATCCAAGAGATGCTCGGCCATTCGAGCATCTCGACGACGCAAATCTACACCGCCGTCGAGCCGCAGCGGCTCCTCGATCACCACGCGAAATATCACCCGCGGAACAGGAGCGGATGAGGGCGGGGAGGTGGTTGAGGGCGTTGTCATTCTGAACGAAGTGAAGAATCCAGTGCGACCTTCGCCGTGCGAAGGTCCAAGTGGATTCTTCGCTGCGCTCAGAATGACAGGTGTTTTTGTCGTCTATCCACGGTTTCGCCTGAATTCTTCGCTGCGCTACTGATGAACGTGCGGGTGGAAGTTGTAGGAGCCTGCTTGCAGGCGATGAGCGATCTCCGCCCGGTGAAATCGCCTGCAAGCAGGCTCCTACATTTCGAAATCAAGGATTCATCGGCGAATGTCTCCAACGCGCCTACGCGTCACTTCAAGTGAAACGTGAACGTCGGATCAACCGGATAGCGGCCGAAGCGCTCGCCGTAGATCGCCAGGCCGCCGGGGAACGCGGCGTCGACTTCTAAGCGTAGGACGATTTCGCCGGACTTCTGGGCGGCTTCCAGAGCTGGCTGGGGGAGCACGGCTTGGATGAGGTAACCATAGGAGCCGGCCTCACGGAGATGCTTGTCGTGCGGTTGGGCGTGCCAGGAAAGAAGGCCGCGATGGTCGGCGGGATCGTCGGGCAACTCGAAAGTTCCCGCGACCGCACCGTTGATCCGGACCCGCACTTTGCTCGGGAAAACCGTGGTGTCCGTCATCGGATAGGCATTCGGATTCGAGCTGGGATCGTGCGTGCCCTGTCCGCGCATGAAGTCACCGGCATCGACGATCGCGCCCGCGCGATCCTTGCCGAAGAGTTGTTTGGCCGAGGCTTCGCAAACGAAGCTGGCGCCGTCGATTTTACCCGCGTCGAGATCCTTGGGCCAGGGCAGCCGGTATTCGAAAAAGCCGTGGCCGGCGCCGTCGACTTTCAAGCCGCCGAGGACGCTCCACTGTTTCTGCGACCAGTGGGCTGAGGTGAACGTTTCGGGCGCAAAACGGATAATGCGCGTGGCGCCGGTCCGCGAGGAAACGGTTTCCGCGCGAGGCGACATCGTGCCCTCGCCGACGAGGAATGTCGTGAAATTTCGGTGCAGGACGACGCCGGTTTCGGTTTCGAGCGAAAGCGCGAGAACCGCCAGCATGGGTTTTCGCGGCATGACGATTTTCAACGGATCGAGCTCCCGGGCGAGCCACGGCTCGAAGGCGATCGGCGAGGTGAGGGCGAAATAGGTGTCGTGCTGGCCGAAGTTGTCCCAGCCGTGCAGCTCGCAGTGGAGGATGAGTTTTTTTCCGGGGGCTGCGTCGGTCAGAAAGGATGCGAAGAGCGGCACGTCGACACTCTCGCCGGGCTTCACGTCGCGACAGAGTTCGCTGCCGGTCGAGACGTAGAACGGACTGTGCAGATCGCGGAGCGTCATGCCTTCCGCGAGTTCGCCGAAGCCGGGAAACTTTTCCGTGCGGTCGAAGCGGTAGTAGCCGTTCCACTCGTTGATGACGTCGTGGTGTTCGGTGTAGAGCCAGCCGGCGATTTTCGGGTGACGCCGAAATTCGTTCATCATCGCGTGATAGTCCCAACTCCAATCGACGTCGCCGGTGCTGCCCTCGTAGCCCCAGACGTTGCCGCACTCGCTGTTCAGCATCGGCTGTGCGCCTTGCTGGCGGTCGCCGATGAAATTCCACGGCGAACCCGGGAAGGTGTCGCGGTCGATTTGGTCGAGGTGATCGCGCCACGCGTAGCCGGGCAGGTAGTCGTGCCACGAATTCAGGTCGGTCTCGACGTGATCGTGATTGCAGGCGGAGTTATCCTCGGCGAGCCGCGTGGGATCGAGCTGCTTGGCGAGGCGATACATCGAGGCGACCCACGTCTGGGTTTCGGGAAGGTAGATTTTTTGAGGATCCTTCCCGGTGAAGAGCCCCCAGGTCTCGTTAAATGTCACCCAACTGAAAATCGCCGGGTGGTTGAAGTCGCGTTCCACCATGCCGCGCAGCGCGGCTTCGCTCTCGGTGCGCGCCTCGGGCGTGGGCTCGCCCCAGAAATTCGGCACATCGGCCATGATCAACAAGCCGAGCCGGTCGGCCCAGTAGAGTTTGCGCGGCACCTCGACTTTGATGTGAATGCGATTCGTGTTCAACCCGAGGCGTTTCGAGCGGAGGATTTCATCGCGCATGAACGCGTCGCTCGGGAACGTGTAGAAGCCGTCGGGATGATACGACTGATCGAGCGTCATCTGCAGGTAAACGGGGCGGCCGTTGAGCGCGACGTAAGGGAAGGCGGTGCCCGGCAGGTTCACGACGCTGATTTTGCGCAGGCCGAAATAACTGGCGACCCGATCGGTGTCGGAGCCCGAGACGAGCGAAGCCTCGACTTCGTAGAGGTGGGGATCGTCGAGCGACCAAAGATGCGGGTGCGGGATCGGCACGTCGAAGCTCTCTTCGCGCGCCCCGGTCGGGATCGCGGCGCTGGCGTCGGCGACTTCGCCATTTTTGAAATGGAGGCGGAGCGAGGCGCCGGCCGGCGCGGGATCGCTGATGCGGGCGCGCACGGTCACTTTCGCGATATCGATGTCGGGGATGAAGTGCAGCGATGTGACGTGCAGTGGCGCGCGGGCTTCGAGATAGATCGTCTGCCAGATGCCTTTCACGTCGCCGTAGCCCTGCTTGCCTTCGAGTTTGAACGGGCGCGGGGCGTCATCGACGCGCAACGTGAGCGCTTGCTCGCGGCCCCATTGGACCTGCGACGTCAGTTCGAATTCGAAGGGCGTGTAGCCGCCGCGATGTTCGCCGAGCGGCCGGCCATCGAGCCAGGCCTTCGTCCACCAGTCGCTCGCGCCGACGACCACGAACACGCGCCGGCCGCGCCACGATTCGGGCACGGTGAACGCGCGGCGATACCAGGCGACATCGGCCTGGTTTTCGACGCCGGAGAGTTTCGAACCCCAACCGAACGGAACGGCGATGCGTTCGGGGAACGCGGTCGCGGGGGCCGCGGCCCAGCCGCTGGTTTCGCCAGCGTGGTTTTTGTCGAAGCGAAAACCCCATGCTCCGTTCAGATTCAGCCACTCGGCGCGTTCGAAGTCGGGGCGGGGATGTTCGGGCAGGGGCGTCTCCGCGGCAAACGAAAGCCGGCCGACGCCGACGAGAACGGCCGCAAGAGCGAAAACGACGCGAGAGAGGCGCATAAGGCGGCGGTGGGGTGGAACTGTTCCCCGACACCGGGGCAACGGATGAGCGGCTGGACGACGACGTGCCGCCGAAGTTTCAGAGGTTGTCGTCCTGGCCGACGCGGCCCTTGCCGCCGTTTGCGGGCAGGTGATGCGGAAGAAAAAAATAATAATTCATCAACCACCAGCTGCGCGACGAGCGATAGAACAGCGCGGGAAAAACGAGTGCGCCAATCACGGCGAGCACGGCGGCGGTGCGGTCGCCGATCGTCTGGTTCAACCACAGCAGCAACACCGGAACGAGGAAGCACACGATGGTCACGCCGTAGTTGAGCGACATCGAACCGAGGAAGAAACCTTCGTCGTTGGCGCGCTCGACGACAAAACCGCAGGACGGGCAGGTCGGGTTCACTTTGAAAAGCGAACCCGGAACAAACAGCGTGCGCGCGCCGCAATTTGGGCAGCGATTCGTGAGTCCGCGGGTGACGATCTGGAGGCGGGTGACGTTCATCGCGTGAGAGTGGAGCCACGGCGCAGACGGAATCAAAGGGAAAGCGAAATCCGCGCAGGCGCAGCGGATGATTCCGATGGGCGATGCTGCGGGCAGTCGATGACCGTGGAAAAAAGCCGCAGTCGCCGCGACGGCACCGCAGCCGGATTCCGTTTGCTCACCGACAGCGGACGGCGGTCACGGACCGCCGCCGTATCGATCGCGCGAACGATTTATTTTTTTCCGCCGAGGAGACTCTTCAGGCCCTCGCCGGCGCGTTTGACGGCGTCGGCGCCGGCGGCGCCCATCGTGCCGCCGAGCTTCGAGGCGGCGCCGGTCGTCGCAGCGATGATGTTCGGCATGACGCCGCGCATGACGGCAAACGAAAGCTGGCCGGCGGTGAGCCCGCCTTCGGCGACGCCGAGGTCGTTGAGTTCGAGCGGCGGCAGCGGGAGCGGGAGGGCGGCGGGACCGACGCCGACGGAGACTTTGCCGTCCTGGAGCTTGAAATGTTTGACGATGAACTTGCGCGGTTTCGTGTTTTTTTCTTTCGGCTGTTCGCCGCCCGGGCCGACGGCGGCTTCGATATTTTTCAGCAGGTCGCCGATGTTGCTCGAGACGATGTGCGTTTCGTAGCTGAATTCGGGCTGCTCGATGGTGAGGTCGTTGATCACGATCGTGTCGCCGAGCAACGAGGTGGGTTTTACATCGAAATGGATCCGGCCGAGGTGAAACGCGGGGTTGTCGCTCCAGCCTTTTGGGTTGCCGACGGTGAGGCCGGTGAGCGTGCCCGAGCCGAGGGGCGAGAGGCTGGCGCCGTCGAGCTGAACCTTGGTCTGGGTCATGCGCGGGCCGACGCTGTTGACGCCGGTCTTGACGATCGAGCCGAGGAAAAACTGCGCGACGATGAACGCGAGCAGGACGAGGACGAGGAGGCTGACGAGCGTGACGACGAGGGGCTTTTTCATGGAAAGGAGCGGAGGCGGCGGGCGGCGCGCGGACGGATGTCACCACAACGGACCGCGCGGCGCGAGCACGGTTCGCGGCGGCGGGATTGCGCTTGTCTCCGGCTGCGACGCATCGCTTTTTTCAGCGCACTTCATCCCATGGCCCAAGCTTACACCGAAGCGAGCATCAAGACCCTCTCATCGACCGAGCACATCCGCCTGCGCCCCGGCATGTATATCGGACGACTCGGCAATGGCGCGCACGCCGAGGACGGGATCTACGTGCTGCTGAAAGAGTCGGTCGACAACTCGATCGACGAATTCACGATGGGCTACGGGAAGAAGATCGAGATCGAGCTGACCGAGCGCACGTTGCGCGTGCGCGACTACGGCCGCGGCATCCCGCTCGGAAAATTGCTGGAGTGCGTGTCGGTCATCAACACGGGGGCGAAATACGACAGCGAGACCTTCAAGAAAGCGGTCGGCTTGAACGGCGTGGGGCAGAAAGCGGTGAACGCGTTGTCGTTGCAGTACCGCGCGCAGGCATTTCGCGACGGGCAGACGAAAGTCGTCGAGTTCGAGCAGGGAAAATTGAAGAAGGAGGCGAAGGTCGCTAAGACCGACGAGCGCAACGGCACGCTGATCGAGTTCACGCCGGACGAGGCGCTGTTCGGCAAGGATTTCAAGTTTCGCCCGGAGTTCATCGAGGATCTGCTGTGGAACTACGCGTTCCTGAATCGCGGGCTGACGCTCACGTTCAACGGCAAGCCGTTCAAATCGGAGAACGGGTTGAAGGATTTGCTGCAAAAAAATCTGAGCGCCGAGCCGCTGTATCCGATCATCCACCTCGAAGGCGAGGACATCGAGGTGGCGTTCACGCACGGGGCGCACTACGGCGAGGAGTATTATACCTTCGTGAACGGCCAGCACACGACGATGGGCGGCACGCATCTGGCGGCGTTTCGCGAGGCGCTGGTCGAGACGGTGCGGAATTTTTTCAAACGCGACTACGAGGCGGCGGACGTGCGGCAGTCGATCGACGCGGCGATCGTCGTGCGCGTGATGGAGCCGGTGTTCGAGTCGCAGACGAAGACGAAGCTCGGCTCGGCGGACATCGCGCCGGGCGGGCCTTCGATCAAGGACTTCATCGGCAAGTTCATGCAGCAGTCGCTGGACGTTTATCTCCACAAGAACAAGGAGACGGCCGAGGCGATTCGCGGAAAGATCGAGGAGAGCGAGCGCGAGCGGAAGGAACTGGCGGGCATCCGCAACCTCGCGCGCGAGCGCGCGAAGAAGGCGTCGCTGCACAATAAGAAACTGCGCGACTGCCGGCTGCACCTCGGCGACCGCAACGAGCGCGCGGAGGAAAGCACGCTGTTCATCGTCGAGGGCGACTCGGCGGCGGGCTCGTTGACGGCGACGCGGGACGTGCAGACGCAGGCAGTGTTCGCGTTGAAGGGAAAACCGCTGAACACGTTTGGGCTCTCGAAGAAGGTGATCTACGAAAACGAGGAGTTTCACCTGCTGCAGTCGGCCTTGAACGTGGAGGACGCGATGGACGGGTTGCGCTACAATCAGATCGTGATCGCGACCGACGCGGACGTGGACGGCATGCACATCCGGCTGCTGCTGATTTCGTTTTTCCTGCAGTTTTTCCCGGACCTGATCCGAAACGGGCACGTGTTCATTTTGGATACGCCGCTCTTCCGCGTGCGGAACAAGAAGCGCACGATCTACTGCTATTCGGAGCAGGAAAAGCAGGCGGCGATCGGCGAACTCGGCGCGAGCCACGAGATCACGCGGTTCAAGGGCCTCGGCGAAATCTCGGCGGGCGAATTCAAGGATTTCATCGGCGAGAACATCCGGCTGGAGCCGGTTTCGTTGATGAACCTGCACGACAGCGGCGATCTGCTCGGATTCTTCATGGGCAAGAACACCCCGGAGCGGCAGGACTTCATCATTGGGAATCTGCGGATTGAAAAGGATCTCGTCGAGGCAGCTGGATAACGTGGGCGGTAATCTGTGCGATATGACTGTTATAGGTTTGAATTGAAGGTAATGCGCACGTTTGACATCGCTATTAATCTGTGCGTAATCGCGGGCGTAAATGCCACGCCCCGCCCAACTGACGACTGATCGGCTCCGCGTCCTCCTGCAAGCAGGCGGGCCGCGGACGGCTCTGGAATTGGCGCAGGCAGCGGGCGTGGACCGGTCGACGGTGGCGCGAACGCTGCCGGATTTGGGGGCGCAACTCGTGCGGCTCGGCGGAGCGCAGCGGGCGAGGTACGCGCTGCGTCGGCCGGTGCGCGCGGCAGGGGATCGCTGGCCGATTTATCGCGTGGACGAAAACGGTCGGGCGCAAACGTGGGCGGAATTGGAGGCGCTGCACGGCGGCTGGCGGCTGACATGGGGAGGCTCGGCGCCGGCGTGGGCGGAGCACATCGTGGATCGGGAAAACGTGGCGGAAGGGTTTCCGTTTTTCCTGGGCGACGCGCGGCCGCAGGGATTTCTCGGGCGGGCGCTGGCGCGGCGGGTATCCGCATCGTTGGGACTGTCGGGCGATGTGCGGCTCTGGGACGACGACGAGAATCTCGTTTGCCTTCAGGCGGAGGGCGACGATTTGCCGGGAAACCTGGTGGTGGGCGACGGGCCGATGCGGCGGGCGCTCGAGCGGCAGCTCGCGACGCCGGTGGTCGTGGCGCGAGGAGAGCGGACGGAACGTTATGTGGAGTTCGCGGCGCAGGCTTCGGCGGGGCAGGTGATCGGCTCGTCGGCGGGCGGGGAGAATCCGAAGTTCTTGTGCGCCGCGGAGTCGCCGGCGGGCGGCGCCCAGGCGGTGCTGGTGAAGTTTTCCGCGCCGCTCGACACGCCGGCGGGGCGGCGCTGGGCGGACTTGCTCGCGGCGGAGCGGATCGCGCACGAGGTGCTGGCGGCGCGGGGATTGGCAACGGCCGAGGTGGATCTTTTCGATGCGGGCGGCCGGAGGTTTTTCGAAGTCGAGCGCCATGACCGCACCGGTGCGCGCGGACGGCGCGGGGTTGTATCCTTGGAAGCGTTGCACGGCTCGATGCCGGGTCGCGATGCCGCGGACTGGACGACAGCGGTGAGCGCGATGGCGGCGCATGGGCTCGTCGATGCGGCAGGCGTCGAGCAGGTGCGGCGGCTGGCGTGCTTCGGTCAGTTGATCGGCAACGTCGACATGCACTTCGGAAATTTATCGTTCTGGTTGGACGACGCGCTGCCGTTCCGGCTGGCGCCGGCTTACGACATGTTGCCGATGGCGTGGGCGCCGTCGGCGCAGGGAGAAATCGTCGAGCGGCCGTTCGCACCGCCTCCACCGCTGCCGGCGCTGTTGCCGGCGTGGAGCGAGGCAGCGGGATGGGCGGAGGAGTTTTGGGCGCGGGTGGCGAAGGCGGCCGTGACGCCGGAGTTCGCGCAGCGGGCGAGCGCAGCGGGTGAAACGGTGCAGCGGCTGCGGGCGCATTTTATCGGATAGTTACAGCGGCCAGGCCGGCGTGTAGCGGTTGGAGAATCGGCGCGGCGGCGGCGGCCGGGAGTGGGCGCGGACTCTTTTTCGCGCAGCGGTTGTCTACGGTACGCGTGCGGTGGCGAAGGGACTCGCCGCCCTACCGACGGCGTTACTTTTCCAGGCGGGGTGAGCAAGCGCGTCGTTGCACGTGAGAGGACTTCCCGCCTGATTGCACGGCGTCGTGCGCATGAGGCGTCGTTTTTTCAATTTGTTCGTAGCGATGGTCGTGCTGCTCGGTGGCTGCGCGGTCGCGCCGCTCCCTCCGGCGGCGCGTGTGGCCGTGGCGACCTTGCCGCGGGCGGAGCAGGCGCGGGCGGAGCGGAACCTGGCGGTGTTTCGGCGCGTATGGGGGCTCGTCGAGGCGCATCAGTACGATCCGAAATTTAACGGGGTGGATTGGGATGCGGCGGCGGTGACTTTCGCGGCGAAGGCGGCGGGAGCGCGGGACGAGTTTGAATTGTATCGCGTGCTGAATGCGATGCTCGAGCCGCTGCACGACAGTCATACGCACGCGTTGCGGCCGGAGCAGACGCGGGAGCGGCACACGCAGCGGCGCGTGCGCGCCGGTTTCCGAATGACGCGGGTTGAGAATCGCTGGATCGTGAGCGAGGTGCTGCCGGAAAGCCCGGCGGGAAAGGCAGGCGTGAAGGACGGCTGGATCGTGCTGTCACGCAACGGCGAGCCGCTGCCGGAGCGGCCGGATTTCCGGGCGACGGTCGGCGAGGAGTTGCAGTGGGAATTCATCGACGAGCGCGATCAACGTGTGGTGCTGTCGACGCGTGCGGAGTTGCTTTCGCTGGCGCCGCGCCAAGTCGCGCGGGAGTTGGAGGGAGGATTCGTTTACCTGCGGTTCGATGAATTCGACGGGAGGGATCGGCGGTGGCTGAGCCGGGAGCTGAAGGCGCATGGAAATGCAGCGGGCGTGGTGGTCGACCTGCGGTGGAACGGCGGGGGGGACACGTTTTCGCTGGGGACGGCGATCGGGGAGTTTTTCGACACGGCGGTGGACTGCGGGACGTTTATCACGCGCAGCGGGCGTCGACACGTGAAGAGTTCGTGGCAGCTCGGTTCGGCGCACTATCGCGGGAAAGTGGTGGTTCTGGTCGACGCGGCGAGCGCGAGCGCGGCGGAGATTTTCACGGCGGTGTTACAGGATTACGGGCGCGCGACGGTGGTGGGGCGCAAGACGGCGGGCGCGGTGCTGGCGAGCTGGTTCTACCGATTGCCGGACGGCGGAGAACTGCAGCTGAGCCAGGAGGACTACGTGGCGCCGGAGGGGCGGCGGATCGAAGCGGGCGGGATCGAGCCGGACGTCGCGGTGGCGCGAACGCTCGCCGACGTGCGCGCGGGGCGCGACCGGGATTTGGCGGAGGCGTTGCGCGTGTTGCGCGGGGACGGCAAGCCCTGAGTTAGCCCAGCATTACTTGATGAGATTCCCTCCTCAACCGCAGAGGATTTCCGGAGAGAGTGTCATTTAATAGATGACACTTTTCCGGCCGAGTTTTTAGGAGGCGTGCAGCAGAACCGGTCGGAGCGAGCCGGCTCACGATACCGATTTCAGCCATCGCGCAGGCCAGGCATCGGGCCAAGCAGTTCACATTTGCTTGATCGGTGCGCCACTTCCAGCCTGCGAGGCACATGGACGAGGAACCGCGCGATGAAAAGCCCACCGAGCGGTGGACGCCCGACGAGCAACCGACGATCCGTGGGCTCCGCGCGGGGCAGCGCGTCTTTGATCGCTACACGCTGGAGGCGGAGATCGGGCGCGGCGGCATGGGGGTGGTATGGCGGGCGTGCGACGAGGAGCTGGACCGTGCCGTGGCCCTGAAATTCCTGCCTGAGGCGGTGGCGCTCGATCCGGAGGCGATCCGCGATTTGAAACGTGAGACGCGGCGGTGCCTGGAGCTGACGCATCCGAATATCGTGCGGGTGCACGATTTTGCGCAGGACGAGCGGTCGGCGGCCATCGCGATGGAGCTGATCGAGGGCGAGAGCCTCGCGAAGCGGAAGACGGCTGCGCCGGGCGGATGCCTGTCGGCGGCGGAACTCGCACCGTGGGTGCAGCAGCTCTGCGCCGCGTTGGAGTATGCGCACGGGAGGGCGCGGGTGGTGCACCGCGACCTCAAACCCGCGAACTTGCTGCTCAACCGGCAGGGCGAACTGAAGGTGACCGACTTCGGCGTTGCGCGGAGCCTGACGGAAACGCGCACGCGGCTGACGAACCAGACCGGCGGGACGAGCGGCACGCTGCTCTACATGAGCCCGCAGCAGTTTGCCGGAGATGCACCGACGGCCAGCGACGACATCTACGCGCTCGGGGCGACGCTTTACGAACTGCTCACGGGCAAGGCACCCTTCTACCGCGGCGACTCGCTGAGCCTGATGACGCAAATCCGCGAGCGCACGCCGGCCGCGCTCGCGGCGCATCGCGCGGAAGCGGAATGCGAGGGGCCGGAGATTCCGGCGCGGTGGAGCGACGTCATCCTCGCGTGTCTGGCGAAAGATCCCAAGGACCGGCCACAGAGCGCGGGCGAGGTGCAGCGTCGGCTTGAAGGCAGTGCCGTCGCAGAGAAAAAAGCGCGGGTTGCGGCGGTGAAAGTCGCAAAGGAGGAGAGCCGGCCGAATGCCGTTGCGACGAAGCGGCGCGGGGAATGGCCGGCCGCGACCGCGGCGGCGGCGGTGGGACTGGCGGGGCTGACGTATTGGCTTTGGCCGCACGACGCGGCGAAACCGGACCCGGTGAAATCTGCGCCGCCAGCGCAGCGGGTGGCGCAGACGGAGGAGCCGCCGCCCGCGGCCGTAGCGGTGGTGGCGCGGCCGCGGGAGTTTTCGGTGAACGTCGACCCGCCGGAGGCGGGGGCGCATCTCTGGCTCGGGCCGGTGTCGGATGTGAGCGTGCCGGTCGATGGGCGTGCAGTGGTCAAGGATCTGCCCGACGGCGAGCACGAGTTGGTGGTGCAGGCGGCGGGCTACCAGCCGCTCACGACCCGGGTGACGGTGA
Source organism: Verrucomicrobiota bacterium (assembly GCA_048498075.1). Taxonomy (GTDB): domain Bacteria; phylum Verrucomicrobiota; class Verrucomicrobiia; order Opitutales; family Opitutaceae; genus Opitutus. The sequence goes on along the minus strand of JBEHYR010000002.1, from coordinate 77,513 downwards.
AGGACGGGCGCGGCACGGCGGAAGCGAAGCTGGTGCCGGTGCGCGGCGCGCTGCGGATCGCGGGGCGACCCGGCACGGTCGTGTCGGCGGTCGACGCGCGCGGACGCGCGACACAGCTCGGCATGGTGCCGGCCAGCGGCACGCTCGTGGTGGACAACCTGCTCACGATTGGAGCCTACACGGTAAAGTTTGCGCATTCCGATCTCGCGCCGACGGAATTGCCCGCGGAGCTGGCGGTGGGGCGCACGATCGCGCTGGAACCGCCGCAGCAGCCACTGCCGGGGGAGTTGCGGGTCTTTTCCGTGCCGACAGACGCGGAGGTGACGGTGAACGGAAACAAACTCGGTGCGACGCCGGCGACGCTCGCGAAGCAGCCGAGCGAAGTGCCGCTGAGCGTGGAGGTGTTTGCGCGCGGCTACCGGCGCGCGGCGCAGACGGTCACGCTGAAGCCGCGCGAAGTCCGGACCTTAAATTTAGGCACGCTGGTGGCGGAGAGCGGTGGGATGGAGTTTCGATTTTCAAATCTCGAAGCGCGGGGAACGCGGCCGGAGGTGAAGGTGGATGGGAAGCCGGTCGACACGGCGCGCACGGTGGAAGGTTTGGAGGTCGGGCGGCACACGGTCGAGGTAGGGCACGCGGACTACGCGGCTTGGCGGCAGGAGGTAGCGGTGCGCGACCAGCAGGTGGTCACAGTGGAGGTGAAGCTCGCGCCGAAGCCGGGGCGGCTGGCGATCCGGGCGAATCCAGCGGAGATCGTATTAAAAGTGGACGGTCGCGCGGTGCACGGCGATGAGGTGGTGGACGGCGCGCTGCGGCTGGCGGCGGGCGAGGCGCACACGCTCGAGGCGAGGGCGAAGGGCTACAAGGCGGCGGCACGCACGCTGACACTGACGGCGAACCAGGCGGAGACCTGGGAGATCGTGCTGGAGAAGCAAACCTACCCGCAGGCGGGCGAGGCGTGGGAGAATACATTGGGAATGAAATTCGTGCCGGTGCCGGGCACTGAAGTGCTGTTCTGCGTGTGGGACGTGCGGGTGCAGGATTACGAAGGGTTCGCGCGGGCGACCCAACGGACGTGGCCGAAGCCAGAGTTTCAGCAGGGGCCGACGCACCCGGCGGTGAACGTGTCGTGGGAGGATGCGAAGGCATTTTGTGTGTGGCTGACAGCGAAGGAGCGAGGCGAAGGGCGGCTGGGGTCAGATCAGGAATATCGTTTGCCGATGGACTGGGAGTGGAGCGTGGCGGTGGGGCTGGACGAGCCGCGGGACGGGACGCCACAGAGCAAGGATGCGAAGACCAAGGGGGTTTATCCGTGGGGCACGCAGTGGCCGCCGCTGCGAGGAGCGGGAAATTACGGCTCCAGTTTGCAGGTTGACGAATATCCGAATACCTCCGCGGTCGGCAGGTTCGCCGCGAATCGTTTTGGGCTCTACGATATGGGCGGCAACGTGTGGCAGTGGTGCGAGGATTACCATAACGGCAGCGGTGGCGCGCGCGTGTTGCGGGGCGCCTCGTTTAACCTATACGTCCCCGACTACCTGTTGTCGTCAAACCGCGGCTTCAGCGGTCCCGACTATCGCTACGGCTTCTTCGGCTTCCGCGTGGTGGTCGTTGTCGTGGCCTCGGCGCGCGTGGAGCAATCGCCAGGAGCAACGGGCGCACATACGAGGTTGGCGGGGTCTCCAATGAATGGGATTTCTGGTGAGACGGCCGCGAATTCTCACGTGGCGGGCACGCCGGATCGTCTGCCGGATTTCGCGCGAGCAGGGCCGGGGTTGAGTGGTTGGCGAGTAGAGAAAAGTCTGACCCCGGGGCATGTGGTTTACACTTGGAACCGTTATAAGATCGAGTTCGTGCAGATTTCCCCCGGAGCGCCGGTCTATCTCGCGACGACGGAGATGCCGGTCGGACTTTTCGTCGACTGGACTCGCGAACGCAAATTGCGCAGTGCGGTGGAGGCAAGCTTGCGCGATCTCATGAAAGAATACACCAATCGGCTGCTCGATACGCGACTGGGGCCGACGACATATATAAAAGGAGCCGGTCTGGATTTTGAAGTCAGCCAGCATTGGATTCAGCACCAGGCGGTCGACTACTATCTTCCGGACGGCAAGTTCGTGCCGGCGCCGACGGCGCTGACGCCGGTTAACTACGTCGCTCCCGGCACGGCGAAGGTATGGTGCGAATCATTGCACTGCCGGATTCCGACTTCCGACGAATGGCGCGCAGCGCGGGCGACCGCAGGAACTGCGCAGAGGGGAAATCGTCGGGATCAGGCTTGGTTGAAATATTGGAAGCGAGTGAACGAGGATCTGCGGCCGGAGAACCTCCGCTATTGGCCCGATGACGATATTTTTCTTCCGATGGCTGGTGAAGGAGTTCCGCGGAATAAATCTGCCAAGCCGGCGGTGGATCAGGACGATGGTGTGCTCTGGTTTTCTGACGTTACCGTGGACGAGCAGCTTTTCCACCACCTTGTCGGTAACGTCGCCGAGTATGTCACAGTCGAGGCAACCATCGCTGTAATTGGCGGCTCGGCACTTTCGCCTCGTGAGTTGGACGTGGACCAACCGTATCCGGTGGATGAAACGAACACTCGTGGATTTTCCGACGTGGGTTTCCGTCTGGCATTCAGTGTGGAGGAAACGCGCACACGCGCTCCTTGACGATGCGGTCGGGCGCGTGACAGCGTGCGCGTTTCACGAATCAACTCCGCACGAATGGCCAAGAAGAAGTCCTCCAGAAAAGACAACGAACAGTCTGAGTTGCCGCTGGGCAATGGCGGCACCGATGCCGCGGCGAACGAGAAATCCGCCGCGAAAGCGCCGGAGAGCGTGCAGCGTTCGGGCGCCGGCGCGGATCCGAAGCCCGAGGAGCCCAAGGCGTCGCAGGTGACGTTTGCCGTGAGCGCGGGCGGGAGCGTGGAGGCGGTCGGAGCGGAAGCCGCGCCGGCGCGACGCGTGGGCAAAGTGCAGGACGGCGATGCGCCGTTGGAGAAGAGTTATCGGAACTGGTTTCTCGAATACGCGAGCTACGTCATCCTCGACCGCGCGGTGCCGCACATCGACGATGGGCTGAAGCCGGTGCAGCGGCGGATTCTCCACACGTTGTGGGAGATGGACGACGGGCGCTTCCACAAGGTGGCGAACGTCGTGGGCGCGACGATGCGGTTCCATCCCCACGGCGACGCGTCGATCGGCGCGGCGCTGGTGGCGATCGGGCAGCGGGGCTTCTTGATCGAGCCGCAGGGCAACTACGGCAACACGCTGACGGGCGACGAGGCGGCGGCGCCGCGCTACATCGAAGCGCGGCTGACGAATTTCGCGAAGGACGTGCTGTTCAACCCGAAGACGACGGAGTGGCAGCTCAGCTACGATGGGCGCGCGCGGGAGCCGGTGACGCTGCCGGCGAAATTTCCGATCGTGCTGCTCGAGGGCGCGGAGGGCATCGCCGTCGGCCTCGCGACGAAGATCCTGCCGCATAATTTCAACGATCTGTGCCGCGCGGCGATCAATCACCTGCAGGGGAAAACGTTTCGGTTTTATCCGGATTTCCCGACGGGAGGCATCGCGGATTTCTCGGAATACAACGACGGCGAGCGCGGCGGAAAAGTTAAGATTCGCGCGAAGATCGAGGTGCGCAGCAAATATCTGCTGGCGATCACGGAGCTGCCGTATGGCTCGACGACCGAGTCGCTGATCGAGTCGATCCTCGCGGCGAATGCGAAGGGCAAGATCAAGATCAAGCACGTCGACGACAACACGGCGGATTCGGTCGAGATTCTCGTGCACCTGCCGCAGGGCAGCGAGCCGGAGAAGCTGATCCAGCAGCTCTACGTTTTCACCGGCTGCCAGGTGAATCTCTCGCCGGCGGCGTGCGTGATCGAGGCGGACAAGCCGCACTTCCTCGGCGTGCGGGAGATTTTGAAGCGCTGCGTCGACAAGACGAAGGCGCTGCTCAAGCGCGAGCTGGAGATCAGGCTCGAGGAACTCGAGCAGCAGTGGCACTGGGACTCGCTCGAGCGGATTTTCATCGAGGAGCGGATTTACCGGCGCATCGAGAAATCGAAGACGTGGGAGAGCGTGCTCGAGGAGATTCGCGAAGGGTTGAAACCGTTTGTGAAAAATCTTCGGCGCGAGGTGACCGACGAAGACATCACGCGGCTGACGGAAATCCGGATCAAGCGGATCTCGGCCTACAACCGCTTCCAGGCGGACGAGGCGATTTCGAAGATCGAGGCGGGCATCAAGGAAACGAAGGCCAACTTGAAAAATCTCACGGGCTATGCGGTGGCGTGGTTCGAGATGCTGCAGGAAAAATACGGCAAGGGGCTGAAGCGGCGGACGAGTTACGACGAGATCGAGCAGATCGATGCGTCGGCGGTGGTGTCGGCGAACCAGCGGCTGTATGTGAACCGCGAGGACGGCTTCATCGGGCTGAACTGGCGGCAGCACGAGTTCGTGCAGGAGTGCTCGATCCTCGACAGCGCGCTCTGCCTCATGCGCGACGGTTCGCTGAAGGTGGCGAAGGTCGGCGAGAAGGTTTTCATGGGTCGCGAAATTCTGCACTGCGCGGTGTTTCCGAAGGACGGCGATCCGAATTTCTACACGATGGTTTACCAGGACAAGGAGAGCGGGAAGGCGTTTGCGAAGCGGTTCCAGATCGGGGGGCTGTCGCGCGACAAACTTTATCCGCTGGTGCCGTCGGAAGGTTCGCGCGTCGTCTATCTCGAAGTGAGCAAGACGGAGAAAGAGATGCCGAAAAAACTGCAAATCTTCATCGACGGACGGAGCGGAGCGCGGGTGCGGGAGTTCGAGTTCGACTTGAGCAACGTGCCGGTGAGTTCGCGCGGAGCGAAAGGCCTCACCGTTTCGAAGTGGCCGGTGAAGGATGTGAAGCGGGTGGATTTGGCCTTGGGTTGAGGGCGTCAATGGACCGATGTGTCGTGCGATGAAAATCTTCGCGAACTGGGTCGCGCTGGCGTGCGGGTTGGCGGCGGTGGGCTCGCCGGCGACAGCGGCGGAGCCGAGAAATCTCGCGCTGCTCAAGGAGGAGATCCGCGCTTACGTGCGTTCCGGCGAATACGATCGCGACATCGCGGCGGTTTCGGCGAAGGCCGGCGAGTGGATCGAGACGCGCGTGAAAGAGGGGAGGGAGGGTAAGGAGGGCGGTGGCAAGCCGGCGGTGGTTTTCGATCTCGACGAGACCCTGATTTCGAACTGGCCGGAGATGGAACGGGAAAGCTTCGGGTTTTCGCGAGAGGCGTTCGACGCGTGGACGGAGAGCGCGCAGTGTCCCGCGATCGAAAGCGTGCGCGCGGTTTATCGGCGAACACGCGAACTCGGCGTGGCGGTGATTTACATCACGGGCCGGCCGGAACGGTTTCGCGCGGCGACGCAGAAAAATTTGGAGGCAGTCGGGTGCGCGGACTACGCGGAATTCATTTGTCGACCGAACGACTCGAAGGAGACTTCGGCGGCGTGCAAGTCGGCCGCACGGGCGAAGCTGGAGGCGGCTGGATACGTGATCATTGCGAATATCGGCGATCAGGAGAGCGATCTGGCGGGCGGACACGCGGAGAAGACGTTCAAGCTGCCGAATCCGGTTTATCTTTCGAAGTAGGGGAGAGTGGGAAGCGCAGCTGGAGCGCGGGGAACCGGCTTGGCCGGACGTATCACACTTTGAGGCAAACCTCCTCCGAGTGTCATTCTGAACGAAGTGAAGAATCCAGTGCGCGCTTCGCGGCACGATGCGCGTGCGAAAGTCCAAATGGATTCTTCGCTGCGCTCAGCATGACAGGCATTTGAGCGTTCATCGGCGTAGGCCACCCCACGGCTTGGCGTTGGTTCGGAGTCTCAGCATGACAAAACGGTGTGATGAATCCGGTCTAGGTTGGCCGCGAGGCATGCGCGGCCAGGCTGCCCGTCCTGAGGTGGGGCCACACGAAAAAGCCACGCGGAATGCGCGTGGCTGGGAGTGGTCGACGGTCGCGAGCGGAGCTGCGGCGACGCCTATTTCTGCGGATTCTGCGACTGGATCTGGGTGAGACGCTTGTCGATGTCGTTCATCTTCGCGACCAGTTGCTCTTCGATCTTTTTGCGGTCCGAGCTGTTCACGATACTGAGGCTGGCGGCGTCCTTGATGACGTTGGCGGGCAACGTGAGGAGACGCGTGATCAGGCCCTGGTCCTTGAAGGAACTCAGATAGAGCGCGGTGATTTCGTGGGAGAGTTTGAGCGAATCCTGCGCGACGGCCTGGGTGGCCTGCAGATTGTTGTTCAGCTGCTGGTTCTTCGCGAGTTCGGCGGTGAGGACGTTGCCGACCTGATCGGAGATGCGCTGCGAGTATTGCGCGATCGAATCACGAGTGAGATGCTGGTCCTTCGACATTTCGGCGAGAATCGGCTGGATGCGGTCAGCCATGCGCGCAGAGACCTTGTCGACCTGCTCGTTCTGCATCTTCTCCGCTTCCTCGGGACTCTTCGGGAGTGGATTGTAGGGCTGGACTTTTTTCGCAATCGCCTCGGCGAGAGCGTCCATGCGTTCGCCGTTGAGCTTTTGAATCTCTTCGTCGGTCCGGAACATGTCGGCTTCGCGGCGGGCGATGGCGTCGCGGAGCAGTTTGTTGGTGGCCTCGATTTGCTGGCGGTTTTCCTCCGAAGCGGCTTTGAGCGCGTCGTTTTGGTCGCGAAGGGGCTGGAGTTCGGCCTGTTGGCGCTGCGCCATTTCCGTGACGGTCTTGCGGTGAATCCAAAAGGCCGCGCCGACGACAATCAAGGCGGTCAGAACGATCGCGAGAAACTGCTCTTTAAGTTTTAGCCACATGGAGGGGAGGGTTGTTCGGGTCGGATGCTAGTAGTTGAGAGGCAGAATGCAATGACGGCTTCGGGGCGGTTTTTCGGATTGTTTTTCGCGAAAGGCCACGCAGGTTGCCGCCGCATGAGCCTCAATCGCAGCGAGCAGATGGTTTTCGACTACGTGCAGGCTCACCCCGACGAGAGACAATACTGGGTGGACAAGGTTCAGAAAACCTCAGCGGCGTCGGTCGATCTGCATGCGGCGGCGTTCGCGCTGGAAAGCGAACTCTGGCGGTATTTCGAGGAGCGGAGCGCGGTGGCTTCGCCGTTCCGTGAAGAGGCGCAACGCAGTGGAGTGCGGCGGATCAGCATGAAAAATCTGGCGGAATATCTGCTGCGATTGTGGGCGCTGCCGCGCGCGAAGAAATCGCCGGCCCCGCCGTCGATCGAGTGATCTGCGGGCGATTTTTTCTGACGGAACTTTGCCGGTGCGCGGCCGTCTGATCCGCGGCGATGTCCCGCACAGTGGGGATTGCCCAAGTTAGAAAACAAAGGCGGGCCGTCTAGGGGTAGGCGGCCCGCTCTCTTTTTTTGGCCGCCGATTTTTTTTCGGTCACGCGCGGAAAGGATTGTGCCGATGACGTGAAACAAAGCCGGCGCGACCAACTCTATGATCGACACCTCGCACGGTTCGTGCAGAGTTGTTCACAAGTAATCCACACACGAATGGAAAACACCCGCGGAGCCCCTGCTCCCAGTTTGCGGATTAAGGTAGCGGCCAAGACGAAGACCTTCGTGCTCGACACGAATGTCCTGCTGCACGACCCGCAGTCGATCTACAAATTCGAGGATAACAACCTCGCGATTCCCGTCGAAGTGCTCGAGGAACTCGACGCGATCAAGGGCGAGCAATCCACCGAGCGCGGTCGCAATGCGCGGCGGGTGCACCGGATTTTGCAGGAACTCCTGCCCGATTCGCGCTCGATGCTGGAAGGCGTCGAGTTGCCCAACGGCGGATCGCTTTCGATCATCATCAATCCGTACCTGATGGACGGCGGGCGCTCGTCGCCGGCGATGGACCGCTTGCGCGCGATCCTGCCCGATCTCTCGAAAAAAGATAACCGCATCATCGCCGCCGCGCTCTTCGTGCAGGAGCAGTTTCCGCCGCCGACGATTCTCGTCACGAAAGACGTGAACGTGCAGCTCAAGGCGCGCGCGGTCGGGCTCGAGTCCGAGGACTATCTCAACGACAAAGTCCCCGAGCCCGTCGACGAGGCGAGCTATGCGGAGGTCGCGCTCAGCATTTACGACCTGCAGCGCTTTTGCTCGGAGGGGGAATTTTTCCTCACCGATGACGTCGCGAAGCGGCTTTATCTCAACGAATACGTCCTGCTTCGGTCCGACGAAGGGAAGACCATGCCGGCGCGCTACTACGGCGATGGCTGCGTGCGCCGCCTGAAGATTCCCGATTTCATCAAGGCGCCGGGCGGCATTTCCATTCGCGCACGCAATCTCGAGCAGCAGTTCTTTCTCGACGGTCTGCTCGACGACAGCATCCACATCCTCACCTGCTTCGGCAAGGCGGGCACGGGCAAGACGCTGCTCTCGATCGCCGGCGCGCTGCACCAGACGCACGACGATCATTCGCGCTACGACGGCGTTTCCATTTCCCGTCCGGTCATCGCGCTCGGCAAGGACATCGGCTTTCTTCCCGGCACGCTGGAGGAAAAAATGAAACCCTGGCTGCAGCCGTATTACGATGCGCTGGAGGTGCTGATGCCGTCGAAGCCGCCGAAGGAGCCGCAGTTCGCCGCGAAAAAAGTTTCCAAGAAGAAGTTCAAGAAAAACGAGGATCGCCTGATGGCCTCGCTGGCGCCCCATCAGCCGGCCCAAAGCGGGCACGGCGGTAATCACGGTGGCGCTCCGATCGCGAAACCTTACGAGCGGCTGCTCCGCACCGGCATCGTCGAGATCGAGGCGCTGGCGTTCATTCGGGGGCGCTCCATCGCGCGGCGGTTTTTCATTCTCGACGAGGCGCAGCAACTCACGCCGCACGAGGCGAAGACCGTGATCACGCGCATTTCCGAGGGCTCGAAAATCGTGCTGATTGGCGATCCGGCGCAGATCGACAATCCCTACGTCGACTCGCGCAGCAACGGCCTCGTCTACTGCCACAATCGCATGAAGGGCCAGTCGATCGCCGCGCACGTGAAGTTGATGAAGGGCGAGCGCTCGCGGCTCGCCGAACTCGCGGCGGATTTGCTGTAAGCGGGCCGCACCGCGCGTCGGCGCGGGTGGAGTCCGGCGTCCCGCCGGGCTGGTTTGGACGAAGCGCTTTCGAGCCCGACGAGGACGTCGGGCTCCACCTCACGTCCCTCGCGTCCTGCTCCGCCTCAGCTGATCCGTTTCGCCGCCGCTTGCGCGCGCAGGCACAGTTCGGCGGCCTTGAACACGTGCGCCTGCGTCATGGCTTTTTCGGTACGATTCAAGCAATCCAAAATCAGTTCGCCGAAGAAGGGGAAGCCGACCTGACCGGCGACGTTGAGGTAGTGTTCGCCGCGCTCGTCGACGAGATAGATGTTGTCGCCGGAGCGATTGCGGGCGACGTCGACGTATTTGCGCAGCTCGATGTAGCCCTTCGTGCCGAGAATCACCGTGCGGCCGTCGCCCCACGTGCTCAGCCCGTTGGGCGTGAACCAGTCGACGCGCACGTAATTCGAGGTGCCATTGTTTCCGAGCAGCGACGCTTCGCCGAAGTCCTCGAATTCCGGCACGTCGGCGTTGGCGAAATTTCCGACCGCGGCTTGCGTGACGGTCGCGTCCGTCGCGCCGCTGAAAAACAGGAATTGCTCGAACTGGTGGCTGCCGATGTCGCACAAGATCCCGCCATACCGCGCGCGTTCGAAGAACCACGCCGGCCGTGACGGTTTGCTCAACCGATGCGGCCCGAGCCCGAGCACTTGAAGCACGCGGCCGATCGCGCCGCCGTGGACGAGTTCACCGGCGTGCATCGCCGACTCGACGTGCAGACGCTCGCTGAAATACACCATGTATTTCCGCCCCGTGCGCGCGGCGACGTGCCGCGCGTCCTCGAGTTGCCCCATGGCCGTAAACGGCGTCTTGTCGGTGAAATAGTCCTTGCCCGCGTCCATGGTCCGGCCGCCGATCGCACCGCGTTCTGAAGGCACGGCGGCGGCGGCCACGAGATGGATCGCCGGATCCGCGAGGATCTCGTCGAATGATCGCGCCACGCGCACCTGCGGATATTTCGCCCGAAACGCGTCCACCTTCGCCGGATCGGCGTCGTAAACCCAGCGCAGCTCGGCGCCCGCTTCGATCAAACCGTTGCACTGCCCGTAAATGTGCCCGTGCTCGAGAAACGCCGCGGCGAATGCGAATTCGCCCGGCTGCACCACCGGCCGCGCCTGCCCTTGCGGGGCGTAGCTCATGCCATCGGATTTTTGAAACATGGTAAGAAGACGAAAGGCCGTCGGAAAAGATTTTGATTTAACGAGTCCGGACGTTCCGCGGGCCGCTCAAGTCTTTGCCGCCTCACGCGTCGCCTTCGCGAGGGCCTTGATGTCGGGCTCGATTTTGGCCCGCACCTTTTTCTCCATGCGATCGATAAAGAGCACGCCATTCAAATGATCCACCTCGTGCTGCACACAGCGGGCGAGGAGGCCGTCGCAGCGGAGGACGTGGGGCACGCCGTGTTGATCCTGGAACTTGACGATGATCGCATCCGGCCGCGCGACATCGCCTCGAATCTGGGGAAATGAAAGGCAGCCTTCCTCGTAGAGAAACTCGTCGGTGCCGCGCACGACGGACACCTCGGGATTCACGAGGATCATGGGCATGATCAATTCCAGCGGCGGTTTGGCGCCATCGAGTTCCCAGGTGAAATCCTGGTCGACCGGCCGCAAATCCACCACGCACACCTGGAGGGCGCGCCCGATCTGCTGGGCAGCGAGACCGATGCCGTGCGCCTCGTGCATGGTGGCCTGCATCTCCGCGGCGAGCTGCGCCAATGCAGCATCGAACACCGTGATTCTCTCGCCCTTACGTCGCAGGATGGGGTCGCTGTAGTGAACAATTTTCAGGGACATCGGTCGGTAGCGGACAACGTGGGTGCGCCAACTCTCTCTCGCAAACCTATACTCCGCCATGAGCGCCTCAACCGCCAACGTCAAAAGATCGCTCGCTGCGCCCGGGCTGATTCTGGTCGGGATGGCGTTGGCGGTGGCGGCGTGGTCGGTGCCGGTGAACTTGAAGTCGGTGAGCGCGGCGTTGTTGCGTGAGGCGGGAACCGATACGCCGTCGCTTTCTATTTTTGGCCGACAACTCGTCGAGTCGGAAAAAATCGGCCCGGCTGCGTTGGTGCTCGATGCGGCCCGGGCGATGAACGATCCCGGCACGCCGCAATTCGAGGCGGCGTTCAACGATCTCGCGGCGCACCAGCCCGAGATGGTGGCCTGGGGCGGCTGGGATCCGTTTCTCGATCCGCTTTTCAATCTGCGCGAAACGAAAGGCCACGCCGGCAGCACGCCGGTGCTCACGTTTTTTCTGCCGGAGAAATCGCGCACGTCGCTCCTCGCATATCTGAAAAATTCCCGCTCGCTCGGCGTGCAGTCGCTGTTGCGGACGCGCGACCTGAAGGCCACGGGTCGGTTCGTGCCCGCGACGCTCGCCGGCGGCCAGCCGCTCGACGCGGTGATTTTGCTGACAGCGCTGCTCTACCAGGGCGAGCACCTCTCGCCGGCGTTGCAGCGCGAAGTGCGCGCGCTGGCGGATTCCGCCAACACCCGCGGCGATCTCGGCGAACTCGAGGGATTTTTTCTCGATGTGCTGTCGCTGGGCAACCGCCTCGACTGGGCGCAGCTCGGCGAATTGCTCCGTCGCACCGACGACTCGAAGACGGTGGGCGAGTATGCCCATCTTGCGCGCGTCGCCCCCGACCAGTTTCCACTCATGTATGTCGCGGCGCTTTTCTCCGGCTCGGCGGATCGCGTGGCGACTTATCTCCTTCAATACGGCAAGACCGGTCTCGACGACCTCCGCCTCGCGCTCTCCGACGGCCAGGGCGCGGTGAGCCAGTTGCTGCTTCGGCAGGTGCCCGTGAATCGGGAATTGAGCGGCGGCCTCGGGACGGCCGCGGCGCTCGTGCTCCTCCATCCGAAAGCGATGCTCGTGGTGAAATACCTGGGCTACCTCCTCGGCGCATTTCTGGTTTTCCGCGGCCTCGACCTCTGGATCGTGGCGCCGCTGGGTGGCGCGGGCATCGGGCTGCCCCGGCTCAAGAGCGGGGTGCTCGCGCTGCTCTTCGCCGGCCTGCTGATTCTCGGCACCGAGCCCTTTTTGCTCAAAGCCGCTCCACCCTCCGAATTCCGTTTCCGCCTCGTGCTCCCGGCGCTCGTCACCACGTCAACGCCCCCCGCTCAATCCTCAGACAAAACCATCCATTCCATGGACTCCTCGACGCTTATCTCGATCGGTTTCTTTGCCGCGCTGCAAATCGCGATGTATTTCATCTGCCTGCTGAAAATCCGCGAGGTCGCGCAATCCGACCTCGCTCCGCTGGTGAAACTCCGGCTGATGGAGAACGAAGAAAATCTCTTCGACGGCGGGCTCTACGTCGGTATCGGAGGCACGGCGACGGCGCTCGTGCTCCAGGTGCTCGGCGTGATCGAGCCCAACCTGCTCGCCGCGTATTCCTCGAATCTGTTCGGCATCACGTGCGTCGCGCTGGTGAAGATTCGGAGTGTTCGTCCGTACAAACGCCAGTTGATCCTCGAGAGCCAGAACACGGCGCCGCTCGTGCCCGCCGCCAGCGCCGCCGCCAGTAGCAATACCGGCATTTCGCGCGTCGTCTCATGAACAAGACCCTGCTCCTCATCCTCTGCGATTTTCTCCTGCTGAATCTTCTCGCGCTCACGCGCTGGGAGAAGGCGCAGCCGGCGAGCGTGAAGCAGCCGCCCGTGCCGGAGATGTCGGCCAACGCGGTGACGAAGGATCGCGATCTCGTGGACACCATGAAGCGTTCCCTCGAAGACGAGCGCGCGACGCGCGAAGCGCTCGCGCAAAAGCTCGCCTCGACCGAGGGCGAACTCGGCGCGCGGGCGCAGAATCTCGCCAAGCTCGAAGCCGAGCGCGCGAAGCTCTCGACCTCGCTCGAGCAGACGCAGAAGAACGCTGCGGAACTCAACGCCAAGGTCGCCGCCGCCACGCAGGATGCATCGCTCAGCAAGGACGAACTCGCCCGCCTGCAACGCGAACTCGAGCAGCGCCGCACCGAGGCCGAGCGCCAGCAGCGGGAACTCGCCGCCTACCAAAAAGCGCAGACCGAGGCCCGCGAGAAGATCGAGAGTCTCAATGTCGCGGTGAAAGTCGCCGAGCAGGAAAAGCAACTGCTCCGCGACACGGCGTCGACACTCCAGACCCAGGTCGCCGCCGAGCGCCAGGAGCGTTTGAAAGTGCAGGAGACCACCGCGCAACTCGCGCAGGGCGTCGGCCAGATCGCGGAAAAATCCGGCGAACTGACCAAGGAGATTCGCGAGAATCGCCCGATCAACGCGAACGTGTTGTTCAACACCTTTCTCGAAAATCGCGTCGCCACGAATTTCACGGCGGTGCGGCCGGGACTGTTCAAACCGGCGACGCGCGAGAGCACGGCGCAGACGGTGCTGGTGACCGACGGGAAACAGCTCTACGCGCTGCTCCACATTTCCGATACGCCGTTCGCGCTGGGGCCGGCGAATTACGACTGGCAGAAAATCTCGGTCGAGTTCACCCGGGGGTCGAGCTATCGCAGCGCCGCGAAGGAGATCGACTTCCTGTCGGTCGATCCGCGGGTCGTGGCGATTCCGGTCGATGAAGCGCAGGCGAAGGCGCTCGGGGTGAAAATTTATCCGACGGCGCTCGATCCCTTTAAATTTCCCGACGCCGTCCTCGTCAGCGGAGGCGGCAAAGGCTACGGTGAGGTGGGCTTCAAGCTCGACTCTTCGCAACCCGGCTACGTGCGGGTCGACAATCGCTTTTTCAAACGCCTCTTCGGCGATTTCGCGCCCTCGCGCGGCGACCTGGTGCTCAGCAAGACGGGCGAATTGCTCGGAATCATGGTGAACAGCGACTACTGTGCCGTGGTGAATAATTTTCTGCCGACCCGAAAGCTCTCGGCTGGCGAGAACGCGACGGGCCAGAACGCCGCGGAAGTTTTAACGCAGCTTTATTCGCGCGTGATGGCGATGCCGTTGAAGCTGCAGTGAGGTGGGCGTTATCCTTTAACGCGCCGAGGCGGAGGGCAGATGAAAAACGCCAAGGCATTTTGAAAATTTCCACAGCCGATGCAGGAGCCTGCTTGCAGGCGATGCTGGACGTTCGCGTACCGGTATCGCCTGCAAGCAGGCTCCTACATGTGAGCGGCCGCGCCTCAAGCTGTTGTTAACGCGCTATGACCTGCGAAAAAGAACGCTGCGCAGCAGGCCTGCTTGGAGAGTTGCCGCCGCCAATTCGCTGAAGCCGTGGGAGCGGATCGACGTTTCCGCCGGTGGCAGGCAACGGGTGCGCAAACCGGTTTCCCAGCGGAAAAATGCGTAGAGCAGCGCGAGCCAGGCGCGGGCGCGCCAGCGGGCGAGAGGAGATTCCGGCAACGCAAAATCGGCGAACAGCCAGACGGCGCCGGGGCCGAGCGCCGCGTCGAGGCGGCCGATCAGTTTTTCCGCCTCGGGAGCATCGAAGCAGTCGAGGAAGAACAGCGTGACGACGGCGTCGTAGCTTGCATGTTCGAGGAAAACCTGGCGCGCGTCGGCCTGCTCGAAGGTGATGCGGGCGCGATCTTGCGAGTCCGAAATGCGGCTCGCGGCGACGGCGAGCATCGCGGCGCTGGCGTCGACGCAGTGAATGCGGGCGGAGGGCGCGACGGAGAGGAGGCGTTCGAGAAAACGCCCGTCGCCTTCGCCGAGAATCAAAATGGAGCGGCGGTCCGCGAGCGCATCGAGCCACCGGAAACGGGCGCGCTCGAGATCGCGGCCGAACGCGACGAATTCCAGAGCGCGATAGATGCGCGCGAGGCGGTCGAAATTGGCGGCGCGCTCTTTCACGATGAGAAGAACGCCGCGGCGAGCAGCGGCACGAGCGGCGTGAGCAGCGCGGCGTCGGCGAGCACGCGGGCGGCGGCCCAGCCGATGCGGGGCTCGATGCGGTCGACGAGTCCCAGGAATATGGCGCTCATCGTCGCGCAGAGGGCGGCGGTGCGCGCGGAGTCGTGCTCGACCAGCGCGGCGAGAGCGCCGAGCAGCACGAGCATCCATGGCAGAGTTCGGCCGACGACCTGCCCGTGGACGAATTGGTGGGAGAACGACGTCTGGCCATGCGTCTCGTCGATCTCGAATTCCCACGCGGCGATCAAAGCGCAATTCGCAAAGCAGAGCAGCGCGAACAGCCCGAGCGGCGCGGCGAGGGCCTGGGCCGACGGTGGGTGTTGGGCGAGGGGAAAGAGCGCGACACCGCCGGTGAGGAGAGTGGCGACGAGCACTTCCTTCGGCGCACGCCAGCGGCGGCCGCGATGGACGAGCTGATGCGACAGCAAATAAATCAGGACGAAGGAGAGCAGCAGCAGGCCGAAGCGAAACTCGCGCGTCGTGAGCGCACTGAAGGCGACGGCGAGGTCGACGGCGAGCACGGTGGTCCACCCCAGTGCGACCGGCCAGCGGTGGCGTTGATAAAAGCGATGACGCTGCGTGCGGGTTTGATCGGGGGTGAGTCGCCAGCCTTCGATCCAACGGTCGGCGGCGTAGGCGAGCCAGACCGAGGCGCCGAGCACGAAAGGGCGCGCCCAGTCGAGTGGCGTGCCGGCGACCCGGGCGAACAGCCATTGCCAGAGCAGTACGACGACGGGCGCGTCGAGCGAGAGAATCGTCGGCCACTGCCACCAGCGTGGCGAAGAAGAAGGAGTTGAAGGCACGCAGGCGGTAGGGAAATGCGTGAGCGAGTCGTGCGCAAGCAGCGGGGGACGTACGACGGCGCCGGGAAGCGCGGGCCGCTGCGGGTTTCCGCGTGCCAAGGGACACGGCGACGATGAAAGCCGCCGCGCCGGGTGCGGTGCGGCGACGGCTTATTGATTCCAACCTGCTTTCAAGTTGAGACCATCCCTGCGCTCCCGCGCAGGGCTACATTCAGACGTAGCCCGCCGCGGGAGCGGCGGGACGAATGGGCCTCATCTTGAAAGCACGTCGGAATGAGAATTACCCAAAGAAGTGACGCCGACGGTAGGGCGGCGAGTCCCTTCGCCGCCGCGTTGACCAGCGAGCGTTGCGGCGCTGCAGCCGGAATGGACCGCGGATTTCGCGGATAAGCGCAGATCGAGACCTTGGGCTGAAGTCTCTCTGGTCGCTAAATCAACCGTCCGGTGAGTGCGGATCGGTGACGATCAGCGATAAATTTCCCCCGGCAGAGAGCTGCGTTTATCTGTGATATCTGCGGTTGAACGGCTTTGGCTCAGGTCTCGCTGTCGGGGAGAATTTTCCGTCGGACCATTTTCTTCCGCGGCACGGCCGGCGAGGCGGAGCTTGGGTCCGATTCGGGTGTGGCCGAGGCAGGCGCGGCGGGGTCGATGACCGTAGACGGCGACTCGGCGGTGGGAGCAGCCGCGGGGAACGGCTCAGGCGGTGACGCCACCGCGGGCGATGCGTCGACCACCGGGTTCGCGGGCGGCGGCGGTGCCGCGGGTGCGGGCGGCGTTGGCCGCTCCACCGGTGCCGCCGGGAGCGGCGGAGTGACGACGGGTTCTGGTTTTGAGACGCGCAGGGCCGGTCGGGAAATTTCCGGCGGTTGCGCCGGCGGAGCGGGCGGCGGCTCGATGACGACCGGCTCGCCGGTCTCCGAGACAGGCGGCGGCTCGTCGTCCGAGTCGGGAAGGTTAGGCGAATATTCGCGCGGCTCGCGGTTTTCGCCGGGATAGAGAATTTCGGATACGCTCCACAGCAGTGTGCGGGGATTCAGCGGACGACGGACGATCTGCGTGATGAAAGGACCGCTGGATTCCATGCCGTCGGCATTTTCG
The DNA here is from genome assembly GCA_048498075.1 of Verrucomicrobiota bacterium. Taxonomy (GTDB): domain Bacteria; phylum Verrucomicrobiota; class Verrucomicrobiia; order Opitutales; family Opitutaceae; genus Opitutus. The sequence continues at coordinate 60,660 of JBEHYR010000002.1, read as the reverse complement.
CGCGGGTCGCAAATGAGGATGGCGGGCAGGTGCGGGTGGTGCTGGCGGGCGGCCTTCAAAATTTCGAGGCCGCCTTCTTCGGGGAGATGCAGGTCGAGCAGGAGCAGGGCGAAGGGGATGCGCTGAATGGCTTCGCGTGCGACGCGGCCGTTGTCGCAGCCGATGACGGCGAATCCGGCGTTGGTCAGCAGGAGGGAGAGCGTGTCGCTGTCGGCGGCGTTGTGCTCGGCGACGAGGATTTTCGGCATGCTCGGATCCATCGCGGCGACATTGTGATCGAAGTTTTTTGCGACCGGCGGCGTCGGCGAGGGGGCGCTCCGTTTCTCCATCGCGGCGGAGAGGAGTTTTTCCGTTTTGGGCCGACGAGGAGCAAACGTGTAGGCGAGCAGGCCGAAGCAGGCGACGAGCGCCACGGCGGCGAGCAGGCGGATGCGCTGGGCGGGGCGGATCAGCGCGGGCGAGGCGGCGGCCTCGTGCTCGGCGTCGGCCATCTCGGTGGCGGCGAGGTTCTCGAGGGTGGGTTGGATTTCGCGCGCGAGCAGCGGCAGCAAGGTGGCCGTCGCGTACTCGCGGGAGGCCGGGGTGAGGCCGGAGCCGCGTTGCTCGTAGTCGTGCCAGTCGGCGACGAGGGTGGCGCCGAGGCGGCGAATTTTTTGCGCGGCGGCGGTGAAGGCGGGTTGGGGGGCGACGGGGCCGGCGAGCGTCGGTTCGAAGGCGGCGAAGTGTTCGCGAAGCCAGGTGAGGGTCGCGCGGGTTTCGGCCTGCTGCCGGCTCCACTCGTCGTAGGTCGGCGGGACGCGGTCGCCGCGTTGCACGTCGAGCAGTTCCGCCTTCAGCCGGGCGAGTTTGACCGTGGTTTCGTCGAGCAGGGCGCGGCGCGTGGCGTGGCTCCGGGCAGACGCGGCGCTGGCCGAGACGAGCCGTCCGACGTCATGGTGGCTCCAATAGAGCACGGCCGCGGCAGCGAGCAGGCCGATGAATGAGCCGAGGAGAATGAAGTCGCGGGAAGTCTTCAAAGCTGGCGGCGAAAGATGCCGGAGCGGCGGCGGCGGTGGCAATAGTCAAACGGCTCCGATGGCAGGGAACGCGAGGGCGGCGTCTTCGTGCTCGCATTGAGCGCGGCCGCTGCCGATAGAAACGCCATGTTTCCAATTTTGTCCGACGACCAAATTATCTGCGGCGACGCGACGGCGACGTTGCGCGAATTGCCGGCGGCGTGCGCGCAGGTGGCGATCGCGGACCCGCCGTACATGAATGTGCTGGTGGAGGAGGCGTGGGACGCGCAGTGGAAATCGGCGGAGGAATACATCGCGTGGGTCGGCGAGTGGGTGGCGGAGTGCCTGCGCGTGCTGCGCGACGACGGGTTGTGCTTCATCTTCGGGCAGCCCGGGAAACGGGAGCACGTTTTCCTGCACGTGATGTCGGACTTGTGCCGGCGGCACGCGTTTCACGATCTGCTGATTTGGGATCGCGTGGTCGGCTATAACGAGCGGCGGGACAGCTTCACGCCGGCGTACGAGATGGTGCTGGTGCTGCGAAAAGGGGAACGGGTGAAATTCAACAAGGGTGCGGTGCGCGAGCCGTATTCGGCAGAGAAGATCCAGGCGTATCTGCGGGACAAACGTTACAAGGACCGCGCGGCGCGCGAGGCGCATCTGGCGGCGGGAAAGTTCGCGACCAATCTGCTGCGCGTGCCGAGCTTGAAAGGCACGTCGAAGGAGAAGTGCGGGCATCCCAGCCAGAAGCCGATCGAGCTGATCGCGAAACTCATCGCGTGTGCGAGCGACCCGGGCGATCTCGTGCTCGATCCATTTTTGGGTTCGGGCACGACGGCGGTGGTCGCGAAGTCGCTGGGCCGGCGCTGGGTCGGAATCGAGAAGGAGCCGCGGTTCGTCGAGCTGGCACGCCGGCGGTTGGCGGCGATGCAGACGGGGGCGGAGCGCGTGGACGGAGCCGGACGGGAGTCGAGGCTCCCGCTGCCGGCGGGAAAATAATTATTCCGCGCGCAGGGCGACCATCGGGTTGACCTGCGTCGCGCGCCGCGCGGGCAGCCAGCACGCGAGCATCGCGGCGAGGCCGAGCACGAGGGGCGCGAGGGTGAAGGCGAGCGGATCGAGCGCGCTGACCTCATAGAGGAGTTTCGTGCAGGCCTGACCGATGCCGGCGCCGAGCAGCAGACCGAGCGTCACGCCGGCGATCGTCGTGCCGAGGCCTTCACGGAGAATCATCCCGCGCACCGCGCCGGCGTCGGCGCCGAGCGCCATGCGGATGCCGATCTCACGCGTGCGCCGGCTCACCGCATAGGCGTTCACGCCGTAAATGCCGACGACGGCGAGCAGGAGCGCGAGCGCGCCGAAGAGGCCGAAGGTGGCGGCGCCGGCGCGCACGATCCAGAGCTGCACGCTGGCGTCCAGGTGCTGGGAAAAAGTTTTCACGCTGAAAAGCGGCAGGCTCGGCGCGGCCTGGCGGATCTCTCGGCGGACAGTTTCGAAGAGCGCGCGCTGGGCCTCGGGCGAGGCGTTGGCGACGGCGAGGTGGAAGAAGGCGTTGCTCTGATAGCCTTGCGCGAAGGGCTCGTAGAGGCAGCCGTGGTCGGCGTGATCGAAGAGTTCCCAGCGCGTCGGCGCGACGATGCCGACGATCTCGTAGGTTTTTTCGGCGGACCAGGCGATGCGTTGACCGAGGGCGTTGCCTTCGGGGAAAAGTTTTTTCGCGAGCGTTTCGTCAACGATGGCGACGGGCGGCGCGCCTTCGTGGTCGGTTTCAGCGGGAGTGAAGGCGCGGCCTTGGAGCAGCGGCAGGCCCATGGCGCGGAAATAGTCGGCGCCGGTGCTCGTCCAACGCGCATCGAAGGCCCGGCCCTCGGCGGCGGTGGCGGGATGGGCGTCGGGCGCGACGACGATGCCGGCGCGGCGGACGTGGCGGCTCATCTGGATGTTGCCGAGCGGGACGATGGCGCCGACGCTCGCCGCCTGGACGCCGGGGAGCGCGGCGAGGCGCTCGGTGAGTGACGCGTAGAGCTGGATCGCGTGCGGGCGGTCGTAGCCGCCGAGGGCAGCGTCGACTTCGGCGATGACGGTATTCGGCGCGTGGAAACCGGTGTCGAAGCGAGCGGCGTTCAGCGCACCGCGCACGAAGAGCGCGGCGGCGGTGAGCAACGCGAGGGAGAGCGCGAGTTGAATGACGACGAGCGGGTGACGCGGGAGCCAGCGAGAGCGGCGGCGGGTGGCGGCGTCCTCGCCGGGATTTTGTTTCAAGTCGCCGATGAGATCGGCGCGGGTGAGTTTCAGCGCCGGCCCGAGGGCGAAGAAAAAGGTGGCGAAGGTGCAGAACGCGAGCGTGGCCGCGAAGACGGCGGGGTTGGCGGCGCCGTGGAAGAACAGGGCGATCGGCATGATCGCGGAGAAGGAGCGGACGAAAGCGCCGGCGGACCAGAGCGCGAGGAGCAGGCCGGCGACGCCGCCGGCGAACGAGAGCACGAAGCCTTCGGTGAGGAGCTGGCGCACGATGCGCGCGCGACCGCCGCCGAGCGCGAGGCGGACGGCGATCTCCTTGCGACGGGCGGCGCCGCGGGCGAGGAGCATGTTGGCGAGATTCAGGCAGGCGATGAGCAGGACGATGCCGGCCATCGCCATGAGCAGCGTGCCGAGGACGGCGAGTTCTTTTTCGCTCGTCGGATTGGTGCTCGTGCTCAAGCGCGGCAGGGTGCCGGCGAACATCGTCTGGTCTTTCTGCTCGACGGGAAACGCGGTCTCGAGATTCGCGGCGAGGGTGCGGAGGGCGGCGTTGGCGGCGTCGCGCGTGACGCCGGGCTTCAGGCGGCCGACGAGAAAGAGATTGAAGGCGTTGTTCTGCGCGAGGGAGCGGCGGCGGCCGTCGCCGAATTCGTTTGAGAGCTGGTCGTAGACGCCGAGCGGAAAATAAAACTCGGGCCCGAACAGCATGCTGGTGCCGGTGAAATGATCGGGTGTGATGCCGACGACGGTGAAGAGGCGCTCGTCGATGCGAAGGGTTTTGCCGACGAGAGCGGGATCGCGGCCGTTTTTTTCCCAGTAGAGATGACTGACGATGACGGTCTGGAGAGCGGCGCCGGGTTTCTCCTCCTCGGCGGTGAAGGCGCGGCCTTGCGCGAGCGGTACGCCGAGGACCGAAAAATAGTTGGAGGAAACGATCGCGGCGAACGTGCGGCGCGAGGTGTCGCCCTCGCCGACGCCGACGAGAGCAAGGTTGTGCGCGAGGATGCCGTCGAAGGCATCGGCGTGCGCGGCGAGCTCGCGATACACGGAATAAGAGGCGAGGCGGAAGTTGGACGGGTTCTTTTTTTCCTGCGTGTAGAGCTGCACGACGCGGTCGGCGTGGGCGTAGAGTCGCGGACTCCAGAGCAGCTCGTTGACGAGGCTGAAGATGGCGGTGTTGGCGCCGATGCCGAGGGCGAGGACGGCGATGGCGGCGGCGGTGAAGCCGGGCGCGCGACGGAGGAGGCGAAGGGAGAAGCGGAGATCTTGGAGGAACGTGTGCATGCGAGGTGAACGCTGGCGGAGGTGGGAGGAAGAGCGCGGCGTGTTCGAAAACCCGCGGAAGCGAGGAAAGTTGCGGGATTCCTTCGCCGTCGACCGAGCCGGCGCTCGGGAGCCAATGTCACCTAATAGGTGACAAGAAAATCCCGAGTTACGAGGTGGGGAGCTGAACGAATGTCACTTAATAGGTGACATTGTGGTTGGCGGGCGGCGGGGCGGGAGGGGCGGAAATGGAGGAAGAGAAATGCGGATTGACGGGGGGGAGGGGGCGGCGAGCGTGGAGGGAGTTTTCGCCTTTATCTCCATGATCCGCGTCTTCGTTTCCGGCTGCTACGACATCCTCCACGCCGGGCATGTGCAGTTTTTTCGCGAGGCGCGCGCGCTGGGCGATCACCTGACGGTGTGCTTCGCGTCGAACGACGTGCTCTGGCACCACAAGCAGCGGCGGAGTTCGCTGCCGGACGAACACAAGCGGGCGTTGATCGCGGCGCTGGAGGTGGTCGACGAGGTCGTCGTGGGGAACGGGAAAGAGGAGGGCGTCGATTTCAAGGAGCACTTTTTGCAGCTGCGGCCGGATGTGCTCGCGGTGACGGAGGACGACAAATACGGGCCGTTGAAGCGCGCGCTCTGTGCGGAGGTCGGCGCACGTTATGTGGTGATGCCGAAAACGCCGCCGCAGTTTCCGCCGGTGTCGACGACGTCGATCGTGCGGTTCATCCGCGCGCCGGAAGTTGCGCCGCTGCGCGTGGATTTCGCGGGCGGCTGGCTCGATGTGCCGCGATATGCGCGCGAGGGCGCGTACGTCGTGAACTGCGCGATCTCGCCGACGGTGTCGTTGCGCGCGTGGCCGTATGAGCGCAATGCGGGGCTCGGCGGTTCGGGCGCGTGGGCGTTGTTGAATGGCAAGGATGGGATCGGCTCGGAACTCGATCTCGGCGTGGGCTGGCAGGATCCGGCGGTGATCGCGGAGACGGGGCTGTGCGTGTGGCGGAGCGGACCGCGGCCGGTGCTCGAGGTGAAGACGAACGGCGAGATGCTGTGCGGGCGGCTCGCGATTTATTGGACGGGCGCGGATCACGACACGCCGGCGGTGGTCGACGGGGCGCGCGATTACGAGGCGATTGTGCGGGCGAGCGTCACGGCGCGCGACGCGGTTTGGCGCGGCGATGTCGATGGAATCGCGGACGCGGTGCGGCAGTCGTATGCGGTGCAGCGCGGCGAAGGGATGGCGGCGCTACCGGAGGATGTGGCGGGTGCGCGGGCGTGGAAATATTGCGGTGGCGGGTTTGGCGGGTATGCGGTTTATGTCTTCGCGGAGACGGCGGCGCGCGATGCGGCGTGCGCGCGCGAAGGGTTCCGGGCGATCGAGCCGTTTGTGGCGCTGCGGTGAGGCGGCGGCGGACGCGGAGATGAATTTAACCACAAAGAACGCAAAGAACACAGAGGAGCGGAGGGAATCGGAGGAGTTGAACAGAAGGGTCTTTGCGCTCTTGGCGTTCTTTGCGGTTAATCAGTCGAGGATCGAATGAAGACGAAAGCCGCGGATGAGATCGCGTGGCGACGGTTGGCGGGGCAGCGGCTGGTGGGAGAACCGTTCCGCGATGCGGCGGAAACGGTGCGGTGGTTTGGGGCAGTGCAGGCGCAAGATTTTGCCGGCGCGAAGTGGGCGATCGGGCAGCGGACGAAGGATGCGACGGACGAGCGCGTGGAGGCAGCGTTCAACGCGGGAAAAATCCTGCGGACGCATGTGCTGCGGCCGACGTGGCATTTCGTGACACCGGAGGATTTGCGCTGGATGGTGACGCTGACCGCGCCGCGGGTGAAAGCGGCGATGGCGTTCAACGACCGCGCTCACGGGTTGACGGAAAAGATTTTCAGCCGGAGCCAGGCGTTGATGACGGCGGCGTTGCAGGGCGGAAAATTTCTCACGCGCGACGAGCTGGCGGAAATTTTGGCGCGAGGAAAAGTGCGGGCGAGCGGCGTGGCGCTGGCGCATCTCATGATGCGCGCGGAGCTGGAACTGGTCGTGTGCAGCGGACCGCGGCGCGGGAAGCAGTTCACGTATGCGCTCGTCGACGAGCGGGCGCCCGCGGCGCGTGAGCCGAGTCGCGCGGAGTCGCTGGTGGAAATGGCGCGAAGGTATTTCGCGAGCCACGGGCCGGCGACGCTGCAGGATTTCGCGTGGTGGTCGGGGCTGACGCTCGCGGATGCGAAGGCGGCGGCGCGCGACGCGAAGTTGGCGGAGGAGAAAATCGGCGGGCGTTCGCTGTGGAGCGTCGAGCCGATCGCGGCGGCGAAGGCGCGGGGACCGGCGGTGCATCTGCTGCCAAACTACGACGAGTTCGTCGTGGGGTTGCGGGACAAGACCGACGTGTGCACGGCGGAGATCGAGGCGAAATTCGGACGCGCGGCGAACGGCACGGGCTGGTTGCTGGGCAATGTGATCGTGGTGGACGGAATGATCGCGGGCGAGTGGCGTCGGACGCTCGGGAACAAACACGTGCGCGTGGACGTGCGGCCGATGCGGCGGTTGAGCGCGACGGAGGCAGCGGGGTTGCGGCGGGCGGCGGAGGGGTTCGGGAAGTTTTTGGACGTGCCGGTGGACGTGGGTTGAGCGAGGGTGTGCGAGTGGAAAACAACGCGAGCAGCGTGAGCGTGCAGGGCCTGAGGAAGCGCTATGGCGCTTGCGAGGCGGTGCGCGGGGTGAGTTTCGAGTTGGCGCGCGGCGAGGTGTTCGGGTTGCTCGGCGCGAACGGGGCGGGGAAGACGACCACGCTCGAGTGCGTGCTGGGTCTGCGGACGGCGGACGAGGGGCAGGTGATCATCGAGGGCGTGGACGTGGTGCGCGAACCGGCGCGGGCGCGGCGCCTCCTCGGCGCGCAACTGCAGGGCGGGGCGCTGCAGGACAAGATTACGCCGCGGGAGGCGCTGCGGATGTTTGCGGGATTTTACGGCGACGCGGGGCAGGGCGAGGAGTTGTTGGAAAAATTTGGGTTGAAGGAAAAAGCCGCGGCGCGGTTCGACACATTGTCGGGCGGGACGAGGCAGCGGCTGCTGCTGGCGCTGGCGTTCGTCGGGCGTCCGAGGGTGGTGGTGCTCGACGAGCCGACGGCGGGACTCGATGTGACGGCGCGGCGCGAACTGCACGCGCTGATTCGCGCGGAGCGGGACGCGGGGACGGCGGTGGTGTTGAGCACGCATCAGATGGAAGAGGCGGCGGGGTTGTGCGATCGCGTGGGGATTTTGCACGAGGGACGACTGGTGGCGGTGGGCGCGCCGGCGGAGCTGGTGCGGCGCGCGGGGGCGAGGCCGCGAATCGTGGTGCGCACGGCGCCGGCGCTGGCGGAGGCGACGGTGATCGAGGTGAAGGGATGTGAGAAATGCGAGCGCGTGCGCGAGGCGTGGCAGTTGGAAGGGCGCGACGTGGCGGAGCTGGTGGGGGGCGTGGCGGAAGCGACGCGACGGGCGGGAGCGCAGTTGGTGGAGCTGCGGGTGGAGCAGCCGACGCTCGAAGACGCGTTCGTGGCGTTGACGGGTGCGGCGTGGAGCGAAGAAGGCGAGGGGCGCGATGAGTGAACGCGAAGGAAAGTGGCGGGCGCTCGCGGGACACTGCGGCTTGATGCTGCGGCTGAATTTCCGGAGTCCGCAGGCGATCGTGTATGGTTATCTGGTGCCGGTGATTTTCCTCGTGGCGTTCGGGAGCGTGTTTCGCGGGGAGCGGCCGGCGCTGTGGCATGAGATGGGGCAGGTGTTGACAATCAGCTTGCTCGGCGGGGCGTGCTTCGGGTTTCCGACGGCGCTGGTGGCGGAGCGCGAGCGCGGCGTGTGGCGGCGTTATCAACTGCTGCCGATGGCGGCCGGCTGGCTGCTGATGAGCGCCGTCATGGCGCGGCTGATACTGGTGGCGTCGATGGTGGCGGTGCAGATCGGGCTGGCGCGGTTGCTCTATGGCACGCCGTGGCCGGTGCATCCGGGCGGGCTGGCGGTGGGGTTTTTATTCGTGGCGGCGGCGCTGCTCGGGCTCGGGCTGGTGGTGGCGGCGGTCGCGGAGAATGTGCCGGCGGTGCAGGCGCTCGGGCAGTGTTTGTTTCTGCCGATGGTGCTGATCGGCGGCGTGGGCGTGCCGCTCGCGGTGCTGCCGGAGTGGGCGCAGCGACTGGCGGCGTTCATGCCGGGGCGGCATGCGGTCGAGGTGTTGCAGGCGTGCTATAGCGATCCGCGGGGGTTGCGACTGGCGGGCGTGAGCTTGGGGGCGCTGGGATTGATCGGTGCAGCGGCGGGAATCGCGGGCGTGAAACTTTTCCGCTGGGGCCCGGAGCGGACGAGGCGGCGCGGCGGGTGGCGCTGGTTGCTGGCGGCGGGCGCCGCGTGGGGCGCGGCGGGCGTGCTCGCGATCGGGAGCGGACGGGCGCTGCCGGTGGTGTTCGTCGATTCGACGTGGGAGACGATCACGCCGGAGCAGATCGCGGCGATCCGCTACGACGATCTGCCGGGCGACGCGGAGTTCGCGACGAGGCTGTCGCCGCGGTTGACGACGCGCGAAGGTCTGGTGCGCGCGCGGGCGATCGAGGAAACCTTGCGGAAATGGAAACCGGCGGCGGCGGCTCGCGATGATGGCGAACGCGCGCGGCTGCTGGTCGCGGCGGCGGCGCTGGTGGATGTGGCGCGCGACGAGCGCGAGGGGGATTTTGCGCGCGTGGTGTTCGACACGTTGCAGACGAGCCTGCGGCCGGCGGAACTCGAGCGGGTGCTCGCGTGGATCGCGCTGGAGCCGGGTGGCGGCGAGGTGGCGTTGACGGCGCCGGAACTGGGCGTGGAGCGGTCGTTTGACGAGCGCGTGGTGCGCGAGCGGAGCGCGTTGTATGCGCGGAAGTTTTTGGGGCGGGTGCTGGGAAAAATCGATGATCCGTGACGAGGCGATGCCGTCAGCGCACTTCAAAAAGTGTCGTAGCCACTGTAGGAGCCTGCTTGCAGGCGATTCGTAGCGCTGGCTTCCACCCGGCAGTCGCCAAAAGAGCCGGCAAGATGCCGGCGCTACCTCAAACCATCGCCTGCAAGCAGGCTCCTACATCCGATCGGCGACCGGCTATCGTTTTATTTTGACGTTCTACTCGGCGCGGAGGGCTTCGAGGGGGTTGACGCGGGCGGCGCGGCGGGCGGGGAGCCAGCACGCGAGGAGCGCGACGATCGCGAGTGTGGCGGTGGAGGCGGCGAAGACGACGGGGCCGTTGGTCTGCATCGCGGGCATGAGGCTGCGAATCAGGCGCGCGAGGCCGAAGGCGCCGAGGAGGCCGAGGCCCGCGCCGATCACGGCGAGGCGCAGACCGGAGCCGAGGACGAGACGCACGACGTCGACCATTTGCGCGCCGAGCGCCATGCGGATGCCGATCTCGCCGGTGCGCTGTGCGACGGTGCGCGCGATCACGCCGTAGATGCCGAGCACGGCGAGCGAGAGGCCGAGTGCGGCGAAGGCGCCGAGCATTTGTTTGAGCATGTCGAGATCGGCGGCGGCGCGATGGAGGGCGGTCTGGATCGGCATGAGGTCGCGCACGGGCAGATCGGGATCGAGAGAGGCGATGGCGGCGCGAATCGGAGCGAGGGTGGATTCCGGCGCGAGGCGGGAGACGCGCACGGCGAGGGTCGCGTAGTTCCAGGGCTCCTGCACGAAAGGATGGTAGACTTGGAAAGGAATCGGCTGCCGGTAAACACCGACCGGTATCACGTCGGCCACGACACCGACGATCTCGGCCCATTCGCGTTGCGGGAGGTCGGCGCGGGCGAGGCGCTGGCCGAGCGGGTTGGCGCCGGGGAAGAGCACGCGGGCCATGGTTTCGTTGATGAGGACGACTTTTTCGGAGGTCGCGGTGTCCTTGCGAGTGAAGGCGCGGCCGCTGAGCAGGCGCGTGCCGGTGACGGCGAAGTAGTCCGGCGAGATGCCGTTGTAGCTGGCAGACGGTTCCTGGCCGGCGGGCGGCGTCGGGCGGCCCTCGATCACGTAGCGGCGCGGACCGGCGAGGCCGGTGGCGGGTAAAAGATAACTCAGGCTGGCGGATTCGGTGCCGGGGAGACTCGCGAGTTTTTCGAGCGCGCGCTGGTGAAACGCCACGATCTGCGACGGGCTCGCGTAAGTGCTTTTCGGAAGATCGAGGCCGCCGAGCACGACGTGGTCGGCGTACCAGCCGAAGTGTTGCGCGAGGAGATTATCGGCGCCGCGGATGAAGAATCCGGCGCCGGCGAGCAGCGTCATCGCGAGGGAAAACTGGCCGACGACGAGCAGGCTGCGGAGCCGTCGGTGGCCGCGGCTGGCGGTGCTGCCGCGCGCGCCGGATTTGAGGGCGTGGTTGACGTCGAGGCGCGTGGCGAAGAGCGCGGGGACGAGGCCGAAAAACAGCGCGGTGGCGAGCGAGACGGCGAGGGCGAAGCCGAGCACGCGCCAGTCGAGGGGAAATGTCATCGGCGAGCCGTCGTTTTCCACGCTGTGAGCGCTCAGCCACCGGCCGGACCATTCGGCGACGAGCAAGGCGCCGACGCCGCCGGCGAGCGCGAGGAGCAGCGACTCGAAAAAGAGCGGACGCAGCAGACGCAGCCGCGAGGCGCCGAGCGCGGCGCGGACGGCGAGCTCGTGCGCGCGCGAGATGGTGCGGGCGAGGAGGAAATTCGCGAGGTTCGAGCAGGCGATGAGCAGCACGAAGCCGGAGAGGCCGAGGAGCATTCCCATGATGACGCGGCCGGAGCGGTTGCCGGTGGAGCCGAGCAGATTTTCGACGTGCCAGGTGGCGTGGGCGTTTTCCTGGAGAAAATCGGCGGCGAGGTGCGAGCCGAAGGCGGCGATCCACGCGTCGCCCTGCGCAGCGGTGAGCGACGGGTGGCGGCGGCCGATGACGTTGAGCCACGCGTTGCCGCGGGCGGCGCGCTCCGCGTCGGTGAAACTGAGCGGGCGGAAAACCTGGACCTGGCGGATGACGCGGCCGTCGTCGGCGGAGGCGGGAAGCACGCCGACGATTTCGTGCGGCTCGCCGTCGATGCGCAGGACGCGGCCGAGGACATCGGGCGCAGCGGCGAAGCGATCGACCCAAAGCGCGTGACTGATCACGGCGACGCGGTGATTGCCCGGGGTTTCCTCGGCGGGGCGGAAGAAGCGACCGAGCTCCGGCTGGAGTTGGAGCACGTTGAAATAATCGGCGGAGGCGCGGAGCGCGTGGCGAAGCTCGGGCGACTGGCCGGGTTCGGAGACGGAGACGCGGGCGTCGTCGTAGGCGGCGAACTGGCCGAACTCGGCTTCGGCGCGTTTGAGCGCGAGGTAGTCGGCGGGCGAGAGGCCTCCGCGGTCGTTTTCGGGAGTGGCGCGGCGGAGGCGCACGAGCTGGCCTGATTCGGCGAAGGGGAGCGGGCGGAGGAGCACGCTGTTGATCAGGCTGAACATCGCGGTGTTCAGGCCGATGCCGAGGGCGAGCGTGACGATGGCGGTGAGCGTGAAGCCGGGCGTCCTCAGGAGGGCGCGCACGGCGAAGGAGAAATCTTTCATGGTGGGGGAAGGGCGACGGTGGTAACGAGGGCGCGGAGAACCGTCGTAAGAACCCGGCGGGTTTGCGCCGAGTTGCAGGAAAGATCGGACGCAAGAGCGACGCTCGCGGCGGAGCGGCGCGCGCGGGAAATGGCCGCGCCGCTACGTGCGGCGGGCGGCTTGCGGGCCACTCACTCGGCGCGGAGGGCGACCATGGGGTCGACGCGGGTGGCGCGGCGCGCGGGGAGCACGCTGGCGACGAGCGCGACGAGCGCGAGGACCAGCGGCGCGAGGGCGAGCGCGAGCGGGTCGGCGGCGCTGACACCGTAGAGCAGTTTCGCGACGACGCGGCTCAGCGCGAGGTAACCGACGAGGCCGGAAACGACGCCGATGACGACAAGCTTCGTGCCCTGGGTGAGGACGAGCGCGGCGATGTTCGCGGGCGTGGCGCCGAGCGCGAGGCGCACGCCGAATTCAGCGGTGCGTTGCGCAACCGAAAACGCGAGCACGCCATAAACGCCGAGCGAGGCGAGCAGCAGCGCGACGCCGCTGAAGAGTGAGAGGAGGATCATCGGAGCGCGGCGCGGCTGGGCGACGTCGGTCATGCGGTCGGTCATCGTCTTCACGTCGAAGATCGGCTGCTCGGGATCGGCGCGCTGGATCGCGGCGCGGAGGCTGGTGGCGAGGGCGGAGGGAGCGCCGTCGGTTTTCGCGACGAGATAGAGATTGGTTTCGGGATGCTGGGCGAAAGGGAAGTAGATCGTTTCCTTCGATACATTCTCCTCGAGGTTCTGCACTTTCACGGGCGCGACGACGCCGACGATCGTCCAGAGATCCTTGGGTTCGATCACGCCGTTCGAGACGGAGTTCCGGCTGAGGCGTTTGCCGATGGGATTCTGTCCGGGCCAGTAATGCTCGCCGAGCAGGCGATCGACGACGACGACCTGTTGCGTGCCGAGACGATCGGCGTCGTTGAACCAGCGGCCGCGGAGAAGCGTGAGGCCGAGCGCGTGGGCGTAGCCGACGTCGACGCTGCGGACCTGAGCGTGGGGGAGCGGCGCGCCCGGTGGGAGCGCGATCTCGGGGCTGGAGTAGGAGCCGGAACTGTTGTTGCCGGTGAACGGGAGGAGCGTCGTCATGCCGGCTTCGCGCACGCCGGGCAGCGCGCGGAGCGCGGCGATGGCGGCGTCGTGAAACGCGGCGATTTTTTCCGGCGCGTTGTATTTTGCCGTCGGCAGATCGAGGCGAGCGGTGAGGACGCCGCCGGGCGCGAAGCCGGGATTTTCCTGCTGGAGCTTCGCGAAACTTTTCACGAGGAGGCCGGCGGTGGAGAGGAGCATGACGGCGAGCGCGATCTCGATGACGACGAGCGCGGCGCGGAGTCGCTGCGTGCGCCGGCCGGCGGTGGTGCGGGTGCCGGCTTCCTTCAACGCGGCGGAGGCGTCGCCGCGCGAGGCGGACCACGCGGGGAGCGCGCCGAAGAGCAGGCCGGCGGCGAGCGCGGAGAGCAGCGTGAACGCGAAGACGGTGGCGTCGAGGTGCACGCCGAACGCGCGCGGCAGCGTGGACAGGCCGACGGCGCCGAGCGCGCCGACGCTCCAGAGCGCGACGAGAAAACCGAGCGCGCCGCCGGCGAGCCAGAGCACGAGGCTCTCGGTGAGCAGCAGGCGCACGAGGCGCGCGCGGCTGGCGCCGAGCGCGGCGCGGATGGCGAGTTCGCGTTCGCGCGCGACGGCGCGGGCGAGGAGGAGGCTGGCGACATTCGCGCAGCCGATGAGGAGGGCGGCGACGACGCCGGCTTGGACGAGCCAGAGCATGCCGCGGATGTTTTCGACGTTCTGTTCGAGGAAGCCGGCGGCGCGTCCGCCGAAGCCGGCGTTTTTCCAGAATTCGCGCTGGTCGGCGAGGCGTTCGGCGTTGCGCGCCTGGATCGTGTCGAGGTCGCGCTGGACGGCGGCGAGCGTGGCGCCGGGTTTCAGACGCGCGATCATCGACGAGTATTCGGTGCCGCGTTCGTCGTCGCTGCGATCGTGGGGCGTGAAGACGAACGGCACCCAAGCCTGCGCGCGGGGATTCGGAAAATAAAAACCGTCGGGCATCACGCCGACGACGGTGACGGGCTCGGTATTGAGGCGAATCGTCTTGCCGACGAGCGAGGGGTCGGCGCCGAAACGATTTTTCCAGAGGGCGTGGCTGAGGACGACGACCTTGGGCGCGCCAGGCTGGGCGTCGTCATCGGTGAAGACGCGGCCGAGCGCGGCGCCGGTTTTCAGCGTGGTGAAGAGCGAGGGCGTGGCGACGAGGCCGACGATGCGTTCGGGCTCGCTCGCACCGGCGAGGTTGAAACTTTCGGTGTGAAACATCGCGGCGTCGGCGAAGCCGCTGACGCCGGCGCGGCGGTCGAGGTAGTCGGGGATCGAGACGCCGGCATTTTGGAGGCCCATCGACGGGTAGGCGTTGTAGCAATAGACGAGGCGGTCGGAGTCGGGCCACGGATACGGCTGGAGGAGGATGGCGTTGACGACGGAGAAGATGGCGGAGTTCGCGCCGATGCAGAGGGCGAGCGTGAGGATGGCGATCGCGGTGAAGCCGGGGGCTTTCGCGAGTTGGCGGAGGGCGTGTTTCATCGTTGGAAATCGGAGACGGAAGTTCGGAGGGGAGTCACTCCGCACGGAGGGCGAGGAGCGGGTCGACTCTCGTGGCGCGGAGCGCGGGGAGCAGACAGGCGGTGGCGGCAACGACGGCAAGGACGCCCGCGATCGCCACGAGGGTGAGCGGATCGCGCGGGCTGGTTCGATAAAGCAGCGACTGCACGACCTGACCGAGCGCGAGGACCGCAGCCAGTCCCGCGACGAGGCCGACGGCGACGACGCGCATCCCCTGGCGCAGCACTTGCGCGAGCACGGCGGACGAACTCGCGCCGAGGGCCATGCGGATGCCGAGCTCGTGCGTGCGTTGCGAAACCGAATAGGCCACCACGCTGTAGATGCCGACCGCCGCGAGGCCGAGCGCGACGATCGCGAAAACACCCAGCAACGAAAGCGTGAGACGCGGCGCGCTCGTGGCTTCGGCGACGACCTGCTCCATGCTTTCGACGCGATAGACCGGCTGGTCGCGGTCGACGCTCCAGATCGCGGCCTTCAGGTCGGCCGCGAGGCGAGTGGGTTCGAGGGCGGTGCGCAGCACGAGGTCCATGCGTGCGGCGGGACTTTGCAGAAACGATTCGTAGAGCGTGGGGCGAGACTCGCGATCGGCGCCGGCGTGTTTCACGTCGCTCACGATGCCGACGATCTCGAGGCGGGTTTCCCCGAGGATGAGGCGGCGGCCAAGAGGGTTTTTATCACCGAAGAAACGTCGCGCGAAGGTCTCGTCGATCACACCGACCGGCAGGGCTTCGGTCTCGGCGGTGTCGCGGCGTTCGAGCAGGCGGCCGCGTTCGAGCGCGATGCCCATGGTCGAGAAATAATCCGCGCTGACGCGGCGCACGTCCGACTGGAGGCGCTCGTTCGCGGGCAGTGGCGCGTCGTGCTCGATCAGAAAACGCGCCCGCTGATCCTGCTGGTGCAGCGGCAGCACCGAGGTGACGGCGGCACTCGTAACGCCAGGGAGCGATCGCGCGCGGTCGAGGGCCGCGGCGAAAAACGCGCTCTGCTGCCGCGGCTCGCGGTAACGCGTGTCGGTGGGGAGTTCGATTTCCACCGTGAGCAAGTGATCGGCATGGAAGCCGAGATCGGCCCGTTGCAGCCGGGAAAAACTTTTCAGCGTCAAGCCGGCGCCAGCCAACAAGACCACCGCGAGTGCGACTTCGGCGACGAGCAGCGCTTCGCGCAAGCGGCGGCCGCCGCCGGGCGCGGTGCGCGAGCCGAGCTTCAGGTTTTTGACGAGGTCGGTTTTAAGCGCATGAACCGCGGGCGCCAAACCGAACAATACGCTTGTGAGCAGCGAGACGACGAGGGTGAACGCGAGCACGCGTCCATCGATCTCGAACGAACGCAACGTGACCTCGGCGGCGGCGTCGGGCACCGGGATCGTGGCCGGGACGATGGCCGAGAGGAGCGAGACGCCCCACGTGGCGAGCAGCGTGCCGAGCGCGCCGGCGGCGAGTGCGAGCACGAGACTCTCGGCGAGGGATTGCCGGATCAGTTGCCAGCGCGAGGCGCCGAGCGCGGCGCGCACGGCCACGTCGCGGCTGCGGCCGACGGCGCGGACGAGGAGGAGATTGGCGACGTTGGTGCACGCGATGAGCAGCACAAACGCGACCGCGCCGAACAGGGCGAGCAGCGCGGGCCGGATGTATTCGGAGACGACGGTCTGCAATGGCACGACCGTGACACCCCAGCCGGCGAGTTCGGGGTGCGCGGCGCGCAGGCGGGTGTGAATCGAATTGAGTTCGCTCTCGGCCTGAGCCGCGGTGACGTCCGGCTTCAGGCGGCCAACCACGCCGAGGTCGTGCGCGAGACGTTCGCGTTGAAAGCGCAATTCGTCATCGGGCCACGGCACGAACAAGTCGGAGGGAAACGGCAGCCGGAAATCGCGACCGAGCACGCCGAGCACTTGGTAAGGAATCGAGTCCACCATCACTTTTTTTCCCACGATATGCGGATCGCCTCCGAGCGCGCGTTGCCAGAAATCGTGGGTGACGACTACGAGAGGCTGGCGTCCGCCGCGGCCATCCTCGGCTGCGAACAGCCGGCCGAGCGCGGGGCGGACGCCGAGCACCGAAAAGAGATTCGTCGTGACGCGCATCGCGGGGACTTGCTTCGGCTCGCCGAGACCGGTGACCGTGCCGCTGCCGATATCGACCGCGGCCATGTCTTGAAACGAACGGCTCTGTTCGCGCCAGTCGTAGAAATTGGGGCCGGACGGGCCTTCGCGCCGCACGCCTTGCTGGGTGTTCGTTTCCCAAATCAGGGTCAGTCGGTCGGCGTGCGGAAAATTCAGCGGTTGGAGGAGGACGGAGTTGACGACGGAAAAAATCGCAGTGCAGGCACCGATGCCGAGCGCGAGCGTGGCGATCACGGTGAAGGTGAAGCCGGGGGCGCGGAGCAGAGAGCGAAGGGTGTGGGTCATGGCAGGGAATTCTTTCTCTTACTCTCCACGCTCACTCTTGCCCTTTCTCTTCGTCTTTCTCTTTCGTCGGGTGGCTTGATGGGGCGGCGGTGAAACGAGGAGAAAGATAGAGAGAAAGAGGGAAAGAGAAAGATTTGGAGCGCGGTCACTCGGTGCGGAGGGCGGTGAGCGGATCGACTCTGGTGGCGCGGAGGGCGGGGAGGAGGCAGGCGAGCGCGGCAACGGCGAGGAGGAGCGCGGCATTGCCGGCGAAGGCGAGCGGGTCGGTGGCGGTGATGCCGAAGAGGAAACTCTGCAGCAGTCGCGTGAGAACGAACGCGCCGGCGAGGCCGAGCGCGACGCCGAGCAGGACGAGTTTGAGGCCGCTGCCGAGGACGAGGTTGAGCACGTCGCGGCGCTGGGCGCCGATCGCCATGCGGATGCCGATCTCCTGCGTGCGTTGCACGACGGAGTAGGCGATCACGCCGTAGAGCCCGATCGCGGCGAGGGCGAGCGCGAGCGTGGAGAAGAAGCCGAGGAGTTCGGTGATGAGTCGGCGCGGGGCCACGGCGTTGTCGATCAGACGGTCGAGTTCGTAGAATTCGCGGTTGGGAATCGTGGCGTCGTGGGCGGCGATCGCGGCACGGACATCGGGAGCGAGCGATGCGAGCGAGCGCGAACTGCGCACGACCATTTCAAGCGCGCTCCAGTCGCCGGACTGGCGGCAGTCGAGATACATTTCGTTACCGCCGGCTTCCTCGAGGGAGCTGTGGCGAACGTTGGCGACGATGCCGATGATGGTGGATTCGCCGTTGACGCCGATCTTCTGGCCGAGGGGGTTGCGGCCGTCGGGGAAAAGCGTGCGGGCGAGATTTTCGTTAATAATGATGGATTTTGGCGCTTTCGGATCGAAGTGCTCGTCGAACGGCCGACCGGCGATGAAGGGAATTTTCATCGTGGCGAGGTAGTGCGGATCGGTGAGGCGCGGGTAGGCGAGCGGGTAGTGATCCTTGGGGTATTCGACGCCGACGGCGCCGGCGCCCCACGTGCGATTGCGGCTGAGCGGCAGCGTGTCGGAAAAACCGACGCTCTCGACGCCGGGCAGCGCGGCGACGCGCTGGGCGAGGTCGCTGAAATAGGTGTCGACCTCGCCGCCGTTGGAGAAATTGCGCTGCGGATCGATGCGCCACGCCATCGCGTGTTCGGGTTGGAAACCGAGGTTGACCTGAAGGAGGGCGTCGAAGCTGCGCAGGAGCAGGCCGGCGCCGACGAGGAGCATGCAGGCGAGCGCGACCTCGGCGACCACGAGCGTGCTGCGCGCGACCGCGGAGGAGCGGCCAGCCGTGCGCTGGTGCGTGGAGTTTTGGAGGCCGGACGTTTTCTGGGCGTTGGAAAGATAGAGCGCGGGCAGAATGCCGCAGACGATCCCGGCGAGCGTGGTCAACGCGATCGTGACACCGAGCGCCGTGAGATCGACGGTCGCATCCTGCAACAGCGGGACGCCGAAAGTCTGGAGCCGCGAGAGGAGATCGGTGGCCCACATGGCCAGCGGCGCGCCGATGAGCGAGCCGGCGAACGCGAGAACCATGCTCTCGGTGAGGGCCTGTTGAACGAGGTGGCGTCGGCGGGCGCCGAGCGCGATGCGGACGGCGAATTCCTGACGGCGGGCGTTGAGACGCGCGAGGAGAAGGTTCGAAAGATTGACGCACGCGATGGCGAGGACGCAGAGGACAGCGCCGGCGAGGACATAGAACGAGCGGCGGAATTTTCCCCGGAGGGCGTCGTCGATCGAGCTGACGCGCGCGCCGAAACTCCAGCGCTCGGGATGCGCTTTTTGCAGCGCGGCGTCGATCACATCGAGTTCGGCCTGCGCCTGCGCGGCGGTCACGCCGGGACGGAGTCGCGCGATGCCGAAGAGCGTGTTGCCCCAGGAGGCGGTTTCGGCGGTGAGGGCGAAGGGCGTGATGAGTTCGATTTCGTTACCGGGAGAAAAGATCGCGTCGAAGTCGAAGGTGCGCGGCAGGACGCCGACGACGGTGGTGGGCGTTTTGTTGAGGATGAGCGTGCGGCCGACGATGGACGGATCGGCGGCGAAGCGACGTTGCCAGAACGCGTGGCTGAGAATGACAGCGGCCGGACCTTTGCCGCTGCATTCCTCGAGGGTGAAATTACGACCGAGCTGCGGGCGGACACCGAGGACATCGAGGAGGTTGTCGGTGACGCCGACGCCGCGGAGACGCTCGGGTTCGCCGCCGCCGGTGAGCGTGATCCGGCCGTAGTCGAAGAACGCGAAGTAACCACCGAGCGCCTGGAAGGAGTGGCTCTGCGTGCGCCAGTCGAGGAGGTTATCGGCGCGCGTCGTGCGCGCTGAGAGGCCGTCGCGACCGCTGTTCTCGATCCACACGAGCCGGTCGGGATCGCGGAACGGCAGCGGCTTCAAGATGACGGCGTTGACCAGGCTGAACATCGCGGTGCAGGTGCCGATGCCGAGCGCGAGGGTGGCGATCGCGGTGAAGGCGAAGCCGGGAGATTTCAGGAGTTGGCGGAGAGCGTGTTTCATGGGGACGGTTTGAGGTGGGGCCTGTGACGTGTGATGAGTTCGATCGCGGTGAACGGTTTTTTGGGCTCGTCACATGGCACTCGTCACCGGTCGCAATTCTATTCGGCGCGAAGGGCTTCGATGGGGTTGACGCGCGCGGCGCGGCGGGCGGGGAGCCAACTGGCGAGGAGAGCGACGGCGAGCAACAGGACGGTGACGGCGATGGCCGTGAGCGGTTCGGCGGCGGGGAGCGCGGGCATCATCGAAGTGAGGAGCCGTGCGACGACCACGGCGCCCGCGAGACCGAGCACAGTGCCGAGAACGGCCAGGCGAAAACTCTGGCCGAGGACGAGGTGGAAGATATGGCGGAGCTGCGCGCCGAGCGCCATGCGCAGGCCGATCTCGCTCGTGCGCTGCACAACGTAGCCGGAAATGACGCCGTAGATCCCGAGCGTGGCGAGCAGGAGCCCGAGCGCGGCGAAGCCGGCGAGCACTCCGCCAATCACGCTGTAGTTGGCGAGGCCGCGTTCGACCACGACGTCGGCCGATGACAGACCCTGCAACGGAAGTTCGGGATCGAGTTCCGCCATCGCGCGGCGGACGGCGCCGGCGAGCGCAGCGGGATCGCCGGCGGTGCGGAGCGAGAGATTGATGTAGCCGGTGGGCTCACGGGCGAGGAGGCGGTAGGTCTGAAACGGGGTGCGCGGCAAGTTCAGGTTGGTCGGAAAACTCACGTCGCGCACGACGCCGATCACTTCCTGCCACTCGCGTTCGACGGGATGGGCGATGCGTTTGCCGATGGCGCTTTCGCCGGGCCAGAGCTGGCGGGCCATCGCTTCGTTGATAATGGTTCGCGTGGGCCCGGTGATGTCCGATTTCGCGAACGCGCGACCTTCGATCAGCGCCATGCCGGTGGCGGCGAAAAAACCGGGACTGACGCCATTGACCTCTCGCACGAGTTCGGCGCCGGGCTGGGGAAGCGGGCGGCCCTCGACGATGAAGCGCTGGCCGAAGTTGAAGCCGTTGAACGGGACGGAACGGGACAGCGCGACGTGCGCGACGCCGGGGAGCGCGGCGAGCCGGGTTTCGAGGCGATCGTAGAAAGCGATCTGGGCGGCGTCGTCAGGATATTTCGCCTCCGGCAGGCCGAGCGACGTGGTGAGCAGATGATCGGTTTGCCAGCCGTGGTCGCGAACGGCGTAACGCCCGAGGCCACGCAGGAAGAAAGCCGCACCGGAGAGCAGCACGAGCGCGAGGGCGATCTCGGCGACGATCAACCCCTGGCGCAGCCGGTGATGCGACGCGGCGCCGGCGGTGCGCGAACCTTGCTTGAGGGTTTCGTTGACATCGGTGCGCGCGGCGAGGAAGCCGGGCAGCAGGCCGAACGCGATGCCGCTCGACGCGGAGACGGCGAACGCGAACGCGAGCACCGGCCAGCTCAATGGCAGCGCGAGGCGGGCATCGCCCACGCCGAGCCGGGTGGCGAGCGCGTCGTTGCACCATAGCGCGACGAGCACGCCGAGCGCGCCGCCGGCGAGTGCGAGCGGAATGCTTTCCGTGAGCGAATCCCGGACGAGACGATAACGCGAGGCGCCGAGGGCGGCACGAACGGCGTAGTCGCGGGCGCGGGCGGCATTGCGAGCGAACTGGAGATTGGCGAGATTGGCACAGGCGATCAGAAGCACGCAACCGGCGAGGCCGAAGGCGAACCACGGCAGCGTTTGCATCGGCCCGTTTTGAAACGAACGGGCGAGCGGCACGAGGTTGAGCCCGGAGCCGCCGTTCGTGTCGGGGTAGCGCCTGGCATGATCGGCCGCGAGGGCGGACATTTCGGCCTGGGCTTCGGGGAGCGTGGCGTTCGGCGCGAGGCGGGCGATGAGTTGGAGCCAGTTGGCGCCGCGGACGGCGCGGGTTTTGTCGCTGAAAGCCATGGGACGCCACGCGTCGATCCGGTTCCAAAGGAGAACATCGTCGAAGCGTGCGGGCATCACGCCGATGACGGTCGCGCGTTCGCCATCGAGACGAATCTCGCGGCCGATGACGGCGGGATCCGCGGAAAACAGCCGGTGCCAGAGGGCATCGCTCAACACGACGACGTTGTCATGGCCCGGTTGATCTTCGGCGGCGGTGATGAAGCGACCGAGCGCGGGCGCGACGCCCAGGGCGGCGAAGAAGTCGCCGGTGACGCGCATGCCCGGAAGCCGCTCGGCGGGCTGGCCGGGTTCGGCCGAGATGAAACTCTCCCACGTGAAGGCGGCGACGTGTTCGAGCGAGTGCGCCTGTGCGTGATAATCGATGACATCGGCGGGCGAATGCGGACCCGCCTGCAGCGTCGGCGCGGTGCGGAAGATCCGCACGAGACGCTCGGGCTGCGGATAGGGCGGCGTGTGGAAGAGCAGCGCGGAGAGCAGGCTGAACATGGACGTGTTCGCGCCGATGCCGAGGGCGAGCGTGAGGAGCGCGATGGCGGTGAAGCCGGGGGTGCGGGCGAGCGAGCGAAAGGCGTGGCGGAGGTCGGACAGCACGGAAAGTTGAGAGTCGAGGGTTGAGAGTTGAGAGCAGGCCGGAGTGGGGGCGGCGGGATCGTTCTCGTTCTCGGGTGCGGGGTGAAGTTGAGTGCGGTCGAGAACGAGAAAGAGAACGAAGCGGATTAGCGGTCGCGTGGGGTGACTTTGAGGTTGGCGAAGGCACCGGGGTAGCCCCAGAAGCCGACGAGGCCGGAACGGTCGCCGAGCTCGAGGTCTTTCACGACGAGCACGGGCTCGGCGGCGTCGTGCACGAAAACGCGCACGGTCGTGCCGTCGATTTCGAGCCGCGCGTGAAACCAGACGTTGGCGGCGATGACGGCGCTATCGCGAGGTGCCAGCGCGCGGGAGCGAGGGAAATGTTTTCGGCGCGGGCGACGAACGCGGCGAGTGAACTGGCGATGAGAAGAAGGGGTTTCATCGAGCACGGGGTTGGGTCACACGGCGGCGGGATCGGGATGTTGCCACGGGGCGCGGTAAGGGCGCGCGAGACGGCGGGTGGCTTCGGCGTCGCCGGGGACGGTGCGCGTTTTCGGGTCGTAGGAAATCGTGCGGCCGAGTTCGAGCGCGAGGTTGGCGAGGATGCAGGAAGCGCTGGAGATGTGGCCCTCCTCGATGTCGGCGAGCGGGCGTGACCGGGTTTCGCGGGCCGTCATGAAATCGAGCACGTGGCGATTCTCGGTTTCCTGAAAGGCTTCGGCGGCGCGGCCGAAATCGATGTTCTCCAAATTACCGCTCGTCGACAGCATGTGACGCCCCTCGCGCGGGCCGCCGTCGGCCGGCTCGAAGACGTATTCGAACATCGTCAGGTTCAGCGTGCCGTGCTCGCCGAGGAAACGCGCGCCCCACTGGTCGCTCCAGTGACGCGGCGGAATCGGCGAGCGGCCCCACATGCGATGCTCCCAGCTCACGT
Organism: Verrucomicrobiota bacterium; assembly: GCA_048498075.1. GTDB lineage: Bacteria > Verrucomicrobiota > Verrucomicrobiia > Opitutales > Opitutaceae > Opitutus. Next base: position 37,613 of record JBEHYR010000002.1, on the reverse strand, counting down.
CGAGATCGGGATAGTGGAGCACGCTGCGCTGGGTGTCGGAGACGTTGGAAAAGGATTTTTTGTGGACGTAGATTCCGCCGGTGGAACTGATCGATTTCGGCCAGCCGAGACCGAGCAGCATGCGCACCTTGTCGATCATGTGGACCCCGAGGTTGCCGGTGATGCCGTTGCCGAATTCCATGAACGAGCGCCAGCCGCGATCTTCCATGATGGCCTTGTAGGGCAACTTCGGGGCGGGACCGGCGAACGCCTCGTAGTCGAGGTGCGCGGGCACAGGCGCATCGGGAATCGGCCCGGCGCTCCAGCCCTCGATGCCGAGATAGCTGTAGCATTCGACGAGACCGATTTTGCCGAGTTTGCCACTGCGCAGGTATTTGTCGCGCGCCTCGAGGTGGAGCGGGTTGCTGCGGCGCTGGGTGTTGACCTGCACGACGCGGTCATATTTGCGGGCGGCGGCGACCATCGCCTCGCCTTCGATCACGTCGACGCCGATTGGTTTTTCCAAATAAACGTCGGCGCCGGCTTTCATCGCGGCGATGGCGGGCAACGCGTGCCAATGATCCGGCGTGGCCACGATGACGATGTCGAGCGGACTGCCGGCGAGCATCTCGCGATAGTCGGAGTAAGTGCGCGGGACGGTGTGCTGGTGCTGCGCGACGAGCTGCAAGGTTTGCTCGAGGTGCTGCGCGTTGACGTCGCAGAGCGCGACGACCTCGACGGCGGTGCAACGCGCGAAGACGCCGAGGTTGACGCCGCCATACCAGCCGCAGCCGACAAGGCCGATTTTCGGACGCGGTTTCGCGTCGGCACCGAGGAGGCGCGGGGCATTGCTGGCGACAGCGGCGCCGGCGACGGCGAGGGTGGAAATGAAGGAGCGGCGATTCATTTTGGGGAGACGGAAGAGAGAAGGCCGAGGGCGGAAGTCGTGAGATGGAAAAACGTGAAAGCTATGATCTGGAATTGAGGAAAGGAGGCGTGGGCCGTTTACCGACGAGGGGTTTCGATTTCCGTTTCCCCAAAAAAATTCTAGTCGGCGCGGAGCGCGACGGTCGGGTCGACCCGAGCGGCGCGGCGGGCGGGGAGCCAGGAGGCGGCGAGCGTGGCGGCGACGAGGGCGAGCACGACGGTGGCGAACACGATCGGATCGCGCGGGCTGACTTCGTAGAGCTGGCTGGCGAGGAGCTGCGCGACGGCGAACGACACGGCCACGCCGAGCAGGAGTGCGATCGCGGCGAGGCGCGCGCCGCCGCCGAGGATGAGACGAAGGACGTGGGCGGGCTGCGCGCCGAGCGCCATGCGCACGCCGATCTCGCGCGTGCGGAGGTTCGTGGCGAAGGCGGTGACGCCGTAGACGCCGATCGTCGCCAGCAGCAGCGCCATCGCGGCGAAGCCGGCGAAAATTTCGCCGACGAGGCGGTCGCGCCACATCGCGTCGTCGATCCAGGCGGACATCGGGCGGAAGTTCGTGGGGGCGAGTTCGTGATCGACGCGGGCGACAGCGGCGCGGACCTCGCCCGTGAGCGAAGCGGGGTTGCGGGTGGTGCGCACGACGTAGAAGACGCTGGCGGTCGGGGAATTTTGCGCGGCGGGGACGTAGAGGCCGGGGCCGTTTCTCGAATTTTGGATGTCGTAGTGACGGACATCGCCGACGACGCCGACGATCTCCATCCACTCGGGATTCGCGCGATCGGCGCGGCCATAGTGCAGGCGCTGGCCGAGGGGATTTTGATGCGGGAAATATTCGCGGGCGAAAGCGTCGTCGATGAGCACGACGCGCGGCGCGTTGGCGGCGTCGGCCGCGGTGAACGTGCGGCCTTGCCGCAGCGGGATGCGCATGGCGCGAAAATAGTCGGGGCTGACGACGCGATTCAGCGCGACGGGCGTCTGGCCGGGGGCGGGCGCGGGGCGGTCGCCGAGCGTGAAGCCGCGGCCCCAGTTGCTGCCGCCGAGCGGGAGATTGCTGACGACGGCGGCGGAGTCGACGCCGGGGAGCGATTGGAGTTGGGCGACGAGGCGGGCGTTGACGTCGATTTTTTTGGCGTCGTCGGGATAAAGGGCCTCGGGGGTCGTGAGGGTGAACGTGAGCACGCCGCCGGCGTCGAAGCCGGGGCGGACGCCGCGGAGGTGGAGGAAACTTTTCACGAGCAGGCCGGCGCCGGTGAGCAGGACGAGCGCGAGCGTGAGCTGGGCGCCGGCGAGGACGCGCAGGAGCCGCGTGCTGCGAGCGGAGCCGGAGCGGCCGCCCTGTTTCAAGGTCTCGCCGAGCGGGGCGCGCGAGAGTTGCCACGACGGAAAAAGGCCGAAGGCGAGGCTCGTGAGGAGGGTGGCGCCGAGCGTGAACAGAAGCACGGGCCGGTCGAGCGTCAGGTGCATCCACCACGGCAGCGTATCGGCGAGGGCATGGGCGAGCAGGTCGAGCGCCCAGCTGGCGAGCAGGGTGCCGAGCGCGCCGCCGGCAAGGCCGAGGAGAAGGTTTTCAACGAGGAGCTGGCGGACGATGCGACCGCGGCCGGCACCGAGCGCGAGGCGGACGGCGATCTCGCGTTCGCGTGCGGCGCCGCGGGCGAGCTGAAGGCTGGCGAGATTGACGCAGGTGATCGCGAGCAGGCAGGCGACGGCGCCGAAGAGCGTGAGGACGACGCGGCGGAAATTCGCGGTGACGGTCTCGAGGAAAGGATGTGTGACGACGGAGACGTCGGCGTTGGTGGCGGGGTGTTCGCGAGCGAGGCGCGCGGCGATGGCGTTGAGATCGGCGCGGGCCTGTTCACGCGTGACGCCGGGGGCGAGACGAGCGACACCGTCGTAGCTGTGTGAGCCGCGATTTTCATCGGTGGCGTAGTCGCGGAGCGGAACCCAGAGCGCGGCATTATCGGGGAAACGAAAACCCGGAGGCATCACGCCGACGATCGTGCGCGGAAAACCATTGAGGCGGATGGATTGACCGAGGACGGCGGGATCGGCGTGGAAGCGATTGGTCCAGAACTCGTGGCTGAGGACGACGACGTGGCCGCCGGTGGGCGACTCCTCGGCGCGGCTGAAACCCCGGCCGAGGGCGGGCGCGACGCCGAGCGTCTCGAAAAATTCCGCGCTGGCCATGGCACCGTCGAATTGTTCGGCGGTGGCGCCGTCGGCGATCGTGTAGGAGGAATCCTCGTAGATCGCGAGGGAGGCGAGCGTGCGCTGGTCGCGGCGCCAGTCGCAAAAATTCGGGTAGGAAACGGAGAGGTCGCTGCTGAACTTGCGCTTCAGGTTGGACTCGTTGAGGGCGAGGAGTTGCTCGGGATGGGCGACGGGGAAGGGGCGCAGCAGGACGGCGTTGACGAGAGAGAACGTGACGGCGGTGGCGCCGATGCCGAGGGCGAGAGTGAGCAGCGCGACGGTCGTGAAACCGGGGGATTTCGCGAGCTGACGGAGGGTGTGGCGGAGATCGTTCAAGGAGGCTGAGCGTTTGAGGGAAAGGGAAAAGCCGAGGGGCCGGGGGGAGAGCCGTCACTCGGCGCGCAGCGCGTCGACCGGGTCGATTTTGGCGGCGCGCAGGGCGGGCAGTCCTGCGGCCGCGAGGGCGATCAGCGCGAGCAAACCGGTGACGGCGCCGATCACGCCGAGATCAAAAGGATTCGTGCGATAGAGCAGGGAGCCGAGCAGGCGGTTGAGGGCGAGCGAGGCGAGAAGCCCGATGGCGGTGCCGAGGCCGATGAGCCGGAGGCCGCGGCGGAACACCTGCGTGGCGACCTGCGAACCGACGGCGCCGAGCGCGAGTCGGATGCCGAACTCGCGGCGGCGCTGCGCGACGTGATAGGCGAGCACTCCGTAAAGTCCGACGGTCGCGAGCAGCAGCGCGAGCGCGGCGAAGCCAGCGAGCAGAAACGTGTAGAGGCGCGAGTTGGCGAAGGTGGATTCGACGCGCTCCTCGAGCGTGCGGACGTCGGAGATGGGTTGGTTCGCATCGATGTCCCGCATGGCGTGCCGCACCGCCGCGGCGAAAGTTTCGCTGCGCGCCATCGCCGGGCGTTCGGGACAAACGAGCACAAAAAAGCGGGGTACGGGCATCTGCCGCACCGAGACGTAGCCCTGCGGCAGCGTCGGTTCGACCGCATAACCACTCAGGCGCACCGTCGAGACGACGCCGATGATCGTGAGCGGGCGATCGCCGAGCAGGATGCGCCGGCCGATGGGATCCTCGTGAGGGAACTGGCGGTCGGCGAAGCCCTGGTCGACGATGATGACCGGCGGGCGGCCGGACGCGTCTTCGAGGCCGAACGGACGACCGCGAAGCAGCCGGATGCCGAGCGCGCGAAAATAGCCGTCGCTCACCGCATTCAACTCGATCTGCGGAATCTGGCCGGCGGGCGGGGGCGGCCGGCCCTCGATGGTGTAGCCGTTTTGGTCGCCCGTGGTGGAGAGAGGCGGCACGGCCGCGATATCGGCGGATTTCACGCCGGGCAGGTTTGCGAGGCGATCGAGGAGGCGCTCGCGAAAACCGCTCATTTTTTCCGCGGTGTCGTAGTTGAGATAAGGGAGTGCCACGCGCGCGGTGAAGACGCCGCGAGGAGAAAACCCGAGATCGGCGGACTGCGCCTGCGCAAAACTTTTCAGGAGCAGTCCGGCGCCGACGAGGAGCACGAGCGTAAGCGCGACCTCGGCGACGATGAGCACCTCGCGGGCACGGCGCGCGTCCGGTCCCGCGGAGCTGCTGCGACTGCCTCCGGACTGCAGGGCGTCGCGCACATCGACCTGTGCGGCCTTCCATGCGGGCCACAGGCCGAACAACACCACGGTGACGAGCGCGAGCGCGGCAGCGGCGCAGAGGACAGGCGCGTCGAGCGATGCCTCCTGGAAACGGGCCACGCCCGCGGGCGCGAGCAGCGCGATGCCACGGTGGGCCCAGGCGGCCACCAATAAACCAGCGCCGCCGCCGGCGACGGCGAGCAGGAGATTTTCCAGCATCAACTGCCGCACGAGGTGCGCCCGCGACGCGCCCAGCGCAGCCCGCACGGCGAATTCCGAGACGCGCGCGGCGCCGCGCGCGAGCAGCAGGTTCGCGAGATTGGCGCAGGCGATGAGGAGCACGAGGGCGACCGCGCTGAGCAGCAACCACAGGCCGCCGCGATAGCCGCCGACGAGCTGATCGAAGAGCGGCTGGCCGTTGGCGACGATCTGGGTGTTAGTATCGGGGTGCGCGCGGGAGATCTGGGCCGAGACGCGCCGGAGGTGGGAGATCGCGGTGTCCGCGGTGAAGCCCGGCTTCATGCGGCCGAGGGCGAAAATACCCGGGCGGTTGCCTCGGTTCTGCCAGATCGGGTAACCGCCGGGCCGGCCGAGCTGGGTGTAAAAATCGACATCGGCCGGCGTGCTGAATTCCGGCGGGAGCACGCCGACGATGGTGAACACCTCCTGGTTCAGCGCGAGTTTCTGGCCGATCACGAGTGGGTCGGCGTGGAAACGGCGACGCCAGAATGCGTCGCTCAACACCACCACGCCCTCGGCGCCGCCTTTATCTTCCTCGGCGGTGAACACGCGGCCGAGCTGCGGCGGCAAGCCGATGACGGAGAAAAACGACGCGCTGACCTGGGCGGCATTGAGCTGCGCCGGGTCGTCGGTGCCGGTGAGGATGTAGTTCACGCGCCGATAGCCGGCGAGCGCGGTGAACGCCTGCTGTTCACGCTGCCAGTCGACCAGGTCCGGCCACGACAACGGTGCGGCCGAATACAGGCGCTGGTCTTCCCACAACGAGATGAGCTGCTCCGGGTGCGGGTACGGCAGCGGATTCAGAAGGACGGACTTGACGAGGGAAAAGATGGCGGTGTTGGCGCCGATGCCGAGGGCGAGAGTGAGCAGCGCGACGGTCGTGAAGCCGGGGGATTTCGCGAGCTGACGGAGGGAAAAGCGCAGGTCGGAGAGCATCGAGATCGAATCGAGTTCGCAGATGGAAAAGGGCGGAATCTGCGGCAGTGGAGGGCGAGTGCAGGGGACGTGCCCGGTCGTGCGCCAATCCTGCTACAGGCGACGCGTCAGGCGGTTAAAATTCCCGGCGGAAATCCGCGCGGGCGGGCTTGGTTCGAAATCGATACGGCGAATTCCCACGAGTGGGACGTGACGAGGAGGAGCGAAACCGCGGGGTCTGGCCCGGACGCATCGCACTTCGAGGCGGTCCAGGCTCAGCGAGGCGAACCAGCCTGAGGGTGTCCGAGGCCGACCAGGGCCAGAGTGTCATTCTGAACGAAGTGAAGAATCCATTTCGACTTTCACCGTCGGACTGCGCCACGAAGCGCGAACTGGATTCTTCGCTGCGCTGCTGATGAACCGACCGGTTTGTCATTCTGAACGAAGTGAAGAATCCAGTGCGCGCTTCGTGGCACGACGCGCGTGCGAACGTCCAAATGGATTCTTCGCTGCGTTCAGAATGACAGGTATTTGAGAGTTCATCGGCATAGGCCACCCAATGGCTTGGCGTTGGTTCGGAGGCTCAGAATGACAAAGGGGTGATGAATGGGAGCGAGCGGAGCGATCCGCTGACGGGCACGAGTCGCGGGGGCCGCGGTGGCGGGGCGCCGAAAAGGTATGGCCGCGCGCGTGGGTGGGTGGCGCTTCAATCCACTCGCTCGCGCTCGCGGCTACGGGCGGGTTCGGGCTACGTCCGATCCACTCGCTCACGCTCGCGGCCACGCGCGGAAGGCGGGCTGCGCGTTTATTTGAACCGCGCCAGCGCGGTTCAAAACGAACCGAGCGTGATGCCGCCGTTGACAGTCTCGGCCTCGAGGATCGCGCGGCCGTCGCCGATTTTGCCGGAGAGTTCGTGGCGGTGTTTCTTGCCGTGAAGTTCGATGGGGAAATCGCAATCGATGCCGCCGTTCACGGTCTCGGCGTGGAAGTCGAGGCCGGAATCTTTCGGCACGCGGACGACGACCCGGCCGTTCACGGTCTTGGCGGTGATTTTCTGGCCGGCGGAGAGGGCGGTGAAGTCGGCGCGGACGGAGCCGTTCACGGTTTCGAGCCGGGCGGTGGCGCCGAGATTCTTCGCGCGGATGGAGCCGTTGACGGTCCCGGCGTTCACGGCGCCGCGGAGGCTGTCGAGCGTGACGGTGGCATTGACGGTTTCGATTTTGTCGAGGACGGCGGCGGCGGGGACGGTGAGCTTGAAGTGGACGGCTGCGCGAATGGTGTTGCCGCCCCAGAAGGAGCCGGAGCGTTTCGGAAGTTTCACGACGATCGCGGCGCGCGAGTCGGAGAGATCGATAGTGAGATCGATGAGTTTCAGCTCCTCGTCGGTCTTGGCGGATTTTTCGCCCTCGATGAGGATTTCGTTTTTGTCCCAGGTGACGATGTCGACGTCGCCGTTGACGGTCTCGAGCGAAACGCGACCCGTGGCGGAGAAGGCGCCGGTGCGGGTGAACGCTTCCTTGAAGGAATAATTTTCGGCGCGCACGAAGGCGGCGGTGGCGAGCGCGAGGGCGGCGAGGGCGAGGAGGCGGAATTTCATGGGAGGCCGGTGGTTTTTTGAAGAGAATGGGACCAGGGGAGAACCCGTCGGCGGGAGGAAAGTTACCAGTGAAAATGTGAGTGAAGGGAGGCGGTCAGTTGGTCTTCTTCGCGACGAATTCGCGGCCGCCCGGATTGCCCTTCAAGGCGGTCACTTTGCCGGCGGCGTCGCGGTCGAACACGACGGTGAAGTGGGCTTCGGAGATGTAGAATTTGTCGTTGCCGACGGGAATCAGGCGCAGGTCGGGCTGGCCGGCGACGGTGGCGACGAGGTGCGGGCCGCCTCGGGAAAGTTTGAGGACGGCGCCGGGCCCGATCTCGTAGTCACCGAGATACGCCTCGAGGGTTTGAGCATCGAGCGGGCCGCGCAGCACGAGGCTTTTCGCCCGCTGCCCGGCATCGCCTGGAATCACGACCGCGTCGTCGAGCGACCAATCGCGGCCGAACCAACCGGAGGCGACGTCGATCTCGGAGGCCGAGGCTTGCTGGCCCACGTCGGCGACGTGGCCGTCCTCGATGGTGAAGTCGAGCGACTCGTAGGGCAGCCCGGCGGGCGCCCAAAATTCCATGGCGGTGGTCGAGGTGGCGGCGGCGAGAACGATGTAGCGATCGGGGTTGAGCGGGTGAGGGAAGATCAGCTGCACGCGGGCGTCGGTGGTGGAAAACGAACGGCCGAAGATCGCGACGTGATCGACGGCGAGTTCGAGCGGAAGCTGCGCGGCGAACTTGCGGGCGACGAGGTTGGCGTCGGGGCCGCCGATGAGGATGAGCGAATAGCGCGCGAGATCCGCGTCGGAGATTTCGGAATCCTTGAACTGGCGCAGCGGCTGATTCTGCCATTGCTGCCAGAAGCTCGCGAGGGCGGCTGATTTTTCGGCGCAGATTTCATTCATCGCGGGATCGGCGGACGCGGTGCCCGTGACGACGGCGAAAGGCGTGTTGAAGACGTCGCTGAGCGGGCCGGCGATGCGGGCGGTTTTCGCGACGGCGGCATGACGATCGGCCGGCGATCGCAGCGCGATGCGACCGTGCTCGACCGCAGCGGTTTGGGGATCGCCGTTCCAGACGATGCTCACGGATTTCGCGGAATCGATGAGCGAGGTGCTCGGCGTGAGCGTAAGCGCGAGGACGTTTTGCGAGTCGACGCGGAGCGAGTTCGGCGCGACGAGTTCGGCGTCGACGACCATGAAGTCGTTCGGCCGGTCGAAGGCATCGACGGTGACCCAATACGCGGACGCGTGCTGCAATTCGGCTGAGCGCAGGCGGACGTGGCGGGGCGAGGCGACGCGGCGATGAGTCAGGAGCCAATCGACGATCGTGGGCGTGCGGTTGAGATCCTCGTGGCCGTAGCCGGGCATCTCGATGTAGCGCACGTCGTAGCCCCAACGCTGGAGCTGGCGCACGCCGTAGCGGGAGAAGTCCACGTTGACCGAGTGGTCGGCATCGCCGTGAAGCACGAGGATCGGCGTGTGGAGCAAACCGTCGGCCATGGACCACGAACTGCTTTTTTCCTGGAGAAAACGATCGAAGGGCGTGAGGGCGGCGAGTTGCTCCTCGGTCAGCTGCGAGTGATAGTCCGCGCCGCCGAAGACGGGGGCGATGGCGGCGAAGAGATCGGGGTGGCGCGTGGCGGCGTTCCACGTGCCCCAGCCGCCCATCGACTCGCCGGAGAGATAGACGCGGTCGTCATCGATGCTGAAGTGTTTCTTCGCCTCACGGATGACGCGCAGGACGTCGGCGTCGCCAAGACCCAGATACTGCGTGTTGCCGCGGCCGTGCGGCTCGACGAAGATGACGCCTTCGTGATCGGCGTATTCGCGGTCGGCGGACGAGTGGCGGCCGTCGACGGACCACCAGCGGACGTAAACGGGATTGGCGGGATTGTAGCCGTGGAGGCGGACGACGAGCGGATATTTTTTCTGCGGATCGTAGCCGCCGGGAAGATAGGCGCGGCAGAATTGCGGGGAGCCGTCGATGTCGTCGCGCCAGGCGAGGCGGTAAAAACCGTAGCTGCGGGCGCGCGCGGATTTTTGGCCGGCGGCTTCGAGTTTGAGCTCGGCCCACTCGGTGAGCGGCGAGTGCAGGACCCACCAGGGATTGCCGGTGACGGTGAAGTTGTTGGTGCGGTCGCGATCAAGGACCATGTCGGCGAGCATTTTCAGCGTCTGGCCGGCGGGCGTCGTGACGTCGGCTTTCGCGGCGGCGTCGACGAGCGTGCGCGCGGCGGCGAGGGCGTCGCCTTTATACCAGGGAACGTGTTTCGCCCAGGCGAGGCCGTCGAGACGGTGGGTGACGAAGCGCAGGTCGTAGGGACCGTCAGCCCACGAAGACGGATCGAAGCGGACAGTGTCGCCGCGGGCGGCGGATTTGTCGGCGAGGATTTTTCCGCCAGGGGCGACGACGGAGACGGTGACGGCGGCTTCGCCGGTGTGAGGACCGGCGAGATCGGTGCGGGCAACGAGTGAGGCGGGCGACTCGAGCGTGAACGACGGGCTGATCTCATCGACGCGCGGAGGAATCGCGCCCGACTCGAGGACGCGGACGGCGAAATTCCACGGGCCGGTGTGCTGCTCGAGCTTTACGAGGAGGTTGTTGTCGCCGGCGCGGAGATCGACCTCGACGCGATCTTCGTCGAACGCGAGCGGGCGCGGGCCGCGGCGATCGAGGACGAGCGTGCCGTTGATCCAGACGCGGGCGCTCTCGTCGCTGCCGAAGGAGAGGAGCGCTTTGCCCGCGGCGGCGCGGGAAACTTTGGTGAACGCGTAGCCGACGAGATCGCGTTTCAGACCGACGCCGTCGGAGAGATCGACGGCGTCGCCCCAGGCGGTGACGGCGCGCCACGCGAGTTTTTTTCCGGCGGGGAGCGTGACGGGAGCTTTTTCGTCGGCGACGAGGGCGGCTTCACCACCGGCGGCGGCGAGGGGATCTTTTTCGAAATCGGCGGCGAGCGGAATCTCGCCGAGCACCTGCCAGTGGCGGATGAAACGCTCGTTGCTGCGCGACCACGGCACGCGCATCTCGTCTTTCAGATGCGTCGCGGGTTTCTCCGCGGCGGGCTCAGCGTAAACGGAAACGGAGAAGACGCCGAGCAATACGGCGGCGCGGACGATGAAAGAGAACCGAGTGGCGGTGCTTTTTTTCAAGGGCGGGATGGGTTCGGGGGTTTGTGGAAAATAGGTTCGCTTCGCGGAGCGCGAAGCGGGCGGGGTTGCAGAGCGTATGCCAGCGACTCGCAAGATTTGCTAGCGACCGAGCGAGAGAGATTTAAATTATTTACCGAAATCCGGGCGTCGCTTTGCTTGCTTGAAATCGGGACGACGCCCTCCCGCGAATGGGATCCGTCGCGTTCAAGGCAGCTCGTAGATTTCGACGAGCGCCTCGCCCGTCGCGCCGCCGACGCCGGAGACGACCGCGCTGTAAATGCCGGCGGGAAGCGTGAGCAGGAGTGCGGAGTCTTTGCTGGCGGCGTCGGGCAGGTCGAAGGCGCCGCAGGTGGTGAAGGCGGCGCGGAGGGCGGCGGCGCCTTCATCGCCCCAGTGCTCATTGGCGGCGAGTACGGTGTCCTCTCCGGCGATGGTCGCATGCAACTCGAGCCGCGGTTCAGCGAGGGGCGCGGTCACGCCTTGGGAGACGAGCGCCGGACCGACGCCGCGCACCAGCAGCCGTTTCGGCACGTTGCCATTGATCACGAAGCCGGCGATCAGGACGTCGTCGCCGACGCCGACGCGGTTGCGCGCCGAGAGATTGACCAGCCGCGGGGTGTTGCCCTCGCCAGCGTCGTAAGCTTCCACCAATACAACTCCGCTCGCCGCGGACGGCGGGCCGCTCGCGTGGACGGTGCGCACGCCGTCCACCTCGAGCAGCAGCGCGGCATCGCGGCTCGGCGCGGACAACGCGAACGCACCGACGCTGCCGAACACCGCGGCGAGCGCGTCGCGGTCCGCGGGCACGGCCGACCAGTCGTCGTTCGCGGCGACGACGCGATCCTGCTGGTTGACGCTCGCGTGGACCGCGAGCCGCGGATCGGACAGCGCGCCGCCGACGCTGAAACGACTGGCCAGCTCGGGGCCGACGCCGCGGACCAGCAAGCGCTTCGCCCCACCGCCCGAAACGACGAAACCGATGATCAACGGCTGCCCGCCGATTCCGGCGGGGCCGCGCACGGACAGGTTGACCAGGCGGCCGGGATCGGGCGTCGCCACGGCGAGGCGCGCGAAGCGGCTCACGGTGGAGCCGCCGGCGGGGTTGCTGACGATCACGCTGTAGTCGCCGGCGTCCGCGGCGGCGAGGTGGTCGAACGCAAGCGACGCACCGGTGGCGCCGGGCAGAAGTTGGTTGTCACGGCGCCATTGATACGAGAACGGTCCCGCGCCGGTCGCGGCGACGGAAAATTCCACGCTGCCGCCGGGAGCGACGGTGCGGCTGGCGGGATGCTCCGCGATGCGGGGCGGCGCGGGTCGCTCCGGCGGTGGCGCGGCGGCGTCGCCGCCGAGACCCTGGACATCGACGACGGCGTGGAAACCCTCGAAGTCGGCGGCGACGGTGGTCCAGCCCGGGCCGGTGGGGAAGAGCTGGCCAAGCACGGAAATGCCGAGGGAGATCACCTGCGGATCGGCGATCTGCAGGACCGGCGCGATCGCGGTCGTGCGCAGGTCGTGGCGAAAAAGCAGATCGAGGTCGGCGTAGGCGACGCCCCCGAGCTGGACCGGGCGCAGCGGCACGAGTTGTGGGCCGTGGCAATTCGTGAGCTCGAGGCCGATGAGTTCGGGGCGGGCGCGACGCAGCAGGAAATGAAGCATGCTGCGCAACTGGGGTTGGGCGCCGGCCCAGCCGTGCGGGTAGTTGTGCACCTGACAGAAAGCGACGTCGTCGCCTTCGCGCCAGCCGCGCAGCGTGAGAGCCTGCGCGGCGATTTTCGCGTTCTGCCACTGGGAGGGGATGTCCTCGTCGGCGCCCATGATCCAGAACCGCGTGGCGGATTTCGGCGTGGTGTCGGAGGTCAGGCGGTCGAGCAGCTGATTGTTGTTCCACCAGAGCGACGGCTCGAGACAGGCGGCGAGGCCGAAGATGTCGGGACGAAAATAGCCGAGCCAGCACGCGGCGAGACCGCCGTAGGAGTTGCCGACGATGCCGGTCGAGGCGGCCTCCGGGCGCGTGCGGAAATGCGAATCGAGGTAGGGCTTGAGTTGGAAAACGATCAGGTCGGCAAAGGACTCGAGTCCGCCGCTGTTCGGGCCGGAGACGGACGGCGTGAGGTCGAACTGGCGGGACGTGGAGGTTTTGTTGGCGATCGAGACCAGAAGTGCGGGCTGGATTAGATTCTGCGCGACGAGCAGGTCGTGCTCGGCGTGAATGTCGTTGCCGTCAAAAATATAGAGGACCGGATAGGAGGCGGTCTCGGTGTCGTAGCCCGGCGGCAGGTAAACGGTCACCGGATAGTCGCCGATCTGCGGATGAGGGCCGGAGCGCAACGTCAGCGAGACGCGGCTTCCGTCACGCGAGGTCTCGATCACATTGTCGGCGCCGGCGGAGATGGCCGCGGCGCCGAGGAAGCAGGCAACGAGCAGGAGAGCCCGGGGTAAGCGGAGAGGCACCGGGCGAACGTAGCGGCACGCGCGGCGGAGTTTCAATCCGCATCAACGGGGACGGCCGCAGCCACTTCGCGCCGTGCTGGAGCGGCAACGGACGCGGGGGGGGCGTTCACTCGCTGCGGAGAGCTTCGATGGGATTGACGCGGGTGGCGCGGCGGGCGGGGACGAGACACGCGAGCAGGGCGGCGAGGATCAGGAGGAGCGCGCCGGCGAGGTAGGCGGGGAGGTCGTTGCCGGTGACACCGAAGAGCTGGCTTTGCAGAAAGCGGCTGCCGGCCCACGCGCCGCCGAGGCCGAGGAGAACGCCGGGCAACGCGAGGGCGAGCCCGCGGAGCAGCACGCCGCGGAGGAGGTCGCCGCGCTGGGCGCCGAGCGCGATGCGGATGCCTATCTCGCGCGTGCGCTGGCCGACGAGGCAGGCGAGCACGCCGTAGATGCCGATGACCGCGAGGAGCAGCGCGGTGCCGGCGAAGAAGGCGAACAGGCCCGTGTTGAAACGGCGGTCCGACGAGAAATCTGCGACGCGCGTGGCCATGGGCTGCACGTCGAAGACCGGCTCGTCGGGCGCGGCCTCGTGCAGCGTGGCGCGGATCGAGGCCGCGAGCGCGGACGAATCGCCGGGCGTCGCGTCTTCGCCGGGCTTCGGCGAGGCGACGCGGACGACGAGGTGGAAATACATCGCAGCGGGCCATTGCCGCAGGAGGAAATAACATTCGGGCGCGACGCCGCGTTCGGCGCCGAATTGCGTGGTGTTGCCGACGACGCCGATCACGCGGGCGCGCGGGAGATGAAGATCGAGCGTGCCGAGTTGCAGCGGTTTGCCGACGGGGTTCTCGCCGGGCCAGAGTTCGTCGGCCATGCGCTGGCTGATGACGCAACTGAGTTCGATGCCGGCGTAGATTTTCGGAATCAGGGCGAGGCTGAGTTCCTCGCCGGCGGGCATCTGCGGCTGGGGCTCGTGACCGTTGAAGAGTTCGCCGCGGAGGAGGGGAATGCCGAGGGCGTGGAAATATCCGGTCGTGACGACGTGGTTGCTGATCGAAAGATATTTGCCGGGCGCAGGCGTGGGCCGATCGGGGCGAAACATGGACGAACTGGAGGCGTTCCACGTGTAGGGGAGCGACGAGGCAAACGCGGCGGATTCGACTCCGGGCAAGGGCTGCACGCGCGCGAGGAGCCGCTCGTAATAGGCGATCATCGCGAGGGGGTCGTGCTTGAGGCTGGCTTGGGCGGGCGTGCCGATGCGGAGCGTGAGCACGCGGTCGGGCTGAAGTCCGATGTCGGTGGCGGCGAGCCGCGAGAAGCTGCGAATGAGGAGGCCGGCGCCGACGAGGAGGATCAGCGCGAGGGCGATCTGGGCGACGACGAGAGCGTCGGAGAGATGCACGCGGCCGAAAAACGTGCGGACGGCGAGCTTGGTGTTTTTGAGCGCATCGTTCGGGTCGACGTGCGAGAGTTGCCACGCGGGGGCGAGGCCGAAGCCGACGCCGGTGACGAGCGCGAGGGCGACGACGAACGCCAGCACGCCGCCGTCGAGGCCGCCGGCATCGGCCATCAGAAGGCGCATCTCCCAAGGCATGAGGCGGCCGACCATATCGTAACCCCACGAGCCGGCGATCACGCCGAGTGCGCTGCCCGCGACGGCGAGCAGGAGGCTCTCGACGAGGAGCTGGCGCATCAAGTCGCGACGCGTCGCGCCGAGGGCGGTGCGGATCGCCATCTCGCGGGCGCGGCTGAAGGAGCGCGCGAGGAGCATGTTGGCGACGTTCACGCAGGCGATGAGGAGCACGAAGCCGACGGCGCCGAGGAGAAGGAAGAAATTCGCGCGGGCCTGACCGGCGAGATGTTCGCGCAGCGGGACAAGACGAAGGCCGATGCCGGCGTTATCCTTGGGATATTGCTGCTGGAGCCGGGAGGCGAGGGCGAGCATCTGGGTCTTCGCGGCGGCGAGGGTGACGCCGGGCTTGAGGCGGGCGAGGACGGAGGTGCCGTTGTGGTTGCCGCGTTCGCGCATGAACTGGCGGTCGGCGACGGGATCGATCGGCGCGTAGACATCGGCGTTGCGTTGGAAGCGAAAGCCGGCGGGGAGGATGCCGGCGACGGTGGTGGGCTGGCCGTCGAGCAGGACGGTCTGGCCGACGAGATCGGGCGCGGCGGCGAAGTAGCGGTGCCACGCGGGATCGGAAAGCCAGAGCACGGGTGCAGCGCCGGCGCGGTCGTCGCCGGCGGTGAGATCGCGGCCCTGCGCAGGGTGGACGCCGACGGCGCGGAAAAAATCCGCGGAGACCTGGAGCACGGCCACGTGTTCGGCGCCGGCGGGGGTTTTCAGCTTGAGGCCGTCGGCGCGGTAGATGGCGAGGGCGCTGAAGACGTCCTGGGAGGAGCACCAGTCCAGGAAGTTCGGATACGAGACGCTCATGTCGTCCCATTGAGCGCTCGACTCGGAGAGGTGGACGAGCTGCTCGGGCGCCGGATAGGGCAGGGCGCGGAAGAACGTGGCGTTGACGAGGCTGAAGATGGCGGTGTTGGCGCCGATGCCGAGGGCGAGCGTGAGGAGCACGATCGCGGTGAAGCCGGGAGCCTTGACGAATTGCCGGAAGGCGAAGCGAAGGTCGGAGAGCACTGAGAGTTGAGAGTTGAGAGTTGAGGGTTGAGAGTTGAGAGAGGGGGAAGTCGAGAGTGGAGAGTTGAGGGTTGAGAGTTGAGAGAGGGGGAAGTCGAGAGTTGAGGGTTGAGAGAGGGGAGGGGCTGAACGCGGAGGGCGGAGGCGCGGGGGGAACACGTTTGCACGCGGTGTGCCAGCGCGGGGGGCTGGGTGTTAGCGGCCGAGGTGGAGGCGGTTGCGCGATTCTTAAAAACCGCGCGACGCGGTCGTTGTTTGAAAACGGAATCGGGTGGTCCCGGGATTGGGACGCGGGGCGGCGCCGGCGGAAACGCGCGGGCGCGACGAGCGGGAAACGTCAGAGCGATTCCAGCGCGATGAAGTCGCTGAGCGGTTTTTTTTCCGGGCTCTCCGGCCATTCGACGGGAACGCCGATCGGCGTGAGGCAGATGCGCAGGTAGTACTCGGGGATGTTGAACACTTTTCGGGTCACGTGCTCGGGAATCGCGTCGGTGACGAACACGGTGCCGTAGCCGAGCGCGCGGGCGGCGAGCATGAGGTAACCGGCGGCGAGGGCGCCATCCCAGTGGATGTGATGCGGGAACGCGGCGCGGTTATCCACGAGGACGACGACGTAAACCGGAGCGGAGAGATAGCCGCTGAAATAACCGGCGGCGCGGGCCCACAACGTTTTTCGCTCCTCGATGGTCGTCGGCGTGGGATAATCGGGCAGGCTCATGCGCCACTCGATGCAGGCGTTGCGCAGGGCGGCGAGTCTGGCGCGGTTGCGCACGACGAGAAACTTCCACGGTTGCTGATTGCCGGAGGTGGGCGCGCGGCGGGCGGCATCGAGGATCTGCCAGAGGTCGGCATCGGGCACGGGCGTGGATTGGAATCGCCGGACGCTGCGGCGGTTTTTCAGCGCGGCCCAGAGGTCGGCGGCGGGCGGGCCGGCGTCGGCGTCGGCGGCGGCCCGCGTGGAGAGGAGCGAACCGGCGGCGAGGGCGCTGGTTTTGAGGAAGAGCCGGCGGGAGGTTTTATTCATGACGCAAGGGCGGATCGATCGAAGGTCGCGGGCATCCCGGGGAGACGGGGAGGGTGCGGCGACTTCGACCGGCGTGAACCGGGCCATGCGTGTGAAGGACGGACGCGGAGGGTAATGGCAGAAATCCGGACGGGGATAAAGATGAGAGTTGGGAGAGCGGGGGAGCTGGGAAAGTTGAGAGGTGGGAAGGTTGAGAGATGAGAGTTGAGAGATGGGAAAGTTGAGAGTTGAGAGTTGGGAAAGTTGAGAGATGAGAGTTGAGAGATGGGAAGGTTGAGAGATGAGAGTTGAGAGTTGAGAGTTGAGAGATGAGAGAGTTGAGAGCGGGAGGCTTGCGGCGAGCGAGGCGCGAACCGCGGATTTCAGAGGTGGAACTTGGGGCGCGCGCAGCGATGTTCGGATCGATGCGCGGGGTGGAGGCGGGCGAGCGCGGTCGGCGGGAAACGGCTCCAGCGTCCGACGCCGAATGCGAAAACGCCAGGGACGCCGGGGTCATGGCGGAGACGTGGGAATCTCCGCCTTCTCCCCGGCCATCCCAGGCGATGGCCGGGCTACAGCGATTTCAGGTATTCGATCAAGTCGTCCTTTTCGCCGGCGGAAAGGCCGGTATGCAGATGAGCGTCGTAGTGCTCGACCACCGCGCGGTAGTCGGGGAAGCGTCCATCGTGGTAGAAGCCGCCTTTCGCGCGGGTGAACAGTCCTTTCAGGGGCGTGGTGCGGTAGTGTTCGTCCGGCGAACGCTTGGCTTGGAAATCGTCGATCCCGATTTCCTCGGCTGTGTGCATGTTCCAGCCTGCTTCGGTGAAAATCGGCGGCACGTGGCAGGTCGCGCATTTCGCCTTGCTGGCGAACAGCTCCTGGCCGCGTCGTGCGGCCGCGGGATCGAAGCTGCCGCGAGGCGGCTGCGGGGCGGGCAGCGAGAGCTGATAGGCGTGCAGCGCGGGCAGCTTCGAGGTCACGAGGTCCGGATCGTGGCGCAAATCGAACACACGGGTGCGGGCCGCAATCGGGAATTTCTCGGGGTCGGCCAGTCGCGGATCGTAGAACGTGCCGAGTCCACCCATCTCGATGTTCGCGACGAGCGCGTTCCAATGGGTGATCGAGCCCCAGCCCGTGTAGGTGTGAAGATTCACCCCGGCCAATCCGAAGGCGGCTGGGAGCAGCGTGGCGGCGGAACCGCCGTCGGGGCGGAAGGCTTTTCCATCGAGCAGCAGTTCGGCGTCGAATTTGCCCGGCCCCCAACTGTGCAGGACCGCGCGCACGGTGTCGGCGTCGACGCCAAGCGCCTGGGTGAACGGCGTGAGATCCGGCGCGAGCGCGATGATCGTGCCCACGTCGAGATCGCGATTGGGCCAGCCATCGAGACGCCGGCCGATGCCGGGCGCGAAAGAATCGTCGACGGTGGAATGGCAGAGCGCGCAATGGATGCCCATCGAAGTCAGCCGGCCTTCGCGATCAAAGATCCCTTTGACTCCGACGACTGCGTTGAGCTTGAGCAGGGCGATCGTCGTCGCCGGGTCCTTCAGATCGACGCGTCCCTGCTTGATCGCGACAGCCAGTTGCCGGGGCAGGGCATCGCGGTCGACTTTGAGGCCGACGGCGAGCGCGGTCTCAGGGCTGACGCCTGGACCGACGCCGCCGTGGGCCGCGCCGGCGAGGGCTTGGTGCAGCTTGAGCGTGACGCCCCAAAAGGCTTCGTCGCCGAAAGTGTCGTAACGAAAAATCCGCCGGCCGTTGCGAATCAGGTCCGCGTTGTGGCGTTGAACGGTGCGGTCGTATTCGTCGCCGAGGGGGAACGAGCCAGGGCTAAACGGGCCGGCGGCGCCGGTAAGGAGCAACGTGGTGAATGCCACGGCTCCGAAGGTGAAAAGCAGGGACGAAATGGCGGGCTTCATGATGGGGGTTCAAGGCGGGGGCGTTTCGATGAAGCATGAACGACGAACGGATGCTGCGTGCAGCATCCACGCGGGAGGAAAACGGCCTGCGCCGGGTTCGGCTGCGAACGCCTGCGGGCCGGCGGTGGGGCATGGGGCGGGATGATTGCGAGTCAGCCAGTCCGGAGGTGGAGTGGCGGGTTCGAGCGTTGGATGCAGCGCTCTCGTGACGGTTACGAACGGCCGTCGGTGCGGGCCCAAATCGGGCCGGTTCCCGTGGCGCCACAGAGCGCTTTGCCCCACGCTGGCTTTGCCGGGCATCGCAACGACAACGAGTCGTCGTCACGCCGCGATTTCTGATCGGCTGGGAGCGGAGTCGAGGTTCGCGAGGAGCGTTTCCCGGCGTGATCGTCGCGGACGTGAGATCGTCCCAAGAAATCACCCGGCTCGCGCAGACTTCTGGGCGTTGGCGATCCGGGTGGAACCAACGGGAACCAACCCGCTGCCACGCCGAAGAAGGCCAGGTTTCCGGCTGGAGCGGAAAGCGTGAGCTTTTCGTGGTCGCCGCCGAACGAAACGCTCACGCGTTCCGCTACGAGTGGCGATCTGCCTTTTTCGCCGCACGCGCGGTCGCCGTCCTGCGCCTCCGCTCTTTCAAATATAGAAGCATCGGGCGATTGGTGCGACGCGAACCCGGTGGGGCGGGGACTTCGGTCCGCGCCGCAACGATCGCTGGTCAACGCAGCGGCGAAGCGACTCGCCGCCCTACTGTCGGCGTCGCTTCTTCGCGTAACGCTCAACCATCTTGAATTCCGCGATTGAAACGCGGCGTGCGCGGAGATCGCGGAGGAACCGGTGCGAGATGGGAAATCCCGGAGAGATTCACCTGCGAGGTGAAGAACCGGCGCGAATCTGGTTTGGTTTTCCCCTCTGTGCTCTTCGCGGGCTCCGCGTTTCAACGGCGTTTTTCAGGATGATTGCGATCGCGGTTCAGACGGCTCCGGGTTTTTGGCGGATCGATCCCGAGCACGACTACGATCAGGAGCGCGAGCGGCGGGAGGGGAATCGTGAAAACTGAAAATCGGTCAGCTGATTCCAACCTGCTTTCAAGTTGAGACCATCCCTGCGCTCCCGCGCAGGGCTACATTCAGACGTAGCCCGCCGCGGGAGCGGCGGGACGAAGAGGGGAGAGCGCGGAGAGCGCGGAGAGCGCGGAGAGTTGAGGGTTGAGAGTTGAGAGATGAGAGAACGGAAGGGCGCCGGGCGGAGATCGGAGTTCGGGGATCGGAGATCGGAGTTCGGGGATCGAGGGGCGCAGGGGAATCGTGAAAACTGAAAATCGGTCAGCTGGAATCTGTCATTTCGGAGGGGGCAGGGTTTGAAATTTTAGATGACCGATGCCCGATGACCGATTTCTCATTCGGCGCGGAGAGCGGCGATCGGGTCGACCTTCGTGGCGCGACGGGCGGGGAGCCAGCTCGCGAACGCGGCGGTGAGGATGAGCAGCGTGACGGTGGCGAGCAGCACGAGGGGAGTTTCATAGGCGTTGCGGCTGGCGGAGGCGGCCATCGTCGGCGAAAGCACGGCGAGAAGGCGGGCGACGCCGTAGCTGCCGAGCAGGCCGAAGGCGCTGCCGATCAGCGTGAGCTTGAGGCCTGAGCCGAGGATCATCCGCACGACGTCGTGGCTCTGAGCGCCGAGCGCCATGCGGACGCCGATCTCGGGCGTGCGTTGCACGACGAGCCGGGCGATGACGCCGTAGAGTCCGAGCGCGGCGAGGAACAGGCCGAGGGCGGCGAAGACCACCAGGATGGAACTCATCATTTGCGAGCTGCTCATGAACTGCGTGACGACTTGGTGAATCGTGCCGAACTGCTGCAGCGGCAGATCGGAATCCAACTCGGCGAACACGCGGTGCATCGGCTCGAGGAGAGACTCGGGCGAGCGGCTGCGCAGGGAGACGGTGACGTAGTTCCACGTTTCCTGCGCGAGAGGAATGAGGACGAGGTCGCGCGTGGCGGGCGAATTGAAACTGATCGCGAACTGTTGGTCGGGGACGACGCCGACGATCTCGAGCCAGTTGCGATTCGCGGGGTCGGCGCCGCCGAGGCGTTTGCCGATGGGGTTTTCATTCGGAAAAAGATTTCGCGCCATCGTCTGGTTGATCAGGGCGACGCGCGGCGAGCCGGGTTTGTCGGCGGCGGTGAAATTTCGGCCGGAGAGCAATTTCACGCCGAGCGTGTCGAGATAGGACGGCATCACGGCGTTGACGGACGCGAGCGGTTCGTGGCCGACGGGCGGCGCGGCGCGGCCTTCGACGACGAAATTGCGGTTGGTGAGGTATTGGAAAAGCGGGAGCGTCCACGCGACGCTGGCTTCCTCGACGCCGGGCAGGGACTTCAGCCGCTCCTGCAGCCGCGTGTAGAAAAGATAGCTCTGCGCGGGATTCGGATATTTGGCCTGCGGCAGATTCACGACGGCCATCGCGAGGTGGTCGGTGTCCCAGCCGGTGTCCTGCTCGAGCATGCGGTCGAGTCCGCGGACGAAGAAACTGGCGCCGGCGAGCAGGACGAGGGCGAGGGCGAATTGGGCGACGATGAGGACGCTGCGGAAACGTTTCTGCGTGTGGTCGCCGGTCGAGGAGCGGCCGCCGGTTTTCAGGGTTTCGTTGACGTTGACGCGCGACATCAGCCAGGCGGGCACAATGCCGAAGACGAGGCCGGTGAGGAGCGAGAGCGCGATGGCGAAACCCAGGACACGCCAGTCCAGGGAAACGGTGAAGACGACGAAGCCATTCGCCGACATGCGGCTGGAGACCCAGTCGTTGGTCCAAAGCGCGACGAGCAATCCGGTAGATCCGCCGGCGAGGGAAAGCAGCAGACTCTCCGCGAGCAACGGCGCGAGCAGCCGCCACCGCGAGGCGCCGAGCGCGGCGCGGATGCCGAATTCGCGGGTGCGGGCGACGGCGCGGGCGAGTTGAAGATTGGCGAGGTTGGCGCAGACGATGAACAGGACGAAGCCGGCGAGCCCGAGCAGCAGCGACGTGAACAGGATGATGTTCGGCGCCGCGACGAGCGACTGGAGCGTGACGGCGCGCAGGCCGTCCTGGCTGTTGACCGCGGGGCGCAGGGCGTCGAGGCGGGTGGCGACGGTGGCGAGTTGGGCGTTGAGTTGGGCGAGAGAGCCGGGCGACCGATAACGGCCGATCAGGCTCAAGTAGTAGCCGGCGCGATCCGCTTTTTCGGCTTCGGTCGTGCCGAGCGGGCGGAAGGCATCGCCGGGCCCCCAGAGAAAAACGGAAGAAAAGGACGCGGGCATCACGCCCACGACGGTGGTGGGTTCGCCGTCGATGCGGACGTTGCGGCCGATCACCGTGGGGTCGCCGCCGAACTGGGCCTGCCAGGTCGCGTGGCTGAGAATCACGACGTGATTGCCCGGCTGGTCTTCCTCCGGGGTGAACCAACGGCCGAGTGCCGGCTGCATGCCGAGGATCGGGAAAAAATGGGAGGAGACGCGCAGGGCGTTGAGGCTGACGGCGGGACGACCGACCGGCGCGAAATTGCAGCTCGCGGGGCGGAAAGCGGCGAGGTCGGCGAAGTCTTTGGTGGCGCGGGAGAGTTCGTCGAAGTCGGCGACGGAATGCTCGGCGGTCTGCGACTGCGGCGTCGTGCGGTAGAGGCGCACGAGGCGATCTTTTTCGGGATAGGGGAGCGGCCGCAGCAGCAGCGCGTTCATCAAGCTGAACATCGAGGTGTTGAGGCCGATGCCGAGGGCGAGCGTGAGGAGCGCGATCGCGGTGAAACCGGGGGATTTCGCGAGGGAGCGGAGAGCGTGGCGCATGGAATTGAGAGTTGAGGGGTGAGAGTCGAGAGAGCGGAGCGGGAATCGTGAAAACTGAAAATCGGTCAGCTGGAACCTGACATTTCGGAGGGCGGGGTTGGAAATTTTAGATGACCGATGACCGATGCCCGATTTCGAGATTTCTACTCGGCGCGGAGGAGAACGGAAGGGCGGCGGTGGGCGGGCGGAGATCGGAGTTAGTTTAGCCGCGAAGGGAGGCGAGTGAGGGAACGGATTTTAACCGCGGATGACGCAGATTAGCGCAGATGACGGAAGGCGGGGCGAAGGTCGGAGCGGGAATCGTGAAAACTGAAAATCGGTCAGCTGGAATCTGACATTTCGGAGGGCGGGGTTGGAAATTTTAGATGACCGATGCCCGATGACCGATTTCAAGATTTCTACTCGGCGCGGAGGGCGGTGATGGGGTCGACCCTGGTGGCGCGGCGGGCGGGGAGCCAGCAGGCGAGGAGCGCGATGGCGAAGAGCAGCGCGAGGTTGGTGGCGAGTGTGAGGGCGTCCTGGCCCGGCAGGCCGGGGAGTGCGGCGGCGAGCACGCGCGTGAGGGCGAACGAGCCGAGCAGGCCGAGCGCGGCGCCGACGCCGGCGAGCCGCAGGCCCTGGTCGAGGACGAGGCGGCGGATCTGGGCGGGACTCGCACCGAGGGCGAGGCGAACGCCGAACTCGGAGGTGCGTTGCACGACAAGATTCGAGATCACGCCGTAGAGCCCGACGGCGGCGAGGATCAGGCCGAGCGCGGCGAAGCCGCCGAGGAGCTGGTTGGCGATGTAGAAATTATGCTGAGCTTGATCGATCGCCTCGCGGACGGTGCGGAGGTCGGCGACGGGCAAGTCGGGATCGAGATCGGCGACGGCCCGGCGCAGCGGCTCGGCGAGCGCCTCGGGATTTCGGGCACGGAGGGCGATCTGCAGATAGCCCCAGGGCTCCTGCACGAGCGGGCGGTAGACCTGCAGGCGGGTGTCGGGGACGCTGAAGTTGGAAACGAAACCGGCATCGCGCACCACGCCGATGACCTCGACCCACTCGCGCTCCTTCGGGTCGGGGTTGCCGAAGCGCCGGCCGAGGGCGCTCGCGTTGGGCCAGAACTGGCGGGCCATGGATTCGTTGATCACGGCGACGCGCGGGCTGTCGGCGCGCAGGTCGGCGGGGAACAGGCGGCCCTCGACGAGTTGCAGGCCGAGCGTGGCGAAAAAGTCGGAGGTGACGTAAACGTGATCGGCGAGCGGTTCCTGGCCGACGGGCGGGTCGGCGCGGCCCTCGATGGCGAGGTTGCGCGAGGAATTGTAGGCCCAGAGCGGAAGGGCGGAGGAAAGCGAGGCGTGCTCGACGCCGGGCAGGGTGGCGAGGCGCTCGAGGAGACGCGCGTGGAAATGGCGCCGGGTCTCGACCGGGTAATAGCGATCGCCGGGGACGTTGTTGGGCAGCGTGATCGTGCCGGTGAGGAGACCGGAGGTCTGCCAGCCGGGGTCGCGGGCGGCGAAACGCTGGAGACCGCGGATGAAAAACGTGGCGCCGGTGAGCAGCACGAGCGCGAAGGCGATGCCGGCGGCGATGACGGCGTGGCGGAAGCGGTGGCGCGAACGGTCGCCGGTGGCACCGCGGGACTGGGCTTTGAGGGCGGTGTTGACGTCGGCGCGCGCGGCCAGCCATGCGGGCACGAGGCCGGTGGCGAGGCCGGCGGCGAGCGAGGCGAGAAAGGCGAAGCCGAGCACGGTCCAGTCGAGGGGGATGCTGGTGCCGCCGCCACTGCCGCCCAGATCCAGGCTGCGGCCGAGGAGGTCGTTGAGCCAGACCGCGACGAGCAGGCCGATCGTGCCGCCGGCTCCGGCGAGCACGAGGCTCTCGGTGAGGAGCTGGCGCATGAGGGTGGTGCGCGAAGCGCCGAGCGCGGCCCGGATGGCGAACTCGCGTGCGCGGGCGGCGCTGCGGGCGAGTTGAAGATTGGCGAGATTCGCGCAGGCGATGAGCAGGACGAAGCCGGCGAGGCCGAAGGTCATCCAGGTGACGTTGCGGCCGGTGTCGATCATGGCGCTCTCGTGGAGCGGGACGAGGCTGAGGCCGGTGCCGGCGTTGGTGTCGGCGTGGTCGCGCGCGAGCCCGGCGGCGAGGGTGTCGACCTCGGCTTGGGCCTGGGCGAGAGTGACGCCGGGCGCGAGGCGGCCGATGGCTCCGAGCCAGTGCGTGCCGCGCTCGTGCTGCCAGTCGGCGGAGATGACGAGGGGACGGAGGGCCTCGAGCTTGCCCCAGAAAAGCGGATACGCGAAGGCGGCGGGCATGACGCCGATGACGGTGAGATTGGCGCCGTCGATGCGGAGGGTGCGGCCGATGACGGCGGGGTCGGCATTGAAACGGGCGCGCCAGCAGGAATCGGTGAGCACGACGACCTGGTCGCGTCCGGGCTGGGTTTCCTCGGCGGTGAAGGCGCGGCCGAGCGAGGGTTGGAGGCCGAGGGTGGCAAAGAACTCCGGGGACGCGAGGACGCCGCGGAGGCGCTCGGCGGGCTGGCCGGGAGCGGCGATGCTGAAGGTCCACCACTGGAAGGCGGCGAGGGAGGCGAACGAGCGGCTGCCGGCGCGGAGGTCGCGGAGATCGGGCTCGGAATGCGGCCAGGTTTTCGATTGCGGCGCGGTGCGGAAGACGCGCACGAGCCGGTCGGCTTGCGGGTAGGGCGCGGGGTTGAGGAGAAAGGCCTTGATGAAACCGAACATCGCGGTGTTCACGCCGAGGCCGAGGGCGAGGGTGAGGAGCGCGATGGCGGTGAAGCCGGGAGATTTCGCCAGGGAGCGGAGAGCGTGGCGCATGGAGTTGAGCGTTGAGGGTTGAGAGTCGAGAGAGCGGAGCGGAATCGTGAAAACTGAAAATCGGTCAGCTGGAATCCGACATTTCGGAGGGCGGGGTTGGAAATTTTAGATGACCGATGACCGATGCCCGATTTCAAGATTTCTACTCGGCACGGAGGGCGATGAGCGGGCTGACCTTCGTGGCGCGGCGGGCGGGCAGCCAGCAGGCGAGGAGGGCGGCGAGCGCGATGACCGCGGCCGCGCCCACGAGTGCGAGCGGGTCGACGGGGCTTACGCGGTAGAGCATTTTCGAGAGGAGTCCGCCGGCGAGGAGCGCGAGGGCGAGGCCGGCAATCAGACCGAGCGCGGTTTGGAGCATCCCTTGTTTCAGGAGGAGGACGAGGAGGTCGCGGCGTTGCGCGCCGAGCGCGAGCCGGATGCCGATCTCACGCGTGCGACGCGAGACGGCGTGGGCCTTCACACCGTAGACGCCGACCACCGTGAGCAGGAGCGACACCCCGCCAAACGCGCCGAAGGCGATCGCCGCGAGATGAATGAGCGAGAGATTGATGTTCTTGGTGACGAAGTCGCCTAGCGGCCGAGCCGAGAGCACGGCATTTTCCGGATCGAGCGCGTGAAGCTCACGTCGCAAATCGGCGAGCACCGCGGGCGCCGCCGCGGGCGAGGCGACGGCAACGTGCACGTGGATGTCGGCCTCGGGGGCCTGGCCGAGCGGTTGGTAAATGCGCATCGGCGCGGCAGCGTCGAAGACCTCCTCGCGCGGACTGCGGATCACACCGACGATCTCCATGCCGCCCGCCGCATCGCCGGCGCGGAACGCGAGGCGTTGGCCGATCGGGTCGCGGTCGCCGAAGAGAGCGCGGGCGAGCGTGTCGTCGACGATCGCGACGCGCGGTCCGCGGTCGGAGGTCGTTTCCCCGGCGGTGAATTCGCGGCCGCGAAGCAGCGCGATCCCAAGGGTGCGAAAATAATCGTGGCTGACGATGGTCCACACGGCCGTGCGGCCGGCCTCGCCGGTGGGCGCGTCGGCCGCGAAGACGCGGCGATAGTTACCTTCGAAATTATAGGGGACGCCCGAGGCGATCGCGGCGTGAGTGACGCCCGGCAGCGCGGCGGCGCACGCGAGCAACGCCTGCTCGCGCCGCGGAATTTCAGCGGGCGGCGTGTGCCCGAGCCGGTAGTCGATGCTCGCGACCAGTTCGCCCTCGGTCGTGAAACCGTAGTCGAGATGGCCGGCGTTCCAGGCGCCGCGGAAGAAAAGTCCCGCGCCAAACAACAGCATCAGCGCGAGCGCGATCTGGCCCATGACGAGGCAGTGCCCGAGTGAAAAGAAGCGCGTCCAGCCGCTCGCGGCCGCGCTGGACGCGGCGGGGGCGAGCTTGAGGTCGGCGACGAGGTCGAGCTTCGTCGCGCGGAGCGCGGGCACGAGGCTGAAGCCGAGGGTCGCTGCGAGGCAGAGTGCCGCCATCGCGGCGAGCGAGGAGACGTCGACCGGCGCGTGAGTCGACAACATGAAGGTGCCGGCGCTGAAGACGCCGGCTTGAAATTGTTGCAACAGATCGCCGATCCACGCGCTGAGCAGCACGCCGAGAGCGCCGCCGGCGAGCGCGAGCAGGAGGCCCTCGGTCAGGAGTTGTCGCACGACGCGGCCGCGCGAGGCGCCGAGCGACAGACGGATGGCGATCTCGCGCCGGCGCGCGAGGCCGCGGGCGAGGAGGAGATTGGCGAGGTTGAGACACGCGACGAGCAGCACGCTCGCCGCCATCCCGAGCGAGAGCGCGGCGAAGCGGGGCAGAAAACTTTCGTCCTCCGGCCGATCGTTGCTCAGGCTGAAACGTCCGGGCGGGGCGATGACCAGCCGGCGGGCATCGGCGCCGGCGCCGGACAACGCAGTGAGCCGCGCCTCGAGCGGACCGAGCAGGGTGCGCGCGGCGGCGAGCGAGAGGTTGGGTTGGAGCGTGGCGAAAAGCAGCAGCCGATACGACCGCGCGTCCTGCAAATCCTGCGACGGACCGTCGCCCCACAGTCCGCTCGGGATCAACGGCGCGGCGCCGAGCGGCAGCCACACGGCGGGTGAGATCGCGACGTGCAGACCGGCGAAACCCGGCGGGGCGATGCCGACGACGGTGTAGTCGCGTCCATCGATTTTGAGCCGGCGGCCGACGAGGTCCGCGGGCGCGCCGAGCCGCTGCCAATAGGCGTAGCTCGCGACGGCGACGGGAATGCCGGCGTTGGGGCGCGTTTCCCCGGCGGAGAAAAAGCGACCACGCCACGGCTGGGCGCCGAGCAGCGAAAAATAGTTTTCCGAGACGAGGCAGAACAGATTGCGCTGGGCGTGTTCGCCCGGCCCGAACGCGCCGGTGCCGAAGAGCGTGGCTGCGACGTCGGCCAGCACGGCGTGATTCGCGCGCAACTCGGCGAACTCGCGGAAGGTGAAGCGGCGGAAATCGCGATCGCCGGCGGTGGGCGCTTCGCGACGCGTGTAGAGCGACACGAGATGCTGGCGCGTGTCGCGCACGAGCGGCCGGAGAAACAGGTCGCGGACAAAGGAGAACGTCGCCGAATTGACGCCGATCGCGAGGGCGAGCGTGAGGACGGAGACCGTGGTGAAGCCGGGGGATTTGGCGAGGGAGCGGAGGGCGTGGCGCACGGGGTTGAGCGTTGGGGGTTGAGAGTTGAGAGGAGGAAGAGCGGGCGAGGTGGAGGGGAATCGTGAAAACTGAAAATCGGTCATCTAAAATCTAACATTTCGGAGGGTGACGGAGGGGAAATTTTAGATGACCGATGACCGATTTCACGATTTCTCATTCGGCGCGGAGGGCGATGAGAGGATCCACGCGAGTGGCGCGGCGGGCGGGGAGGAACGCGGCGAGCAGGCCGGCGACCGCGAGCGCGGCGGAGGCGAGGGCGAAGCTCGCGAGGTCGTGGGGCGATGTTTCGTAGAGCGTCGAGGCGAGGACGCGACCGGCGGCGAAGGCACCGAGCAGGCCGAAGGCGCCGCCGAGGAGAAGCAGCCGCGCCCCGGCGCCGAGAATCAGGCGGAGCACGTCGGCGGTCTGCGCGCCGAGGGCGAGGCGGATGCCGATTTCATGGGTGCGTTGCTGGGCCATGAACGCGATCACGCCGTAGGTGCCGAGCGCGGCGAGCAGGAGCGCGATGCCGGCGAAGCCGCCGAGGAGGCGGAAGAGGAGACGTTCCTGTTCGAGGTTGGTGGCGCGGAGTTCAGCGAGCGTGCGTACCCGAAAAACGGGGACGGTGGGATCGATCGACTTGATGGTCGAGCGCAACGCGGCGGCGAGCGAGGCGGGCTCGCCGTGCGTGCGGACGACGAGCGACTGCGGTCCGTAGGTGAAGCGTTGCAAGGACCAGTAAAACGTGGGCGCGGGTTCCACGCCGAGGTGATGACTGCGGACGTCGCCGACGACGCCGATGACTTTTTCCGTGTGGTCGCCGTAGCCGGGCTGGATCGAACGGCCGATCGGGTCGGCGTCGCCGAACAGCGCGCGGGCGAGCGAGGCGGAGATCACGAGGGAGCGGCGGGCTTCGTCGGCGGGGAGGCCGGCGAAGGTTTTTCCGCGCAGTACGGGAATGCGCATGGCGCCAAAATAATCGCCGTCGACGAGCCGCCACTCGGCTTGCACGGACTCGCCGGCGGGAATAACGGAGGCGCCGATGGGGAAGACGTTGAGGCTGGTGTTGCCTTCGGTGAGCGGGAGGTTGCTGACGAGGCCGGCGGCGGCGACGCCGGGCAAGGCGCTGACGCGGGTGACAGTCTCGTTGTAAAACGCGATCGCGCGGGCGTCATCGCCGGCGGGCCGGAGCGCGAGGGTGAGGACGTTGTCGGTGGTGAAGCCGGGATTAACGCGGACGAGTTTGAGAAAACTCCGGGCGAGGAGCGCGGCGCCGATGAGGAGAGTCAACGAGAGCGCGAGCTGTGCGACGACCGAGGCATCGCGGGCGCGCGAGCGATGCGTGATGCGGGCGGAGCGACTCTTCAGAGCTTCGTGGGGTTTTGTCTGCGAGGCGCGCAGGGCGGGACCGATGCTGGCGAGGACGGCGGTGAGCAGCGTGGCGCCGGCGGCGACGGCGAGTACGCGGAGATCGAGGGAGATTTCCGCGGCGCGCGGAAGCGGCATGGCGTGCAGAGCGTCGATCGCCCAGAGCGCGAGCAGCACCCCGACGAGACCGCCGGCAGAAGCGAGGAGGAGCGCCTCGGTGAGGAGTTGGCGGGCGAGGCGCCAGCGCGTGGCACCGAGGGCGGTGCGCACGGCGAGTTCGTGGTGGCGGGCGGCGGCGCGCACCAGCATGAGGTTGGAAAGATTCGCGCAGGCGATGAGGAGGAGAACGCCGACGGCGCCGGCGAGCACGCAAAGGCCGGTGCGGACTTGATCGCTGACGATCTCGCGCGCGAAGGGAAAGAGACGCGTGCTCCAACCGCGCTCGAGTTGAGGAAGCTCGGTCCAGATCTGGGTGGCGACGGCTTTCAGTTCGGCGTCGGCCTGCTCGAGCGTGACGTCGGATTTCAGGCGACCGTAGACCTCGAGTTCGTGATTGAGGCGATCTTCGCGAGCGAGATCGAAGGCGATCGGCACCAGCACCTCGATGGGGCCGGGCAGCGGCGCGCCGGCGGGCGTGATGCCGACGATGGTGTAGGGAACCTGATCGAAGAGGAGCGTCTGGCCGACGACGTCGGGGCGATCGGCGAAATGGCGGCGGCGAAAGGCGTCGGTGATGATGGCGACGTGGCGGGCGCCGGGATGGTCTTCCTCGGGGAGGAAATTGCGCCCGAGGGTGGGCGTGACGCCGAAGGTCGGGAGAAAATTTGCGGTGACGGCGCGGACGGGGATGAGTTCAGGGTCGCCGCGGCCGGTGAGATTCATCGAGCGCCAGGTGAGCGCGGCGAGAGATTGGAAGGAGCGGCTGCGATCGCGCCAGTTGGCGTAGTTCGGAACCGAGACGGAAAAAGCGGAGATGGAGCGGGCGAGATTGGTCTCGTGGATGGCGACGAGGCGGTCGGGATCGGGCAACGCGAGCGGGCGGAGGACGACGGCATCGACGGCGCTGAAAATCGTGGTGGCGGCGCCGACCGCCACGGCGACGATGAGGAGCGCGACGGCGGTGTAGCTGCGGGATTTCGCGAGGGAGCGGAGGGCGTGGCGCACGGCGAACGTCGAGAGTTGAGGGTTGAGAGTTGAGAGGGGGAACGGGCGAGGGGCGGCGGGAATCGTGAAAACTGAAAATCGGTCATCTAAAATCTGACATTTCGGAGGGCGGCGGAGGGGAAATTTTAGATGACCGATGACCGATGACCGATTTCAAGATTTCTCACTCGGCGCGGAGGGCGGTCATCGGGTCGACTTTCGTGGCGCGGCGGGCGGGGAGCCAGCAGGCGAGGAAGGCGACGGGGAGAAGAACAGCGGCGACGGCGAGCAGGGCGAGCGGATCGCGGGGATTCGTTTCGTAGAGGAAACTTGCGAGGAGTTGTCCACTCAAGAGCGAGGCGGCGACGCCGGCGAGCAGGCCGATGAGCACGGGACGCAGGCCCTGGCGCACGACCATCGCCCGGAGCGCGGCGGGTGGGGCGCCGAAGGTGAGGCGGAGGCCGAGTTCGCGCGTGCGCTGGGTGACGCCGTGCGAGACGACGCCGTAGAGTCCGACGCCCGCCAGCGTGAGCGCGGAGAGCGCGAAGGCGACGATGAGGCGGAGCTGAAAACGGCGCGACGAGACGGCGGAGACGAAGATGTCATCCATGGTTTTGAAATTCTGCAGGGGCACGTCGGCGTCGATCCGACGGATCGCCTGACGCAGCGCGGCGGCGACCGCGGGCGGCGCGGTGGCGTCGAGGCGAACGGCGAGCGTGGCCTGCGAAAAACCCCAGGCCCAGTGCGGGCGGTAGACGAACGAGACGGGCGCGTGATCGACAGTGGCGCGCACGTCGCCGACGACGCCGATGATGTCGATCGGATCGGTGCCGTCGCCGCGCAGCGCCTTGCGGCCGACGGGATCCTGCCCAGGCCAGAGCTTGGCGGCGAGTTGCGCGGAGATGAGGCCGGTCTCCGGGCCGTCGGTGGGACGAAAGGTGCGGCCGGCGAGCAGCGGAATCCCGAGGGTCGCGAAGTAGTCGGGCGTGACGAAGCGGACGTTGGCCTGCGGGTGTTCGAACGCGTGGCGTGTATCGCCGGGCGCCCAGAGGGAATCGATCCACGTTTCGCCGGTGAGCGGCAGGGCATTGGTGACGGCGGCGGTGGCTACGCCGGGCACGGCGGAGATTTCGGCGATCACGCGGTCGTAGTAACCGCGACGATCGGCCGGCGCGTGATATTTCGCAGCGGGAATGACGAGATCGGTGGTGACGACGCGGGGAGCTTGAAAACCGACGTCGGCGCGCAGGAGCCGGCCGAAGCTGCCGAGGAGGAGCGCGGCGGCGGCGAGCAGGACGGTGCCGACGCCGACCTCGACGGCGATGAACGTCGCGCGCAGCCGGCGCGTGGCGGGGCTGCCGGTCGAGGTGCGACTGTTGCGGGCGAGGTAGACGGACGCGGCGTCGCAGCGCGCGCTGTGCCAGGCGGGCACGAGGCCGGCGAGCACGGTGGCGAGGAGGGTGGAACCGACCGCGAAGGCGAGGACGCCGAGATCGAGCTGGGCGGTTT
The DNA here is from genome assembly GCA_048498075.1 of Verrucomicrobiota bacterium. GTDB lineage: Bacteria > Verrucomicrobiota > Verrucomicrobiia > Opitutales > Opitutaceae > Opitutus. Next base: position 5,713 of record JBEHYR010000002.1, on the reverse strand, counting down.
CGAGCCGGGGGAGATTGGCGGGCGCGAGGTGGACGAGGAGCGTGAGGCCCCAACTCGCGACGAGACAGCCGAGCGCGCCGCCGACGACGGAGAGCGCGAGCGACTCGGCGAGAGCGTGGGCGAAGAGCTGCGCACGGGAGGCGCCGAGGGCGGCGCGGATGGCGGAGTCGTGGCCGCGCTGTTCGGCGCGGGCGAGGCCGAGGATGCTGAGATTGAGGCACGCGAGCAGCAGCACGGCGCCGATCGCGCTGAAAAGAATCCAAACGCCGCGGCGCACGGGACCGACGACGTCGTCGTGAAGCGGAGTGAGCGAGCTGCGGACCTCGGTATTGTTAGCGGCGAGTTGCGAGAGGCGGGCGGCGACAGCGTTAAGCTGGGTTTCCGCCTGGGCGAGCGTGACGCCGGGAGCGAGGCGCCCGATCACCTCGTAGTTGAAACGACCGACGATCTCCGCGAGTTCCCTGGCCTCGAACGGATGCGGGAGATAGAGATCGGGCTCGCTGAACCGCTGGTCGGGGAGGCGGAAACCGGCGGGCATGACGCCGATGACAGTGAGGGGACGGGAGTCGATCGTGATCGCGCGGCCGAGGATCGCGGGGTCGGACGCGAAGTGTTCGCGCCAGAGCCGGTCGCTGATCAACGCGACGGTGGACGGGCCGGGCTGGTCGGCGTCCGCGGTGAAGCCGCGACCGAGCGCGGGAGCGACGCCGAGGGTCGGGAGGAGATTGGCGCTGCCGGCGATGGCGGAGAGGCGCGCGGGCTCACCGGCGCCGGTGAGCGTGACCGTCCAGCGGTCGAGCAAGGCGAGCGAGGCGAAGGCGGGGAGCGTGCGCCACTCGGTGTAGAAGCGGGCGTTGACGGGGAGCGTGGGGTATTGGCGCGCGACGGCGGGAATGACGCAGCGCACGGCGACGAGCTGTTCGGGGTGAGGCAGCGGGAGCGGGCGGAGAATGACGGCGTCGACGACGGAGAAAATCGCCGTGGTGGCGCCGATGCCGAGGGCGAGCGTGAGGATCGCGACCGCGGTGTAGCCGGGGGATTTGGCGAGGGAGCGGAGGGCGTGGCGCACGGCGAAAGTTGAGAGTTGAGGGTTGAGAGTTGAGAGGGAGGAAGAGCGAGGGGCGGCGGGAATCGTGAAAACTGAAAATCGGTCATCTAAAATCTAACATTTCGGAGGGCGGCGGAGGGGAAATTTTAGATGACCGATGACCGATGACCGATTTCACGATTTCTCACTCGGCGCGGAGGGCGATCATGGGGTCGACCTTTGTGGCGCGGCGGGCGGGGAGTAGACAGGCGAGGACGGCGACGAGGCCGAGGAGCGCGGCGACGCCGCCGAGGGCGAGCGGATCGCTGGCGCTGACGCCGAAGAGTTGGGACGACAGCAGGCCGGTCAGGAGCAGCGCGCAGGCCAGACCGATCGCGAGGCCGAGCACGACGAGGCGGAGTCCCTGCCGCAGCACGAGGCGGAGCACGTCGAAGCGTTGCGCGCCGAGCGCCATGCGGATGCCGAATTCGGCGACGCGCTGGGAAACTGAATACGCCATGACGCCGTAGAGACCGATCGTAGCGAGCAGCAGCGCGGCGGCGGCGAAAATGCCGACGAGCAGGGCGGGCGAGCGGCGGTCGGCGAGGCTGTCCTGGATGCGCAGCTCCATCGAGCGGAGGTCGGTGAGCGGGATTTCCGGGTCGATTTCCCGGACCAGGCGAGCGAGGGAGTTCGCGAGGGAGGCCGGGGGGAGGCTCGTGCGGGCGACGAGGAAGAAGTTGCGATTGAAGAGCTGGGAATAGGGGAAGTAGACGGCGCCGGCGGATTTGGTTTCGGTGAGGGCGGACCGTTTCACCGTCCCGACGACACCGACGATCGTGAACGTGCGGTCCGCTTCGTTTTCGCCGGGCGTGCCGCGGTAGAGTTGCTGGCCGACGGCGCCGCCGGCGGGCCAGTAGAGGCGGGCGAAATCTTCGTCGACGACGCAGGTGCGCTCGGGACGTTTGGCGTCGGCGGGGTCGAGGTAGCGTCCGGCGCGAAGCGGAATGCCCATGGCCTGAAAATAATTTCCGGCCACGGCGAAGAGGGGATGCGCGGCGAGGGATTCGCCGGGAGTGACGGTGCGGCCGGGGATGGTGATGACACCGTTATTCTGCGCACCGCTGAGGGGGACGTTGGACACGACGCCGACCGCGGAGACACCGGGGAGCGAGCGGGATGCTTCGTCGAGGCGGTCGAAGAACCGGGGGAAGGCCTCGTTGGTGTGATAGCCGGCCCACGTAAGCGTGAACTGGCCGGTAATGATATGATCGGTGCGGAAGCCCGGGGCGACCGCCATCGCGCGACGGAGACTGAGGCCGAGGAGGCCGGCGCCGGTGAGCAGGACAAAGGCGACGGCGATCTGCGCGATGATGAAGCCGTGACGGAGGCGTTGCGTGGCGCGGCTGACGGTGCTGCCGCGCGTCTCGGTTTGCAGCGCGGAGGCGAGGCGGTGGCGGAGGTTGAACCACGCGACGGGCAGACCGATGGCGACGCCGACTCCGAGAGCGGTGGCGAGCGCGACGAGGGCGACCCGGAAATCGAAACGGGTGGTGGCGCCGAGCGGGAGGTCGTCGAGTCCGAGCGCGGCGAGAAGTCGGATGCCGGCGGCGCCGAGGCCGAGACCGAGGGCGGCGCCGACAAGCGTGAGCAGGACGGTTTCGGACATCACGTCGCGAATGACGTCGCGTTGGCTGGCGCCGAGCGCCTGTCGGATCGCGAGTTCCTTCGTGCGGCTGCTGGCGCGGACGAGGAAGAGGTTGACGAGATTTACCGCGCCGATGGCGAGGAGCAAAAGCGCGCCGGCCTGAAGAATGAGCAGCGTGGGCCGGACGGCGGCGACGTGATCGGCGCGCAGCGAAGCGACGACGGTGTGGGCGCCGGCGTCGGCGACGATTTTGGCGTAGGCGAACTCGCCGGCGTGCGCGGCGTCGTGGGCGGCGAGCTGCGCGGTGGCATCGGCCATGGTCGCGCCGGGAGCGAGACGCGCGACGGCGATCGGGCCGAGGCTGTGACGGGCGGCAACGTTGCGTTCGCCTTCCTCGGAGGAGAGCGGTCCGTAGACGGGCGCCTGAAACGACAGAAAACGAAAATCGGGCGGGAGCACACCGACGATCTCGCGGGCGATGCCGTCGAGGCGGATGGATTTGCCGAGGATCTGCGGGTCGGCGTTGTAGGTGTGGTGCCAGTATTCGTAGCTGATGATGGCGACGTGATCTGTCTGATAGGTCAGTTCGGCGTCGGTGAACGGACGGCCGAGGAAAAGTTTCACGCCGAGGGTAGCGAAGAATTCCGGTGTGACGCGGGCGAAGGGTTCGATCGCGGTAGCGCCGGTTTCGCCGACGACGGAGGTGGCCTCGCTGATGGCGGAGAGCGACGAGAACGCGGGGATCTGGCCGCGGCGCTCGTAATAGTTGGTGATGGAGGAGCCGTTGTTGGCGTTGGCGAGTTTCGGATACGTGTAGTAAAGGGTGACGAGGCGGTCGGGGTCGGCGTAAGGGAGCGGGCGGAGGAGCACGGCGTCGACCACGGCGAAGATCGTGAGGTTGGCGGCGAGGCAGATCGCGAGCGTGGCGAGCGCGGTGAAAGCGAAACCGGGAGATTTCGCGAGGGAACGGAAGGTGTGTTTCATTTTCGGAGACCGGAGTTCGGAGAGAGGGAGGATCGCTGGCAGGCAGTATCTCTCCCTTTATTTTTCTTTTTTCTCTTTCGTCAGGGATCCGGGGGGAACGGACGGAAGTCGGCGACGGCAGAGAGCGGAGGGAGAAAGATTAAGAGAAAGAGGAAAGAGAAAGAATTGGAGAGGGGAGAGCGGCGGGGGCGGAGATCGCGCGCGGGGGGAGTTTGCAGGGGCTGTGCCACGAGGCGGGCGGCAAAACCAATACGCTGAGAGGCAATGGCTTAATTTTCGCGGCAGGAAACGGAGCGTGGCGGGATGTCCGCAATCGAAACGGGAATTTCCCGGAATCGGAACGCAGCGGACTCGCGACTTGCCACCCTGGCGGGTGGAGGTTGCATGCGGCGATGGGTTTAATGTTTCGGCGAATCGCCTGGTGCCTCGGTAGCGCGATCACGATGACGATGGCGACGAACGCCATCGGCGCGACGGAGCCGGCGGTCGAGTTTCCGCGACCGCTGGCGAGCTATGCGGACGGGGCGACGGGCGTGTGGGACGTGCTGCGCGCGCGGGTGGAAGTGGAGCCGTTCAATCTCGTGGCGACGGGGATTTTTCTGCTCGCGATCATGCACACGTTTCTGACGGCGAAGTTTCGGCACTGGGCGCACGTCGTGGAGCAGGAGCATGCGAAGGGCCTGCGCGCGCGGGCGGAAGCGGAAGGGCGCGGGGAGGAAGAGGACGAGCCGAGCGAGGTGAGTTTCAAGGGCCAGGTACTGCATTTCCTCGGCGAGGTGGAGGCGGTGTTCGGGCTGTGGGCGGTGGTGCTCGCGGTGGCGATCGCGATCGCGAAGGGCGGGGCGACGGCGGTCGGCTATCTCGGGCACGAGGTGAATTTCACGGAGCCGATGTTCGTCGTGGTGATCATGGCGCTGGCGTCGACGCGGCCGGTACTCGTGTTTGCGGAACGGTGCCTGCGGGCGGTGGCGTCGCTGGGGCGCGGCTCGGTGGCGGCGTGGTGGCTGGCGATTCTGATCGTCGCGCCGGTGCTGGGGTCGTTCATCACGGAGCCGGCGGCGATGACGATCGCGGCGCTGCTGCTGGCGCGGCGGTTTTACCGGCTGGGGCCGTCACCGAGATTCTGTTACGCGACGCTCGGGCTGCTGTTCGTGAACGTGTCGGTGGGCGGGACGTTCACACACTTCGCGGCGCCGCCGGTGTTGATGGTGGCGGCGCCGTGGAAGTGGGATTTGGGTTTCATGTTCCTGCATTTCGGCTGGCGGGCGCTCACGGGAATCGTCGTGGCGACGCTGGTATATTTCGCGATTTTCCGGCGGGAGTTCGCGACACTCGATGCGACGCGGGCGAAGGAAGAAAAACGCGCGGCGGCGGAGGAGAACGGGGCGAGCGGGCGCGGGCCGATTCCGATGTGGATCACGGCGGTGCAGCTCGGGTTCATGGGACTGACGGTGTGGTTCGCGCATTATCCGGCGCTGTTCGTCGGGACGTTTTTGTTCTTCCTGGCGTTCGCGCAGGCGACGGCGCACCACCAGAGCCGGCTGGATTTGCGGCCGTCGCTGCTGGTGGGATTTTTTCTCGCGGGGCTGGTGATCCACGGCGGGCTGCAAGGGTGGTGGATCGCGCCGGTGTTGAAGAGCCTCGGCGAAGTGCCGCTGTTTCTGGGCGCGACGGCGCTGACGGCGGTGAACGACAACGCGGCTATCACCTATCTCGCGACGCTGGTGCCTGGCTTCACGGATGCGCTGAAGTACGCGGTGGTCGCGGGCGCGGTGACGGGCGGGGGACTGACGGTGATCGCGAACGCGCCGAATCCGGCGGGTCAGGCGATTTTGCAGAAATTTTTCCCCGAAGGCGTGTCGCCGCTCGGGCTTTTTCTCGGGGCGCTGGGGCCGACGGCGGTGATGGCGGCGGCGTTCATGGGGCTGCGGTGAGATGGGCGGCAGGGGCGGACGGCGATGGTTCCAGCGAAACAAAATGACGGAGGTTCGGTGTAGACCGATCGTCGGCGGTCGCGGAAGAACCCGAGAGGAGGGCCGCCCATAAGGGAGGAA
>JBEHYR010000001.1:0-257566 GCA_048498075.1 Verrucomicrobiota bacterium | reverse complement strand
GAAGCACGTGAAGTAAAACCGATGGCGGTTTCTTTTTATACCAGTCGCCTCAAGCTTTCGGCCTTTAGAATTTATCCGAGTAACCAGTGAGAGATGTAGGGCAGTCTGTGACCGCCGGTCCGACTCACGCGTTTCCTCGAACCCCGGCGAAGTAGCGTCATCGATAGCCTACGCCGACTCCGCATGCAGGAGCCTGCTTGCAGGCGATTTCACCGCGCGCACGTCGAACATCGCCTGCAAGCAGGCTCCTACATTCGACCCATTCCCAGGTGTCATTCCGAACGAAGTGAAGAATCCCGTGCGCGCTTCGTGGCACGCCGCGCGTGCGAACGTCCAAATGGATTCTTCGCTGCGCTCGGAATGACGGGCATTTGAGCGTTCATCGGCATAGGCCACCCAACGGCTTGGCGTTGGTTCGGCGTCTCGGAATGACAAAAAGGGCGATGAATCCGCCCTGGTTCGAGGCGGCGTGCTGAATTTCACGCGTCAAGCCCGACGAGGACGTCGGGCTCCACCTTTCATCGGGCATCAAAGCGCCGGCGAATCGTTCACTTCCCCGCGCCGCCCGCCGTCTCCGCCAGCTTCCGCTTCAGCAATTGCGCACGCAGATAGGTGTCCACCGGCGCATCCTTCCACGCGGTCAGCCACAACGAGCCCAGCATCTCGCCGCCCGTCACGAGCTGGCCGACGATGAAGGCCCGTCCCGCCGAATTGTCGCTCGAGCCGTCCGTCTTGAATTTTCCCTCCTTGTCCAACTGGTAGAGCGGCTCGACGAGCCCATGTTGCGCCAGCAAATAATCGACCACCGCCACGAACAGCGGATCGCGCCCATCCGTCCGCACCGCGAGCGAAATCGGCCGGGCCGGCGTCGCTTTCGCGACGACCTCCGCAGACGTGATTCCCGCTTTCCCGATGAAGCCGCCGTCGATCCAGCTGTGAATTCCATTCCACGTCGTGTAGCCGTGCGGATTTTCTCCGACCCAGCCATTGTGATGCACCGTCGTGTGCAACGGCTGCGCCACATCGCCGACATAGTGGCCCATCACGCCCATGACGTAGAGCGCATCCGCCTTCGCGTTGGCGATCTCGTCGGGCGTGCCGTTTTCCTCGAAGGCCTTCAGATACGCGAACGCCGACTTCACCCGCGCGTAATATTCCGCGATCGCCCACGGGACAAAGCCACACCACTCGCGCGTGTGGTTGGCGTTCTTCGCCGGATCGATCGCCGGAAACTGATCCGCATGGGATCCGCGGCCCGCGGCGAAGGCCACGGCGAAATCGTAGCGAAACGCCGGGAGCTTCGCCACGTCGAGCCCCGCTTCCGCCAGCTGCTCGACATCGAGAAAATGATCCGTCCAGTTTCCGCCCGACTGCCACATGATCGGGTCCGGCACGTTTTTCCAGCGATCCGGCTCGCCCGCCAGAAATGCGATCCGCTCCGCCGCCGCCGGCTCGCGCACGAACGCCGGAAAATCCGCCGGCAGCGACGCGAGGGCGACTTGGTTCACGATGCGATGCCCGGGATAATCCCAGGCGCGGACGGCGGCCACGGGCGCCGCGAACAGGGCGAGCAGGAGCAAACTCCCGCGAAGCGATTTTAAATGCATGGTCAAGCGAGACGAGCAGGAGCGCTCACGGTTTCGAACGAGACGAGCCGAAAAGCGCCGCGTAGTCACGGAGGCCGTCCGCGATCGCCGCGGCGATTTGCTGGCGGTAAGCCGGCGTCGCCGCCCGCCGCGCCTCGACCGGGTTGGACAAGAACACCGATTCCACGAGCACCGCGGGACACTCGAGATCCTGCAGCACCAGCAAGTGTTTGGTCTTCTGCCCGCGGTCATTCGTTTTCAGCTGGCTGATCACCGACTGATGGATGCGGTGAGCCAGAATCGTGCTCCACGCGTCGAAGCGATTCACCGCGGCCGCCTCGGTGCGCGAATCGTCCTCTTCGCCGAAACCCATCGATGTATCCGATCGCTGGCCACGGCGCGTGTAGACGTAGACTTCGGTCCCGCTCGTCTTCGTGTCGGGGAAAAGCGAGTTGAAGTGAAGGCTGACGAACACGTCCGCGCCCGCGCGATTCGCCACCTGCGCGCGCATCGGCAGATCCTTCTTTTTTTCCGTCGAGAACGTTCGGTCGTCGGTCCGCGTGAGCACGATTTTGAAGCCGGCCGTCTCGAGAATTTTTTTCAGCCGGAGCGCCACATCGAGCGCGAGCGTCTTTTCCTTCAATCCCAGCGCTTCGTTCTGCATGCCGTTATCCCCCCCGCCGTGCCCGGCATCGATCGCGATCACGCGCGGTCGCGGCGGCGGAGGCGTCGCCCGGGCCGGCCGCAGCAGCGGCAGCACCACCGCATCGAAATCGACCCGGCTGATATAGAGATGCCCGCGCCGGGAAATCATCGGACCGCCCATGAAAACCCGCAGCCCGTCCGCCTGGACCTCACGACTGTTGAGTTCGAAATCGATGCGGCTGCCGTCGAAGGCGAGCGCAAGTTTCTTCCCTCGGCCGCTCGCCACGGCCTCGATGCCGAATCGCTCGGCGGCGTCGACGAGATCGACGTTGACCGCGCCGAGCGGGTGATGCGGTGATGGCGCTGCGAGCGGCTGCGCCGGCGATGCGCCCGGGCGGGTCGGAGTGGCGCGAGTCTGCGCCGCCGCGCGAGCCGGCAAAAGCCAGGCCCACGCCAGGATCCACGCTGTCAGGAGAGGCACCGCGCGACGCATGGGCGTCGCGGGGTCAGGTGTTCGCGGTCGGCGCCGGCGAACCGTGATCCGTATCGTCCTCGTCCTCGTGATCCGTATCCGGACCGTCGTCGATCGGCGCCTCATCCGGCGCCTTGTACTTCCGCTTGCGCTTGTTCGGCGGCAGCGGCGTGAGCATCACGTGAATGTTGCGGCCGATGAGCTTCGGCGGCGCATCGGGATGTCCCATCCCCGCGAGTTCGGCGACGGCTTTCGTCATCACGCCGAAACCGATCTCGGTGTGCGCCATCTCGCGGCCACGGAACTTCAGGCGAAGTTTAACTTTGTTGCCGTGATCGAGAAATTCCTCCGCGTGCCGCAGCTTCGTGTTGAAATCGCCCTCGGCGATGCGCGCGCTGAATTCGATTTCCTTGATCTTGCTCGCGGTGGATTTCGAGTGCGTGTGCTTCTTCTGCTCCTCGTAAACGTATTTGCCGAAATCCATGATGCGGCACACGGGCGGCGTCGCATTCGGCGCGACCTCGACGAGATCGAGGCCCACTTCGAGGGCGAGATTGATGGCCTTCGCGGTATCGAGCACTCCGAGTTGCTTGCCCTCGGGCGAGATCACGCGCACCTGTGGAACCTTGATACGGTGGTTGCGGCGGATGGCCGCGAACGGGTCGACATTGCGACGCTGATAAGAGCCTGGGCGGTTGCCGCCGCCGGCGGAAGGAAACGAAATGGCCATCAATTAGGTGTGGGTGAGCAAGAAATAAGGCGGCGCGGGTTTTCGCCGGGAAGCCGGGCAATGACAACAATTAATTGGCCCAGTGCCACCGGATCGGAAAGACCCCGGTTCAAACGCTGAAACTCTCTCCGCACGAGCAGCTCGCCTTGGCGTTCGGATTCGAAAACTTGAACCCGCCCGCGACCATCGCCGCCGAATAGTCGACGTGCGTCCCCTTGAGATAAAGCGCGCTCTTGCTGTCGACGAGCACCGCCGCCCCGCCCGTCCGCACGAGGATGTCGCCGCGCTTCGGCTCCGCCACGAATCTCATCTTGTAGCTCAGGCCGTTGCACCCGCCGCCGGAGATCGCGATGCGCAGGAAGTTTCCCTGCTTTTCCCGGGCGACCAGCGCGGCGACCTTTGCGCCCGCCGAAGCGGTCAAACGGACGAGATTTTCGTTCCCGGCGCGGATGCCCTCGGGGAGCACGTCCGCGAGGTCGGCGACAGGAGACATCGTGGTGGAATCAGCCATGCAGATGCACGGACTATCGTGCCCCGCGAAGCTTTATCAAGCGCCGCGCGACGCTCACCGCGTTCGCGAAACTCGTCATCCGCGCGACGCCCCGGCCCGCAATCCCAAACGCCGTGCCGTGATCCGGACTCGTGCGCACGAACGGCAGCCCGAGCGTCACATTCACCGCCTCGTCGAAATCGATCGTCTTCAACGGCGCGAGCCCCTGGTCGTGATAGAGTGCGACCACGACGTCGAACTCCCCGCCGAGCGCCCGTGCAAACAGCGTATCGCCCGGCTCGCAGAGCGACAGCCCGGCGAACTCCGCCCGCAACTGCGCGAGCGACGGATTTAGAAAATCGCGCTCCTCGTAGCCGAGCAGCCCATTCTCGCCGGCGTGCGGATTCAGCCCGCACACTCCGATGCGCGGCGCCGCAATGCCGTCGGCCCGCGCCAACTCGGCCGCCGCCGTAATCGTGCGCCGCAGCAGATGCGGCCCCAGCAGACTCGCCACCTCGTGCAGGGGCACGTGCCAGGTCGCCAGCGCGACGCGCAGCTTTCCGCCGCAAAACGCCATCACCGGCTCCCCGCCCCACCGCGCCGCAAAAAATTCCGTTTGCCCCGGAAACGCGTAGCCGATCCGCGCCAGCCGCTGCTTGCTGATCGGCCCGGTGACCACGCCGCAAAATTCCCCCGCGCCACAGCCTTTCGCCGCCCGCTCCATCGCCGCCCACGCCACCAGGGCGCCATCCGCATCCGGCTGCCCCGGCGTCGCGAGAAAGTTATCCAGCCCGACCGGAATTTTTTCCGCCGTCGTCTCCATCGCGGCCAGCCACTGCGCCGGGCCCACGACCGCGACATCGCGCGCCTCGACCGGATTCGCGCGCAACCACGCCGCGATGATTTCCGGCCCGACGCCCGCCGGGTCGCCGCACGTGATGGCGAGTTTCGAGGTCATCGGAGCGCGTTCACGCCTAAGCTTCGCCTTCCGAAGGCTCCGCTCGCCGGGCGCGCGCGAAGCTGCGTTTGCCGGCGGCGAAAAATTCCAGAAACCGCCGCGCCTCCGGCGTGCCGTACGTGCCGTCTGCCAGCGTTTGCGCCGCCACCGCGCGGATGTTTCCCGGCGTGAAATACACCGCGTGAAACGCCTGCTTCAGCTCCGCCACCGCGGCGCGACCGATCCCGCGACGGCGCAGGCCCACGGCGTTAAAGCCCACGATCTCGTCGCGCTCCGCCACCATGGTGAAATGCGCCACGTCGCGCGTGATCGAAGCGTGACCCGCCACCATCACGCTCTCGCCGATCCGGCAAAACTGGTGCACCGCCGCGCCCCCGCCGACGAACGTGTGGTCGCCCACCGTCACGTGGCCGGCGAACAGCGCTGCGTTCGCCAGCACCACGTGGTGGCCCACGGCGCAGTCGTGCGCCACGTGGCACGCCGCCATCAGAAAACAATTTTCCCCCACCGTCGTGAACTCGCCGGCGGAGATCGATCGATTCACCGTGACGTGCTCCCGCACCACCGTGCCGCTGCCGATGCGGATGCCCGTCGCGATCCCCGGATCGAATCTCAAATATTGCGGATCGCCCCCCAGCACCGCGAACGGATGCACCACCACCCGGTCGCCGAGCACGCAGTGTTTTTTTACCACGGCATAGGCGTGAATCTCGCAATCGGCGCCGAGTTGCGCGCCCGCCTCGACGATCGCCGTCGGATGTATTGTAGTCGCCATGACGTCAGCCGCGTCCGCGCCGCACCATGCCGGCGCGCGCGGGAAACATATCGAGCTGCGCGTTCTTCAACAGATCGTAGTTTTTCAAAATCCGGATCACCTGCAGCGTGTCGCTCTTCGTGTAGTTCTGGTTGATTTCGATCTTCTCGATCAGGTCGAGCAGCATCGCGCGAAAGGAAACGATCGCGTCCACGCCCCGCGCCTTCAGCAGCTCGACGCTCTGCGACCGGAACGGCTCCGCCGTCGGCAGACTCGGCAGCACGAGCACCTTGGTCGGCAGTCCGCCCGGCTCGGCCCGATTCTCCGGCTCCGGCGGAAAAAAACGCGCCGCTTCCCGGAGCACGTTTTGCTCCAGAAAATTAAAGATCTCCGGGCTGCTCTTGAGCATCGCCGGCGTGAATACGCCCGTGTGCCAGCCCTTCACCGCGATCACCGCCTTCTGGACAAACGGCAGCTCGTTCGAAAACAGAAAGAAGTCCGGCTTCCGTGCGCCGCGCTCCCACGCCGGGTTGTAGACGACGAGATCGATCTCCTCCTCGGCGTGTTTGCGCCGCGCCGCCACCTGGTATTTGCGCGCTTGCCGGACGAGAAATCCGTTCTGCTCGAAATACTCGCGGACGATGCCTTCGTCGATGGCTGACATGATTTGATTGCGGGATGGGAGACTTCGGAATGCGGCGTGGTCAACAGCCCGGACGCATTCATGCGGCGAGCCGGCCCGATCGGCAATCCGCATTCCACACTCCGAATTTCGCCATTACTCGGCGCCGACCTCGCGAAACGCGGCCTCGGCGAACGCGCGCGGCACCTCGCCGCTCGTCGCGGCTTCGCCGATTTTCCTCAACACCACGAAACGCGGCAGCCCCGCACGCACTTTTTTGTCGCGGGCCATCGCCGCAAAAAGCTCTCCCAGCGGCAGCGGTTCGCGCAAACGCACCGGCAGCCCATGCGCCGCCACGACCGTTTCGATCCGCGCCACGTCGGCCGCGCCGACGGAACCGAGTTTCTCCGACAACCGCGCCGCGGCGCAAAGCCCCACCGCCACCGCTTCCCCGTGCAGATACGCGCCGTAGCCCGTCACCTGCTCGATCGCGTGTCCGAACGTGTGGCCGAGATTCAGCAGCGCCCGCCCGCCGTCCTTTGCCAGTTCGCGCTCATCCGTCTCCACGATCCCCGCCTTCAGCTCACAGCACCGGCGAATCACGGCGGCCAGCGCTCCACTTTTGACCGTGAGCGGCGCCCGCTCCAACTGCTCGAACAATCCGGCGTCGCCGAGCAGCCCGTATTTGATCACCTCCGCCATCCCCGCCGCGAACTCCCGCGCCGGCAGCGTGGCCAGCAGGTCCGTTCCGATGAACACACCTCTCGGCTGATGAAACGCGCCGACGAGGTTTTTCCCCGCGGCAAGATTGATGCCCGTCTTGCCACCCACCGAGCTGTCGACCATCGCCAGCAACGTCGTCGGCACTTGAAAAAAATCGATCCCGCGCAGCCACGCCGCCGCCGCGAATCCGCCGAGGTCGCCGATCACACCGCCGCCCACCGCAAACAGCGCCCCGCTCCGGTCGAGCCCTTCCGCCGCCAAAAAGTCCAGCACGCGGCCCAACACCAGAAGACTTTTCGAGCCTTCGCCCGGCTCCACCACCAATCGCGGAAGACCGCGGAACATCGCTTCGAGCGCGGCCGCCTGCGCCGCGGCGACACCCGCATCGGTGAGCACCGCCACCTTCCGCCCGGCATCGCGCAACTCGCCGATCTTCGCTCGCACCGCCGCTACCACCGCCGTCCTGAACAGAATCGGGTAGCTCCTCGCAGCGAGATTGACCGTTAACTCGTCCGGCATTCGGTGAAGATAACGACTTGGCACTCAGTACCGTCAACCCGCAAGTCTCATTGAGATTGAGTGTGTGTCTCAAAATAAAGTTGACCTGCCGGCTGGTACTCAAGCTATTGAGACCTGTTATCAGCAAAATTACCGCCATGATCGCCTCCGAGTTCACCCGTTTCAAACGCCTCTCCCTCGCCGTGCTCTGCGGGGCGTCGTCGAGTATCGCGCTCGCCCGCGACCCCTTCGTTGACCAGACCCCCAGCTATCTTCCGCCCAAGGATGAGCCCGTCCTCCTCTCGAAACTCGAGGTGAACGAGCAGCGCGGCTCCCAAGATTACGCCATTCAACGCAGTGTCGCAGCCACAAAAACGGACACCGCGCTCGTCGACGTGCCACAGTCCATCGGCATCGTCACTCGCGAGCTGATCGACGACCAGTCGATGCGCAGCATCGGTGACCTCACCCGCTATGTCCCCGGCGTCGGCATCGCCCAAGGCGAAGGCAATCGCGACACGCCCGTCATGCGCGGCAACAGCACCACCGCCGACTTCTTCGTCGATGGCGTGCGCGACGACGTCCAATATTTCCGCGACTTCTACAACGTCGATCGCGTCGAAGTCCTGAAGGGCCCCAACGCCATGATCTTCGGTCGCGGCGGTTCCGGCGGTCTCATCAACCGCGTCACGAAACAAGCCAACGGCGCCATCCGCCGCGAACTCAGCCTGCTCGCCGGCTCGTGGGAGCAATCCCGCGCGACCTTCGACTTCGCCCAGCCGCTCAACCGCGCTTTCTCCGTCCGCCTCACGGGACTCTACGAAGACGCCGGCAGCTATCGCGATGACGTCACCGTGAAGCGCTTCGGCGTGAATCCCACGGCGACGTGGAATCTCTCCCCGCAAACCACGCTCCGCACCGGCTTCGAATATTTCCACGACGAACGCACCACCGACCGCGGCGTATCCTCTTTTCAAGGCCGCCCCGTCCGGACCGCTCCCTCCACCTTCTTCGGCGATCCGGCGCAGAGTCCCACCGAAGCCACGGTCAACACCGCGTTCGCCACGCTCGATCGCACGTTTTCCCACGGCATTTATCTCCGCAACACGACCCGCGTCGCCCGCTACGAAAAATATTACCAGAACCTCTTCGCCGGCGCCGTGAACGCCACCGGCACCTCCGTCGCCCTCCAAGCCTACCGCAACGCCACCAACCGCGATAATCTCTACAACCAGACCGACCTCGTCATCCCTTTCGACACCGGGTCTGTCTCCCACCAGTTGCTCACCGGCCTCGAGTTCGCCCATCAGGAAACCGACAACCTCCGCAAAACCGGCTACTTCACCACCGTCAGCCCCACCACGACTTCGATCCAGGTTCCGCTCTCGAATCCGCGCACCACGCTGCCGCTCACCTTCGCGCCGAATGCCACCGACGCCGACAACTACGGCACCGCCAAAACCGCCGCCGTCTACGCGCAGGACCAGATCGAATTTCTTCCCCAACTCCAGGCCGTCGTCGGCGTGCGACTCGAAAATTTCGACGTCGATTTCTTCAACCGCCGCACCGCCACGCGCATCAAGACCGACGACTCTCACGTCTCCCCGCGCGCCGGCCTGATCTACAAACCGCGCGACGAACTCTCCTTCTACGCGACCTACAGCACGTCCTTCGTGCCCCGCGCCGGCGAGCAACTCTCCTCGCTCACCCTCACCAACGCATCCCTCGATCCCGAAAGCTTCCACAACTACGAGGTCGGCCTGAAGTGGGACGCGCATCCCGATCTCGCTTTCACCGCCGCCGTCTACCGCCTCGACCGCACGAACGTCGCCATCACCGATCCCGCCGACTCCACCAAGACGATCCTCGTCGACGGCCAGCGCGCCACCGGGGTCGAACTCGGCGCGACCGGCCGCCTCTCGAAGAGCTGGAGCATCGCCGGCGGTTACGCCTATCAGGACGGCCACATCGACACCACGCAGTCCGCCACCGTCCTCGCCGGCGCGCGTCTCGCCCAGCTTCCCCGCCACACGTTTTCCCTCTGGAACCGCTACGACTTGAATTCCCAGTGGGGCTTCGGCGTCGGCACGATTTATCGCGACGCCATCTTCGCCGCGACCGATAACACGGTCACCCTTCCCGGCTTCGTGCGCTTCGATCTCGCGGTGTTCTACAAGATCAACCGCCACTTTCGCGCCCAGCTCAATCTCGAGAACCTGCTCGACCGCGAGTACTTCTCGATGGCCAACAGCAACACGAACATCACGCCCGGCTCCCCCCGCGCCCTCCGCGTGACCTTCACGACGCGTTACTGATTCGTTCGCCGCGCGCCCATTTCCGCCCGCCGGTTTTCCTTTTCCCGCCTCCCCAACCTCGCTCCCGCACCACCGCCATGCCCGCCACCCCCACGCTCCTCGCGCCTTCATCGTTCGACTCCGGCTCGTCCCGCCATTCTTCAACCGCCTTCACCGCCCTGCTCATCGCGCAAGGCGCCTCCGCCGCGTTCGCCGCCGACCCTTCGCCCGCCGCTGCTCCGCCTGACGAGGCCACGCAGCTTCCCAAACTCGCCGTCGAAGACGTGAAACCGAAAACCGTCGCCTCGCCGAAATTCTCCGAGCCGCTGCGAGATATCCCCCAGACGGTCGTGGTGATTCCGAGCGAAGTTTATCTCCAGCAGGGCGCGATGAATCTCAGCGACGTGCTGCGTAACAGCTCGGGCATCACGTTCGCCGCCGGCGAAGGTGGCAACGCCAACGCCACCTCGGGCGACTCGTTCTACCTCCGCGGCTACGATACGACCAACAACATCTTCATCGACGGCGTGCGCGACGTCGGCGCCTACAGCCGCGATATTTTCAACATCGACCAGGTCGAGATTTCGAAAGGTCCAGCGGGCGCCGACATCGGCCGCGGCGGGGCCTCGGGCTACGTCAATCTCATCACCAAGGTTCCGAACCTCGAAGCCTTCACCGCGGGCACGCTCGCCTACGGTTTCGACGAAAAAACCTCCGGCCATCGCGCGCGCGCCACGCTCGACGCAAACCAACCGATCGGCCCTTCGCCCATCCCCGGCGCCGCGCTTCGCGTAAATGCCCTGTGGCAGGACAACGACGCCGTCGGCCGCGATTATGCGAACAGCCAAAATTGGTCCGTTGCGCCCTCGCTCGCCCTCGGCCTCGGCACCTCGACGCGCGCCTTTCTCACTTACCAGCACACCGAGCAGGACAACCTCCCCGACTACGGCCTGCCCAGTGCGCAGCTCCCCGGCTATCTTTCGCCCGTGCCCGTGCCACGGGTCGATCGCAGCACCTTCTACGGCTTCACCGCCGATTCGGACCAGGTGCAGGCCGACGCCGCCATGGTCCGCATCGAACACGATTTCAGCCCCGAACTGAAGCTCGGCAACCAGACCCGCTACAGCGCCAACCGACGCGAAGCGATCGTCACCACGCCCGGCACCAGCAGCGCCGCTTACGTCCCCGCCACCAACCAGCTCACGCGCAGTCGCCAGGCGAATCAGCGCGACCTGAGCATCCTCTCGAACCAGACCAATCTCCAAACCGCGCTCCACACCGGCACGATCCGCCACAACCTCAGCGCCGGCCTCGAGTTCACTCGCGAGACCGCTTACAGCCCCGCCTTCGTCAGCGTCGCCCTCATCCCGATTCCGATCCAGAGCCCCGATCCGAAAGCGACGCCCAGCGGCACGCCCACCCGCAGCGGTGCGTACACCGATGTCGTCACCCAGACTGCGGCGCTCTACCTCTTCGACACCCTCCATTTCGGCCCGAAGTGGCAGCTCAACGCCAGCGTACGCGGCGAACGCTACGCCACCCACTACCTGAGTGTCCCCGCCTCCGCCGGCGCGCCCACCGAACTCGACGCCGTGCACACCCTCTTCAGCTGGAAAACAGGCCTCGTCTACAAACCCGCCAAACTCGCCAGCCTCTACCTCGCCTACGCGAATTCGCTCACCCCGCCCGGCACCGACTTCACGCTCTCCAGCGCCGCCGGCAACCAGAACAACCCCGACACCGCTCCGCAATCCACGACGAACTTCGAGGCCGGCGCCAAGTGGGACTTCTTCGACGGCCGCCTCTCCACCAACGCCGCCGCCTTCCGGACCGTAAACGACAAGACCGTCTTCACCGATCCGATCCTCGGTCCGATCCCCGCCGGCGCCCAAACCGTCCAAGGCATCGAACTCGGCCTCTCCCGGCGTTTCACCGACAACTGGATCGTCCTCGGCAGCATTTCGTTTCTCGACAGCGAGATCGACTCCGGCACCACCACCGGCGGCAATCCCGCCGGCGCCTCCCTCCCGCTCATTCCGAAATGGTCGGGCAATCTCTTCACCAGCTACCGCTTCTCGTCCGGCCTTATCCTCGGCGGCGGCGCCCAGTATTCCGACGAAGTTGCGCGCCGCGACAACAACGCTCCCGCCGTCCCGCGCTCCATGCCCGCCTCCTGGCTCTTCAACCTCCTCGCGAGCTACCCCGTATCCAAAAACGTCACGCTGCGTTTCAACATCGCCAACATCTTCGACCGCGAATTTCTCCAGAGCTTCAACAACAACGGCGCCCGCTTCGCTCCCGGCGCTCCCCGTTCCTACCTGCTCAGCGCCGACTTCAAATTCTGACCGCGCTCAACCGACCAAGCCGTTCAACCGCAGATAACCCGGATATACCCAGATCTCTGCGAGGGAAAGTTTATCGCCGATCGTCACCGTCCCGCACTCACCAGACCGTCGATTTGGCGACCCGGGAAACTTCAGCCCAAGATCTCGATCCGCGCTCATCCGCGAAATCCGCGGTCAATTCCGTCAATTCCAACGGCAGGTTTGCGGCTCGACTCCCGACGCTCGGCTCCCGGCTTTTTCCCATCATGCTCCTCGACATCCCCGACGTTCTTTCCGCTCCGCAGCTCGCCGAAGCCCGCCGGCAACTCGACGCCGCCGAGTGGATCGACGGCCGGATTTCCGCCGGCCACCAAGGCGCCCGCGTGAAGGATAACCAGCAACTGCCCGTCGAAAATCCCGCCGCCCGCCAGGTCGGTCAGATCATCCTCCAGGCGCTCGCGAAAAATCCGCTCTTCCTCAGCGCCGCCCTGCCGCTGCACATTCTCCCCCCGATGTTCAATCGCTACTCCGGCGGCCAGACTTTCGGCACCCACGTCGACGGCTCGGTCCGCGTGATTCCCGGCACCGGCCATCGCCTTCGCACGGACCTCTCCTGCACGCTCTTTTTCGCCGGCCCCGATGAATACGACGGCGGCGAACTCATCGTCGAGGACACCTACGGCTCGAAAAGCGTCAAACTCCCCGCCGGCCATATGATCCTCTACCCCTCGACCAGCCTGCACCGCGTCACACCCGTCACGCGCGGCGCCCGGCTCTGCTCGTTTTTCTGGCTGCAAAGTATGATCCGCGATGACGGCCGGCGCTCGTTGCTCTTCGACCTCGACGTCGCCGTCCAGCGCCTCGGCGCCGAATCGCCCACGCACGCCTCCGTCGTCCAGCTCACCGGCGTCTACCACAACCTGCTCCGCCAGTGGGCCGAAATGTAAGTCCGCCCACCCGCCCGTCGCCTTGTCCGCCAACCGACCACTCGCCCGCCGCCCACCCACGCGCACGCTCCTTTCCCTCGATGGTTTTTCGTAAAATCCTTTTCTGGACCCATCTCGTCGCCGGCCTTCTCGCCGGTCTCGCGATCGCCGTCATGTGCTTCACCGGCACGATGCTCGCCTTCGAGAAACAACTCCTCGCCCACGTCGAACGCGAGGTCCGCTTCGCCGCCGCGCCGCCCGCCGGCACACCGCGGCTTACTCTCGACGACCTCGCCCGTCGTGTGCGCGAAGCCCATCCCGAGCCGCGCGCCACCGCGCTCGTCGTCTCTCCCGAGCCGCTCGCCACCGTCGCCTTTTCGCTCGGCCGCGAAGCGACGGTTTACGCGAACCCATTCACGGGAGAAATTCTCCCGCCCAAGTCCGCCGGCCTCCGCGCGTTTTTCCGCTGCATGGAAGACTGGCACCGCTGGCTCGCGCTCTCCGGCGATCACCGCGCGCTCGGCAAGACGATCAACGGCCTCTGCAACGCCGCCTTCCTCCTCCTCTCGCTCACCGGCCTGTATCTCTGGATGCCGCGCCAATGGTCCTGGCGCAGCGTCCGCGCCGTCGCGTTCTTCAACGGCTCCCTCTCCGGCAAGGCCCGCGATTTCAACTGGCACAACACCATCGGCCTTTGGTCCGCGCCGCTCCTGATCGTCCTCACGCTCACCGCCCTGCCGATATCGTTCCGCTGGGCCAACGCCCTCGTCTACCAACTCACCGGCGAAGCTCCGCCCGCCCGGCCCGGCCCCAGCGCTACCGGCACCGCCGCCGGCCCCTCCGGACCGCCGGTGGCGTTGCCCCCGCCGCCGGACGACGCGCGTCCGCTCTCCCGCGACGCCCAGTTCGCCATCGTCCAAAAAAACTTTCCCTCCTGGCAGCAGATCACGCTCCGCCTCGCCTCGCCGGGAACACGCGAAGACTCGGCCCGCGCCCCGCACGACCGCGACCGCCCTCGCTCCTCCACCCGTGGAGAAGAACGCCGCCGCTCTCCCCAACCCTCCACCTTCGTCGTCAAGCTCCCCGACGCCTGGCCACGCACGGCCAACGTGACGGTCACGCTGAATCCCTTCACCGGCGAAATTCTCCGCCGCGAAGCGTTCGCCGACCTGGGCCCCGGCCAGCGCGCGCGCGCGTGGTCGCGTTTCCTGCACACCGGCGAAGCGCTCGGCATCGCCGGCCAGATTCTCGCCGCCCTCGCGACGCTCGCCGGCTGCTTCCTCGTCTACACCGGCTTCGCCCTCGCCTGGCGCCGGTTCTTCCGCCGGGCCTCGCCGTAACCCAGTGCGAATGCGCGCGTCCCTTCGAGCCGGATGTCTCCCGACGAAACCTTCGCCCTCGCCGCCTCGATGCTCGCCCGCGGCCAGGCGTTGGAAAACGAAAACCCGCCCGCGCTGCCCGACGCGCTGCGCCATTACGATCAGGCCCTCGCCGCTCTCCGCTCGCTCCCGCTCTCCGACGAGTCCGTGCGGCGCGATCTCGCCGTCGCGCTCATGAACCGCGGCAACGCCCTCCAGCGCCAGGACGCCCCGGAAACCATCTGTTCGGCCATCCGAAGCTACGACGACGCGATCGCCTTCTTTCGCTCCCTCCCGCTCGACCGGCACGCCAGCTACCGCAACGCCCTCGGCGCCGCGTGGATGAATCGCGGCCACGCCCTTCACCGCCTGCCCGACCCCGACAGCCTCGCCGAGTCCGTTCGCTCCCACGACGAGGCGATCGCGCTGCTGCGCACCCTGCCACTCGCCGAAGATCGCTCCTACCCGATCAACCTCGCTGCCGCCTGGATGAATCAGGCTCACGCCCTGCTTCTCGGCGGCGACTTTTCCCGCGCGCTCACCGCCGCCCGCGAATCCCTCGCCGTCACCGCGCCGGCCGAGGACAGCGACCCCGCTCTCGCCGACATCGGCCTGAAAGCCCGTCGCGCCTGGTGCGAAGCCGCGGGACAACACCTCGCCGCTCCTGGCGCCGACGCCCTCGCCACCGAATCCCTCGCCGACGAAGCGAGCGACATGGTCGACGACGGCCTCGCCCTCGCCCGCAAATGGGAAAGCCGCGGCCTCCCGGTTTTTCGCCCCATCGCCGCGCGGCTGTTTCGCTTCGGTGCGCAACTCTACGCCGCGCACCTGCCCGATTTTCTCGCCGAGTTCCTCCTCGAGCACATCGATCCCACCCGCGCCTCAGGCGCGATGCCGCACCTCGAGGAATTTTACCTCGTCGCCGATGGCGCCCTGAGCCGCGCCCGCCAGGAACTCGTGAATCGCCGCACCGTTTTCCTCGAAACTCCCGAGACCCTTCAGCTGCTCGAGCGCCTCCGCGCTCTCCGCTCCGCCGAAGCCCGCCTCGCCGAACTTCGCGCGCAACACCTCGCGTGAAATTTCCGCGACCGATCCCCGCAGTGTTGCCAACCCCGCCCGCTTCCCGCTGTCTGCCGTTCCCGCGAATGAGAGTCTCCGCCCTTCTCCTGCTGCTCGTTTCCATTCTCGTCACCGCTTGCTCCAGCGTCTCCACGCAGCGCAATCCGAAGGCCGACCTCAGCCGGTTCAAACGCTTCTACGTCGAGCACCGGCTCAACGACGACCACCACATCGACGAACTCATCGTCGCCGAACTTCGCTCCCTCGGCCGTGAAGCCTCCGCGGGTCCGCTCACGATGATGCCGCGCGACACCGACGCCATCGTCAGCTACGCCGACACCTGGGCCTGGGACTTCAAATCTTACCTCTACCAGCTGGATATCGGGATTCGTGATGCCCGCAAAGAGCGCGGCCTCGCCACCGGCAGTTTTCGCCAGCCCTCGATGATCACCAAAACTCCGGCCCAGGTCATCCACATCATCTTTTCCCCTCTGTTTGGAACCTGACGAAATTTTCACCCGGATCAGGTGTGTCCGCTCTCGACAGCGGCCTCATTTCGCCCACGTTGACGGCACCCCCCAGGCCGTCCCCTCGGCCCCGATTACCCCAAATGAAAAAGCTGCCTCTCTGCACGCTTCTCGGTGGCGCGCTGTTCGCGATCTTCGGCACCATCGCACTCATGGAGATCGCACCGCGCCCCGACCCGTTTCCCCTTTTCTTTCCCCTCGCGTGGGACGCCATCATGGTGGCCATCGCTTCCGGCATCATTCTCCGCTGCGACTGTGCGCGTCGCGCCGGCCTGATCTGGGGCATCTTCTGCCTCCTCGCCTCCCTCGCGATCGGCGCCGCCGCGCTCGGCTGGCTCTGGCCGCAACAGACCGAGCCCATGGGCCATCAACGCATGATCTTCATGGGCCTCACCGTCTTTTTCGGTTTCGCCTTCGGCATCTGGCAACTCATCGCCTTCAACAGCCCCGAGGTTCGCGCGTGGACGCACCCCGCCGCGCCCCGCCACGGCCACCTGCCGTCTTCGACCCAGCATAGCTGAGTCGCGGCGCCCTCGGCTCTTGCTTGTTCCTCGCTCGTCGCACCGGCTCCGCCGGTTCGCGCGGACGCACGCAGCCTTTTGGCTTTCCCCGCCTCCGGTCGCAGCCAAGCTCGCCGGCTGATATGAGTTCTTCCCCAGCTTCGCCCCGCGATACCGGCGGGATCGGCGGACATCCCCGTGGCCTCACCACGCTTTTTCTCACCGAGATGTGGGAGCGTTTCGGTTACTACGGCATGCGCGCCCTGCTCACGCTGTTCATGGTCGCTCCCATCGTGAAAGGCGGCCTCGAATTCAGCACGCGCACCGCCGCTCTCGTCTACGGCACCTACACGATGAGCGTCTACATGCTCTCGATTCCCGGCGGGTTCATCGCGGATAATTTCCTCGGCGCCCGCGCCGCCGTCTTGTGGGGCGGCATCGTGATCGCCGCCGGCTACTACACGCTCGCGGTCCATTCGCCATTGGCCTTCTACACCGGCCTCGTCCTGGTCGCCTGCGGCACCGGCCTCCTGAAACCCAACATCAGCTCGATGGTCGGTTCGCTCTATGGCCGCGACGACGACCGGCGCGACGGCGGCTTCGCGATCTTCTACATGGGCATCAACGTCGGTGCGTTTTTCGCCCCGCTGCTCACCGGCTGGCTCGCCCAGAGCGAAGCCTTCAAATCCATTCTCGCCGACCACAGCTTCGATCCCGCGCGCAGCTGGCACTGGGGCTTCGCCGCCGCCGGCGTGGGGATGACGTGCGGGCTCATCGTTTATCTTTTCCAGCGCCCCCGACTCGCTCACGTCGGCCACGCCCCGGCGCCCGACGCGCCCCGTCCTTGGGGCAAACTCCTCCTCGTCTTCGCCGGCGCCGCCCTGCTCTTCGGCCTCGTGCGGCTCTCCGACACCGACCCTCGCTTCGAATGGATTCGCTACGGCTACGTCGTCGTGCCGCTCCTCGCGATCCTCTGGTTCGGCACGCGCCAGGATCCCAGTGTGAAACGCTTCGCGGCGATCCTCGTGTTCTCGCTCGCTGCCGTGATTTTCTGGGCGATTTTCGAGCAGGCCGGCTCCACGATCTCGCTGTTCGGCGACCAGCTCACCCGGCTCGAGATTTTCGGCTACGCGTTTCCGTCGGCCTGGTATCAATCGATTAATTCCATCTGGGTTATCTCGCTCTCGCCCGTCTTCGCGTGGCTGTGGGTGAAGCTCGGCGACCGCCAGCCCTCGAGCCCGATGAAGTTCACCGTCGGCCTCGTCTTCCTCGCGCTCTCCTTCCTCGTGATGATTCCCGCCGCCCGGCTCACCGCCGAAGGCAAGGTCAGCCCGCTCTGGATCGTCGCCGTGTTTTTCCTCCAAACGCTCGGCGAACTCTGCCTCAGCCCCGTCGGGCTCAGCACCCTCACCAAACTCGCGCCCGCCAATTTCGTCGGCCTCGTCATGGGAATCTGGTTCCTCGCGGCCGCGCTCGGCAACAAACTCGCCGGCGTCCTCGCCTCCGAGTTCACCGCCACCGATCCCTCGGCTCTCGCCGCCTTTTTCACGAAGCAAACCATCTGGGTGGCCATCGCCATCGTCGCGCTCCTCGCCAGCGTGCCTTGGGTCAAGAAACTGATGGGCGACGTGAAATAGAGCGGTTTCAAAAATAATGTAGCCGTGTTTTGGATCGGGTGTAGGCGTCTGCCTGCAGGCGATGCTCGACCTGCGCGCGGTGAAATCGCGTGCAAGCACGCTCCCTACATTTCGAAATCCGGCGCGCCTCGGCGGACTCCGCGGCGGTGCTGCGAGCGCGGGGAGGGAGCGGCGTAAACCGGTTTAAATAAAACCGTAGCCGGCCCGGCTCGCGCTCGCCTGCGCGTTTCTCGGCCTCGCCACCCTCCCGCCACCCTCCCCGCTAGTTTCACGTAATACGTGAAAGTACCCTCGTGGGCGCACTCCCGCGTTGTCGCATTGAATTTTTGCGGGAGTCAGCGTCTCTTCCCGCCATGCCCGTCCGCGCCTGGTTCCCCACGTCCATCTACTGCGAGCCGCTCCAGAAAACCGGTCTCGCCGCGCTCAACACCGACCTCGCCGACGAGTGCCGTCAACTCCGCGACTTCGACGCCGCCGGCCGGAAATGGTCCGCCAAAAATTATCCCGGCGGCTACACGAGCTACGCCTCGATGAACGAACTCCACCGCTTCTCCAGCGCGTTCACCGACCTAGAAAAGAAAATCACCCGCCACGTCCGCGCCTACGCCGCCGCCCTCGAACTCGATCTCCGCGGCCGCACGATTCGAATGACCGACTGCTGGGTGAACATCATGCCGCCGACCGCCGCGCACTCGCTGCACCTGCACCCCCTCTCGTTCATCAGCGGCACGTACTACGTCGTCACCCCGCGTGGCTGCCCGGGCCTGAAGTTCGAAGACCCGCGTCTCAGTAAATTCATGGCCGCGCCGCCCAAGCTCCCCACCGCCCGCCCCGCGAATCGCCCGCACATCACTTATCCCGCCGCCGCCGGCAACGTGATCCTCTTCGAAAGCTGGCTCCGCCACGAAGTCGCCGCCAACCGCGTCGACGCCGAACGCATCAGCATCAGTTTTAATTACAACTGGTCGTAAGCCCGCCGCGCGACAGGTGCGGAAAAGCTCCAAGCAACAAGCTCCAGGCACCAGAGACCGGCCCGTTCTCAATTCTCAATCACCGCCGCGCCCCGGTCCTCCCCCGCCGCCCTGCCTGCCGCGCCGCGCGCCCCTCCCGCGATCCGCCCTCTTTGAAATTTGGCCGATTGGCCGTTCTCTGGAGCTTGGATCTTGAGCTTGGAGCTTTTTCCCCATGCGCCTTTTCCTCGCTCTCCCTCTCCCCTCCGCCATCCGCGCCCTCGTCGCCGCCCTGGCCGACACACCGGTTCGCTCGCTGCGCTGGACCCCTCACGAGCAACTCCATCTCACCCTGCGTTTCATCGGCGACGTCGAGTCCGCCGTCCTCGATCCTCTCACCGCTCGTCTCTCCGCGATTCGCGTGGAGCCCTTTCTTCTCGCGCTCGAGGGCGCCGGCGCGTTCCCGCCGCGCGGTTCGCCCCGCGTGCTATGGATCGGCATCGCGCCCGCCGATCCGCGCCTCCTCCAGCTTCGCCAACAAGTCGACGACACGCTGCTCGCCGTCGGCCTCGACGCCGATCTGCGAAACTTTCATCCGCACGTCACCCTCGCCCGCTGCACCGAAACCGCCGCCGGCCCCGCCCACCAATGGGTCCGCGCCCACCGCGATTTCGCGGGTCCGCCTTTTCTTGTGGAGTCATTCGACCTGCTCTCGAGCGAACTTCACCCCAATGGCGCACGCCACACGCTTCTCGCCCGCTTCCCCTTGGCGAAATAGGCCGTGCCGCTTTCGTTTCGCACCATGCTCGTGATCCGCCGCCTCGTCGATCGCCACCGCGCTTACACCGGAATTTTTCTCCCCGGCGAACCGCCGAAAATTTTCCCGACGACCGACCACGAACACGCGCGCATTCTCCAAATTTACCAGCAGGACCGCCCGCATCCCGGCATCGTCAACGACTTCACCGAGTTCGATCTCCCGCAGCCAAAGTGACCCGCGCCGTCCCCTTTTCACGCCGCACGCTACGGGCGATGTGAGTCCGCTCCGTTGTCACCATCTCCGGCTGCATCGCCCTCACGATCCATCCGCCACCGCGTCGAACCCGCCGTCCGTCGTTTCTTGTCATCAGTTCGCCGACTACCTTGCCCCGCCCATCACTGAACCGTTGCAAACCGATCAAACCGGTTTAATCGGTTCAGCGATGAAAAAAATCGAGATTAGCGAACAGGTCTACGACGCCCTGCAACAGCTCGCCACCGGTTTCCATCGGACGCCCGACGAAGTCCTCGCGTCCCTTCTCAATGTCACGCCCTCCCGCTCCGCCCCCGACGCCGCCGATCCCCTCGCCGCGTTCATCCTCGGCCCGGAATTCCGCACCAAGTTCACCGACGCCGAAAAATACCTCGCGCTTCTCGGCTGGGTCGCCGCCCGGCACCCCGCGGATTTCAGCGAGTTCATCCGCAGCCTCGACGGCGGCCGGCGCTACCTCGGTCTCAGCCGCGAGGAGATCGTGGAAACCTGCCGCCACAACCAGGCGCGCCAGATCGCCGGCACGCCCTACTGGGCGATCATGAATCTGGATACACCGACCAAGCGCCGCTTCCTCGCGCGCGTCCTCGAGTTTGTCGGCTACAGCGAGCCGATCGTGGATTTCGCCTGCGCCGCCATCGGCATGAAGCGGCCTCCGCGCCGCAGCCGCTTCGGCATACTCGCCCTCTAAACTCGGCGACGCTTCCCCGCGCCTTCCTCGCGCCTTCCTCGCGCCTTACCCGCGCCTTACCCGCGCCTTCCGCGCCTTCCGCGCCTTCCTCGTAGCCCGCTGCGGGAGCAGCGGGACATCCCCCTCCCGTCGTCAGTTCCGCTGTTCCGCCCCGCCGCCGAGGCCCCGCCCACCGCGAGCCTCTCCCGTCCGCCACTTCCTCCTTTCTCCCCGCCCTCCCTCGCCCTAGCGTTCGCTCGCCATGCCGCCCCCCGAGCCGACGATCGAGGTCAAACGCCGCAGCTTCCGAAACTTCTTCGCGTCCGTTCGCTATGCCATCGAAGGCTTTTTCGCCGCGCTTCAGCACGAGCCGTCTTTTCGCGAGGATCTCCTCTTCGCGATCCTGCTCGTCCCGCTCGCCGTCATTCTCCCCGTCAACGCCGTCTCCACCGCGCTGATGATCGCCTCGTTGATCCTCATCCTCATCGTCGAACTCCTGAATTCCGCGATCGAGTGGGTCATCGATTATCTCCGCCCCGAACGCCACCCGCTCGCCAAACGCATCAAGGACATGGCGAGCGCCGCCGTTTTTCTGAGTTACATCAACTGCATCGTCGTCTGGACGATCATGCTCTGGCCGAGCAACGCCGTCTGGCGCCGCATCGGCAACTGGCTCTGAGCCGCGCTCCGCGCTCCGCGCTTCGCGCGGAAGCTCCAAGCGCCAAGATCCAAGCTCCAGAGAACGACCAATCCTCCGCCGCCGCTTTCCCCACTGAAGTTTGGACCTTCTCTGGAGCTTGGATCTTCTCTGGTGCTTGGTGCTTGGTGCTTGGTGCTTGGTGCTTGGTGCTTGGTGCTTGGTGCTTGGTGCTTGGTGCTTGGTGCTTGGTGCTTGGACCTTGGTGCTTGGAGCTTTCTTCTCTCAGCGCATTCTCACAAGAAACCACAGCGCCAGCGCCGCGAGCCCGATGTTCGGCACCCACGCCGCAGCCTGGGGATCGAGAATCTGCTTCGTCGCCAGCGACGAAGCCACGTTCGCAAAAATGTAGTAGAGGAAAAAAAGCCCGATCGATTTCGACACGCCCACCGCCGGATTTACGCGCACGCCCGTCACCGCAAACGGAATCGCGATCGCGATCACGATCAACGGCGCGAGCGTGTCCGCGATCAGACCGAAATATCGCACCGCATACGGCGTTCCTTTCGGGTTCGACTCCACCGCATAGTAGCCGATCAGCCGCTGGAGCTGCGGCAGCGAGAGATCGGTCGGCTTGCGATCGATCAGCAACATCAGCTTCGGATCCTCGCGAAATTTTTCCTCCACCCGCTCGGCAAACGGCACCGTCGCTTCCAGTTCGCCCGTCTCGACGCGAAACGTCAGCTCGCGTCCATCCTTGAACACCCACCCGCGCCCGACGTCGAACCACGCCTCGGCCGCCACGATCCGGCTCGTCTCGCGCCGCCGCCCATCGAGCCGCGAGACCGACACCCCGTAGCCGCGCCCGCCGTGCGCGAATTTGCTGTAGCGGTTGAAAAACCACATCCGCCCCGCGCGCGGATTGTCGAAGCCGACGCTGTAAACCGCGTTCACCCGATCCGCCGGCGTCGCCAGCGATTCCTTCCGCGACTTCAAATTATCGTGCAGCTCCGCCGATTGCTCGACCGACCACGGCACGATCCGCGTGTTCAACCACCACGACAGCCCGCACGCCGCCACGCCCACGATCCACACCGGCGCCGTGATGCGCATCAGCCCCACGCCCGCCGCCCGCAACGCCGTGAACTCGTTCGCGCGATGCAGTTTTCCCAGCACGAACATCAGCGACACCAGCAACGCCAGCGGCAGCACGAGCGCGAGATAGCTCGGCACCGTGATGAAAACATACATCCACAAATCCAGCCCCCGCGCCCCGAGTTCCCTCAGCTCGCGATAGTCGTCGTAGAGCACCTGCACCAGCAGCAGGCCCATCGTCGCGCACAACACCAGCCCGAGAATTCCCAGCCACTCGCGCAGCAAATGTCGGTCGTAGGTGTTCAACCTCGCCGATGAAACCGCCCGCCCGTCCGAAAGCAAAACTCGAATCCTCCCCGCCCTCTCTCGTAGCCCGCTGCGGACGCAGCGGGACCGAACGCCTCGCGCCCACCCACCCGCCCGTTCCCCTCTCCCGCATGTTTGGTTGAAAACCCGCTCCCACTGGCGTTTTGTGCGCCCCACTCACGCCGCCGCTTTTTTTCTCTCGCTGATGATTCTCCCCGCCTCGCGCTCTTTCCTCGCGTTTTCCATTTCTTTCGCCTGCGCGCTCCTCGTCACGCCGCGTTCCGCGCTCGCCGCGGAAAATCCGATCCGCATCGGCGAATTCGCCTGCCTCACCGGCAAGGAGGCCACCTACGGCCAGGCCGCGCACCGCGGCGTCCTCCTCGCCGTCGAGGAACTCAACGCCGCCGGCGGCGTCCTCGGCCGCCCGCTTCAGCTTTTCTCCGAGGACAACCAGTCCAAGCCCGGCGAGTCCGCCACGGTCGTCAAGAAACTCATCTCCCGCGACCGAGTCGTCGCCGTCATCGGCGAAATCGTTTCCTCCCGCTCGCTCGAGGCCGCGCCGATCTGCCAGAACGCCAAAATCCCGCAGATCTCCCCCGGCTCGACCGCCGTCGAACTCACGCAAAAAGGCAGCTACATTTTCCGCACCTGCTTCATGGATACGTTCCAGGGCACCGTGATGGCGAAGTTCGCCACGCGCTACCTTCACGCGAAACGCGTCGCCTGCATCAGCTCCACCTCGTCCGCCGAAAGCGTCGGCCTCGCGAAATACTTTCGCGAGCAATTCACCGCCGACGGCGGCCAGGTCGTCGTCGAGCCGCGCTACAGCGAAGGCGAAAAAGATTTCCGCGCCCAGCTCACCGCCATCAAAGCCGCCCAGGTCGACGGCGTCTTCGTCCCCGGCTACTACGTCGAAGCCGCGCTCATCTGCAAACAGGCGCGCGACCTCGGCGTCACCGCTCCGCTCTTCGGCATCGACGGCTGGGAATCGCCGCAACTCGTCGCGCTCGGCGGCGCCGCGGTCGAGGGCCAGTATTTTCTCACCCACTTCTCGCCCGACAACCAGGCCCCCGAAGTCCTCCGCTTCAACCAGCGCTACACCGCCCGCTGGAGTGGAAAGTCCGATACGCTCGCCGCCCTCGGCTACGACTCCGTGATGCTGCTCGCCGACGCCCTCGAGCGCGCCGGCACGACCGCCGGCCCCGCGCTGCGCGACGCCCTCGCCGCGACGAGCCATTTCCACGCCGTCACCGGCACGATCACGTTCGATGCCCAGCGCAATCCCACCAAGTCCGCCGTCGTCCTCCAGATCAAGCACGGCGAGTTCACCTTCGTCGAAGCCGTCGAACCCGAATGATTTTTGTCCTTCTGAGACTCCGAACCAACGCCAAGCCTTTGGATGGCCTACGCCGATGAACGCTCAAAGGCCTGTCATTCTGAGCGCAGCGAAGAATCCATTTGGACCTTCGCACGCGCGTCGTGCCACGAAACGCGCACGGGATTCTTCACTTCGTTCAGAATGACAAACCGGCCGGTTCATCAGCAGCGCAGCGAAGAATCCATTTTGAGCCACACGCCCTCCGTCCTTTCCCCCTTATGAAAATGCTTCGACCTCTCCTCGCCGCCTCCGTTTTCGCCGCCTCCGCGTTCACCGCCGGCCTCTTCGCCGCCGAGCCGATCAAAATCGGCGAATACGCCTCGCTCACCGGCAAGGAAGCCGGCTTCGGCCAAACCTCCCACCACGGCGTCCTCCTCGCCATCGAGGAGATCAATGCCGCCGGCGGCGTCGACGGCCGACCCTTCGAACTCGCTTACGAGGACAACCAGACCAAGCCCGGCGAGTCCGCCACTGCCGTGAAAAAACTCATCTCGCGCGACAAGGTCG
The DNA here is from genome assembly GCA_048498075.1 of Verrucomicrobiota bacterium. GTDB lineage: Bacteria > Verrucomicrobiota > Verrucomicrobiia > Opitutales > Opitutaceae > Opitutus. The sequence goes on along the minus strand of JBEHYR010000001.1, from coordinate 232,890 downwards.
TCGCCCTCATCGGCGAAGTCTCGTCCACCCGCACGCTCGAAGCCGCACCGATCGCACAGAAGGAAAAAATCCCGATGATCGCTCCGGCCGCGACCAATGAGAAGGTCACCAAGGTCGGCAACTACATCTTCCGCGTCTGCTTCATCGACCCGTTTCAGGGCCAGGTCATGGCCAAGTTCGCCACCGAGCAGCTCCACGCCAAAAAAGTCGCCGTCCTCTCCAGCGTGTCGAACGCCTACAGCCTCGGCCTCGCCAAATCGTTCAAGGAAACGTTCACCGCCGCCGGCGGCGTCATCGCCTCCGAGAAAAATTTCTCCGAAGGCGACAAGGATTTCCGCGCCCAGCTCACCGCCGTCAAAGCCGACGACATCGATGCGATCTTCGTCCCCAGCTACTACACCGAGGCCGCGCTGATCGTCCGGCAGGCCCGCGAACTCGGCGTGAATGTCCCCATCTTCGGCGGCGACGGTTGGGAGGACGAACAGCTCCTCAAAATCGGCGGCGACGCGATGAACGGCTGCTACTACTCGACGCATTTCTCCGCCGAAAACACCGACCCAAAGGTCGTCGATTTCGTCGCGCGCTATAAAAAACGCTGGGACGGCGAAGTCCCCGGCGCGTTCTCCGCGCTCGGCTACGACGCGATCTACGTCCTCGCCGACGCCATCAAGCGCGCCGGCGGCACCGACGAGCCCGCGCTCCGCGACGCCCTCGCCGCCACAAAAAATTTCTCCGGCGCCAGCGGCGTCACGACGCTCGACAAAGACCGCAACGCCTCGAAGCCCGCCACGATCATCGCGATCAAAGACGGCAAGCTCGGCTTCTTCAAAACCGTCGCCCCGTGATGCGCTCTCCTCTCCGTCGTAGCACGGGCAACCTGTCCGTGCTCTCACGCCGCGCTGCGGGCAGATTGCCCGCACTACTCCTGGCCTCGTTCGCCGCATTTTCCGGCGCCTTTGCCCCCCGCGCGGCCACCGCTGCCCCCGCCGACACCGACCCCATCAAACTCGGCCACTACGGCTCCCTCACCGGCAAAGATGCCGCGTTCGGTGTCGCCACGCGCAAAGGCATCCTCCTCGCGATCGAGCAACTCAACGCCAAGGGCGGCGTCCTCGGTCGTCCGCTCGAATATCTCGTCGAGGACATCCAGTCGAAGCAGGGCGAGTCCGCGACCGCCGTGAAGAAACTCATCTCGCGCGACAAAGTCGTCGCCGTCATCGGCGCCAACGCCTCCGCCAATTCCCTCGAAGCCGCGCCCATCTGCCAGCATGCGAAGATTCCGATGATGGCGATCTCCTCGACGAATCCGAAAGTCACCGAGATCGGCGACTACATTTTCCGCATCTGCTTCATCGACCCTTTCCAAGGCGCCGTGCTCGCGAAGTTCGCACGCGATTCCCTCCACGCGCAACGCATCGCGCTCCTCACATCGACGAATTCTCCCTACAGCGTCGGCCTCTCGAATGTCCTCCGCGAACGCTTCACCGCCCTCGGCGGCGAGATCGTCGCCGAGCAGCGGTTTGCCGAAGGCGACAAGGATTTCCGCGCCCAGCTCACCGCGATCCGCTCCACCAAACCCGACGTGATCGCCGCGACCGGCTTCTACACCGAAGCCGCGCTCATCTGCCTCCAGGCCCGCTCGCTCGGCCTCGACGTCCCCGTGATCGGCGGCGACGGCTGGGAAGCGCCGCAACTCGTCGAACTCGGCGGCAAGGCCGTTGAAGGCACGTTTTACTCCACCTACTTTTCCGCCGACAACACCGCGCCCGAAGTGCAGTCTTTCGTGCAACGTTATCAAGCGCGCTGGCACGGTGAGAAACCCGAAGCCGTCTCCGCGCTCGGCTACGACGCCGTGCACCTCATCGCTGCCGCGATGGAAAAAGCCGGCACGACCGACGGCCCGAAACTCCGCGACGCTATGGCCGCCACGAAAAATTTCCCCGGCGTGACTGGCCGCACGACGATCGACGCCCACCGCAACAGCGAAAAAGCCGCCGTGATGCTCACCGTGAAAAACGGCAGGACGGAGTTCTACGAAGCGGTGACGCCCTAGTTGAGAGTTGAGTGTTGAGAGTTGAGAGTTGAGAGACATCAAACCTCACATGTTTAACTTCGAGAAGCTGGACGTGTGGCAGAAAGCCGTCGCCTACGCCGGGCTGGTTTACCATACGTCTCGGCCGTTTCCCGCCGACGAACGCTTTGGCCCGACCAACCAAATCCGCCGGGCAGCCGTTTCAATCGCGTCCAACATCGCCGAAGGCTCCGCTCGGCCACGCGCCGATTTTTCAAAATTTCTCGGCTACGCCTCCGGCTCGCTTTCGGAAGTCGTCACCCAGGCAACCATCGCCCGAAACGAAGGTTTCCTCGCCGACACCGACTACCGCCAGATCTATCTTAACGGCGAGGAAATAGCCCGCATGCTTTCCGGCCTGCGAGGGTCGCTGGGAGAGTGATTGTCTCTCAACTCTCAACCCTCAACTCTCAACTTCCCGCCCTCCCACCCCTTGTCCGAGTTTCTTCAGCAATTACTCAACGGACTCTCCCTCGGCGCCATCTACGCGCTGATCGCCCTCGGCTACACGATGGTCTATGGCGTGCTGCGCTTCATCAATTTCGCGCACTCCGATGTCTTCATGGTCGGCGCCTTCATCGGCTACTACGCCGGTAAACTCGTCCCCGAAGGCACGCTCTGGGGCGGCACGATCGTCCTCATCGCCTCGATGGTCGGCTGCGCGATCCTCGGCATGACGATCGAGCGCCTCGCCTACCGCCGGCTCCGCGGCGCCGCCACCCTCAACGTCCTCATCACCGCCATCGGCGTCTCGCTCCTCCTCGAATCCGGCGGCCAGGTTTTCTTCGGCGCCGCGCCCCGCACCTTCCCCGCGATTTTCCCGTCGGCGAACTTCGAAGTCGGCGGCCTGATCATCTCCACCAACCAGCTCGCCGTGATCGTCCTCGCCGCGCTCCTCGTCGGCGGCCTGCAGCTCATCGTTTATCGCACGAAGATCGGCACCGCGATGCGCGCTGTCTCGCTCAACCCGAAGGCCGCCCAGCTCGTCGGGGTGAATATCGACGTCGTCATCTCTTTCACCTTCGCGCTCGGCTCCGCGCTCGCGGCCGCGGGCGGCATTCTCTACGCGTTGAACTATCCGTCGATCGATCCGCTCATGGGCGTGATGCCCGGCCTCAAAGCCTTCGTCGCCGCGATCCTCGGCGGCATCGGCAACATTCCCGGCGCCGCGCTCGGCGGCCTCGTCCTCGGCACGGTGGAGACCTTCGTCAACGGCAGCCAATGGTCGACCTACAAGGACGCCATCGCCTTCGCGATCCTCATCATCATCCTCCTCTTCAAACCCGCCGGCCTCCTCGGCAAGTTCACCGTCGAGAAGGTCTGATATGAGGAAGTCGAGAGTTGAGAGTTCAGAGTTGAGAGACCGAGCCCGCCGACTCGTCGCTCCTGTCTTCTCTCTCAACTCTCAACCCTCAACTCTCAACTAGGCCGCGCATGATCCCCAAGCCGCACCTCTCCCTCGTCGCCGGCCTCCTCATCGCGTTCGGCGTGTCCTACTTTTCCGACCACATCGATCCCTATCACCTCGATGTGCTCACCGGCATCGGCATCAACGTCATCCTCGCCGTCTCGCTGAATCTGGTGAACGGCTACACCGGCCAGTTCTCGCTCGGCCACGCCGGGTTCATGTCGGTCGGCGCCTACATGGCCGCCGCCGTCAGCATGAATCTCGCGCCACGGCTCTTCGGCGACGACGGCGGCACCACGCTCCAGCAGAGTGGACTCTTCCTCGTGGCCCTCCTCGCCGGCGGCCTCAGCGCCGCGCTCGCCGGTCTCTTCGTCGGCGTCCCATCGCTCCGCCTCAAAGGCGACTACCTCGCCCTCGTCACGCTCGGCTTCGGCGAAATCATCCGCGTGATTTTCCAAAATGTGGAATTCCTCGGCGGCGCCCTCGGCCTCAACGGCATCCCCGCCTACACCACGATCGCCTGGGTGCTCAGCTTCGTCGCGCTCACCGTCTTCGTGGTCTACTGCCTCGTCCACTCGACTTACGGCCGCGGTTTTCTCGCCACGCGCGACGACGAGATCGCCAGCGAAGCCGTCGGCCTCAACACCACGCGCTACAAGATCGTCGCCTTCGTCGTCGGCGCGTTTTTCGCCGGCATCGCCGGCGGGCTCTACGGGCATTTCAAGCTCACCATCACGCCCACCGGTTTCGATTTCACGAAGTCGATCGAGATCGTCGTCATGGTCATCCTCGGTGGCATGGGCAACACCCTCGGCGTGATTCTCGCCGCCGTGCTGCTCACGCTGTTGCCCGAATTGCTCCGTCCCATCGCGGAATACCGCATGGTGATCTACTCCTTTCTCCTGATCGTCCTCATGCTGGCGCGCCCGCAGGGACTGTTTAACTTTCGGATTCCGACCTTCGGAAAAAAAACTTCCCTCTCATGAGCAACACCGCCCCGCAGGAAACCGTGATCTGGCAAGGCTCGCCTTCGCAGTGGACGAATTTCGGTGCCTACCTCTTCGCGCTGCTTGTCGCCGGCTTCATCGTCGCCGCGTATTTTCTCACCGCCGCCGGTCCGCTGCTGCTGATCGCGCTCGTCGCGCCGCTCGGCTTCATCCTCGTCCGCTGGCTGGGCACGAGCAGCAATCGCTACGAAGTCACCACCGAGCGGATTCGCACCTCGACCGGCGTCTTCTCCCGTCGCACCACCGAACTCGAACTCTACCGCGTGCGCGACTACACCGTCGTCGAGCCGTTCTGGCTCCGCCTTATCGGCCGCGGCAACCTTATCATCGAAAGCGCCGACCGCTCCAGCCCTCTCCTCGTGATCCACGCCGTCCCCGGTGTCGCCACGCTGAAAGATCAGATTCGCACGCACACCGAGCGCATGCGCCAGCTCCGCGGCGTGCGCGACCTCGAGATCAATCCGCAGTGAGTCGCTCTCAGTCTTGAAACCCACTCGTTCGCCGTCACCGTTTCATCCATGAACGCCACGTTGGAAACCGAGATCTCTCGGCTCACCAAAAAGCAAAAGCTCGCGCTGGCAGATCGACTGCTCACCGACGCCGGCCTGCACGCCAAGCCTCCTGGCCTTCGTAGCATCGCCGATCCGGAGCTCGCCGCCGAACTCCATCGACGCCTCGGCGAACGGGCCCGAGGCACTTGGCTCACCGGCAGTGAATTTCGACGGCGCACCGGATTGCGCTGATGCCGGCCCTCCGGGTTCATCATCTTGTGGAGCTGGAATTCAACGAAGCGCGAGCTTGGTACGCGACGCGCAGCGTTCTCGCCGCAGAAAATTTTTCGCTACGGTTCGCCGCCGCCTTGCAGCGGGTCGAAACCGGACCAACCGCTCACGCGCTCTGGCGCGCTGGTTTCCGGCGCGCCCGGCTGTTGCGGTTTCCCTATTTGATTTTGTTCCAGACTGACGAGCGCGTTACGTCGGTCCTCGCGCTCGTGCATCAACGGCGGGAGCCCAGCATGGTGCTTGCGGCCGCCGATGATCGTCTCGCCCATTTCGCGTAGTCCATGCCCGCCCCCCTCCTCCAGCTCGACAAAGTCACCATCCGCTTCGGTGGCCTCACCGCGGTCAACGGTTTCGACTTCACCATCGGCGAAAACGAACTCGTTGGCCTCATCGGTCCCAACGGCGCCGGCAAGACCACCGTCTTCAACCTCATCACCGGCGTCTACCAGCCGACCGACGGTGCCGTCACCTTCGCCGGCCGCAACCTCGCCGGCCTCCGCGTCAACGAGATCGTCGAGCACGGCATCGCGCGCACGTTTCAAAACATCCGCCTCTTCGGCAGCCTCTCGGTCTTCGACAACGTCCGCGTCGCCTGCAATCTCCACCGCGGCACGAGTCCGCTCCAGCCGCTCCTCCGCCTCGGCGCCTTCCGTCGCGACGAAGCCGCCATCGCCAAACGCGCCGAGGAACTCCTCGATATTTTCAACCTCCGCCGCTTCCGCGACACCGCTGCGCAAAGCCTGCCTTACGGCGAACAGCGCCGCCTCGAGATCGTCCGCTGCCTCGCGACGAAACCAAAACTTCTCCTCCTCGACGAACCCGCCGCCGGCATGAACCCGACCGAGAAGGCTCAGCTCGTCAGCCTGATCCAGCGCATCCAAAAAGAATTCAGCCTCTCGATCCTCCTCGTGGAGCACTCGATGAAAGTCGTGATGGGCGTCTGCCAGCGCATCGCCGTCCTCGACTACGGCGTGAAGATCGCCGAGGGCGACCCGCTCGCGATCCAGTCCGACCCGAAAGTGATCGAAGCCTACCTCGGCGAAGACCACCAGAAGTCGCTTTCACATCACTGACCCAATTTTCGATTTTCGATTCTCGATTTTGGATTGGCCCACAATCACCTCACCCAATCGAAAATCGAGAATCCAAAATCGAAAATCCATCGATGCTCCAAGTCACCGATCTTCAAGTTTCCTACGGCGCCATCTCCGCTCTCGCCGGCATCTCCTTCGACATTCCCCAAGGCTCGATCGTCACGCTCATCGGCGGCAACGGCGCCGGCAAGACCACCACGCTCCGCACGATCTCCGGCCTGCTCCGCGCGAAGGCCGGCCGCGTCGAATTCCTCGGCGAAGACATCACCGCCACCCCTTCGCACCAGATCGTCGCCCGCGGCCTCTGCCACGTGCCCGAGGGCCGGATGATTTTTTCCAACCTCACGGTGAACGAAAATCTCTCGATGGGCGCCTATCTCCTCACCGACACCGCGCTCGTCGAAAAAAATCGCGACTACGTCTTCAGCGTTTTCCCCCGCCTGAAAGAGCGCCTGAAACAAATGGCCGGCACGCTCTCCGGCGGCGAGCAACAGATGCTCGCGATCGGTCGCGCGCTGATGGGCAGTCCGAAATTCCTGATGCTCGACGAGCCGTCGCTCGGCATCGCCCCGCGCCTGATCAGCACGATTTTCGAGAAGATCGTGGAGATCAATCGCGAGCACGGCATCACGATCCTCCTCGTCGAGCAGAACGCGAACCTCGCGCTCGAAGTCTCCTCCTACGCCTACGTCCTCGAGACCGGCCGCATCGCCATGCAGGGCGAGAGCAAAAAACTCCGCGCCGACCCGCAGCTCAAAGCCACCTACCTCGGCGGCTGAAGTCCGTCGGCCCGCGGCGGCGGGAAGCGTTCCATCGCAGCTCGCCCCTACGAGCGTCGGTTTCCAGCAGGCCGCCCAGCGCGGCGGGTCTCGAACCAGTGGCCGTGCCGCCGCCACTCCGGTCGCGGCCCGCGTCACCCTCGGACCTCGCCTCGCGTTGTCACTTGATAGGTGACATTGCCGCGCGCGCGATTTCCACCGGCACGGGTCGTAGTTGCGCCTGCCTCGGCGCGGGCGAATGCGTCCGCCTACTTCGCGTTCGCCGCCATGTCCTCCATCAACGCGAAGGCCGTCGCTTCCGTGATGTCCGCCATCGCGAACTGCCGCGCGATCCGCACGGAATGCTCGCCGCGGCCGAGCACATCGCTCGCCGCCGCCTGCCCGAGAATCGCCGAGTCGCTCAACCGGATCGCCGTCACCTGAATGTCCGGCACCTCGTAAGTTTGATCGCCGGAGATTCGCGCGACCGCGAGTTGCCGGCTCGAGATTAGAACCTCGATCGCGATATCCGCGACCTGCTTCAAAGCGTCGCGTTCCTTCGCCCCTTCGCTGCCCGCGAGTCGCACGCCCGGCTCGTCGGCGAGCAACGCCACCGCCGCGCCCGGGTCCGCCAGCCGCGCGCCGGCCGTGCGAAACACGCGTCCAAACAACCGCTCGACCTCGCGCACCGTCTGCCGATCGGCGAGCGTCGGCGCCGCCGTCTCCGCCGCAGTGTAGCTGCTCTCGCTCGTCGCGGTCGTCGTCTTCGCCGCATCCGGGGCCGCCGACCCGGTTTCATAAATTTTCTCCGTTCGTCCCGTCAGCCGCAGCCCGGCGGGCGCCGAGCCCAGCGTGCGGTTCACATACACGACGATGCGCGGCGCCGACGCCTGGCCGTAAGCCGCACGAAATTTCTCCGCGATTCCCTTCGCCGCCTCGTCGGTGATCAACATCGACTGGCGCTCGCCGTAAATCTTTTGGTTCTCACCCGCCGGCGGCGTGTAGAGCGTCGTGTCCGGATTCGGGCGCGACACCGGAACTCCTGGTTGCGGGTCGGCACCGGGCTGGGCCGGCAGCAGCGGCGTAACGAAGAATGCGAACGGAGCGAGCAGCAGAATGCGGGTGTTCATGGCTGAAGGAGAAGGGAAGCAACCGTCCTGGGGACCGCGCGTTTTGTTTGTCGGAAGGCTCCGGGCCGTGAGCGGCCGCAACCCGCTTTGTCATCCAATAGATGACAAACGCCCTCACCGTGCCTGCCGCACGCGGATGGTGTAGCGCTTCGCGAGCGTATTCATGGCGGTAAAACGCACCGTCTCCGTGGAGTTCTCCGCGAGGATCAGGTTTTGGAACGGCGTCTCGTCGCCCGTCGTGAAACCTTGCGCGTCCTTGAACACGCAGTTGACCTGAACCTGGATGCGGCGGTCCTCGCGGTTTTTGACGTTCGCGACGACCTCGATGCGACCGTCGGGCAGCACGCGCTCCTGCAGGCCGGTGCATGTCACCGAGACCTGCGTGGGCTTGTCGAGCAGCACGAATTTTTCCGTGTTTTCGATCGTGTATTTCGTCGTGTCCTGCGGGATATACGGTCCCGGCTCCGAAGCGCAGCCCGCCAAAAGCAGCAGCGCGAGCGCGGTGAAAAGGTACGACGGACGGTGCGTGGTGTTCATAGTCGGGTCAATCAGCGTAGGGGTGAGACTGCGGGTCAGCGCTTAAGTTCACTTACAAAAACGACGGTATCTCGCGAGACATCATCGACCTTTATCGACACATCTTGCTCGAGCGCTACCAGCGGTTGGCCGTTCGCGTCGAAAAATCGCAGTTTACCCGCGTGCTCGCCGGCCGGCAGGCGGAGCGCGGCGAAACTCAAGCGTTGCGGCAGGTTGTCCCACGCGCGCACGTCGGCGCGTGGCGTCGTCGCGGCCGAGGCGAGCTTGCTGATCAGCCCGATCGCGCCGAGCGCGAGCGCCGCGTTCTCCGCGTCGCGGCTTTTCCGTCCGTCGCCGCGATAGATGTTATCCGCAGCCACCACGCCTCCGACCAGCGCGACATTCCCGATGGTATTGGTGGTTTGCTTGAACACCGCCTTGTTGCCGAGGATGTGGTCCATCACCCGGCCCCCGCGTGTCGTTGCCTGGTAGTTTAGATCGTCATACGCCGGCAGCGGCACCGTGCGCCCGTCGATCGTCAGCATCGCCGCATGCGCGCGCGAATCGGCCGCCATGAAGCGCAATTGTTCGCCGTACTCGCCGCCGGCGTATTTCCGCGGACCGCGGCCGAATTCGGCAAACACGAGCACGTTCGCGTCGCGGTCATAGGGCGGCAGCGCGGCGCCGCGCGCATTTGCCTTCGCGCGCTTCAAGGCGTCGCTGCCGTCGGCCGCGAGCTTCTCGGACGCGAAGCCGTCGAGATAGTCGAGCAGCACGTAGTCGCTTTTGTAGGACGCGCTCTCGGCGTCGCCGTCGATGAACTCGCCGGTGCGGAAGCACGCGCGCGCGTTGTCCGGCTGGCCGTCGCGCCAGTAGAGAATCCCGCGATAGTAATACGCCATCACGCGCTCATACGGCTCGCCGATGAAGGTCTTCGCGCTCTCCGCGCCGAAGAGGCTGCGCGCCTTTTTCGCATCCGCGTCGTTCGCGATGATCCCGCCGAGATTCAAGATCGCATCGTCGAGCCGCGCTTTCGCCTCGGCGAAATTTCCCGTGCGCATCGCGGCGCCCGCGATCCGATATTCCCACAACACCCGATCCTGCGGCCGCGCCGCCGCGAGTTCCGCATTGCCGTCGACGACCGGATCGCCCGTGAGCACGACCTCTTTCCGCGGCGCGGTCGCGCAGCCGCCCACCAACAGCGCTATCGCCAACAGCAGCGGCGCGCTCAATGTGGGGCGGGCTTCAGCCCGCCGCTCCGCCATCGTCACCCGCCCCGTTGCGCCCCTGAGCGCGCCGAAGCCCGCCCGACGCCGAAAGCCAAATCCCATGGCGCGCAGCCGCGCGCAGTCCGCGTGCACGGTCAACGGTAGGCCGCGTCTTCGAGGCCCTGCTTTTTGATTTCAGCCGAGTCCTCCCACACGATCTCGCTCGTCCGCGCGTCGATGAGCTGAAAGCTGTAGAGCACGTAGTCGCTCGTGCCCGCGCTCGTCTTCGTCGTCATGCCGGCGAGTTTTCCCGTGAGAAAATAGTCCGCGCCCCGAAACTCCGTCGCGCTCGGATCCGCCGCGGCCGTCACCTGCCCGCTCTGTTTCATTTCGCGCTCATGCTCGAGCGTCTTCATGCGGTCGCGCGCGAGGAAGCGCACCTTGCCGAGCGAATGCTTGTTCAGCTCGATCCGGATGCGGTCGTTGAAGATATCCTTGTTCAACGGAAACCGCGTGTCGTTCACCACGGGATCGAGCACGATGCGTGGCGCGGTTTGTGCGCGCGAGATTTCCGGAATCGCGAGGATGCTCCGCGCCATCTTGTCGGTCACGCTCACCAGATCCTGCGATTCGACGCCCGTCCCGGCGACGAAGCCGCGCTCGTCCGGCCGCATCTCCGTCACCGGCACGCCGGTGGGATTGGGCACGCCTTGCGAGGCGCAGCCGCTGAAAAACGCCGTGGTCAAGGCGGCGCCGGTCAGCACGAGGAAACGTTGAGTGGAATGCGTAGTCATGTGAAAAGTCGAAGTTCCCGAGCAGACACGCCTCGCGCGTCCGGTGTGCCGTAAAATTACCGTCCGAAAAGGCTGTTGGCCGCCGCCATCGGCGACGCGGGCGCGAGCGGAGCGGCCGGAGCCAGAGGCGCCGCCGGCGCGACGGGGGCGGTCCCCACGCCCACCCGCGAGTCCGCCGGCTCGGCCGCGATGGCTTCGCGCGCGTCAGCGATGCGGCGGTTCGCGCGGGCGTTGCTGTCGGCGATCGAGCCGATCACGTAACCCGCCGCTGCGCCGAGCGCGGCGCCACGCCAGCCGTTGTGCCGCAGGTCGCCGCTGTTGTTGCCGATCACCGCGCCTGCGAGCGCGCCGAGAAGCAGGCCGTTGCCCGCGTAATTTGTTTCACCGTAGCCGTAGTCGCCGTCGTAGTAGGCGCTGCGCGCGTAGTAGGTCGGCCCCGCGTAGTACACAAAAGCCGGCGCATACCAGCGAAAACCGCCGCGGTAGCCGTGGCTGTGGCTGTAAGGGTGACCACCGTGATAGCCACCGACGCGGTAACCGTGCGCCCCGACTCGCCCGTAGCTCGCCGTCACGCGCCCGCCATCCGCGTGCGCCGAAGCACCGAGAAGCACCGCCAGGGCAAAGACGAGGAATGATTTCATGGCCGGAAAGAAGTGTGGAAGACACGAGGCTCTCCGCAAGGTTTCCGCGAAGATGACTGCCCGCCGTCCCGACCCACGCCCGCCCCGCCGAAGGTCGGCCGCCTGCAACTATTTCGCCGGCAGCGTCTCCCCGATCGCTCCGGCCTGCGACGCTTCCGGAGCCTTTCGTCGCGAGACCCGCTTCGCCAGCCGGTCCATGTAAACATAAATCACCGGCGTGATGTAGAGCGTGAGCGCCTGCGATACGATCAACCCGCCGACGACGGCGAGCCCCAGCGGCCGCCGCGAATCCGCGCCGGTCCCGAGCCCGAGCGCGATCGGCAGCGCGCCCGCGAGCGCCGCAAAGGTCGTCATCATGATCGGCCGGAAGCGCACCGAGCACGCCCGCAGGATCGCGTGCTCCGCCGATTCCTGGCCGCGTTCCCGCTCCGCCTGCGCGAAGTCGATCATCATGATCGCGTTCTTTTTCACGATGCCGATCAGCAGGATCACTCCGACGTAGCCCATGATGTTGAGCTCCTCGTGAAACAGCCAGAGCGTGAACAACGCGCCGAAACTCGCCGCCGGCAACCCCGACAAGATCGTGAGCGGGTGCACGAAATCCTCATACAGAATCCCGAGCACGATGTAGATCACCACGATCGCCGTCGCGAGCAGCAGGCCCATGCCCGCCAGCGACGACGCAAACGCCTGCGCCGAGCCGACGAAGCTGTAGCTGATCGTCGCCGGCAGCTCCTTGCGCGCGATTTCCTGGATCGCCGCCGTCGCCTCGCCGAGCGACACCCCGGATTTCAAATTAAAAGACAACGTGACCGCGGGGAGCTGCCCGAGATGATTGACCGTGAGCGGACCGACTTCGCGCCGCAGCGACGCGACCGTGTCGAGCGACACGAGCTTGCCCGCGCGCGACCGCAGGTAAATCAACGACAAGGCCGAGGCGTCGCGCTGGAATTCCGGCGCCACCTCCATGATCACATAGTACTGGTTCGTCGGCGTGTAGATCGTGGAAACCTGCCGCGTGCCGAACGCGCTGTACAACGCATCCTCGATTTGCTGCGGCGTGATGCCGAGCGAGGCTGCGCGATCGCGCTGGATGTCGACGCGGAGCTGCGGACTCGTGATCTGCAGGTCGGAGTTGACGTCGGTGAGCTGCGGCAGCGCGCGGAATTTCTCCTCCAGCTGGCCGGCGACGCCGTAGAGTTCCTTCAAATCGCTGCCGAACAGCGTGAGTTGATAAAGCGCCTTCGTGAGCTGCCCGCCGATGCGGATGGCGGGCGGGATTTGTGGATACGCGCGCAGGCCGGGAATCGCGGAAAGTTTTTTCCGCAGATCGTTCATGATGAAACTGGCGGGCGGGCGCTCGCTCCGCGGTTTCAAACGCATGAAGATGCGGCCCAGATTCGCCGTGGAACTCGACCCGCCGGCGCCCACCGCCGACATCATCGCATCGACATACGGTTGCTCCGCGACGATCACGGCGGCCGCCTGCTGATGCCGCACCATTTCTTCGAAGGAAATATCCTGCGCCGCTTCGGTGAAAATCAAAACCATCCCGGTGTCGTCCGTTGGAATGAAACCTTGCGGGAGCACCTTCACCAACCCGACCGTGAGCACCGCCATCACCGCCGCCACCACGATGACCACGAGCCGGTGCCGCATGCTGGCCTGCAGGGTGCGTTCGTAAAAGCGCAGCAACCCGTCGAACACCCGCTCGCTCCATTGGTAAACTTTCCCGTGCGCGCTGCCCTGCGCGTGCGCGCTGCCCACGTGCGCCTTCAAGAAACGGCTGCACAGCATCGGCGTGAGCGTCAGCGAGACCACGCCCGAAATCAAAATCGACGCAGTGATCGTCACCGCGAATTCGTGCAGCAGCCGGCCGAGAATCCCGCCCATGAACATCAGCGGTATGAATACGGCCACGAGCGACAGCGTCATCGACAGAATCGTGAACCCGATCTCGCCCGAGCCCTTGAACGCCGCCTCGCGCACCGACATCCCTCCCTCGATGTGCCGCACGATGTTTTCCAACATCACGATCGCATCGTCCACCACGAAGCCGACCGACAGCGTGAGCGCGAGCAGCGAGAGGTTGTCGAGCGAGTAGCCGCAGAAATACATCACCACGAAGGTGCCGAGCAGCGCCATCGGGATCGCGACGCTCGGGATGACCGTCGCCCAGACCGAGCGCAGGAAAATAAAAATCACCAGCACGACCAGCGAGACCGACAGCATCAGCGTGAACTGGACGTCGGCCACGGAATCGCGCACCGCCTCCGAGTTGTCGCGCAGGATGTCGAGCGTGACCGAGGGCGGCAGTTGCCGACCGAAGATCGGCAGCAGCGCGCGCACGCGGTGCACCACCTCCACGGTGTTCACGCCCGGTTGCTTTTGCACCGCCAGCACGATCGCGCGCGCCGGATCGAGGCTCTGGCCTTTGCGGCCGGCGTACCAGCTCGCCACGCGCGCGTCCTGCACGCTGTCGATCACCTGCGCGAGTTCGCCGAGGCGTACGGGCGCGCCGTTGCGGTAGGCGACGACGATGCCGGTGAACTCCGCGGCATTCGCGAGTTGTCCGGTGGCGAGGATCTGCACCGACTGGCTGTAGCCGTCGAGGAGTCCGGTTGGCTGGTTGACGTTATGCGCCGCGAGCGCCTTTTGCACTTCGTCAAGCGTGATGCCGCGGCTCGCGAGCAGCCGGGGATCGAGCCGCACGCGGAGCGCGTATTTTTGCGCCCCGAAAACCTGCACTTGCGACACCCCGTCGACGGTCGAGATGCGCTGCGCCATCGTCGTCTCGGCATATTCGTCCACGACCGAAAGCGGCAGGGTCGGCGACGAGAGCGCGAGATACAGCACCGGCTGATCCGCCGGATTCGTTTTCCGCAGGGAAGGCGGCGCCGGCATGTCGTTCGGCAGGCGGCGCGCGACGGCGGCGATCGCGGCCTGCACATCCTGTGCGGCGGCGTCGATATTGCGGTCGAGCGTGAACTGTAGCGTGATCGCCGTGCCGCCCGTGCTGCTCGTCGAGGTCATCGAATCGATGCCGGCGATCGTCGAGAATTGCTGCTCGAGCACCGTGGCGACCGCGCTCGCCATCGTCTCAGGCGTGGCGCCAGGCAGCGCGGCGTTGACCACGATCGTCGGGAAATCGACGGTCGGCAGATCGCTCACCGGCAGGAGTCGGTAGGCCATCACACCGAAGATGCACAACGCCGCGGTGAGCAGCGTCGTCATCACTGGCCGGCGGATGCAGGCTTCGGGAATATTCATCGCGACGTCCGGTTAGGATTTGACGGTCGGGACCGCCGCGGGCTGCCCGGCGATCGCCTCGCCCGAAGGCTGTCGCGATTCGACTTTCGATCCGGGCAGCAAGCGCAACTGGCCGTCGGTAACGACCGTCTCGCTGGCCTTCACCCCTTCGCTCAAAAGCGTATTATCGCCCGCCGTGCGAGCCACCTTCACCGTGCGAAGCTCCACCGTGCCGTCAGCCTTGACCACGTAAACCGTCGAACCGTTCTGGCTGTTTTGCACCGCCGTCGAAGGCACCACGATCGCGCCGCGGTCGACCCCGACTTCCGTCACGACATACACGAATCGCCCCGGCCAAAGCGCCTGGTCGTCGTTCGGAAAAGTCGCCTTCAACGTCACCATTCCCGTCGTCGGGTCCACCGTGTTGTCGACGAACGCCAGCGCGCCGTTTTCGCGCGTCGTGCCCGTGTTGCGCTCCGTCACCGCCACGCTCGCGTGGCCGCCGGCGATCGCACGGCGGATTTCGTCGAGCGATCCCTCGGGCACGGCGTAGGCGACCGCGACCGGCGCGAGCTGGTTGATCGTCACGATCGTGAAATTATTGTCGTTCGCCTTCACGAGCGCGCCTTCGTGCAGGAGCCGTTGTCCCGTGCGTCCCGCGATCGGCGCATGGATTTCGGCGTAGCTGAGCTGCAGCTCGGCGTTCGCGACCGCCGCTTCCTTCGCCTGGAGTTGCGCCTTCGTCGTCGCCGCGCGCGTCACGTATTGAACATATTCCTCCGCCGAGATCGCCGACTGGTCGTTCAACCGGTGATAACGGTCCAGATCCGCCTGCGCCTGTTCGGCCTGCGCGCGCGCCGTCGCGAGATCCGCCCGCGCGCTGCGCAGACTGTTCTCGAACGGCCGCCGGTCCAGCACGACGAGCAGGTCGCCGGCCTTCACGTCCTGCCCTTCGGTGAATTTCACCTCGGCGATGATTCCGTCGACCTGGGACTTCACGCTCACCGCGCGCAACGCCTGCACCGTGCCCACCGACTCGATCCGCCGCGGCACGTCGAGTCGTTGCGCGACCGCCACCTGCACCGGCACGGCCGATGCGCCGCCTCCGGCTGCGGCGGTTTTCGGGGAGGCGCGGTTGCAGCCGGTGACCGGCAGCAGGGCGGCCGCGCCGATGGCCAGCGCGAGGCGTTGCAGGGAGGCGAGAGCGGAGAGCTTGCTCATGAGAGTCGGGTTTCGGCTTCGGCTTCGAGGCGGAGGAGATTGGATTTCACGTGGAGCAGATCGTTCAGTAGCGCTTCGCGCCGCTCCGGCGGGATGCCTTCGAAATATTCCTCGCGCAGCTGGTGCGCCAGCGTCGCGAGTTGTCCGACGGTGCGTTCCGCCTTCGGCCGCAATCTCAAGCGATACGCCCGCGCGTCCTCGCGGTCGTCCAGCCGCTCGATCCAGCCCGCCTTCTCGAGCCGCTCCGCCTGGCGGCTGACCGAAATCCGCTCCACCTGCAGGCTCTCCGCCAGCTCGCTCTGCGAACAGCCGGGCCGCCGCGCGAGATGGTAGAGAAACAACCACTGCGCCCGCGTGAGCCGCAGATCCCGCACCCGCCGGTCGAACTGTCGCCGCGTCAGCCGCATGATGTCGCTTATCAGGAAACCCAGAGTGTGGTCGAAGCTTGGGCGGAGGGTCGGCATGTCGGCAGAGTTCGAGTTCGTAAGCAGGCTTACATTTCGGCGCAAGTCTCTCGCAGAAAATTCTCACGCGCTTGCGGCGCCCGGCGCTCCGCCGCAGCCTGTCGCCCACCCCATGAGTTCCGCCTTCGTCCTCGCGCTCGACCAGGGCACCACCTCGTCCCGCGCAATTGTTTTCGACCGCCACGGCGCCGGTCGCGCCACCGCCCGGCAGGAGTTTACCCAACATTTTCCGCAACCCGGCTGGGTCGAGCACGATCCGCGCGATCTCTGGGAAACCACCCGCCGTGTCGCCCTCGCCGCCGTCGCCGAGGCGAATCTCACCGGTCGCGATCTCGCCGCGGTTGGCCTCACCAACCAGCGCGAAACCACCCTCCTGTGGGACCGTCGCACCGGCGAACCCGTCGCGCCCGCGATCGTCTGGCAGGATCGCCGCACCGCCGATCTCTGCGCGCGCCTGAAACGCCGCGGCCTCGAACCGCTGTTTCGCCAGCGCACCGGCCTGCTGCTCGATCCGTATTTTTCCGGCACGAAACTCCGCTGGCTCCTCGACCACGTGCCCGGCGCCCGCCACCGCGCGAACCGCGGCGAACTCGCCTTCGGCACCGTCGACACCTGGCTGCTCTGGCAGCTCACCGGCGGCCGCGTCCACGCCACCGATGTCTCCAACGCTTCCCGCACCCTCCTCCTCGATCTTCGCACCGGCGCGTGGGACGACGAACTGCTCCGCCTCCTCCGCATCCCGCGCGAGGTGTTGCCCGCCGTCCGCGCCAGCAGCGAGGTCTATGGCGAAGTCTCCACGCTGCCCGCGCTCGAGGGCGTCCCCATTTCCGGCATCGCCGGCGACCAGCAGGCCGCGCTCTTTGGCCAGGCGTGCTGGCAACCCGGCATGGCGAAAAACACCTACGGCACCGGCTGCTTCCTGCTCCAGCACACCGGTGCCAAGCCCGTCGCCTCGCGTCACCAACTCCTCACGACGATCGCGTGGCGTCTTGGCGCGTCCGGGCCGCTTGAATACGCGCTCGAGGGCAGCGTCTTCATCGGCGGCGCCGTCGTGCAGTGGCTCCGCGACGGCCTCGGCCTCATCGCCGCGTCCTCCGACATCGAAGCGCTCGCCGCCCGCGCGCCCGACAACGGCGGCGTTTACCTCGTCCCCGCCTTCACCGGCCTCGGCGCGCCGCACTGGGACGCCGCCGCCCGCGGCGCCCTCGTCGGCCTCACCCGCGGCACCACCGCCGCGCACCTCGCGCGCGCCGCCCTCGAAAGCATCGCCTACCAAAGCGCCGACCTCCTCGCCGCGATGCAAGCCGACTCGAAATTCAAGCTCCGGCAGCTCCGCGTCGACGGCGGCGCCACCGTGAACGACGCCCTCATGCAGTTCCAGAGCGACCTGCTCCGCGTTCCCGTCATCCGCCCGCGCACGACCGAAACCACCGCCCTCGGCGCCGCCTACCTCGCCGGCCTCGCCGTCGGTTTCTGGAAAAATCGCGCCGAGATCGCGCAGCTCTGGGGCATCGACCGCCAGTTCCGTCCGCAAGCCCCGCTCGCCGCCACCCGCCGGCTCACCGCCACCTGGCGCCGCGCCGTCGATCGCGCGAAAAACTGGTCGGTCTGATCCGGCGAACGCCCTCCCGTTCGCACTCCTAGTCCCGGATTGTGTCCAAGGACGGAGGGAGCTACGTTCTGCCCTTGCCGCCATGACTACCTTCGCCCGCCTCGCCGCTCTCAGCCTGCTCGCCGCGTCCGCCACGCCGCGGCTTTTTTCCGCCGACTCGCCCGTCGTCATCGAGCGCGCCCCCGATGCCGACGAATCCGCCGCCCAAGCCGAAGCCGCGTCCCTGCGCCGTGAAAACGAGCAGCTCAAAACCAGCCTCGCCGCCGCCACCGCCGCGAAAAATCTCAGCGAAGGCTCGCTCCAGGACGCCACCCGCGAACTCGCCACGCTGCGCGTCAAAGTCTCCCAACTCGAAAAACCCGCCGCCGATTCCGCCGCCCAGCTCGCCGCCGAAAAAAAACGCGCCGACGAAGCCACCACCCGCGCCGACTCCCTCGCTCCCGCCGTCGAAAAACTCTCCCAGGAGAAGGCCGCCCTCGAAGCCCAACTCGCCCCTTCCCGCGAAACCGATGCGAAACTTGCCGACGCCCAGCGCCGCCTGACCGCCCTCCAAACGGAAAACGATGTTCTCAAAACCGCCGCCGCCTCCGCGCCGCCGCCTGCTCTCACCGCCAAACTCGCCGAGACCGAAGACAAACTCTCCACCACGCTCCGCAGTTTTTCCCAACTCCAAGCTGAAAATGACCGCCTGAAATCCGCCGCCGCCGATCAGTCCACGCTCGCCGCCGACCTCGAGAAAGCCCGCCAGGAAAAAGCCGCGCTCGAAACTCAGGTCGCCGCGGCTCCCTCCGATCTCGGCGCGAAACTCGCCGACACGCAGGATAAACTTTCCACCACGCTCCACAGTTTCACGCAGCTCCAAGCCGAAAACGACCGCCTCAAATCCGTCGCCACCGACCGCGACACCCTCGCCGCGGAGGTTGAAAAACTCCGCCAGGAAAACGCCTCGCTCTCCGCCCGCGCCGCCGCCACTCCGCCGCCCGCCGACGCCGGCCCCGACCTCGCGAATCGTCTCGCCGACGCCGAGTCGAAACTCTCCACCGCCCTCCGCAGCTACTCGCTCCTTCAAATCGAAAACGACCGCCTGAAAGCCGACGCCGCCACCGCCGCCGACTCCGCGCAAGCCGCCGCGACGAAAAGCGCCGGCGCTTCCGCCGCGCAAATTTCCGCCCTCCGCGACGAACTCCGCCAAACCCAGGCGCAGATCGACGCCCTCGCTTCCGAAAACGCTCAACTCAAAACCCGCCTCGCCCTCGCCGGCCCGCCTCCCGGCACGACGCTCGCCACGCCCATCCGCCCCGGCACCGCTCGAGCCGCCACCGCCGCTCCCGCTCCCGTCACCGAAAATCCTTCCGCCGCGCCCGCCACCGCGCCGCGCACCCACGTCGTCGTCGCTGGCGACAACCTCGCCCGGCTCGCCCGCCAATACTACGGCAACGCGAATCGTTGGGATGAAATTCTCCGCGCGAACCGCGACGTGATCAAAAACGAAAACGTCCTCCCCCTCGGCGCCACGCTCCAGATTCCGTGACTCCGTGGCGCGGCACCGCCGGTAGGGACGCCTCTCCGAGGCGTCCGCGGCGGTCGGCGAGCCGGAGCATCAGCCACATGATCTGTCGGACACCGACCAAGACGAGACACCGACCAAGAGCGCTTTGGAAAATTTCCTTAGCCGTTGTAGGAGTCTGCTTGCAGGCGATACTGGACCGTCGCCCACCGGAATCGCCTGCAAGCAGGCTCCTACCTTCGACCCGCCGCGCGGCTGCACTATTTTTAAAACCGCTCTAAAGAAATCGAGCGCGTGCGGCCATCCACTCTCCGGCGCGCGTCACCTGGAGCGTCTCCCCTCAGCAGGATTGCCACCCGCCGCATTTCCCGCTTCATCCCGCTGACATGCGCTCCTCCCGCTTCCTCTGGTTGCTGGCTGTCCCCACCCTTCTCCTGACCGCCGGCTGCAACTACATCCACTTTGGCCGCCTCGAGACCCCGATCAACGACGCCACGCTCGCGAACGACAACTCGAACCTCCGGATCGAGAAAAAACTTCTCCTCGAGGAACTCTCCATCGCGCGGAAAGAAGGCGCCGCCCTCCGCACCGCGCTCGATCACGCCGGAACCGCGTCCGGCCCCGCCTCCGAGGAACTCGTCGCCAAGCTCAACGAAGCCACCCGCGAACTCGCCACTCTCCGCGCCGGTTACGCGCGCCTCCAATCCGAACGCGAGAAACTCGCCTCGCCCGCCGCCCCGTCGGTCGACACGACCTCCGGCCGCATGGCCGTCGCCGAGCAGGCCGCCGCGCTGAAAAGCAGCATGGCCGAAACCGAGGAGAAACTCGCGACGTCCCTGCGCAACTTCACGCAGCTTCAAGAGGAGAACAACCGCCTCCGTCTCGCGATCGACGAAGCCCACACGGAGAACGCCCGCCTCAGCTCGAAGGTCGACGTCCTCACCACCCAGAACAACGAAGCCCGTTCCGCGCTCGCCCAACTCAACTCCGAATTTCTCGCGCAAAAAGAAGCCCGTGCCCAGGCCGAGCAGGCTTCCGAAGCCCTCCGCGCGCAGCTGCAAGCGATGGCCGCACAGCCCGCCGCCGCCACCACCGCCACCGCCCCGTCGCTCGCTTCCGCCCGCGAATCTTCCGCCGGCGGCGCCCGCGAGATCGAGGCCACGCTCCAACTCGCGCAACCGCCCGCCGCCGCCGCGCCCTCCACCGCCATGCTCTCGACCAGCCCCGAAAAACTCCGCGCCGCCGCCGCGAAAAATTCCCCGCCTCCTGCCGAAACCCCTGCCGCCGCTCCCGCCACGACCACCACCGACGCTTCCGCCCCCGCGGCGACCGCTGCGCCGGAGAAGCCGGCTCGCACCTACATCGTCCGCACCGGCGACACCCTCGAAAAAATCGCCGAACAATTCTACGGCCACCGCGAACAGTGGCGCGTCCTCTACGCCGCCAACAACGCCCAGCTCAGCGGCGGCCGCCCCCTCCGCCCTGGCATGGAGCTGGAAGTTCCCACGGAGTAAGCCCATTTCCTTCGGCCCGTCGCGAAACGGCCAATACCGATCGCTCCACGCGATTACACCAAGGTCGCCAAGGTCGCGAAGGAATCGCCGGGCTCGCCCAGGCTTCTGGACGTTGGCGATCTGGGAGAAACCAACCCGCGGCCACGCCGAGGAAGGCAAGGCCTCCGGCGGTAGCGGCAAGCGTGAGCTTTTCGCGATCGCCGCCGAACGAAACGCTCACGCGCTCCGCCACGAGCGGCCGATCCGTCTTTCTCGCCGCACGCGCGGTCGCCCTCCTATCGATCCTCGCGCATCAAACTGACGGGGATCGCTTATCCCTGCGCTCCCGCGCAGGCCGACATCATCATCGTAGCCCGCTGCGGGAGCAGCGGGAGGCTCGCACCGAGCGTCGTCAGCCTATTCCACGAGGCTCAATCAGTCATCGCATGACCTGTAGCAGCGGTCTGCGCCGCCGGAATTGAATTCCCAAAGAGGCGCCGCACCGACGGCGCAAACCGAGGGTCCGCTTTCGCCCCGCCTCTTTCCCTCCGCCCCCCGCGCCGCTTACTTTTCCTTCGCGCCGCTGCTCTTTTTTCCGCCGCCCTTGCTCGTGTGCAGCAGCGTGCCGGCGAGCACGCCGACCGCAAAAACGCCGAAGTAGATGATCGCCGCCGACTCGTGAATCGGTTTCTTGTCCGTCGTGCCCGCGAGCGGGAAATGGAAGTCGATCGGCTGCGGATTGTTCATGCCCACGTAAAGCATGACGAACAACAGCGCGAGAAACAGGATCGATTTGACGACGGCCTTGAAGCTCATGGCCGGCATCGTTGAACAAATTCTCCCGCCAAGGCGAGCGTTTGCGCGCACCGGTCCCCGGCCTTTCGCGCCGGCTCAGCGCACGTCGCAGAAATGCACGTCCACCGTCAGCCGGTCATCCTGCTCCGGATCGATCATCAGCGCGCGCTGCACCAGCCGCTCGCAATAATCCCGCGTCGCTCCCTCGATTGCCGCTTTCGCACGCCGATAGGCAACCACCCAGTTCGGCGGGGACGAAACCGCGGAGGGCAAGCGGTGCGGGCGGAAAGAATTCATGTGGCGGCGGGGAGTTTAGTTGAAGCTACCCGAGTCCGACATACGCGTTTCTGCGTAGTTCACGGAAAATCTCCTAACGCCGCCCAGCCGGCACCACCCGGTCGTCGTCAGCTTTTCTCCGTCAGCTCGTGGGCGGCGACGCCGGGATTCATACCGATCGCGCGATGCTGCTATATCTTAAAGAGCGGAGGAGCACCGCGCGTGCGGCGAGAAGACGGATCGGCCGCTCGTGGCGGAACCCGCGAGCGTTTCGTTCGGCGGCGATCACGAAAAGCTCACGCTTGCCGCTACGGCCGCGAGCCTTGCCTTCCTCGGCGTGGCCGCGGGTTGGTTTCACCCAGATCGTCAACGCCTGGAAGCCTGCGCGAGCCCGGTGATTCCTTCGCGATCTTGGCGACCTTGGTGTAGTCGCATTGGGCGATGGGTACTCTACTCCAAAACGCAGCTGAAAATGCCGAGTGTGCATCCCGAAAACCCGGCGGATTGTCGCCGCCGCGATCCCTCCCCGCGTTTTCGCGGGCCGAAAAATTCCCGGTAACCTTCCCCGCCCGCCACAGTTTCCCACGACAACCCGCCATGCCTCCCTGCCGCGATGATCGCCGAAACCACAGAAATACGTGTCCATCCGAGTCCCTTCGTGGTTGAAACCGACGCACGCGCCCGCCCCGTGGACACCGCCGCCGCCCCGCTTTCCGATCACGACCTCATGCTCGCCGTGCGCGACGGCGAACTCGATGCGCTCGGCGAACTCTTCGAGCGCCACCACGGCATCCTCTTCGGCTTCCTCGTGAAATTCACCGGCAACCGCTCCGCCGCCGAGGACATCGCGCAGGTCGTCTTCCAGCGCATGCTGAAATACCGCCACACCTACCGCGATGACGGCAGCTTCACCGCCTGGATGTATCACCTCGCCCGCCGCTGCGCCGCCGACCACTTCCGCAAAGCCAACGCCGCTCCCGCCGCCACCGATCCGCACACGCTCCGCGACCACGCCGACGACGCTCCTAACGCCGGGGAGCGCGCCGCCGCCCGCGACGAGCAAACCCTTCTCCACGTCGCTCTCGACCGCCTCGATCGCGACGACCGCGAAGTCCTCCTGCTCAGCCGCTTTCAAGAACTCTCCTTCGCCGAAATCGCCGCCATCCTCGAATGCTCCGTCGGGGCCGCCAAAGTCCGCGCCCACCGCGCCCTCAAGGAACTCCGCGACGTTTTCCTCCACCTCCAGCGCGAAGGCCGCAACTGAGTTGGGATCTCTCAACTCTCATCACTCGACTCTCAACTTTTCCGCCTGATGAACTGCAACCTCGCCCAGGAACATTTCCCCGAGCTGCTCGACCAGCGCCTCTCCGCTGCCGACACCGCCGAAGTCCGCGCCCACCTCGCCAACTGCCCCGATTGCCAGCGCGAATACTCCTCCCTCGCCCAAACGCTCTCCGCCTTGGACAAGCTCCCCGCCGCCACGCCGTCCCCGCGCCTCCGCGCCAATTTCTACGCTCTGCTCGAGGAGGAGAAAAACTCCGCCACCAGCATCCGCGCCGCCGTCGCCCGCCGCCAGCACGCCGCCCGCGTTTCGCTCTGGCGCTGGATCCTCTCGCCCGCCGCCGCGCTCGCGATCGCGTTCGCCGGCTTCCATTTCGGTAGCCGCTACGGCACGCCCGCCGCCGTTCCCCCGAACGACGAGACGAAGGTCGAACTCGCGAAACTCCGCGCGCAGATGGAATCCGTCAATCAACTCGTCGCCACCTCGCTGCTCCAGCAGCGCACGACGAGCGAACGCCTCCAGACCGTCCTCGCCTCGCTCGACCAAAAAAATCCCGACCAGAAAATTCTCTCCAACCTGATCGGCTCGCTGGCTCTCGATCCCAGCGTAAACGTCCGCCTCTCCGCCCTCGACGCCCTCTACCCGCACGCCAACCAGAAACTCGTGCGCCAGGGCGTGCTCGCCACTTTCCCCCGCGAGCAAAACCCGCTCGTGAAGGTCGCCATGATCGACTTCCTCGTCGCCGCTCGCGACCGCGACGCCGCGCCCGAACTCGAAAAGCTCGCCCGCGACGAAACCATCGACCGCGCCGTGCGCGACGCCGCGAAGCGCGGCCTCGCCCAGCTCTGATCCCTTTCACAACCGAACGAGAACCGCCGCTCGCTCCCGCGCCCTGCGCGGCCTGCGGCGTCCAACCTCAACCATAAAATTAAACCCAACATGAATCCGTCCGTCCGTCTGTTCCCCTCGTTCCTCCTCGCCGCCGTGCTCTCCGCGCTCTTCCTGAGCGCCGCCCGCGCCGACGAAGCCGAGTCCTCCACCATCAAGTTCTCCGACCCGTCCAAACCGGGCACGATCAAGCTCACCGTCACGAACGGCTCGCTCCATATCCGCGGCGCCGATGCACCCAACGTCACCGTCCGCACCGAACTCAAACCCGAGCAACCTTCGCAGCGCAAAGACGGCCTCCGCGTCCTCACCTCCTCCTCGAGCTACTCGCTCACCGAGAAGGATAACGTCGTCACCCTCTCCTACGGCACCGAATCCTGGCCCAGCGGCTCCGGCGATTTCGATGTCACCGTGCCGCGCAACACCAACGTCGTCGTCGCGAATTCCTTCGGCGGCGACATCGAGATCGGCGACGTCACCGGCAACGTTGAAATCAAAAGCCTCAACGGCGAAGTCCGCCTCTCCCACCTCGTCAACAGCACCCTCGTCGAGACGATGAACGGCGAGATCCACGCCGACATCCAAGCCATCGCCGCCGACAAACCGCTCTCGTTCACCTCGATGAACGGCGAGGTGCAGCTCACGCTCAACCCCGAGATCAAAGCCAACGTCCGCCTCCGCACGCACAACGGCTCCATCCTCACCGATTTCGACGACAAGCAACTCGTCACGAAGACCGCCTCGCTCAAGGGCGAAGGCGGCCGCCACGGCACTCACAGCGCCGACAACGCCAACACCGCGGAAATCCGCGCCGCCGTGCGCGATGCCGTCCGCGTCGGCGTGGAAGCCGCCCGCGAGGCGACCCGCGCCGCCCGCGAAGCCGTGCGCGAAGCCCGCGCGTCCAGCGGCCGCGACAAGGACGACGATAACGACGACGACCACGACGAAGAGGCCACCCCCGACGTTCCGGTGCCGCCCGTGCCCCCGCTGCCCCCGATGACCGGCGGCAAGATCGTCACCGGCACGCTCAACGGCGGCGGCGCCGAACTCCGCGTCTCGACGATGAACGGCGACGTCACCCTCCGCAAAGCCGAGAAATAAAACGTCACCGCCTCTCCAGCCCGCTCTCATTTCACTGCGCGGCACGCCTTCCAGCGTGCCGCTTTTTTTTCGCCCCGATTTCCTCGTAGCCCTGCGCGGGAGCGCAGGGATTCCCGCCGCCCTCTCACCGCGCCGCCAAATCCCCGACCGCCTCACCGCATCGGCCCCCCTGTGCTCCCCGCTCCTACGCAGGACTGCGTATTCCCCGCTTCGCCCCTCGCTGATAGACTGGCCGCACACACCACACACCGTTTCCCGATGCTGCTGACCGTCCTCGTCCTTCTCCTCCTCGTCGCGCTGGTCGCCACCGACTCCGACTCTTCCCGCGAAACCCGCGACTGATTTCCGTCCGGATCAATGAACTTAAATTCCGCGATTGAAACGCGGAGTGCGCGGAGGCCGCGAGGAAGCAGAGCGAGATTGGCCTCCCGGAGAGCTTCACCCGCGAAGTGCAGATCCGGGCGAATCGTGATTTTGGTTTTCTCCTCTGTGCGCTCCGCGGGCTCCGCGTTCCGACGGCGTTTTTCAGGGTGAACGGCCACTACGACCGTCGTCCCCGTTCCCCCTCCGCCGCCCAAAAAATTAACAGGGGCGCCCCCGCGAACGGAAGCGCCCCTGGCTTGTTTCTATTTATTCCGACTCCAACTCGTCAGTTCGCCGCGTAGCTGCCGCCGTCGGAGATTTGCACGGGCAGGACGACTTTCGTCGCGACTGGCGCGCCATCTTTCGAGGCCGGCGTGAAACGCCACTGGCTGACCGCGTCCATCACCACTTTCGCGACCATCGCGTCCGGAGACGAGACGACCGAGAAGCCGGTCGGACTTCCTTTGGCATCGACGGTGAACGCGAGTTTCACCGTGGAACCGACATACGCCTCGCTGACGCTGGGACTGACCACAGCGACCGGCACGGGCACACCGGGGCCTTTGGAAGCCGAGTCCAGATAAGCTTGCTCCAGCGACTTTGCGGAAGCCGCAAAGGGCAGAAGCGCGCTCAGGCTGAGCAAGACGGCGAGTTTATTGACTGCTTTCATGGTATTAAACTCCGCGGATAAGGCGGAGAGTTTTGTGTTCTACTTACTGGGTTAACACCCGCAGGCCGACCCGCGTGAAGCGGTAACGACCACGAGCGGTTTGACCGGACGGCATAACATCCACCGCGGCCAAAGGGTCCGTCTTGGGGCGACCCGAACTCGGCGGCGTCAACTCGCCCGACCCCGCCGAAAATCATCACGCCCGCGCGCCCCGAAAGATCGCGGCGGGCAAAAATCAAAGAACATTTCGGAGATCCCTTGAAAGCAAAACGGCACTCGTGCGCCGCGCCTCCATCAATTCCAATGTGCTTTCAAGATGAGACCAATTCGTCCCGCCGCTGCCGCGGCGGGCTACGCCTGAATGTAGCCCTGCGCGGGAGCGCAGGGATGGTCTCAACTTGAAACCAGGTTGGAATAAGCAACCACCATGCCACCGTCCGCAAGCCCCTCCCGGTGACGTTCTCGCGACAATTCCACCGGTCGCGCGCACCGCGCCCGCTGCTTCAGCGCCCGGCTCGGGGCTTGCGATCGCAATCGCACCCACGCTCGTGATCCGCGCATCGCGTAGCGTCCGCAAATCGCAGCTGCGCCCGGCCGTGGAATTTTTCCTGCCACCCCTTTCGCGGCTTTGCTTCGGCGCCCGGCCCCGCTTATCTCTTGGTTTCCGTGCCTCCAAATCCGGTCATCGCTCCCGCCGCTCCCGCGACCAACACTCCCGCCCGCACCTTCTGGCAACGCCGGGTGCGCGACCCGATCGTCGCGCAGCTCACCCAAGGCATCACCCCGGAAAAAATCGCCCTCACCGTCGCCGTCGGCAGCGCGCTCGCCCTGTTTCCGATCCTCGGCACGACGACGCTCCTTTGCTTCCTCGTCGGACTCGCCCTCCGCCTGAACCAGCCGATCATTCAGCTCATCAACCAGGCTTTCTGGCCGATTCACGTCCCGGTGATTTTCGCCTGCGTACGCCTCGGCGATCGCATCTTCGGCGTCCCGCATCACAAGTTCAGCATCCGCCAGATGCAGGAATTGCTGTGGAGCGACCCGGCGAAATTTTTCCAGAATTTCGGCCTGACCGCCCTCCACGCCACCGTCGCGTGGGCCATCCTTGCCCCGTTCTACATCGGCGCCGTCTACTACCTCGCACTGCCCATCATGCGCGGCGTCACCCGGCTCAAAGCCGAAGCCGCCGCCAAAACCGACGCGCCGCCCCCCGAGCACCCGGTGCCCTGAACGCACCGCTCTCGCCGCTCCGCTCCCCCTTGGCCGCGCCGTTGATCGTCGCGGCGGCCACCGCCCGCCGCCGCTTGCTCCATTTTCGCGCTCGCCCGGATCGCAACGCCTCGTGCCGATCGCCCAGAACGTCTACATTCACACCAAGATCGCCCACGCCGCGAAGCCCAGCCCGCTGGCGAAGCCTCCGCGATCTTGGCGACCTTGGCGCAATCGCATCGGGCAATTGCTCACAGGTGACATTCTCCGAAGTGTTACGGAAACCTCCTTGAGCGTCGGCCAGGGTTGATATCGTCAACTCGATGTCGCTCGCGTCCGCCGAAAAATTTTCGCTCCGCTCGCGGCGCCGGGAGAGGCTCCTCTTCGCTGGATTCGCCACGCTCCTTTTTCAATTCGCAGCCGCCGCCGCGCCTTCCGACCCGCTCTTCCGCGACGCGCTGACCGCCGAGTCCCGTTTCGACTCCGCCGCCGCGCTCGCCCTCTTCCTCCGCGCCGACGCCGCGCATCCGCACGACGCCGCCACGCTCCAAAAAATCTCACGCCAATATTCCGACCTCTCCGACGACACGGCGGACCTCGCCGAAAAAAAACGCCTCCTCGCCTCCGCGCTCGACTACGCCCACCGCGCCGTCGCGCTCGCGCCGCACGACGCCGCCAACGTCCTCTCGCTCGCCATCGTCTACGGCAAACTCGCCTTGGTCGCCGACACTCGCACCCGCGTCGAAGATTCGCGCCTCGTTCGCCGCTACGCCGAGCAGGCGCTCGCTCTCGCCCCCGATTACGCCCTCGCCCACCACGTCCTCGGCCGCTGGAACTACGAGGTCGCCACGCTCGGCGCGACCAAGCGCTTCATCGTCCGCCTCGTCTACGGCGCGCTCCCCGACGCCTCCACCGCCGAAGCCGTCCGCCAACTCCGCCGCGCCGTCGAACTCGCTCCCGACGTCCCCGCCCATCGCGTCGAACTCGGTTTCGCGCTCCTCGCCGACGGCCAGCGCGACCTCGCCCGCGAAACCTTCCGGCAAGCCCTCGCGCTTCCGCCCCACGAAAAATACGACGTCGAATCTCAGCAGCGCGCCCGCGCCGCCCTCGCCCAATTTTCCCCACCGTCCCCGTAGCCCGCCCGCAGCCCGCCCGTAGCCCGCCCGTAGCCCGCAGCCCGCCCGTAGCCCGCTGCGTGAGCAGCGGGACATCCGCATCCCTTCGCACAGTCACCCTGGCGAATCATCGTGCGCCGCGAGGCTTTTAAATTCTGTCCAATCCCAAACCAGCCACGGATTGTACCAATCGCCCGAAGCTTCTCCATTTCAAGGAAACCGAGGAGGGTCATAAGGCCGTAGCGGAACGCGTGAGCGTTTCGTTCTCAACGGAAACCGAGGAGGAGCATAAGACCGTAGCGGAACGCGTGAGCGTTTCGTTCGGAACCATCGCGAAAAGCTCACGCTTTCCGCCAGCGAGCTTGGCGCCCTTGGTGCAATCGCATTGGGCGACTCGTCTTCCACGGCTCAATCCACGGCGCTGGCCTGGTTTGATCCGGGTTCATCCGTGGCATCCGCGGTCAAGGCATTCTTCCCGATTTGGCGGCGGCTCCGCCGCGCTGTGAAATCCGCGGAAAAAAGTCACCGCTTCGCCGCCGTTTCAGCGCCGCCGTTCGGCGATGCCCGCGCCAAACTTCCGCAGATATTTCAACGCCACCTCGAATTCGTGCGGCAGCGGCGCACCCAACGTCACCGGCTCCTTCGTCACTGGATGTTTCAACGTCAACTCGCTCGCATGCAGCGCCAGCCGTGCGATCAGCGGCTTCTCTTCCTCCCGGCCCTTGTAGCGGCGTTTCAACTCCGACAGCAGCAGCTTGATTTCCGTGTCGCCATAAAACGGATCGTTCAACACCGGCGCGCCCGCCGCCGCCAGGTGCACGCGAATCTGATGCGTCCGCCCCGTCAGCGGCCGGCATTCGACGAACGCGAATCGCCCGAACCGCTCCGACACGCGAAACTCCGTCGTCGAGTCCTTCCCGCCGCGCCCCTTGAAAACCCGCATCCGCCCCGGCTGCCGCTCGTCCTCGCCGAGCGCCAGCTCGACGGTGAACTGATCCGGCAGCGTCCCCATCGCATCGCGAATCGGCGCCACCACTTTCATCGCCTGCTCCACCGGCAGCACCACGACGACCGCCAGATATTTTTTCTGCACCGTCTTCGACTGAAACTGTCCGCTGAGAAAATCCAGCGCCGGCTTCGTCTTCGCACAGAGCAGCAGCCCGCTCGTATCCGCATCGAGCCGGTGCACGTTCGCGACGCCGTGTCCGAATTTTTCGTGCACGAGCCCCATCAGGTTCTCGCGCGACTTGTCCCAGCGATCCGGCGCGATGAGCAACCCGCTCGGCTTGTCGAACGCGATCATCGCATCGTCCTCGAAAAGAATCGGCGGCAGCGGCATGAACCTCGCACGCTACGACTTCCCCCGCCGATGCGAAGCGCAGAATCGCTCGTGGCGCCGGCTTCCAGCCGGCCATACTCTCCGAGGCAGATGGGACGCCGGCGTTACTCCTCCGGTCGCGTCGCGATTTCCCACGCCTCCAGCCGCGCCATCGCCTCCTCGCGATTCGCCCCGCACATGTGCTCCTCCGGCCGCAAGCTCACGCACACCGCCGGCCGCTCCGGCCGGCCGAAGATCGCGCACCGAAAATCCTCCGTGAGCTGCACGCACCGCTGCCCGGCCGGTTTTCCCCGCGGCATGCCCGGGATCGGCGACGAAATCGACGGCGCGATGCAACACGCGCCACATCCCGACCGGCATTCGATTCCTCTCATCTCGCCAGCACACGCGCCATCCGGCCCAGCGCAAGCTCCGCCCCGAGGCATCACCGCAGCTGCAACTTCACCCGCAGGCCCAACTGCTCGGCGGTGGCCGTATTCGTTTGTTTGATAGCGATCCGCTCGCTCGCGATCTTTCCCTCTCCCACGAGCCGGTCCTTCACGCGTTGCGCCCGCGCCGCGGCCAGCGCCTCGAAATCCTCTCGTCCCACGGTCATCGTTTCGACGAGGCGATCCGTCATCTCCTCGATCGAAGGCAGCGCTCTCGCCGGCGTCTCCGGCTTCGGCGCCGCTCGCTTCGCCGCTTCGGCGGCGGCGGCCGCCTCCTCCTCCTCCCGCGCCCGCTCGCTGCGTTCGGAGCGGCGCTCCCGCAGTCCCTTGAGCGTCACGATATTCACCGCGCGTCGAAGGAACCCCGGCCGCGACGGCGCCGCGGCCGGCTCCACGTGAGTTTCCACCGCCGGCGGCGGCGTGGCGACGACCGCGGGCGGGGCGCCGGGCGCCGGAAATTTTTCCTCGAACAACTTCTCGACTGCCGCCGCGCGCTCGAGATTTGAGATCAACATTTCATCGGGCGCCACGCCGTCACCGCCCCGCGCTTTTCTCTCCTCGGCCACGCGCGCGCGGATGAGTCCATCGAGTTTAACCTGCACGACGCCCGGCCGGTCCGCCGCGGAATCGTAACCGCCCTCGAGTTCCAGCCGCAGCGCCGGCCGGTTCGCCAGCGCGCGCGCCAGCGTCGTGAGCCGTCGCTCGCTCTCCTCCGTCGGGCTCGCTTCGCCCGGCGCGAAATCCTGTTCCGCGAGTTCCTCGCCGCCGCCGCCGAACATCGATCCGAGCAGCGCAAAGGGCGACGTCGCCGCCTTCGCCAGCAGCTTCGTCAACACCTGCCCGACGATCGGCCCGATCGAAAATTGCGGATCGTCCAGCCATCCTTGCACCGGCAGTTGCAGCACGATTTTCCCCTGCGCGTCCTTCAGCAACGCGATGCCGAGCCGCACCGGCAGCTTCACCGCCTCGGGACTGCCGGTCGCGCGCCCCAGCCTGAATTGATCGAGCGTGACCTCGCTGTACAGATCGAGCTTCTGGTCGCGCACCCGCGCATCCGTGTCGAGCGTGAGCGTGCCGTGCTCGAGTTCGAAGCCGGCAAATTTCCCGACGTACGGCGCCGCTGGCGCGAGGTCCACCGCCTCGGCCGTCGCCTTCAACTCCGCAAACGGATTCGGCGCGAGCGGATTCACCCGCCCGCGAATCGCGATCGGCGCCGCCCCGCCCGCCATCGCGTGCAACTCCACCTCGCCGCGCTCCGGCTCGTTCGACGAGAGATCGCGCATCATCCCCGAAATCTCCTTCAACGTCACCACCGCCGCCGGCGTGATCGAGCGATCGGTGAAACGGAACTCGCCGCCATCGATCGTGAAACGCTGCACCGCGAGGTCCGCGCTCGGTCCCTCCGCCTGCGCTTTATTTTTCTCCGCTTCGAACCTGACCGTCGCGGGGCTCGCCTTTGCGGCGTTCCCCTCCCGCCACAGTTCCGCCAGGTCGATCGTCTTGTCCGCTGCCATCGTCAGATGGACGAATGGTGCGCCCAGCTTCACCTCGCTCGCACGGATCGAGAGTCGCGGCGCGCTCGCGAATTGGAGTTCGTTCACGGCGAAATCGGCGCAGCCGATCAACTCGTCGCCGTGCGCCGTGTCCGTCACCGCGCAGTCCTCGATCCGGCAGTCGCCCGCAAACGTGCCCTCCGGCGACTCGCCCTCGAGCCGCGAAAAACTCGCGTGGCCCTTCAACGACACGCTGCCGCGCTGCACTCGACCGTTCCAAAAACTCTCGAGATAAGGGCTGATCGGCGCCAGCGGCAGCCACGCGATTTCCAAATCCGCCTCGCCGACCCACGGCTGGATCGCCACCTGCGCGACGACGTTCACCGTCCCCTGCGGCTTGCAGGCGAAGGTCAGCGTCAGCGGCATGGTCGCGCCCCGCTCGAGCGAAAAATTTTTCAACGAAGCGGTCACGCGCGTCAGCTCGAGGTCGACCGGCCGCCGCGCCGCTGCATCGTTCCACTTTACTTCGAAATCGCGGAGCGAGATTTCCTTCACCGCCACCTGCGGCGGTTTCGGCGCTGCCGGCGTCGCGCCGGCGCTCGCCCCGGCCGGCCCACTCGCGCCCGGGATCGCGGCCGGGGACGGCGGCGCGGGTTTCGGCGCCGGACGCGCGCCGAGCAGATTCAGCGAACCGTCGCTCGCCCGCTTGATGCTCGCGCGTCCGCCGCTCAAGCGAATCGCGTCGACGACCCAGCTGCCCGCCAACCCATCCGCCGCGATGCCCGACGCCTCGAACTCGGCGAGATCGAGCACCGGTTGCCCCGCGGCGCGGTCGACGAGCTGGACTTTTTCCAACTGCAGCCGGCCGCCCGTCAACGCCAGCCGGCGGTGGCCCGGCGCGAGGTCGAATTCATATTTTCCGTCGGCCGTGAGTTTCCCCGACGTGAGCAGCACGCTCAGCCTGTCCTGAAAATACGGCGCATATTTCGGCAGCAGCAGGTTCTCGATTCGCCACTCCCCGATCGACGCCAGCGGCGCGGCGCGCAGCGAACCCGACCAGTCGATCTTTTCGCCCGCCTCGGTCCGCGCGGTAAACTGGTACGGTGCGCCCCGATCGCCGGCCGTACTGAAATCCAGCAGCGTGCAATCGATCGGCCCGACGGTCGTCGTGAAATTTTCCGCGCGCGAGTGATCGACCATCTCGAGCCGCCCCGCCGCGAGATCGATCCGCCCGAAACGCCACGCCCGCATTTTCTTCGCCGTCTCGTCGGGCACGCCCTTCGAGAATTTCTCGATCAGATAAGAAAAATTCGAGGAGCCGTCCGGGTCCACCTCCACCGTCGCGTGAAATCCGCGCAGCGCCACGGCGCTGCACACCCAGTCGCCGCCGAGCGATCCCAGCGCGTCGAAATTTATATAGAGTTCGTCCCAGCCGAAAAGTGTACCCATCGCGTCCGCCGTCGCGACGTCGAGTCGCTCGAGCGTCACCGAGAGCGCGAAAGGATTCGTCCGCACGCGGCCGACCGTCACGCGTCTTTCCAGGGCCGCGCCGAGTTTCCTTTCGACCTGCTGTTTCACGAAAAACGGCAGCGCAAAAAATCCCGCCAACGCGTAAATGACGAGGAGCACGAAAACTGTCCGCCACCAGCGGCTTGAGCGAGAATTCATGGTCGTCGGTCCCGCGTTCGGGGTCGTTTGGACAGGCGAATCACCCGCGCGCTCCGCTTTTACCCGCGTTTCATGCCCACGTCAGGGTTTCACCTAAACGGCGGACCTTAAGCCGCTTCCCCGCGCCATGATTCGGGTGGAACGGCTGATTTCCGACGCTGGGCGGCCCGTTCGGGATCGCGCGCGCTCGTTCCGGCCGCGCGGGCTTTGACGGCGGGCAATTTTTCCTCCAACGTCCGCGCCCAATGAAATCGGTGAAGGTTCCGGCTTTGGAGTTGTTTCTCCACGAAATGATCCCGCTCGCGAAAGCGATGGGCGTCGGCGTGGAGGTCAGCGACGCCCAGGCCCTCGTCCTCACCGCGCCGAAAGAGCAGAACAAAAATTCGCTCAACACCGCTTTCGGCGGCAGCCTCGTCTCGCTCGCCACGCTCGCCGGCTACGGCGTCGTTTGGGAGTTGATGAAGGACGAAAAGGACGGCGAGAAAAAACCCGAGTGGCGCATCGTCGTGAAGGAAAGCCGCGCCGCTTACCGCCGCCCCGTGATCGGCGACCTCCGCGCGATTTGCGAGCGCCCCGCGCAGGCCGCGATCGCCGAGTTCAAGGAAGCGCTCTCCCGCTACGGCAAGGCGAAGCTGAAGCTCAAGGCGTCCGTGATCGAGGACGGCGCCGTCGCCGTCGACGTCACCGCCGCATTCGTCGTCTCGCGGTAGACCCCCGCGCGCCGCGTGAAATTCACCGGCGTTTTTTTATTTTTGCTCGCCGCGTCATTCGGTGTCGCTGCCGAGCCGCCTGCGTCTCGCGCTGACGCGCGCCATCGCCTCGGCCTCACGTTCGCTCCGCCTGCCGTGACGATGCCGTCCGCGCCTGTGTCCTCGGAGCCCGTGATCGTGCTGTCGAAATTCGACGTGCGCGAAGAACGCATCGATCTCGAAGCGCACCGGCTTCTCGCGATGAAGGACCGGTTCGCCGAAACAAAGCGACAGGAGCTGAGCCCGCTGGATCAGAAAACTTTCGGCCCGCTCGCGGTCGTAAGGCACTCACGGACGCCATGCGCGCGACGTTCTGCCACGACACCTTCCCGCTCGGTCCGCGCTAGCGTGGTGTCCCGCCGACGACCGGGAATAGATGCCGTCGCGGCGCAGCGCCGGTAGGGAAGCCTCTCCGAGGCGTCCGCGCGAGTCGAAGGAGCGCTAAATCAGCAAGGTGGCATGCGCGACACCAAGCCTTCGCCGCCGCTTCGTGGCCTTTCCGTGTAGCCGCACCCACTGGGGCGCAGACGCCGCCACCCGCAATCCCTCCGCGGTGCTTCTCAGATATGCCTCGAGTCCGCCTCGTCCTTCTTGACGTAGCCGCTCTCCTGCCGCTGGTGATTCACGGCGTTCTTTTTCAAATACGCCTGATAAACATCGTCGGCCGTCATGCCCAGCGTCTGCGCGAGCGACACGAGAAAATGGAACAGGTCCACGACCTCCACCTTCGCGTTCTGCTCGTCGAATTTCTGGTATTTCGCCCACCACTTCCACGGCACGGAGTCGATCAATTCGGCCGTCTCCTGCTGCAGCGCGCGCGTGTAGTTTAAAATCCACTTCGTCTTCTCCTCGTCGCTCGGCGGCGGCAAAGCCACGCCGATCCGGCGGTTGAGCGCATCCTGCATCTGGAAGATTTCCTCGAGTTTATCCATGCGCCGGAAGTTGCCCGCCTCGCCCCGCGCGTGGCAAGTGGCAACTGTGTCCACGGCCGCTCGATCCTCCGCTCTTCATCCCGCGCGCCTGCTCCTCGCCTCCCGCCGGGCACCTCCGCCTCCACCACCGGTGCCCGGCCAGTTTCACGTAATACGTGAAACTCGCCCGGGCCCGTCCGCCCTGGCCGGCACCCGCCCGACCGGCACCCGTCGGCTGGGCCGGAATTTGCAGTTGCTCCGCTCCGGCATCTGCGCGACTTTGCGCCCTTCACGCCCGCGTCGAGTCGCACACCCTGCGCTCCGCTGGCCCACCAAAAACCGGCGCTCCCTTCCGGTGAGCGCCTAGCAACAAAAAGATAAACATGTCAGATCAAGCCCCGTCCGGTGAGCCCAATACGGCTCCCGCGACCCCCGCCGACGCCGCTCCGAGCGCGCCTGCGGCCGCCGACACGAAGCCCTTCGGCACGTTCGGCAACGCCCGCGGATCAGGCCTCGCGCGCGGTAAACGTCCCGCCCCGGCCTCCGCCTCAGCCGCGTCCGCCGCTCCGTCCGCCAGCGGTTACAAACCCAGCTCCGTCGCGGTCATCACCGCGAAAAGCGAGTATGTGAACCCGTTCACCGGTGAGACCACCGTGAGCGCGCCCGTCAACGAGCCCCAGTCCGCCGCCGCTTCCGCGCCGGTCGTGACGCCGGCCGCCTCCCCCGACCTCGAAATTCCCTCCGCCGCTTCCGTTTCCGCGGAAGTGCTCTCGAAGGAAAATCTCCCGGTCGCCACCACCACTCCCGCGCCCACCGCGCCGGCCAGCGAACTTTTCCCATTCGCTCCCCCCGCCGCCAACGAGCCCGCGCCCGGTTCTCCGCAACCGCCCGCGCCCGTCGAGCGCCCCGCCGAGAAGGCGGAGATTAAAATTCTTCCGCCCGCCGATGCGCGCCGTCCTTCCGTCAGCTGGGGCGATGCCACCCGCGACGAAGACACCCGCCCGCAACGCGAGCAGCGCCCGAACTTCCAGCCGGAGCGCCGTGAACCGCGCAAATTCGAGCCGCGCGAACCGCGCGAGCCCCGCCCGTACGATTCACGCGAGCCGCGTCGCGATCCCTCGCTCGAGCAACGCAGCGCCCAGCCGCGCGGCGATCGTAACGCGCCGCGTTCCACCCCTGCTCCCACGCCCGCTGCCAAATCCGGCGGCTTCCTCGGCTGGCTGAAAGGTCTCTTCGGCGGGAAAACCGCTGAGCCCGCTCCCGCGCCGAGTGACCGCCGCGACGGCGGCTCGCGCGAAGGCCAAGGCCAATACCGCGACGGCGAACCCGGCCGCAATCGCCATCACCGTGGCGGTCGCGGTCGCGGCGGCCAAGGCGGCGGCCAATACGAAAACCGCGGCCCGCGCGACGGCCAGTCCTCCGGCGGCGGCGGTTATCAATCGAACCAGCAGTCCGGCGATCCCGCCCAAGGCGGCGAACGTCGCTACGAAGGCGGCGGCGGACGCCGTCGTCGCCGTGGCGGACGCGGTCGCTATCGCGGCGATGACCGCGGCGGCGGCCCGAACCCCGAAGGCCAGCAAGGCGGGGGAGCGATTTAAAAACTCCGTTTTCTTTCAGCTCACCAGCGCCCGCCACCCGCGGGCGCTTTTTTATTCTCGGCTGGATTGACTCCCAGCTCTCAACTCTCAGCTCTCAGCTCCTCATGGCCGATCTCATCGTCAACGGCGGCAAGCCGCTCTCCGGCACCATCACGCCGTCCGGCAACAAGAATTCCGTCCTCCCGATCCTCTGCGCGACGCTCCTCACCGACGCGCCCGTGCGGCTCCTCAACGTCCCCGCGATCACCGATGTCGAAAAACTCGTCACCTTCTTCGTCGAGCAGGGTTCTCGCGTGACCTGGGATCGCGCCGCCGGCGCGATGACGCTCGATCACTCCACCTTCGACGCCGGCAAACTCCAGGGCGAAATCCCCTCCGGCATGCGCAGCTCCGTGCTGCTCTTCGCGCCGCTGCTGCAGCGCATGAAAAAAATCTCCATGCCCGCCAGCGCCAAAGGCTGCTCGCTCGGTATCCGGGAACTCGATCCGCACCTCGAAATCCTGAAAAAACTCGGTGCGAAGATTTCCCACGGCGCCGGCGACGCGCTGACGCTGGCGTTGAAAAACCGCTTCACCGGCGCCCGCCATTGGCCCGACTACATGTCCGTGACCGCCACGGAAAATTTCGTCATGGCCGCCGCGCTCGCCGACGGCGAGTCCACGCTCCTCAACGCCGCCAGCGAGCCGCACGTCCAGGATTTGTGCGACGTGCTCGTCGGCATGGGCGCAAAAATCACCGGCCTCGGCACGAGCAAGCTCGTCGTCGAAGGCGTGAAACGCCTCCGCGGCGGCACGTTCACCATCGCCACCGACTATCACGAAGTCGTCACGTTTCTCGCGCTCGGCGCGATCACCGGCGGCGAAGTGAAAGTCCGCCAGTCGCTCCCGCATCACTTCGACCTCATCGTGCGCGCCTTCGAAAAACTGGGCGTGATCGTCGAGCACCAGGGCGACACCGCGATCGTGCGTCGGAAACAAAAGCTCGTCGTCGAAGCGCCGTTCACGAGCAACCTCCTCCCGAAAATCGAAGCCGCGCCATGGCCGTATTTTCCCGTCGACCTGCTCCCTTGCATGATCGCGCTCGCCGTGCGCGCGCAGGGCGCGA
This sequence comes from Verrucomicrobiota bacterium, assembly GCA_048498075.1. Classification (GTDB taxonomy): domain Bacteria; phylum Verrucomicrobiota; class Verrucomicrobiia; order Opitutales; family Opitutaceae; genus Opitutus. The sequence goes on along the minus strand of JBEHYR010000001.1, from coordinate 194,946 downwards.
TGCAGTTTTGGAACAAGGTCTATGAAGGCGGCTTCACCTGGATTCCCGAGCTGTCGAAATTCGGCGCGCACGTCGTCGTGAGCGATCCGCACCGCATCATCGTTTTCGGCGACCGGCCGCTGCGGCCGACGACCGTCGACGCGCCCTACATCATCCGCGCCGCCGTCGGCCTCTACATGGTCGCCGCCAGCATCCCCGGCCGCTCCGTCGTGAAAAACGCCGACACGATCAAGCGCGCCCACCCGAACTTCGTCGAAAACCTCCGCAGCCTCGGCGCCGAGGTCGAGTGGAAGTGAGGCTTGCGGCATCAGCGCCGCCGACCTTAATTGCCGTCATGTCGAGCAAGGAACAAGCGGTGGCCGAGATCGTGGCGGAAATGGAAAGCCTGCCGGACGACGCCAATTGGCCGGAGTTGTCCGAGCGCGTGCGCTTGCTCGCCGGGATCGAAAAAGCGCGGGCCGACGTGCGAGCCGGACGGTTTTACACCACTTCTGAGATCAAGGCGGACCTGCGCGAATGGCTGAAAAAGTAATTTGGAGTGCGACCGCCCGTGATGATTTGCGCGCCATCGCACGTTACATTGCTCAAGACCATCCGTCGCTCGCCGAACCCTATTGCCTGCAATTGATCGATGCGGCGGAAAGCGCCGGTGACTTCCCCCTCATCGGGCGGATTCTTCCCGAACTGGACGAAACGAATCTGCGCGAGATTATCCAGCCGCCCTATCGCATCATCTACGAAATTTTCCCGGATCAAACCCGGCCTGTGATCATGAGAGTGTGGCACAGCGCTCGCGGCAAACCCGAGATCATCCGCGATTTCTCGACGTGAATCCTGACTCTTCCGCCAAAGGCCTCGGCTTCATCAGCAACGCCCTCGCCGCGCCCGTCTCGCCCGCCGAAGCCGCGCTGCGCCCGCTCACGTTTTCCGATTTCACCGGCCAGAAGAAAACCATCGAGCGCCTTCAGGTCATGGTCGGCGCCGCCCGCAGCCGTGGCGAGGCGCTCAATCACATTCTCCTCTCCGGTCCGCCAGGCCTCGGCAAGACCACGCTCGCCTTCATCCTCGGCCACGAGCTCGGCAAGAACGTTCGCGTCACCTCCGGCCCCGTCGTCGAAAAAGCCGGCGACCTTGCTGGACTCCTCACCAACCTCGAGGAAGGCGACATCCTCTTCATCGACGAAATCCACCGCATCCCAAAGACCGTCGAGGAGTATCTGTATTCGGCGATGGAGGACTTCCGCCTCGATATCATGATCGACCAGGGGCCGAACGCCCGCAGCGTCCGCCTCTCGATTCCCCGCTTCACCCTCGTCGGCGCCACCACGCGCAGCGGCCTGCTCACCGCGCCGCTCCGGTCGCGCTTCACGCTTCAGACGCGCCTCGACTATTACGACCACCCCACGCTCGAAACGATCGTGAAGCGCAGTTGCGCGCTCCTGAAAGTCTCGGTCGACGCCGGCGGCGCCGCCGAGATCGCCACCCGCGCCCGCGGCACGCCGCGCGTCGCGAATAACTTGATCAACTTCTGCCGCGACTACGCCCAGCAGCGAGCCAACGGCAAAATCACGCAACCTGTCGCCGCCGCCGCGCTCGAACTCCTCGAGATCGACGCCGCCGGCCTCGACGAGATGGACAAACGCATGCTCCGCGTGATGGCCGAAAACTACGGCGGCCGCCCCGTCGGCATGAGCACGATCGCCGTCGCCGTCGGCGAGGAAGCCGAAACGCTCGAAGAAGTTCACGAGCCCTTTCTCATTCAGGAAGGCTATCTTCAACGCACCCGCGAAGGCCGCATTCTCACGCCCAAAGGCTACACCGCCATCGGCCTGAAACCTTTCCAGCCCGGCAACCAGCAAACGCTGCTGTGAGTCCCGGCTTCGTCGATCCGGCAGCGGCGTTGCTGCGGCGTTATCGGATCGCCCTCGGCGTCTTCGTCGCAGGTCTATCCATCTCGCGTAACAGGCTGATGCCTTGTCACTATCTCTCCCGCTGCTCCCGCAGCGGGCTACGAGTGCTCCTGTAGCCCTGCGCGGGAGCGCAGGGACTGGCCGCGACAGTCAGTCTGATCCGCGAACCTCAATAATTCCGAGCGGCGTGACCGCGTTTCCACTTCCGAACGCAATTCGTTTCATCGGCACGTCCCGCGGCGTCGCCGCCGCCGCGTGCCTCAGTCGATCGCTCCGCTCGGCGCGCGCTCACCCAGGTCCACGCCATACCAGTTGATCCGTCGCGTGCAGAACATGATCAGCGCGAGCACCGCGAACAGCGCCACCGTCCCCGCGAGGAGCGCGTAATCCTGCGACTGCAACACGAAGTAGAGATATCCGTAGGTCGCGCCGAGCCCGCTCCCAATCACCACGGAGCGCCATCCCGTCCGCAAAAAGCTATGCGCATAGAGCGCGACCATCAGCGTGCAGGCGCCGGCGGCGACGGCGTAGGCCGCCCCGACCGGCAGAAATTCCGCGAGCGCAAGAAAGCCGAGGAAAAACAAACACAGTCCCGCGCCGACCAAAGAATACTGGAGCGGATGGATGCGCAGTCCGCCCGTCACCTCGAACAGGAAAAACGCCGCGAAGATCAGCACGAAGAAAAGCAGCCCGTATTTATGTGCGCGCTCCGTCATGCTGTAGCCATCGACCGGCTGCGCGAATCGCACGCCGAACGCCGCGCTCTCGATTTTCTTCGCTATGCTCTCCGGTTCAGCGAAGCGATTCGTCCAACTCTGGGGAAAGCCGCGGCTGAAATGCGCGCTCTGCCACTCCGCGACGAAGCCTTGCGAATCCACCTGTCGCCGCATCGGCAGCGCCGCCCCGACGAACGACGGATCTTTCCACGGCGCTTTCAACAGCACGTGCGAGGTCTTCCCGACCGGCGCCACCTCCAGCTTCCGGCTGCCCTGCACCGTCGCGCTCAACCCAAACGTAATTTTGGCTCCTGCCGTTACGCCTTCCGCTTTCGCCGTCAGTCCCAACACCGCTCCGGCCGTAGCCTCCGCCGACTCGAAGCCACCGATCTTTGCTCCTTCGTTCTTCAGCACCTCGAGCGAACGCAGTCCTTGGAGATCGGAAACTCCGAAGTAGACGCGTGCCTTTGCCCAATCCACCGCTTCCGCATCGATCCCCGCCGCCGCGAAATCAGGCGCAAAACGGCCTTCGAACTTCAAACGCGTCGTATAGACAACCGACTCGTAAATCCCGCGGTGCCGGACCTCCGGCTCCGCCTCGCCGCTCACCTCCAAATCCTCCGGCAGAAAATACGCGATCGCATCGATGCGCTCGCTGCCGTCGGTCTGAACCGTTTGCCCGTTCACCGTTTTCGTTCGGGCCGCAAACGTCCGGTAAACATACGGCACGGCCAGCACCGGTCCGACCACACGCTGCTCCCGACCCCAGGCCTCCGCCATGGCATTGGTGGCCTCGGTCTGATAATTTTGCCGGTCTTTCAAAATACCGCGGGTCATCGCCAGCGGGATGTGAAGCAACAAGATCAGCGTGCAGATGCTCGCTAGTTTCAGAAAAACCGAAAGCCGGCGCTTGGCGGGAGAGGAGATCAGGTTCATCTCCGACAACGTCACACGGCATCGTGAAGCCACGATGAAGCGGCGATGAAATCGCGATGAATCCCGCTCGTCAGTCGCGGTTCACCGCCACCACAAATCGCGCGGTCGCACCGCCGCCCGCGCGATTGGCCAGCGTCGCCTCGCCGCCGTGCAGGTGCGCGATCTCGCGCACGAGCGCGAGCCCCAGCCCCGTGCTCTTACGCTCGGTCCCGGGCCGCGGCAGCGAATAGAAACGCTCGAACACGCGGCCGAGCGCGAACTCCGGCACACCCGGTCCGCGGTCTTCGACGCAGAAGACCACGGCCGTCTCATCCCGCTCGTACCGCACCGCGATCTCTCCCTCCCGCGGAGAAAACTCAATCGCGTTCTGCAGCAGATTCACCAGCGCTTCGCGCAGCAACAGACGCTCGCCGCGCAGCCGCACCGCTGCGTCGCCCGCCGAGGTCAGACGCACCGCTTTCGCTTCCGCACTCGCCCGCACCGTCGCCAGCGCCTCGTTCACCAGCTCGGCCGCCGCGAGATCCTCGGCCGTCTGCAAAGTCTTCCGCGCTTCGAGCGACGAAAGCTCCAACAGCCGTTCGATGATCGCCTGAATCCGCGCGGACTCGTCTCGAATATTGCCCAAAAATTTCTGCCGCGTCGCCGCCGGCATGTCCTCATCCATCAACTCCGCCGCCCCGCGGATCGCCGCGAGCGGCGCCTTCACCTCGTGCGCCAGCACCTGCGTATAACGCTCCGCGTGTCGCCGTCCTTCCAGCGTGTCGCGCATCTCCTCGAACGCCGCCGTGAGCACCGCCAGCTCCTTCGCGCGCGTGCCCGGCGACGTGACTTTTTTTCCGTCGCGCACCTGCCGCACGTAGTCGGTGAGCCGGTCGACCGATCGCGTCAGCCGCATCGCCAGGAGCCAGCCCGCGACCAGCATCGCTCCCGCCACCGCCATTGCCATGAACGCCAGTTTTTCCCGCTCCGCCCAGATGATCGCATTCACGCGGCGCAGCGGTCGCGAAAGCTCGACGCTTCCGACACTGCCGTCCGCCAGCTTCAAGGGTGCAGCCACTCGCAACGCGTCCTCCGTCAACGGCTCATTCTCGTCGAGAAACCGCTCGCCCACCCGCTTCGCGAGCCCGCGCCGTCCTTCCGAACTCAAATAAGACGACTCGCCCACGACCGTCTCTTCCGCCGTCGCCGAATCGAGTACCACTCGTCCATCCGCCGCGAATACACGCACCCTCGAACCCGTTTTCGTTGCCGCGAGCGTCGTCGGCAAAGGCCGTCCTTCCAGCGCCGCCGCCAGCAATCTCGCCGAGTCGTTCAAACTCGTCCGCAGCGACGCCACATAACGCGGACGCACCTCCGCCAGCATGAAACGCATCAGCACCGCGAACCCGACAGCCGACGCCGCGACGTAGACCCCGAAGATCGCGGTGCGGATTTTCATTCTTCGCGCAACGAGTAACCCAGCCCGCGATGCGTCACGATCGGGTCCGCCTCCGGCGCGACCGCCCGCAGCTTCGCGCGCAACGACTTCACGTGCGCATCCACCGTCCGATCCATCGCCGCCAGCGGATCGTCCCACGCCGCATTCATCAACTGTTCCCGGCTGAACACCCGCCCGGGCTGCGCCAGCAATACGCCCAGCAGCCGATACTCGTTGCGCGTCAATTCCAGCGCGTGCCCTTGGTAGCTGATGCGGCATCGCGCCGCATCGTGCCGCCAGCCCGCCGCGGCGTCGCCCCGATCGCTGCCTCCACCATTGCCGTTGCTCACCACTCTCGGCTCCGCCGCCTCCGTTCGCCGCAGTACCGCGCGAACCCGCGCCGTCAGTTCCCGCGGGCTGAACGGCTTCGCGACGTAGTCGTCCGCGCCGAGTTCCAGCCCGACGACCCGATCGACTTCATCGCTCCGCGCAGTGAGAAAAATCACCGGCACCGCGTGCTCGCGTCGCAACTCGCGGCAAACATCGAACCCGCTCACGTCCGGCAATCCGATATCGAGCACGACCAGCGCCACGGTCTGCGTCCGCAGGCTCTCCAGCGCGTCGCGCCCCGTCGTTTTCCAAACGGTCGCGAAGCCTTCGGTCTGCAGCGCGTAGACGATCGCGTCCGCAATTCCCGCTTCATCTTCGACTACGAGGATCGTCTTGCGCGGCGTCGGCATGCCTTCTGTTGATGCGGCCAAGCAAACGTCATTTCAAGACCCGCCGAGGCGCCTCGTTTCACGCGCGTCGTTTCTGAACGGTAATTCGCGGCCGGGATGGCTCGCACGCGGCGCTCCCCCAAGCGTGAGTTCAACCCGCACTCCCCCATGCGCACTCTCTCTCGTCGCAGATTTGTTTCCCAACTCGTTTCCGGCGGCGCGCTTCTCGCCGGCTCCTCGTGGCTCGCCAGCCTCGGCTATAGCCAGACCCGTCGCACTGCCGCTCGCGCGATCCTGCGCACGTCGCCTGCGCGCACCGATTTCGACCGCCGGCTCTTCGGTTCGTTTCTCGAGCACCTCGGCCGCGCGGTGTACACAGGCGTTTATGAGCCCGGCTCGAAGCTGGCCGACGCGAAAGGTTTCCGCACCGATGTCGCCGCGCAGGTCCGCGATCTCGGCGTGCCCACGATTCGCTACCCCGGCGGCAATTTCGTTTCCGGCTACGACTGGCTCGACGGCGTCGGCCCGAAAAATCAGCGCCCCACAGTGCTCGAGCGCGCCTGGAATTCGCTCGAGACGAATCAATTCGGCACGAACGAATTCATGGATTGGTGCCGCCTCGTCGGCGCCGAGCCGCTCCTCGGCTTCAATCTCGGCACCGGCTCGCCCGAGCATGCGGTCGCCTACGTCGAATATTGCAACGTCGACCGCGGCACGAAATGGAGCGATCTCCGCCGCGCCCACGGCTACGAACAGCCGCACCACGTCCGCACCTGGTGCCTCGGCAACGAGATGGACGGCCCGTGGCAGATGGGCCACATGACCGCGCGCGAATACGGCCGCAAAGCCCGCGACGCCGCCCGCCAGATGCGCGTGATCGATCCCGATCTCCAACTCATCGCGTGCGGCTCCAGCAACACGATCCTCCCGACCTACCTCACCTGGGATCGCGAGGTGCTCGAGGAGTGCTTCGATCAGGTCGACGGCATTTCGCTGCACAATTACTACGGCAACACGCCCGCCCTCACGGCGAACAGTTCCGCGCGTTACCTCGCGATGAATCTCGATATGGAACGGCAGATCCGCGAGATCGCCGCCGTCTGCGACTACGTCCAGGGCCTGCAAAAATCCCGCAAGCGTCTCTGGCTCTCCTTCGACGAGTGGAATGTCTGGTATCGCGCCCGCGACGCCAAGGCTCGCGACGGCCACCGCGCGTTCGCGCCTCACCTGCTCGAGGAAGTTTATAATCTCGAAGACGCGCTTCTCGTCGGCGGCTTCCTCAACACGCTCCTTCGCCAATCCGATCGCGTCCGCGTCGCCTGCCTCGCCCAGATCGTCAATGTCATCGCGCCGCTCGTCACCAACGAATCCGGCGTGCTGCGACAAAGCATTTATTATCCGTATGCGTGGGCGTTGCGCTACGCCCGCGGCCGCGTGCTCGACCTCGCCGTCGAATCGGAGACCTACCCGATCCACGCCGACGGCCTGCGCGCGGATTTCGCCCGCGACGAGGAAATTCCTTTCGTCGACGTCGTCGCCACCTTCGACGCGGCCGCGCACCAAGCCTGCGTCCTGATGTTGAACCGCGACTTGGAAACGGAACGCGAACTCACGCTCGACTGGCGCGATCTCAACCCCACGCGCGTCCTCGCCTGCGAAACGCTCACCGGTCCCGCGCTCAACGCCGTCAACACCTTCGCCCAGCCCAACATCGTGGCGCCGCAGCGCCTCGATCCGCCCGCGGCCGGCGCCAAGATGACGTTCCGCCTGCCCGCGCGCTCCTACACCGTTCTCCACCTGGCCATCGCGTAACCTGGCGCCTGTGCGCAGAGTGATTCGCCGAGATCCATCCGGATCACTATCGCCCGATGCAGCGGGCGGTCGCTGACCGCCGGGTTCGAAAAAATATGACCGCCGGGCTCGATAAAAAATCCCCGGGCGAACCGGCGGTCCTCAAGCCGCTCGCCGCTGCTCGATCGCCCGCGGCCTGAACGGCACCGGAATCGACAAAATCGTCCGCTTCCGCACCGGCCCGGCATAGGCCCGCCGCACGACCGACATCGGCCGCTTCCACGCTCGCGCCGGCAGGAGTTTCGGTGTTTCCACATAAGGCCTCGGCTCATAGCGCATCAGCTTTGTCAGCACACCGCCGGTGCTTCGCACAAAATAGAATCCGGCGATCCCGATCTGGAGCGTGCCCATCAACTGCAGCCAGATCAGCCGCGTGCTCGATCCGTCACCCGCCAACCCCGTACACCAACTCGGCGCCCAGTGCGGAATCTGTTGGAGGACCAGACCGACCGCGAGGAAACCGACTGCGCGCATGAAATTCATAGGTGCGATGTGACTCCATTTAGCGTCCCCCGTGCCACGGCGCGGCGAAAAATCTAAACGCCGTATTGCCAATGCGCCTCCTTCGCCGCACCGCCTCCGTCGTTCCGTCGATCGCCGCATTCCGCACGAAATCACCTCCGTCCCCCGTGCAATCCGCAGGGAAACGCCCACCACGCCGCCGCTGCTTTCGCTACACGTCGCCTGGCTGCGGTCGTAACACGATTTCCTCTACGACGGACGCGCGCGTGAGCCGCCAGACATTCAAAAGCGCCTGCGCCACATCCTCCGCCGGCATCATTCGCTCCGCCGGCACACCGCTCTTCGCCCACGACGGCGACCACGTCGCTCCCGGATGCACGCAGCACACGCGCACGCCCGTCCCTTTCGTTTCCGCCCGCAGCACCTTCGCCAAGCCCGTGACGCCGAACTTCGCCGCACCGTAGCCCGCCCCGCCCGGATAAGCCGCGAGCCCCGCGATCGAACTCATGAAAAACACATCGCCGCTCCCGCGCTTGATCATCGCCGGCACGAACGCCCGCGTCACCAGAAACGCACTGCGCAAATTCGCCCCGATCAGCTCGTCGAACACCGCCACGCTCATCTCCGCCAGCGGCGCGCCCGCAAATTTCCCCGCGTTGTTGACCAGCACGTCGATCCGCCCGAATCGCTTCATCACCGCCGCCGCCATCGCGGCGACCGCCGCCTCGTCGCTCACGTCGCACGGAAAAACTTCCGCCGCCGCGCCGAGCTTCGCACACGCTTTCGCGACCGCGCGCAAATTCTTCTCCGATCGCGCGACCAGCGCGAGTCGCACCCCGCGCCCTTCCCGCGCAAACGCCCGCGCGATCGCCGCCCCGATCCCCTGCGACGCACCGGTGATTAACACGCATGGCTTGGCCATGCGAGTAAGCTCCAAGCTCCAAGCCCCAAGCTCCAGAGAATTTTCAACCTCCAAACGTCAACCCGCCTTTCCGCCGGATTGGAGCTTGGATCTTGGTCGTTCTATGGAGCTTGGATCTTGGTTCTTGGATCTTGGATCTTGGTCCTTGGACCTTTCGCTCGTCAGCAGACGAGCGATCCGAAATCCATGAACTCCGCCGTGAATCCGCCTTTCACGCCCTTGCAGATCACGCTCACCGCGTCGTGCGAGTGCAGCGATTCGAGGTGCGAGCACGCGATCCGGAAATCCTTCACCCGCTTGTCCGCATCGAACTCGCGATAGAGCAGCCGCGCGGCGTCCTCTACGAATTTCAGGTGCGCGCCGTTCAGTTCGGCAAACGCCTGCTCGTCTTCGCGCTTCACCATCACCTGCGTCTCGGTGTGCAGCGCGCGCTGGCAAAGCGCCTGCACGTCCTCGATCCAGATTTTTTTTCCCACGGTTTCCTCGATCACGACGCGCGCCTTGCTCCGCTGCGAGTGCGGCACGCCGTAGACGCCACGCGTGTCCCGCGCGTGCTCCGTCAATTCCGCCGAGCACGGGCAGGCCGACGAATAAACGAAATCGAAATGGATGAACCGCCGATACTCGCCCGACCGCGTCAACACGCCCTCGAACGCGACGTCGTAAAACTGATAGCCTTCCAGCCCGCTCCGCAGGCTTTGGTGCAGCATCGGGTAGGAAAAACTCACCTTCAGCCGCGCATCCTTGCTCTTCACGTCCTTCAGATACGCGCAGAGGATTTTCCCCATCCACTCGCCGGTGAACACCTCGTCCTTGTGGTCGTAGAACGAGCGCACGATCCGGCTCATGTTGATGCCCTTCAGGTCCGCCTCGAGCGACACTGTGCCCGTGATGCTCGCCTCCAGCGTAAGCGTTTCACCCTGCTTCGTGCGAAATTTCAACGGCAGTTTGAAATTCGAGACGCCGACCTGCTGGATCGGCACGTGCGCCCCTTGGATCGCGTCGTGCGCCGCCTCCATCATGTCCGGCAGCGAATCGCGATACGCCTCCGTCACCTTGAACTTCCCGTCGTAGCTGCGCGTGATGCGCGGCTCGGCGCCGCTCGCGGAGCGGTGCAAATACATCGATTTCTTTTTGCTCATTTCGTTTTTGGTTTTTTTCCGACCCCGCGGCGGGTGACGATAACCGCCTGAATGGATGCGCAGCGGCACGTCAGGTTACATCCGGCCCGAAATACTCGGCAAAATTCCGCGGCGTCTCGAACAGCCGCACACAGTGCAGTTTTCCCCCCGTCAGCCGCGGCTCGATTTCCCCCCAGAACGCGATCACGAGGTTCTCCGTCGTCGGGATGATCCCGCGCATGAAATCCACGTCCTGATTCAAGTTGTGGTGATCGCACTTGTCGACCACCGCCTCGTGCAACACCCGTTTCAGCGCCGACAAATCCAAAATATAACCGGTCTCCGGGTCCGGTTGCCCTTTCACCGTGACCTCCAGCACGTAGTTGTGCCCATGCCAGTGCGGGCTCGTGCACAGCCCGTATTGCCGTTGGTTCCACGCCAGACTTTTCGCGGGATTCTCCAGCCGGTGCGCCGCATTGAAATGCACCTGCCGCGTGATGAACACGGTGCCCTTCAGCGCGCGCGGCGCACGCCGGGCGGTTTTCTGGCGGCGGATCTTGGCTGGCATGGAGGGTCAGAGGTAGCACAAAACAACCTAGGGTCAACCGCGCCTACCGTAACAGATTGGCTGGAGTACCGCCGGCATCCTGCCGGCGTCCGTGCTCAACCTCTGGCACGCGAACATCTCTTGTGAGCGCTCGCTGCCGTCGCTCAGGCGAAACCTGATCGTCCGCCTTTCCAGTTGAACCGCCCGCCTCGCAGCGCTGACTTATCTGCCCTTCCCGCTGCTGCTTCGCCTCATGAAAATTCGCAAAGCTCTCGTCACCGCCGCCAACCCCCGCCAGCGCACGCTTCCGCTCCAGTCGCTCATCGATCCGCAAGGCGAAACGAAAACCGCCCTTCAACTCATCCTCGAGGAAGCCGCCGGCGCCGGCATCGAAGAATTCTGCGTGATCGTTTGTCCGGGCGACGAAGCCGCCTACGCCGAAGCGTCCGGCGCACTCCGCTCCCGGGTGCGCTTTATCCCGCAAACCGGCGCGCGCGGCTACGGCCATGCGATCCTCTGCGGCCGCGACTTCATCGGCGACGAGCCCTTTCTCCACCTCGTCGGCGACCACCTTCACGTGTCCTCGACCAAGACCAGCTGCGCGCGTCAGCTCCTGGAAATTGCCACGGCCGAAAACGCCTCCGTCTCCGCCGTGCAGCCCACGCGCGAAAGCCAGCTCACCTCCTACGGTGCGGTCGGCGGCCGGCTCGTCGGCGGCGAGAAACCGCTCTATCAAATCGAGGCCGTCCTGGAAAAACCCACGCCTTCCGTCGCCGAGCAGCAGCTGATCGTTCCCGGCCTGCGTGCCGGTTTTTATCTCTGCTTCTTCGGCCTCCACGTGCTCGGCGCCGAGATCTTCTCGCTCCTCGACGAACAAAAATCCGCCGCTCCCGACGCGCCGCTCGGCCTCTCGCCCGCGCTCCACGCGCTCGCGAGCCGCCAGCGCTATCTCGCGTTCTCCGTCGCCGGCCGCCGCTACGATATCGGCGCGCCCTACGGCCTGCTCCTCGCGCAGCTCGCCCTCTCGCTCTCCGGCCGCGAACGCGACCACGTCCTCACCCAACTCGTCGAACTCCTCGCCCTCCGCCCGACCGAGCCATGAATTCGCCCTCACCGGTAGGGACACCTCTCCGGGGCGTCCGCCCCTCGAGCGTCCTCGACCTCATCGAGTCCTCCGATTCCGCCACGCGCGACCTCGCGATCGACCGCTGGTGCGAAAACAAATCCGCCGCCGATCTCCTCGCCGCCTGCGCCGAACTCGACGCCTTCCGCCGCCGCGAGGCGAACCTCTACAAACGCGTCCGCGCGCTCTTCTTCATCACCGCGATCCACCGCTATCATCTGCCCGCGCGCCCCGATCTCCCGCGCTCCGGCCGCGTGCCCTTCGCCGGTTTCCGCCACCTCCTCGAGCGCCGTTTCGAGGAGGCCATTGCCGTCTTCGCCCGCGCCCAAACCGCCGACGGCCCCAGCGAAACGCTCTCCTCCGCCCTCGCCGCCGCCCACCACGCCCTCGCCTTCCAAACGCTCGCCGATCAAGTCCGCCGCACCGTCCGTTCCACCCGCGGCAACGCCTGGATGTTCCGCCTCGGCCACCCGCTCGATCAGCCTCTCCGCGTCCGCCCCGAACTCCTCGCGCGTCCGTCCGCCGACGCCGCCTTTCCCCTCCTCCGCGAACGCACGCCCGTCCGCATGGATCTCACGCACTGCGGCTGGTCGGATATTTTCTTCCTCGGCATGGATTTCCCCGAGGGCGCGCGCGTCCTCAACATCTCGATCGACCTCGGTCTCCACGGTCGCGATACCGCCCCGCGCCCGCCCGTCGAAGCTTATTTCCGCGTCATCGACGAGCCCGTCATCCGCCTCGCGAGCGTCGACCTCGAAACCTCGAACTGCCTCACCACGCTCGACGACGTTTTCGATTTCGGCCGCGACTACCTCGGGCTCCTCAAGGCCGCCGTCATCGCCGCCGGTCTCGTCCCGCCCGGCATCGAGCGGTCCGGCGCCAGCCTCGCCGAACTCCTCGCCGCCATCTTCGGTCCCGGCCGCGGTTTCGAACTCGTTTCCAACGTCAACCGCATCCCGAAAGGTTCGCGCCTCGCCGTCTCCACCAATCTCCTCGGCGCGCTCATCGCCGCCTGCATGCGCGCCACGAGCCAGGTCAAGTCCCTCACCGGCCCCCTCGAGGAATCCGAACGCCGCACCGTCGCCGCCCGCGCCATCCTCGGCGAATGGCTCGGCGGCTCCGGCGGCGGCTGGCAGGATTCCGGCGGCGTCTGGCCGGGCATCAAGCTCATCGAGGGCACGCCCGCCACGTCCAGCGATCCTGAATACGGCGTCAGCCGCGGCACGCTCCTGCCGCGCCACACCCTCCTCGGCCCCGACCGCATCTCGCCCGCCGCCCGTCAGAAACTCCAGGATTCTCTCGTCCTCGTCCACGGCGGCATGGCCCAGAACGTCGGCCCCATCCTCGAGATGGTCACCGAAAAATACCTCCTCCGCAGCGAGACCGCCTTCGCCGCCCGCCTCCAAGCCGTCGCCACGCTCGACGAAATCCTCGCCCACCTCGCCGCCGGCGACATCAAAAAACTCGGCGCCGCGCTCACCCAGAATTTTTTCGGCCCGCTCCAGACGATCATCCCGTGGGTCAGCAATCTCTACACCGAGCGCCTGATCGAGCGCACGCGCGCCGCGTTCGGCGAGGATTTCTGGGGCTTCTGGATGCTCGGCGGCATGGCCGGCGGCGGCATGGGTTTTATTTTCGCGCCCCACCGCAAACGCGAGGGCCAGGAAAAACTCCGCGACATCATGCTCGCCACGAAACGCGAACTCGAATCCTCGCTCCCGTTCGCGATGGACCCCGTCGTCTACGATTTCGCGATCAACGAGCACGGCACCGTCGCCACGCTGCTCCGCGGCGCCGACGCGCTTTTCCCCGCCGATTTCTACCGCGCCACCGTCCCCGGCTGGCTCCGCCGTTCCGCCCGCGAGCTCACGCCCCGCGAGCGCGCCGACCTCCAGCAGTTCACTCGCGCCGCGCGCACGATATCTGAGTTCACCGCCGCGCTCCCCACGCTGCTCGACCAGCTGCTTCCGTCCGGCGAATCCCGCGACACCGGCCACCAGCGCCTCACCGAGCTGCTCACCCAAAACGGTTTCGATCGCGCGCAACACGAGCAAATCCGCGCCGACCTCCGCAACGGCCGCATCGGCCTCGCGATGAACCGTCTCCCCGCGAACACGAAGATCGAAGACGTTCCCCCCGACGCCCTCTTCAACTACGCGGGCTCCATTTCTGCCGAGGTAGGGACGCCTCTCCGAGGCGTCCGCGCCGCCAAATCCGCGATCGCCGCCGACGGACGGCTCGGAGAGCCGTCCCTACCGCCATCCGCCGCCGCCACGACGTTTCACGCCGCCGGCGCCGCCGCCCTCCGCCGCGGCGAACTCGCCGTCGTTACTTACGCCGCCGGTGTCGGCTCGCGCTGGACCCAGGGCGCCGGCGTCGTCAAAGGCCTCCATCCCTTCGCGAAACTCGCCGGCCGCCATCGCAGTTTCATCGAGACCCACCTCGCCCGCACCCGCCGCGCCGCGCAGCACTACGGCACGACGATCCCGCACATCTTCACCACCAGCCACCTCACGCACGCCCCGATCGAAGCCTATCTCCGCTCGACCTTTCCCGACACGCTCGTTGCACCCGGTTCTGCTCTCAGCTCTGGGCTCTCAGCTCTCAGCTCCGCTCTGCCCATCCTTCTCTCCCCCGGTCGCTCCATCGGCCTCCGCCTCGTCCCCGCGCTCCGCGATCTCGCCTTCGCCTGGGAGGAAACCGCCCAGCAAAAACTCGACGAGCAAAAAGAAAAAATGCGCGAGAGCGTCCGCGCCGCCCTCACGCACTGGGCGCGCACCACGGGCGAAGGCGCCGACTACACCGACAACCTCCCTGAGCAGTGCCTCCACCCCGTCGGCCACTGGTTCGAGATTCCCAACCTCCTCAAGAACGGCACGCTCGCCCGCCTCCTCGCCGCGCATCCGCAGCTCCGCACGCTCGTCGTCCATAATATCGATACGCTCGGCGCCTCGCCCGATCCCACGCTCCTCGGCTGGTTCCAGGCCAGCGGCGCCACGCTCGGCTGGGAGGTGATTCCGAAGCGCATCGAGGACCACGGCGGCGGGCTCGCGCGCGTCGACGGCCGCCTCCGCATCGTCGAAGGCCTCGCGCTCCCCCGCGAAGACGACGAGTTCAACCTCACTTATTACAACAGCAACACCTGCTGGATCGACGTCGACCGTCTGCTCACGCTGTTCGGCCTCACGCGCGCCGACCTCTCCGACCCGGAACTCACCGCCACCGCGGTGCGCACGCTCGCCGCGCGCGTTCCCACCTACGTCACGCTCAAAGACGTGAAAAAACGCTGGGGCCACGGCCAGGAGGACGTGTATCCGGTTGCCCAGTTCGAGAAACTCTGGGGCGACATGACGGCGCTCAGCGAGTGTACGAGCGTCTTCGCCGCCGTCCCGCGCGCCCGCGGTCAGCAACTCAAGGACCAGGCCCAGCTCGACGCCTGGCAACGCGACGGCTCCGCCGCCGCCGTCGAGTCGCTCTGCGCCTGGTAGGCGCAGTTTGGTCGAGCCGCCTCGTCGCCCCCGGCCGCACACCCGCTGGTCACGTCCGCGGGGGCTGGAGCAAAATAAGCGATCCGGCCTGACCGTCCCGCTGCACCCCGACCCCGTTTTCACCAATCCGCCTGTAATCCTCACGAATCGGCGGGTTGCCTCGCTTTAGCGGTCGCCCGCCGCGCGCGACCCCTGCAATTCTTCGCCGTGCTCAACCCTTCCCTTTCGCGGAGGAAGATTTTTTGGCGACTCCAAATCGGCGGCTGGCTGCTCCTGATTCCGCCGTTTACCGCGATGAGTCTGTTTGCCACCGCCACGCCCTCGGCCGCTCTTTTTCTCGGCGTTTTCCGCCAGGTCGTGGGCTTCGTTCTCACGCTCGGCCTCGCGCAAGTCTACCAGCACTGGAGCTGGAGCACGTTTTCCCTGCGACGGCACGGCGTCCAGCTGGTGCTGCTCTCCTTCGCCGCCACGGCGATCGACCTCGTCCTGACCAACTTGGTGAGAGACGTGGTGCAGTTCACGCTCGGCAATGTCCCGCTCGTCTCTCTTCAGATCGCCTCTTCCATCGGCCGGAGCTGCGTCTATGTCGGCTGGAGCGCGATCTATCTCGCGCTGCATTTTTTCTTCGACCTCCGCGACCGCGATCTCCGGCTCGCCGAGGCCGAGATCGGCGCCCGCGATGCCGAACTCCACGTCCTCCGCGCCCAGCTCAATCCCCATTTTCTCTTCAACGCCCTCAACTCCATCCTCGCCGAAGCCGACGATAATCCCGCCCGCGTCAAGGCCATCACCCTCAGCCTCTCCGAGCTGCTCCGCTTCTCCCTCCGCCAGCGCGAACACTTCGGCCCGCTCGGCGCCGAGATCGCCGCCATCGAAAACTATCTCGAGGTCGAACGCTCCCGCTTCGAGGAGCGGCTCGACTGGCGCATCGAAGCCAGCCCCGCGGCCCGCGGTGCGCCGGCCCCGACCTCGCTCCTGCTTCCCTTGGTGGAGAACGCCATCAAGTACGGCCTCCAGACCAGCCCGGCTCACCTTCAACTCAGGGCCGGCGCCGAGTTGCGCGACGGTGCGCTCGACGCCTTCGTCGAAAACTCCGGCCACTGGATCGAGCCCGATCCCACGTCCACCCGCTCCACCGGCATCGGCCTTTCGAACCTTCGCCGCCGGCTCGCGCTCCTCTGCGGACCCGCCGCCCGGGTCGAAATCACCTTTCCGCCCGGCTTCGTGCGCGTCGATCTTCACCTCCCCGCCGCCCCGCTCCCGTGAAGCCCACGCTCCGCACCCTCGTGGTCGATGACGAACGCCTCGCCCGCAAACGCGTCCGCTCGCTCCTCGCCGCCCACCCGGAGATCGTCGTCATCGGCGAAGCCGCCAACGTCCGCGAAGCCGCCGCCCTCGCCGCGCTCGAGCGGCCGGGACTCGTCCTGCTCGATGTGCAAATGCCGCCCGCGACCGGCTTCGATCTGCTGCCGCTGCTCCCCTCGCCCGCGCCCGCGATCGTCTTCACCACCGCGCACGATGTGTTCGCCGTCCGCGCCTTCGAAGTCAGCGCCGTCGATTACCTGCTGAAACCCATCTCACCCGAACGTCTCGCCGCCGCCCTCGAACGCGTCCGTGCCGGAGACCGCTCCGCTCCGCCCTTCCTCGGCGCCGCGCTCGCCTCGGACGAGACGCTGATCCTCCGATCCGGCGATCGGATTCGTCGCGTGTCGCTCACCGAGATCGCCGCCGTCGTCGCCGACGGTCACTACACGCGCGTCTACCTCGCCGGCGAACCGCCCATGTTCATCCAGCGCGGCATCTCCTCCTGGTCCGCGCAGCTGCCCGCGTCCGCGTTCCTGCGCGTCGATCGCTCGCTCATCGTGAATCTCGCCCGCGTGCGTGCCCTCGACGTGCGCTCACGCGACATCGCGCAGCTCACGCTCGCCGCCCTCGGCCCGCCCCTCGAGCTCGGCCGCGCCGCCACCGCTCGCCTGCGCGCGGCGCTGGCATCCTGACCACGCTGCGCCACCGCCTCGGCGATCCCCGCCGGTAAGCTGGTCTTCGCGGGACGGGTTAACCCGGATTCATCACAATTTTTGTCCTACCCTACTTTTTGTCGTTCTGAGACTCCGAACCGACGCCAAGCCGTTGGGTGGCCTACGCCGATGAACGCTCAGATGCCTGTCATTCCGAGCGCAGCGAAGAATCCATTTGGGCTTTCGCACGCATGTCGTGCCTCGAAGCGCGCACGGGATTCTTCACTTCGTTCAGAATGACATCCTGGGTGACACTTTGGAGACGGTTTTCCTCAAAGTGCGATGCATCCGCGTTTAGATAAACCGCCCTACCCGCCGGTGCGCCGCCGCTTGCGCCGCCACCGTCACTTTTTGTTTGGCCTTCCCCGCGGGCGGGTCTTCAACACCCGCCAGACATGGCAATGCGGTTCAGCATTCTCGGCAGCGGCAGCTCGGGCAACGCGGCGTTGCTCGTCACCGAAGAGGCGCGCGTGCTCGTCGATGCCGGTTTTTCCGTGCGCAAACTCGAGTCGCTCCTCGCCGCTGTCGGCGAATCCCTCGTGCGCATCGACGCGATTTTTATTTCCCACGAGCACAGCGACCACTGCGGCGCGATCGAGGGCCTGAAGAAATTCCCGCACATCCAGCTCTTCGCCAACCAAGCAACCGCCGCCGCCATCCAGACCGGTCTCGAGCACCGCCCGTCGTGGAATTTTTTTGAAACGGGTTCGACGTTTTGCTTCCGCGATCTCGAGGTGCGCACCTTCTCCGTCCCGCACGACGCGCAAGAGCCCGTCGGCTTCCGCTTCACCACCGGCCACGAGAACGATCTCTTCGAACCGCGGCGCGCGCTCACCTATCTCACCGACCTCGGCCACGCGCCGATGCACCTTCGCGAACACATCCGCGGCTGCCAGATTCTCGTCGTCGAATCGAACCACTGCCCCGAACTCCTGAAAAACGACCCGAAGCGGCCGTGGTCGCTGAAGCAGCGCATCAGCGGCCGTCACGGCCATCTTTCCAACGCCGCGACTTCCGCGCTCCTCGCCGAGGTCGCCTGTCCGCAGTGGCGCCGGATTTTCCTCACGCACCTCTCGCGCGACTGCAACACGCGCGCCGCCGTCGAGACCGCCTTCGCCCCGCTGCGCGCCGCGCTCTCCGCCTGCGAGTTCTCGATCATCGAGCAAGGCCAGAGCACGCCGCTCTACGAAATGTCGTAAGTTGTAGGGCGGGGTCTCCGCACCCCGCCGGTTTGACCGCATTCGCGAGTTGATCCGCGCATCCTCCCGGACTCGACGGGCCGCAGCGCCACAGGTTCAGCGCGTCCACGCCGCTCATCCTTCCTTCACCCGCGCCAGTGCCGCAGCAACCGATGCACCGGCACCGCCGTCGCGTGCGCGCGTTTCGTCGCCACCAACTCGCGCCGCCGCAGCGTCGCCATCGCCATTTGCACCGCGCTTTTCGAACAGCCGGTTTCCTCCGCGATCATCCGCAAGCTCGCCGCCACCGGCTTCCCGCCCGCCCGTGCCGAGCTTCCATGCAAAAACAAAAAGACCAGGAACGCCGCCGGCTGCCCGTCGTGCGCGACCAGGTCGCGCATCAGCACGTCCAGCACATACTCGTCGATCGGCACCGTTCCCCGTGAGCGCGGCATGCATCGGTTCTCTCGCTATACCGATAATCGGACAATACTTTTTCACGCCTCCACCTCCTCACGCCTCGACGCCTCCGACTCACCCTTTACGTTCGCCGCATGATCTCCCACCTCAAATTCGTCGGCATCCCCGTCCGCGACCAGAAGCGCGCCCTTGATTTCTACACGGCGAAACTCGGCTTCACCATCATCACCGACCAGCCCTTCGACGAGAAACAGCGCTGGATTGAATTGCGCATCCCCAAGGCCGAGACCCACGTGGTGCTCTTCACGCCCGAGGGCCACGAGAGCCGCATCGGCACCTTCACCGGAATTTCGCTCGCGTGCGACGACGTCGAAAAGACTTATACCGAACTCAAAGCCCGCGGCGTGGAGTTCCGCGGGCCGCCGCAGAAACAGCCGTGGGGCACCTTCGTGATTTTCAACGACAGCGAGGGCAACCAGTTCGTCCTCGGCACGAGCCGCTAGCAGGGCGTCCCAGAGATAACTTTGAAAGATCCTCTGTATTCTGAGCGCAGCGAAGAATCCCGGGCGATATTCGGCTGCGGGCGCGCGACGGGATTCTTCGCTGCGCTGCTGATGAACCTCACCCGGTTTGTCATGCTGAACGAAGTGAAGAATCCAGTGCGCGCGTCGTGGCCCGACGCGCGTGCGAAAGTCCAAATGGATTCTTCGCTGCGCTCAGAATGACACGCATTTGAGCGTTCATCGGCGGATGCCACCCAACGGCTTGGCGTTGGTTCGGAGTCTCAGCACGACAGACAAAAGGACGATGCTTCAGGAAGCGGCTATGGTTTTATTTCAACCGCTGTAGCCGCGGCGCGGCCGGTGCTTCTCCTCTTCCGCGCGCTCAACCGGCACGCTGCCGGTAGAGTTGCGGCTTCACGGCCGCCGCCATCGTCGCGAGATCGGCGGCCGGCAGATGCACGCCGAGAAAATCGCGGACGCGTCGCGCACCCTCGAGCGGCGCGGCGATCAGGGCAGGGAAATCGATTTCGAGCAGGTCGACTTGCGGCGTCCGTCGGAGGATTTCCAGTACGTTGTCCACATGCCGGCCCTGCGTCCGCTCGAGATGCGCGGCTTCGGCTTGGGGCGCGCGCCCGTTGCGCTCGAGCATGCGTCGCTGCGACTGCACCACCTCCGTCAGCGGACGAAGCATGAAGATTATCTTGTAACGGTGCATCACGGGCAAAGCGCCCAACAACATGGACACGACTTTCACGGCGTGGCTTTCCGCTCGGTCGATGAGCGAAGAATTTTGCGTGAGCTGCTTGATCTCCTCCCATTCGAAATAGCCCTCGGGATTGCTCTCGTCTGCGCCGCGCTGTCCGTCCGTGAGCGAGGGGAGCCCGCCCGCCGCCAGCATTTGCATCATCAACGACGTGCCCGAGCGCGGCAGGCCGGAGACGATCACCAGATCGAGAATTTTTCGCGGCGCCTTGTCCACCGGCCGACCCTCGCTGGCACCGGCGTTTTTATCGCGCTCGTTCGCCGCTTTTTTCCGTTGTTCGGCCGCGCGTTGCGCGACGCGGTCGCGCCGCTGCGCGAGTTGCTGGCCCGCCTGAAAATCATGCAGCCGGCGCATCATGCGCGCGCGCTCCATGAGCTGCTCCGCCTCCTCGCGGCGACCGAGATGCCGGAGGGCCACCGCCAGGAACCGGTGCGGCGGAATCAAATACGGCTGCAGGATCGTCGCGTTGCGCAGCGCGTGCGCCGCCTCTTCCCAGCGGCCGAGCCCGCTCAGCGCGACGCCCAGGATCAGGTGCGCGAACGCGTTCCCATACTGCAGTGCGACCGCCTCGAGCGCCGAGCGCACCGCCGCGTCGTTTTCGGCGCGATGCACCTGGCACCGCGCGATGCTCACCCACGCCGCTGCGTGCTCCGGATCTTTCGCGAGTACCTCGCGCGCGGCAGCTTCGCAATCATCCCAGCGGCGCAGTTTCAGGTACGTCTGCGCGAGTTGCTCCCACAGGCGAAGGTCGTCCGGCCGGAGCGCGCGAATCGCTTCGAGGTGTTGCAGGGCGGTGCCGTGATCGCCGCGTTGTTGCGCGATCCTGGCCCGAATCAGCAGAATGCCTTCCGCATCGGTGAACCGCGCGAGCGCGGCGTTCAGCGTCGCTTCCGCCTCGTCGAGCAGCCCGAGCTGCATCTGGCACTGCGCCAGCCGCTGGGCGTAGTCGACCCGTTCGGGCCAGGCGCTCAGCACTTCCTCGAGCAGCGGCAGCGCTTCTTCCGGCCGGCCGCCGTGCAGATACGCCTGGGCGAGCTGCCAGTGGTTCTCGCGCTGCGTCGACTCCGCCATCTCGTTGGGCTGCGCCTCAGGCGCCTCGATATAACCGAGCGCCACGAATTGCTCGAGCAGCAGCCGGTTGTCCTCATCCGAAAGCCGCGGACGCGTCAGCGTGGCGGAGGTCTGGGCCGCCGGATTTTCCCAGGTGGGAATTTCGTTTTTCTGCGGCGGACCGGTGAACGCTTCGTGCAGCACGCGGCCTTCCATGTCACGGCCGCGCGGCAGATCGAACCAACGCAGGAGCGTCGGGGTGACATCGAGCAAACCCGCCCCATGGATTTCCTCCCCCGTCACGAACCCCGGCCCGGCGGCCGCGAAAATTCCCTGCGGCCGATGCCACACCACGATGCCCGCCGGAACGCTCGGTGTAAAAACCGGCCGGAGATGATCGCTGTGAAAACCGTGATCCGAAACGATCACCACCGCCGCGTCCTCGCCCGCGAGCGCGACGAGTCGCGTGAGGAAAAGATCGTGCAACCGATAAGCGCCGTTCACGACCTCGCGGTAGAATTCGAAATCCTCCGGCGGCACGCCGTCCATTTTTGGCGCGTGAAACGGCATGAACTCGTGGGAGATCTCGTCGATCGCGCGGAAATAGACCGCCGTGAGATTCCACGGCTCGTTCTCCATCAGCCAGGTCGCCGCCGCCTGGATCGAGATCGCCTCGGCAAGGTGCGCGGCGAGCGGATACAGCCGCCGGTCCTTGCGCTGGTCGATCTCCGCGCCGCGCGGGACAAACAGGTTCAACAAATCCCCATCGAGTTCCGTGGGATGCAGGCGCAGTTCGTTGAGCGCGTCGCCCAGCCTCGCCGGCCAGTAAGTGCCCTCGGGCGGCGGCGGCCAGTCGGCGGGCGAGCGGATCTCGCCGCGCGGCGCATGCGCGTAGAGATTCGAAACGATGTTCACGTTGGGCGTGCGTTCGCCGTGCGTCGCAAACCAGCCGACGACGTGCGACCTCAGGCCGCGCTCGCCCAGGATTTCCCACAGCATCCGGCACTGCCGCGTCGCCGCGGAAACCGGCACGACTTGATTGCTGGCGGGATCGACTTCCGTGAAACCGTGCACGCCGTGAGCGTAGGCACGTTTGCCGGTGGCGATCGAAGTCCACAACATCGGCGAAAGGATCGGTTCGATCGTCGCGAGATTCCCGTGCGCGCCGCGCTGCAGGATTTTCGCCAGCATCGGCATCTCGCCCTTCGCGAGCAGCGGGCGGATGATTTTCCAATCGGCGGAATCCCAGCCGACGAGCAGAAGTTTTTTTGTCTCAGCCACGGGCGAGAACGCGCTGGTCGGCGAGGAACTGCTTCATCGGAGCATAAAAAGAGGGCGTGGTTCGCGACCACGCCCCTCTGTAAAAGTCGCCTGGCGACCTAGCTCGTCGCGACGACCGCGGCGGCCGCTTTGCGGCGGCGATAGAGCGCGAGGCCGGCCGCGCCGGCGGCGAGCAGCAGGGCGCTCGTCGCCGGCTCGGGCACGGCGGAAGTTTGTCCGGCCGTGATCGACTGGTTGAGGGTCGAGTTGATCGCGAACTCCGAAATGGTCATGGTATTAGCGGCGTCGTTATAGCTGAGCGCCACCCACCCGTAGTTGTAGTCGGTGGCACCACTGGTCAGGCGAAAGCCGATGTAGTTCACTCCGCCGGTCGAACCATTCCACGGGCCGGTGTCGAAGAACTCCAGCTTGGAGGCGAGCCCCCAGGAAGAAGAACTCGAAATCGTGTCACTCAACGACAGCTTGCTTAAATAGCCACCTGACCCGAGCACCTCTACCCCTCCGCCGGCGAGAACACTCGGTCGCTCATTTCCGAAGAAATGGAAAGCAAGGTATTGCCCCTGCTGCGCATACGCGTTGGGCGTCGCGGGAGTCCAACTCGGGCTGAGATTGCCCAAAGTGGCATCCGACGGAATCGTCTTGTCGATGATATCATGGTAGACGATCTGCGCCTGCGCCTCCGAGCCCGTGGCGAGGGCCGCCGCCACGCCGGCGACCGGCGCAGCCAGCATGAATTTCTGCAGACGAGTCGAATCGGACTTGGGGGGAATCGAGGGAAGCGAAGCGGACATGGGGAGGTGTGAGTTGAGTGGGGAAAGAACAGCGGAAGCCAAATGGTGCGGAACCCCTCTCGTGTCGACCGGATAATCCCATTCTTCGCCGGAAAACACCTCAGATGCAGCTCCTCGCCTCCGGAGTGCAAGGGTGGATCCATCTCCGCCGCAGACCCACGGAGGCGACCTTCGTGCCGTCCGTGTCAGGCAGCAGCCGGCACGGACCTCTTTCCAACTTCGAGACCTCCGCTGTCCTCGCCGAGGTCGCCTGCCCGCAGTGGTGGCGGATTTTCCTCACGCGTCTCTAGCGACTGCAACACGCGCGCCGCCATCGAGACCGCCTTCGCCCCGCTGCGCGCCACGCTCTCCGCCTGCGAGTTCTCGATCATCGAGCAAGGCCAGAGCACGCCGCTCTACGACTTGGCCTGATCCGGTAGGGACGGCTCTCCGAGCCGTCCGTTCCGCCAGGCTCATCTCGATGCTCCCGGACGGCTCGGAGAGCCGTCCCTACCAGACGCCCCGCGCCGCGCCTCAATGCGCCGACCCTTTTTTCAAACTCTTCCGGTGCGCGATCGAATACATCATGATCGCCGCGAGCACGCCGAACGGCACCAGATACGGAAAATACCAGCCCCAGCCTTTGTGATCGAGAACCCAGCCGAGTCCCTTCGTCGCGATCGCCGCGCCGAAATACTGGAACGAATCGATCACGCCCGAGGCGAACGCCGCCATCTTCCGCCCGCCGATATCCATCGCCGCCGCCGGCCCGAGCAGCGAGTGCGTGGAATTCACCGTGAAGGCGATCATCACGAAAAACGCCAGCGCCCACGCCAGCGTCGTCACCTGCGTCGCCGCCAGAATCACGATCACCTCAATGATATAGATCGCGCACGCGACGGGCGCGCGCCGCGAATTGGCAAACCGGTCGGAGACCCAGCCCGAAAGCAGGGAGCCCGCCGAGGCGACGAAAGGAATCGCGAAGCCCAGCCACTGGAACTGCGGCCCCGTCATCGCGAGATGGTGCACTTCCTGGAAATACACGGGAAACCACTGGTCGATCGATTGCCGCACCGCGCCCGTGCACGCATAGGCGATCGCCATGACCCAGACGACGTGGTTGCTCACGATCTGCCGGAAGACGTGCCAGATCTCCGCGCGCACATCCTGATCGTCGTGATCGGATTCCCCGTGGAAAAGTCCGCGGTAGCCGCACTCTTCCGGCGTATCCTTGACGACGATCGCCAGCACGATCGCCACGAGCGTGGCGACGCCGGCGGGGATGAAAAACAACCAGCGCCAGTGCTGCGGCGGGATGTTCCACATGCCGAGAAACGTGAACCCCGCCAGCAGCGCCGGCAGCAGCTTGTTCGCGAGCAGCCGCCCGAGATTGATCATGCAGCCGAAGATGCCCGCAAACGTCCCGCGCTCGCGCTGGCTGAACCACGCGCTGTTGATCTTGATGAAACCCGGCGAGCCAAACGCCTGCACGTAGCCGTTGATGCCCCAAAGCAACGAGAACAGCGACAGCAGCCCCCAGAACGACGCCGCCCCGAAAAGCAGGTTCGTCACCACCGTCCCTGTCGCGCCGATCAGCATCGCACGTTTGCCGCCGATGCGATCCGTGAGCAGTCCGTTGACGATCTGGCCGCAACCGTACGCGACGAAGTTCACGGACAGGATCGTACTCATGTCCGACTTCGTGAAATGAAACTCGTCCGCGATCGCCTTGTTCGCGTACGAGAAATTGTAGCGGCACAGGTAATAGCTCGTGTACGTGAGCCCGACGACGGCCCAGTTCAGACCGCGACGTTGACGAAATCCTCCCGGCAGCGACCGGCCGGAAGCCGCGACCGGCGGCACTGCGACATTTCCCATGAACGCACGGCTTTATCCGTTTGCGCCCGCAGCGCACGTTAATTCACCGCAACGTAACCGTGGGAGCGCCGCGGGGGCGCCCGGCGCGAAAAAACACCAAACCCCAAGATCCAAGTTCCAGAGAATTTCCAAACCCCATGCTCCAATTGTCCCGCGCCAAACTGGCAACTAGCCGCTGGAGCTTCCCTGGAGCTTGGAGCCTGCAGCTTGGATCTTCGCCCCACCGGGGCGTTCGTGCTCGTCGATATATTTCCGCGTCGCCGCCGGCAGCTCATTCCAAATCCGCCACGCGATGATCCCGCCCGCCAGCGCAAACGGCATCAGAAAAATCGGCCACCACTGCCAGTTGATTACCGACAGATATCCGACGCACACCGACTGCACGCCCGTGCCGAGATAGACGCAGCCGTCGATCAGCCCCGAGCACGTCGCCGTCGCCTTTCTGCCTCCGAAATCGGCCGCCGCCGTGCCCGACATCAGCGAGTGCACGCCGGTCACCGCCGCCACGATCAAAAGCGCCGCCACGCCGACGACGAGCGGCACCGATTTCAGCGTCATCGCCATCACTGCCGCCATGATCAGCATGAATGCCGAAAAAATCGCCGCCGGTGGCCCGCGTCGCGATTGAAAAAATTTATCCGAGATCAGCCCGCCGCCGAAGCCACCGACGATCCCGAACATGCACAGCAGCAGGCCCCAGTTCGCGCCGACGAATTCCGCGCCCGGCTGCGGCACCTGCTTCGCAAACACCGTATACCATTGCATGATGCCGTTTCGCAGCACCCCCGCCGTCAGCTCCACGCCGCCGAGCATCAGCATCAGCGGCGAACAGAAAACCTTCTTCAACAAATCCCCCGTCGTATACTCCTCATGCATGTGCCCGGAGGACGCGTCGTGCGTCTCCAGATACGGAAAACCCGCGCCCTCCGGCGTCTCCTTGATCAGCCACCAATCGAGCACCACCCATGTCACCAGGATCGCCGCCGGCACGAAAAACACCGCCCAAGTCGCGTCGATCGTCGAACCCGCCGGCACGAAGATCCGTCGCAGCGACGCGTGCAGCCAGTTCTGCGGCTCGGTCACCTGCGCCTTCGTCATGTCGATCACCGCCTGGCCCCAGTCGAACGCGAAGTAGACGCCAAAGGAAATCAGCGTCCCAAAAATCGCGCCGAAGATTCCGCGTTCTCGCACGTGAAACCAGTTCGCCTTCACCTTGATGATCGAGACCGCGCCGTAGCTCTGGAAATACATGTTCAACCCATACGCCACCACGAACGGCCAGAAGAGCGCGACGTGCGTGCGCCCCGTCAGCACCATCCAGGTGATGACGCCCAGCACGGCATTCGCCGCCGAAGCCCCGAGCCCCGCCACGATGATCCCTTTCTTGCCGCCGATTCTGTCCACCAGCGGCCCGTTGACGAGAAACGACAGCGCGTAAACCCACGGACCGATGCCAAAAATAAGTCCGAAGTCCTCGTTGCTCATCAACCCGCCCAGCGCGTTCTTCGCCACCGTCAGATTGTAGCGCCCCATGTAGAGGAACGCGTAAGTCATCCCGAGGGGAAACCAGTTGATGAACCGCCGGCTCAAAAACCACGGCCCATGCCTCATCGGGTTGTTGTAGAAATAGATTCCGATCACGACCGCGAGGCAGACCGCAACGATGCTGAACGACATGGCCCGCACGTATGGAGGCGATTCTCCCGCGGCGCACGGAAATTTCCCCACCCGTCACGCAAATGTCACAGCCCGGAAGCGCGGGCGCCCTCGCCCGCACCCCTCGACTCCGCCCACCCCCGTCGTGCCGCGCCACCCGTCTTCTCTCAACCCTCGACGCTCAACTCCTCCCTCCTCCCGCATCCCTTGCGAACCTCTCCTCTCACCTTGCCGCCACGCTACGATGTGACCGCCCGTGACGCGCCGCGCGCTTGCACGCGCGGCGCATTTCCTGCACCACGCACCCTCGCATGAACGTTCCGCTCGATTCCTTCCGCCGCACCAAGATCGTCTTCACCCTCGGTCCCGCCACCGAGAGCGAAGCCATGCTCGAGCAACTCATCGCCGGCGGCGCCGACATCGTCCGCCTCAACATGGCGCACGCCAGCCACGACTGGACCCGCCAGACCATCCGCCGCATCCGCGCCGTCAGCGAACGCATCAATCGCGAGGTCGGCATCATGATGGACATCAAAGGTCCCGAGATCCGCACCGGCGACCTCTCCGCGCCGATCGACCTGAAACCCGGCGAGATTTTCGACTTCACCGTCCAGCCCGCCGCCGGCGGCGAAACCGCCCACGAGGTCCGCTCCGTCGACGTCAACTACCGCGACCTCGTCAACGACATCCGCGTCGGCGACACCGTCCTCGTCGATAACGGCCTCATCCGCCTCGAAGTCCTCGAAAAAGACGCCGCCCACATCCGCTGCCGCGTCCTCATCCCCGGCCAGCTCAGCTCCCGCCGCCACATCAACCTCCCCGGCGTTCGCGTGAATCTCCCCGCGTTCACCGAGAAGGATCGCGCCGACACCCTCGTCGGCATCCAGGAAGGCATCGACTTCGTCGCGCTTAGTTT
This sequence comes from Verrucomicrobiota bacterium, assembly GCA_048498075.1. Taxonomy (GTDB): domain Bacteria; phylum Verrucomicrobiota; class Verrucomicrobiia; order Opitutales; family Opitutaceae; genus Opitutus. The sequence continues at coordinate 167,301 of JBEHYR010000001.1, read as the reverse complement.
CGTCCGCGAAGCCCGCGACATCGAGACCCTCCGCACCTTCCTCATCGAAAACAAATCCAAGGCCCGCATCATCGCGAAAATCGAGGACCAGACCGCGATCACCAACCTCGACGAAATCGTCCGCGCCTGCGACAGCCTCATGGTCGCCCGTGGCGACCTCGGCATCGAGTGCCCGTTCGAAGATCTCCCCGTCATCCAGCGCCGCGCCGTCCGCGCCTGCATCGCCCAAGGCCGCCCCGTCATCGTCGCCACCCACATGCTCGAATCGATGATCCAGCAGCCCGTCCCCACGCGCGCCGAGATCACCGACGTCGCCAACGCCGTCTACGAACGCGCCGACTGCGTCATGCTCTCCGGCGAGACCACCGTCGGCAAATACCCGTGGGAATGCGTGCAGATGCTCGATAAAATCTCCCGCCGCATCGAGGCCGAAAACGATCCGAACCACGAGGAACCCGCCGTCTTCACCAGCGAGCGCATGAAGATGCTCCACTCCGCGGTCGTTCTCGCCAACGAACTCCCCGGCTCGAAAATTCTCACCTTTACCCGTCACGGCTTCATGGCCCACGGCCTCGCCGCGCTCCGCCCGTCCTCGGCGCCGATCTTCACGTTCACGCCCTATCTCGGCCTCCTTCGCCAGCTCCGGTTGCTCCGCTCCGTCGAGCCGTTCCTGCTCCCCTTCGCCAGCGACCCCGACGGCACGATCGAAAACGCCATCGGCGCCCTCCGTCGCGCCGACCGCATCGCCCCCGGCGACAAGCTCATCGTCGTCACCGACATTCTCTCGCAGGACCGCGTCGTCGACTCCGTCCAACTCCGCACCGTGCGGTAACCTGGAGGATGCGCCTGGCGCACGCTCACCCGGATCGACCACTCTTCTGTTATTCTGAGACTCCGAACCAACGCCCAGCCGTTGGGTGGCGTGCACCGATGAACCCTCGAATGCCTGTCATTCCGAACCCAGCGAAGAATCCATTTGGACTTTCGCCTGCGCGTCGTGCCACGAAGCGCGCACGGGATTCTTCACTGCGTTCAGAATGACCGGGGGATGGTCCGCCTCGAAGGTGATGCGTCCGTATTCACGCGGCTCACACGCCTTCTTCTCGCCTCTCGGCGCGCCGCCGTTTTCCCCCGGAAAGTCTCCGATCTTGCAACCCAGCTCCGTCGCCTGACACATTCCGCGCCTTTCGCGGTCAGCGCCCTGCGCCCACCCGCTCACACCATGCGTCGCCAACTCTCCCTCCTCCTCACGCTCGCCGCGTGGCTCCTCGCCACCGGTAGCCACTGGGATTTGGTGCAGACGTTCGCCTGGGGCCGCATGATCGCCGACTACTCGCACGACATGTCGTTCGCGCAGGCCGTCACGAAAACGTTCTCTCCGCAGACGATGTGCTCCCTCTGCCACGCCGTCGCCACCGCTAAACAACAGGAGTCCGGCAGCGCGGCCGTCCCCGCCAAATCTCCCGGCAAAATCATTCTCGTGTGCGCCCCGCGCGCCCTCGTTTTCGCCTCGCCCGCGCCGCAGTGCTCCGGCCAGGTCTCCCCGCCGCCCGTCGCGTCGAGCATCGACCGCTCCGCCCCGCCGCTGCCGCCCCCGCGCGCGCTCGCCTGAGCCCGTAGCCCGCTCCGTCAGGAGCGGGATTCCCCGCGCGCACCGCGTCCGAGCCGCCCCGCCGGCTGCGCTTTGCTCGCGCGCATTCATCCCGCCCGCCCGTTCACCCACTTCCATGAAGTCCTTTTTCCTTCTGCCTCTCGCCACCTTCACCTTCATCGCGGCCACCCTCACCGCCCAAACCGACGCGTCCGCGCCGGTTGAAAAACTCTCTCCGCTCGTCGTCAGCGACTCCGCGGTCGCGCTCCCGCTCACGCCCTACCAAGCCCCGCAAACCACCCGCTCCGTCACCGCGGCGCAACTCACCGAGACGATCAACGCCGTCGATGCCGAGGATGCGCTCAAATACCTCCCCTCGCTCTTCCTGCGCAAACGCAACAACGGCGACCCGCAAGCCACGCTCGCCTCCCGGGTCTGGGGCGTGAGTTCCAGCGCTCGCAGCCTCGTCTACGCCGACGGCATCCTCCTCTCCGCCCTCATCGCGAACAACAACAGCATCGGCGCCCCACGCTGGAACCTCGTCTCCCCCGCCGAGATCGACCGCATCGACGTCCTCTACGGCCCCTTCTCCGCCGCCTATCCCGGCAACTCCATCGGCGCCGTCGTCGAGATCACCACCCGCGCGCCCGCGCACTTCGCCGCCTCGCTGCAGCAAACCGAAGCCGTGCAGCACCACGCGCTCTACGGCACGCACGACGACTTCCTCACGCACCAGACTGCCCTCACGATCGGCGACCGCCGCGGACGCTTTTCGTTTTTTTTCTCCGCCAACTACCAGGACAGCCATAGCCAGCCGCTCAGCTACGTCACCGCGTCCGCCTTTCCCACCGGCACCGCCGCCGGCTACGCCGCGCAAAACAAACTCCGCGCCCCCGCCGACATCCTCGGCGCCTCCGGCCTCCTCCACTCGCAGCTCACCAACGCGAAAATCAAACTCGCCTTCGACCTCACGCCCACCGCCCGCGCCACCTACACCTTCGGCCTCTGGCGCGCGCGCACCGACTCCACCGCGCAAACCTACCTCCGCGACGCCACCGGCGCTCCCACCTTCGCCGGCGCCGCCGGCTTTGCGACCGGCACGTCTCACGCCGACCAGTCTCACGCCTTCCACAGCGTCTCGCTGACGAGCGACCCCAAGTCCGCCTGGGATTTCTCCGCCGTCGCCTCCGCGTATCTGTTTCTCCGCGACAACACCCGCTCGCCGACCACCGCCTCGGCCACGGGCACCACGTTCGCCCCAACCGGCCGCCTCGCCTCCCTCACCGGCACCGACTGGTTCACCGTCGACCTCAAAGCCGTCCACCACTTCGCCGCCCACACGCTCAGCTTTGGTTACCACGACGACGCCTACCAACTCGTCAACCCCACCTACGCCACGCCCGAATGGAGCGCCGCCGCCCCCACCTCCGTCGCCACGCGCGGTGACGGCAAAACCCGCACCCGCGCCGCCTGGCTCCAGGACATCGTCCGCCTTTCCCCCGATCTCCGCCTCACGCTCGGCGCCCGCGCGGAAAACTGGCACGCCTACGACGGCATCAACCAAAACGGCCCCATCCTCGTCAACCAGCCCCGCGTCGACGCCTCCAGTTTTTCCCCCAAAGCCATCTTCATCTGGACGCCCGCGCCCGCCTGGAGCGTCACCGCTTCCGCCGCCCGTGCGTATCGCTATGCCACCGCGGCCGAACTCTATCAGCTCGTCTCCACCGGCGCCACGTTCACCGCGCCCAGTCCCGACCTCAAACCCGACAACGTCCTCGCGACCGAACTCCGTATCGAGCATTCCACGACATCCTCGCGCCTCCAGCTCGCGTTCTTTCAGGACGAGATCCACGACGCGATCATCGCCCAATTTCTCCCGCTCGTCCCAAACTCCCCGCAGCTCTACAGCTATCTCGCCAACGTCGACCGGGTCCGCGCCCGCGGCGTCGAACTCGCCGTCGAACGCCGCGATCTCTTTGTCACCGGCCTCGAATTCGCCGCCAGCGTCACCTACCTCGACGCCCGCACCCTCGCCCTCAGCGGCCGCGCCGGCGCCACCGCCCCCGCCGGCTCCGCCATCGGCAAACGCCTGCCCAACATCCCGGACTGGCGCGCTTCCGTTCAACTCACCTATCGCCTCGACCACCATTGGTCCCTCACCGCCGCCGGCCGCTACAGCGGCATGCTCTTCACCACGCTCGACAACGCCGATGTGAACCCCAACACCTACCAAGGCTTCTCCGCCTGGTTCGTCGCCGACGTCCGCGCCCACTGCCAGCTCACCCCGCGCTGGTCCGCCAGTCTCGGCGTCGACAACCTCCTCAACCGAAAATATTTCCTCTTCCACCCCTTCCCCCAGCGCACCGTGATCGCCGACGCCACGCTCACCTTCTGACCCCCGCTCGACTCGAGTAACCTATTGGGTTACCCGCCCCCGGGCCCTCCCTCGCATTTTTTGCGAACCCCTGCGCTTCGCCTGCGCAAAACGGAATAATCGTTTGCCCGCCCGCCGCCGTCCGCTAAGGTCGCGGGCGATGCTTCGTCGTCTCTTCGCTTTTCTGCTCGTGCTCGCCTGCGCGTTCGCGCCGGTGCTGCCCGTCCAGTCTGCCCCCGAGACGAAAGCCGCGGACTGTTGCTGCCATCGTAAGTGCCCCTGCGAGCAGAATCGCGCTTGCGCCCCGGCGCCCGTCGCCGCGGTGCGCGCCCCCGCCGATGCCACCGCCAACGTCGAGCAGCGCGTCGCCGCCGCGAAGCCGAAACTGCGTGTCTCCTTCGCCGCGTTCGCCCGCCTCCTTTTCGCTCCTGAAAAAATTTCCGCGCCCGCGGTCCGCTTCGCTTTCGCGAACGCTCCCGCGCCCGCTGACAGTGTCGCGCTCTACGAGGCCCACTGCAGCCGGCTGATCTGAGTCGCGCCCACCCGTAGTACGCCCAGCTGCCGCGATGCGTCGCGGCGCTGATTGTAGGAGCCTGCTCGCAGGCGATCTCCTTTCGTCCACCTCCGGGCCTCTGCCCGCCTTCACTCCATGAAAACTCTCCGTTTCGTCCTCCTCTCCTTTCTTTCCTCTCTCGCCCTTCTCGTCGCCGCCGGCCACTCGCACGCCGCAGCCGCGCCAACCTACCAGTGCCCCATGCACCCGTGGATCAAATCCCACGAACCCGGCAAGTGCACCATCTGCGGCATGGATCTCGTCGCCGCTGGTTCAGCTCTCAGCCCTCAGCTCTCGGCTCTCAGCTCGACGACTCTGTCGTCGTCCAGCGTCTCCACCATCGGTGTCCAAACCGCCACCGTCGCCCGCCAGCCGCTCACCCGGACCGTGCGCGTCCCCGGCCGCATCGAAGATGACGATACACGCCACCGCATCCTCTCCGCGCGCGTCCCCGGCCGCGTCGAAAAGCTCTTCGTCACCTTCGTCGGCGAGACGGTCGCCGCCGACGCTCCCCTCGCCACCCTTTACAGCCCCGAAGTCCTCACCGCCGAGCGCGTCTACGTCGAACGCCTCCGCGGCGGCGACATCGCGTTCAGCCTCTCCGAACGCGCCGCCGCCCGCGAGCAGCTCCAGCAACTCGGCCTCGGCGAATCCGACATCGCGCACCTCGAGCAATCCCGCGAACCTTCCGCGCTCGTCACCGTCCGCGCCCCCGGCGCCGGCACCGTCGTCGCCAAATCCGTTTACGAGGGCCAATACGTCCAGGCCAGCGACCGCCTCTTCGAGATCGGCGATTTTTCCCGCATGTGGTTCGTCTTCGATGCCTATGCGCAGGACATCCCCTGGCTCCACGTTGGCCAGACCGTCGAGGTCACCACCCGCGCCGTGCCCGGTGAAGTGATCTCCGCGCCCATCGAGTTCATCGACCCGAATTTCGACGAGGCGAAACAAACCTCCCGCGTCCGCGCGATCCTGCCGAATCCCCACTATGCGGTCGGCGGTGTGGCCCACACGTTGCCGCATCGCGTCCTCGCCGAAGGCCGCGTGCTCGTCGAGACGCCCGCCGTCCTCGCCGCCCCGCGCTCCGCCGTGCTCGATCCCGGCACCGGCCCGGTCGCGTACGTCGAGACCGCCGTCGGAACCTACGAACAACGCCCGCTTCAACTCGGCCGCCGCGGCGACGCCCTCGTCGAAATCCTCTCCGGCCTCACCGCCGGCGAGCGCGTCGTCACCGAAGGCAACCTCCTCATCGATGCCCAAACCCAGCTCTCCCGCGAAAGTACGACCGGTCTCCGAGCGGCGCCCTCCGCGTCCCCTCTCAACTCTCCGTCCGCCGTAAGCTCGCCGAAGGCGGATCAACCCTCAACGCTCAACTCTTCTTCCCCGCTCGAGTCTCTCGCCACCATCGCCATCGAAGCCGCCGACGCTCTCGGCACCGACGACTTCGCGCGCTACAAACAACTCTTCCCGCGTCTCTCCGCCACCGCACACGATTTCCCCGCGCTCCCGTCGATCCAGCGTGGCGAGAATCTCCTCGCCGCCCGCCAGTCGTTCGAACCCTGGAGCACCGCCGTCGCCGACTTCCTGAAACCGCACCGATCCGACCTCGGCCTGAAAATGTTCCAATGTCCGATGTCGCCCGTCCTCGCCGGCAAAGGCCGCTGGGTCCAGCACAGCCTCCCGCTGAAAAATCCCTTCTTCGGCTCCGCCATGCCCGACTGCGGCGAAGAAATCCGGTGAATTTTTGATTTTCGATTCTCGATTTAGGATTGGCTCACCGCCCGCGCTCCACCTCCAAAATCGAAAATCGAGAATCCCCAATCGAAAATCTCTCGATGATCTCCGCTCTCATCCGCTGGTCTCTCGACAACCGTTTCATCGTCCTCTGCGCGACGCTCCTCCTCTTCGGCTGGGGCATCTTCGCCGTTCGCCATGTCCCGATCGACGCGATCCCCGACCTCTCGGAAAACCAAGTCATCGTCTTCGCCGACTGGGAGGGCCGCAGCCCGCAGGAGGTCGAGGACCAGCTCACCTACCCGCTCTCGGTGAACCTCCAAGGCCTCGCCGGCGTCCGCACCGTGCGCGCCACGTCGATGTTCGGCTTCTCGCTCATCACCGTCATTTTCGACGACAAGATCGACAACTACTTCGCGCGCACCCGCGTCCTCGAGCGCCTCAACTATCTCGGCAACATTCTCCCCGCCGGCGTCACTCCGCGACTCGGCCCCGACGCCACCGGCCTCGGCTGGGTTTACCAATATTACCTCAAAGTCGATTCCGCCGTCGCCACCGGCTCGTCTCTCGACTCTCAACCCTCAACTCTCAACTCGCCGGGCGCTCCGCACCCAGCCTACGACCTCGGCCAGCTCCGCGCCCTGCAGGACTACTTCGTCCGCTACCAACTCGCCGCCGTCCCCGGCGTCGCCGAGGTCGCCAGCATCGGCGGCTTCATCCGCCAGTGGCAGATCGAAGTTTCCTCGCTGCGCCTCCGCTCGCTCGGCGTCACGCTCGACCAGGTTCTCGATGCGGTGGCGAAGAACAATCTCAACGTCGGCGGCCGCACCCTCGAGGAAAACGGCCAGGAGTTCATCGTCCGCGGCCGCGGCCTCGTGCAAACCGCGTCCGACCTCGAAAACATCGCCATCACCGTCCGCGGCAACACGCCGCTCTACCTCCACGACGTCGCGTCCGTCCAGATCGGCGGCGATTTCCGCCGCGGCGCGCTCGACGTCGACGGCCACGAGGTCGTCGGCGGCACCGTCGTCATGCGCTCCGGCGAAAACGCGTATCAAGTCATCCAGGACGTCAAAGCCAAGATCGCCCAGATCTCCGCCGGCCTGCCTCCCGGCGTCACCATCGAACCGTTCTACGATCGCAGCGGCCTCATCGATCGCGCGATCGACACGCTGAAGCACACGCTCTGGGAGGCGGTCATTCTCGTCACGCTCATGCACGTGATCTTTCTCTTCCACTTCCGCAGCATCCTGATCGTCACGTTGCCGCTCCCCGCCTCGATCCTCGTCGCGTTTATTTTGATGAAGGAGTTCGGCATCCAGTCGCACATCATGTCGCTCACCGGCATCGCGATCGCCATCGGCGTGCTCGTCGACGCCGCGATCGTCATGACCGAAAACGTCATCCGCCACGCCGAGCTCGCCCAACAGCAACGCACCGCCGCCGCCGCGCTGGATCCGACTCTCAACCCTCAACTCTCAACTCGCGACTATTTCGACATCACCCTCACCGCCTCGCAGCAAGTCGGCCGCCCGATCTTCTTCGCGATGGGCATCATCATCCTCGCGTTCATCCCGATTTTCCAACTCACCGGCCAGGAGGGGAAACTCTTCCACCCGCTCGCGTGGACGAAGACCTTCGCGATGATCGGCGCCACCATCCTCGCCGTCACGCTCGTCCCCGTGCTCTGCACGTTCCTCGTCCGCGGCCCGTTTCATTCCGAGGACCGCAACCTCGTGATGCGTTTCCTCCTCCGCCTCTACGACCCCGTCCTCGACTGGGCCCTCGCGCATCGCAAAACCGTCCTCTCTCTCGCCGCCGCACTCCTCGCCTTCTGCACCGTCCTCGCCTTCGGCCTCCCCTCCCGGCTCGTCTCTCAACTCTCAACTCTCAACCCTCGACTCGCTCGTCATCTGCCGCACGGCTTCGGCTCCGAATTCATGCCCACCCTCCAGGAGGGCTCGCTGCTCTTCATGCCCACGCTCCTCCCGAGCACGTCGCTCAGCGAGATCAAGCGCATCATGGCCTGGCAGGACCGCGTGATCCGCGAGACCCCCGAGGTCGCCAGCGTCGCCGGAAAACTGGGACGCTTCGACACCGCCACCGATCCCGCACCGACCGAGATGATCGAAACCACGATCATGCTCCGCCCGCCCGCGGAATGGCGTCCCGGCCTGACCAAGGAAAAACTCATCGCCGAACTCTCCGCGAAACTCACGCAGGTTCCCGGCTATGTCCCCGGCTTTCTCCAGCCGATCGAGAACCGCATCCTCATGCTCTCGACCGGCATTCGCGCCCAGCTCGGAATCAAGCTCTACGGCGACAACCTCGACGCCCTTCAGCAAAAAGCCTTCGAGATCGAACGCGTCGTCAACACCATCCCCGGCGCCACCGGCGTCGCGCCCTCGCGCGTCCAAGGCAAACCCTACCTCGAGATCACCGTCGATCGCGCCGCCATGGCCCGCTACGGCCTGAGCGCCGCCGATGTCCTCGCCGTCGCCGAGACCGGCCTCGGCGGCAAAACCGTCACGACCTCGATACAGGGCCGCGAACGCTGGCCGATCCAGGTCCGCCTCGAGCGCGCCGACCGCGAAGACCTCGACCGCCTCAGCGCGATCCCCGTCGCGACTCCAAACGGCAACTACATCCCGCTCGGCCAGGTCGCCACGATCGCCCGCGTCACCGGCCCGAATGAAATCGCCTCCGAAAACGGCCGTCTCCGCGTCTTCGTCCAAGCCAACGTCACCGGCCGCGACCTCGGCTCCTTCGTCGACGACGTCCGAAAAAGTGTAACGCAATGCGTTACACTCCTCCCGGGCATGACCATCGAGTATTCCGGCCAGTACGAGAATCAGCTCCGCGCCCGGGCGACGCTCCGCCTCATCATGCCCGTCGTGCTCGCGATCATCTTCGTGATCCTCGCCATGACCTTCCACTCCGCCGCCGAAGCCGCGCACGTGATCCTCGCCGTGCCCTTCGCGCTCACCGGCGGCGTGCTCCTGCAGTGGTTCATGGGTTTCAATTTTTCCGTCGCCGTCTGGGTCGGCTACATCGCGCTCTTCGGCACCGCGATCCAGACCGGCGTCGTGATGGTCGTCTACCTCGAGGAATCCGTGAAAAACGCGCTCGCCGCGAAGCGTTGTAGGGCGGGGTCTCCCGACCCCGCCGTCACCCGCGAGTCTGAGTCAAAGCCGGCGGGATCAGGAGACCCCGCCCAACATCCCGAGGCTACCCTCACCCGCAGCGAACTCCTCGCGGCGATCAAAGCCGGCGCCCGCCTCCGCCTCCGCCCGAAAGTCATGACCGTCGCCACCGCCATCGCCGGCCTGCTCCCGATTTTCTGGTCGACGCGCACCGGCGTCGAAGTCATGCGCCCGCTCGCCGCGCCCGTCGTCGGCGGCATGCTCTCTTCGCTGATCCACATCCTGATCGTCACGCCCGTCATCTTCGCCTGGCTCCGCGAGCGCCATCTCGTCCGCCCCATCGCCGCCGCGTAGTTTCACGTATTACGTGAAACTAGTCCCCCCCCCGCGATCACCCGACGAGTAGATTGAATAGTAAAGCATGCTTGACACATGACAAGTATGCTTTACATCGCTCGGCCATGAACTCTCCCAACACCCTCGAGTCCGTCCAGCCCTGCTCCGGGCAGTATTCGCTGAAAAAAGATCTCCGCCTGAATGCCTGGTTCGCCGTCGCCGCCCTCGTCTACTGCGTGGCGCTCTGGCTCCTCAAACATCATCCGGACTGGACTCCTCTGACCCGCGCGCTGGTCACGCTGAGCCCGATGCTTCCCGGCGCGCTCTACGTCCGCGTCTGCCTTCGTTTTGTCCGGGGCATGGACGAACTTCAGCGCCGCATCCAACTCGAGGCCTGGCTGTTCGCGGCCCTCAGCACCCTCGTCATCGGCACCGTCATCAACACCCTCGCCGCCAATGGCGTCCCCCTCGGCGAACTCTCGCACGGGCTCAGCCTGTGGGGCACATTTATCCTCACTTTTGCCCTGTGGCTCGTCGGCACCGCGCTCGCCAACTGTCGCTACAAGTGAAAAACCAACTCCGCGAACTCCGCGCCGCGAAGGAGTGGTCCCAAGGCGACCTCGCCGACAAACTGGGCGTCTCGCGCCAGACGATCAACGCGATCGAAACCGAAAAATACGATCCCAGTCTTCCGCTCGCTTTCAAAATCGCCCGCCTCTTCAAGCAGCCCGTCGAGAAAATTTTTTCCGCCGAGTGACTTTAGCCGCTCCCATTAACCCCTGAAAAGCGTCGTTGAAACGCGGAGCCGGCGAAGCGCGCAGAGGAGAAAACCAAACCACGATTCACGCCGGATCTTCACCTCGCGGGCGAATCTCTCCGGAATTCCAATCTCGCACTGGTTCCTCCGCGGCCTCCGCGACCTCCGCGTTTCGATCGCGGAATTTATTGAGCATTTCCTGAAGAAGTGACGCGATCTCGGTAGGGCGCGGACTCCGTTCCGCGCCGCCACGATCTCTGGTCAACCCGGCGGCGAGAGGACTCGCCGCCCTAACCGTCGGCGTCGCTTCTTCGGGCAATTCTCCATCGGTTCGATCGCGGAATTTAAGGACTAAAGCACCCGCCCCTCGCGAGCTTCCCTTGCGCCTTCTTCCGGCCGCAGCGGCAGGGCGATGCCGCGCGGCGCCACCTTCAAGACATCTTCACCGGGATCGAACTCGGTGTGGAAACTGAGTTCTTGCATGCCCTCGATTTTTTCGAGCCGCGCGCGCACCTCCTCCGGCAATGCTTTCCGCTGCTCCGGCGTGTCGATCGAGCCGGAATAGAGCGACTCGCCCTTCGCGTTTTTCGCGATGAGCGTTTTCTTGCCATCCTTGATCGTCAGCTCGAGCGAGCCCTGCTCGTCGCTGAACACCATGTTGCTGTTGGCCGTGTTGACCGTGGTGGAATGAAAACCGGGCCCATCGATCGCGATCCGGTGCGCCGCGCCGGCATGCGCACGATCGAGCAGTGCGAGCGTGCGATTCAGATCTTCACCGCCCATCGGATGGCCGCCCGGCATTCCGCCGCGATCCACGAAATATTCGAAATTCCCGTCGCCCGGACCCGCCGCGCCGAAGAATGCGATCTTCGGCAGCTCGTGCTCGCCGAGTTTCACTTTCGCCGTCGCCTCCTTGCCGCCGCGACAATAGGTGAGCGTCACTTCATCGCCGGCTTTTTTGTTGCGCACGAGCACGGCCAATTGCCGCGAATCGATGAGCAGTTGGTCGTCCAGCTTCAGGAGAACGTCATGCTGCTTCAGCGCTGGCGCCGCCGGACTGTCGGGCACGACATGACGCACCACCAAACCCGATTCAGCAGGCAGACTGAGCTGCGCGCTCAACTCGGGCGCGACCGGCGCCGTCTCGACACCAAGGAAGGCCACTTTCTGCATCTCGCCTGGAACACCGCCGTGGCGGACGACGATACGCTTTTCGAATTTTTGATCGGGCTCGTTCGCCGCCGCGAGCGTGCGCAGTTTCTGATGCGGACGCTGGTCGGCGGTCGCCAACGGCAGTGCCGCGATCAAACCGAGGGTGCCGAGAAGAAGGAAACGATTTTGGGTTTTCATGTTTTCAGAGCGTAAGGAGTTCAGAGTGGTGCCGGCTGCCTGAGATTGACCGGTTATTCGTAGGAAACGGGGACGACGCGGACCTCCTCGCGCGGCACGCTCCAGGTGAAGGAGGCGTTCGTGCGCGGGTTTTTCCAGGTGATCGTCGCGAGGTAGGTTTCACGCGTGCGTCGCGCGACTGTGCCGTCGGCGAGCGTCACCAAACTTTCCGCCCGATTCTCGAGCGGCGTGGCCTTGGCTGCGACCGGCCGAAAAATTTCCGGCGCCGCCATCGACGGCGTCGAGACGTTCGCCACCTTCTTCAGGGAATCGCCGGGGAGGGGCGCGCGCGACGCCGTCGTCGACAAAACCGCCCACGCTGCCGCCGCCGCGAGCGGAATCGTCACCCACCAGAAGCGCAAAGATTTCCCGCGCGACGCGTGCGACCCGCACGCTGCAGCGGCCGACGCTGCGCCGGCGAGTTCGCGTTCGATTCCACTCTGGAGTTTCGGCGCGGGCGTTCGCGGCCGCAGCCGTCGCAGTTCCGCTTCGAGTTCTTTGAATTCGTTATCCATGGCAATCCGCCGCAGTCAGTTCCTGGCGCAGCGCGGTGAGCGCGTAACGGTAGCGCGAAGCCGCGGTGTTGAGCGGCACGTCGAGTTGCGCCGCAATCTCGGCGAACGTGAGTTCGCCCCAAATTTTAAGCACGAGCACCTCGCGCTGTTCCGCGGGCAGCCGCCGCAGCGCTGCCTCGATCGCGCGACGGCGTTCGTCGCCTTCGGCCAACGCATCGAACAGCGGCGCCTCCGTGTCACCCGCATCGCTCGCCGCGTCTTCCTCGCGCGAATTCCGACGTGCGTCGCGGCGGGCGAGATCGATCGCCGCCCGGCGGATGGAGGTGATGACGAGCCCGAGCGGTTCGCTGCCGAGCGTCCGCTGGTGGCGCCAGAACCGCACGAACGCTTCCTGGACCACGTCCTCCGCATCGGCCAGCGACCGCGTCCACTGCCGGGCGCACAGGAGCAGCTTCGGGCCGTGAAGCTCAAACCAGGTTTTCCAGGAATCGTGGGCATGGGCATCCTCCATCGGGGCGGAGTGGGTCGTTTGCCTGAAAAGCGTCATGGCCGCGGGGTTTTGTCTGAAACCGCCGAAAATAATTTCCGTTACGCGCTCCCCATGCGAGCCCAGCCGCCGCGTAACGCGGTCGCCCCGCCACCCCCGCGGGGCGAAAATAAAAAGGGCCCGGATTGCTCCGGGCCCTTGTTGTTAAGATATGTCCTCAGCCTTATCAGCGGCCGAAGACCCGTTTCCAGTCGATGCGGTATTCAACTCCCGCGACGGCCAACAGCGCGATGACGGCGCCGTAACCCAGGAGGGAATCCGCATTAACTTGGGAACGCAAAGAAAGCACGAGTGCGGCAAGAGCGACAGTGCCCAGGGTGGCCGCGAGTATCAGTTTGGTATTTTTCATAGTAGTCCTTTTTGCTGGACCGATCCGTCTGCGAATCGGTGCGAGCAGATAATACGTCAGAACGATCAATAGTTGAAATCGTGATTTCCTATCGTTTCCATTGTTTTCAACTATGGAACTGAACCAACTCCGCTACGCCGTCGCCATCGCCGACACCGGCAACTTCACGCGGGCCGCCGAACGCGCCAACGTCACTCAACCTTCTCTTTCCCAGCAGATTCTGAATCTGGAACGCGAGATCGGCCACAGGCTTTTTCACCGCCTCGGCCGCAAAGCCGTGCTCACGGAGGCCGGCACCGTTTTCCTCGAACGCGCCCGCCGAATCCTCGTCGAAGTCGAAAATGCCTCGAAGGAACTGAGCGACCACCCGTCGCTCGATCGCCGAATCACCGTCGGCGCCATCCAGACGATCGCGCCCTATCTCCTTTTGCCGCTCATCGAGCGCTGCCGTCGCGAGTTGCCGAATCTCCAGATCGATCTCCGTGAAGATTTCCGCTCCGATCTCGTCCGGGCCGTCATCGAAGGCGAACTCGACCTCGCGATCGTCACGCTGCCCGTGAAAGACCCTCGCGTCTCCATCGAGCCGCTGATGACCGAGCCGCTCCTGCTCGTGGTGGGCAACAAACACCCGTTCGCCAATCGAAAGGAAATCAGCATCAACGACCTCGCCGACGAAACCTTCGTCACCATGGGCGAATCCAGCACGCTGGCCGCCCAGATCCGCGGCTTCTTCGGCGACCATAACTTCGAGCCGAGGGTCGGCTATCGCTGCGCCCAAGTCTCCACGCTCAAATCCCTCGTCGGCATGGGCCTCGCTATTTCGATTCTGCCCCAAGTCGACCAGGAACTCGCCGATCGGGACACCCTCACCTACCTGCGGCTTGCGGACGCAGCCCCCACCCGCGAAGTCGTCGTCATTCGCCACCTCCAACGCTACCAAAGCCGCGGCGCCGAGCAGTTCCTCACCATCCTCCGCGAGCACGCACGCGCTCAGCAGGAAAACGCCGCCACCGCCGCCGCCGAGTGATGCGCTTGCGCGTCCCTCGCTCCACTCGCACCTTTCGGCAATGTCCGTCGAAACTGTTCCCAACTCCTCCGACCCCGGCGCGCCCACCCGCCCGTTGAAGCGCCCGGAGCTGCTCGCCCCCGCCGGCGACTGGGAATGCGCCCGCGCCGCCGTCGAGAACGGCGCCGACGCGATCTACTTCGGCCTCGAGCGTTTCAACGCCCGCATGCGCGCGAAAAATTTCACCCAAGCCGACCTCCCCGCCCTGATGGAATTTCTCCACCGCCGCGGCGTGCGCGGCTACGTGACGTTCAACACCCTCGTCTTCAGCAACGAACTCGCCGACGCCGAGGATTTCCTCCGCAGCATCCTCGCCGCCGGCGTCGACGCCGCGATCGTTCAGGACATCGGCATCTGCCGCCTCATCCGCGCGCTCTCCCCGGATTTTCCGATCCACTGCTCCACCCAGATGACGATCACGAGTGCCGCCGGCATCGACTTCGCCCGCGAACTCGGCGCCCAGCTCGTCGTCCTCGCCCGTGAAAACTCCCTCGCCGAGATCGAGAAAATTCAGTCAGCGCAACAGGCGGCTTCGTGTAGGGCGGGGTCTCCGAACCCCGCCGCCAACGCCTCATCCGCTCCTCTTCCCCTCGAGGTCTTCGTCCACGGCGCGCTCTGCGTCGCCTACTCCGGCCAGTGCCTCACCAGCGAATCGCTCGGCGGCCGCTCCGCCAACCGCGGCGAATGCGCCCAAGCCTGCCGCCTGCCCTACGACCTCATCGCCGACGGGCAACAAGTCCCCCTCGGCGACAAACGCTACCTCCTGAGTCCGCAGGATCTCTCCGGCCTCGAAGTTCTCCCCGATCTCATCCGCGCCGGCGTCGCCTCGCTGAAAATCGAAGGCCGCCTCAAATCTCCCGAATACGTCGCGAGCATCACGCGCGTGTATCGCCGCGCTCTCGACGAGCTTTGCCCAGCTGAGAGCCCAGAGCTGAAAGTTCGGAGCAAAACCACCGGGCCGCGACCGGCCGTGTCCGCTTCCGCGCTCTCAGCTCTGGACTCTCAGCTCTCAGCTCCTGCAGCTCAGTATGAGCTGCAGATGGCCTTCTCCCGCGGCCTCTTCACCGGCTGGTTCCGCGGCATCGACAATCAGAAACTCGCCCACGCCCGCTTCGGCACCAAGCGCGGCGTCTTCCTCGGCGAAGTCCTCCGCGTCGGCCACGAATCCGTTTCTCTTCGCCTCGTCGCCCCGCTCAAACCCGGCGACGGCGTCGTCTTCGACGCCGGCAAGCCCGACGTGCCCGAGGAAGGCGGTCGAGTGTATCAGGTCCAGCCCCACGCCGCCTCCGGCGAAACCATGCTCCGCTTCGGCGACGGCGATCTCGACTGGAACCGCATCCGCCCCGGCCAGCTCGTCTGGAAAACGAACGACCCCGCCCTCGACCGCGACGTCCGCGCCAGCTTCGACGGCGACAAGATCCGCTTCCAGCGCCCGATCGCGCTCGAAGTCCACGGCCGCGCCGGCACGCCGCTCACGCTGATCGCCAACGACGGCGCCGGCCACGTCGCGCGAATCGACTCCGCGCTCCCACTCGCTCCCGCCGACAAACATCCGCTCACGCCCGAACGCCTCCGCGAACAACTCGGCCGTCTCGGCGGCACGCCCTTCAAGCTCGGCGACCTCCGCTCCTTTCTTGAAGGCAATGTCATCCTTCCCGTCAGCGAACTCAATCGCCTCCGCCGCGACGCCGCCACCGCCCTCGATCAACTTCGCGCCGCCCCGAAACGCTGGACCCTCACGGCCACCTCCGGTCTCCCAACTCTCAACGCTCAACCCTCGACCCTTCCGCCACCCACCGCTCCCGAACTCATCGCCGTCCTCCGCCTCCCCGAGCAGCTCGACGCCGCCTGGACCGCCGGGGCCCGCACGATCTATTGCGAATTCGAAAACCCAAAGCACTACCGCGACGCCGTCGCCCATTTCCGCAAACTCCAGCACACGCACCCAACCCGGAACTCGGAACCCGAAACTCAAAACCCCGACGCGCCCCGCGCGTCGTCCATCTGGCTCGCTCCTCCGCGCATCTTCAAACCCGGCGAAGAGTGGATTCTGAAACAAGTCCGCTCCGCCGACGCCGACGGCTATCTCGTCCGCAACTACGACCACCTCGCCTTCTTCGCCGCCGACCGCAAACGCGGCGACTTTTCCCTCAACGTCGCGAATCCCCTCACCGCCGACTATTTCCTCCGCCGCTACGGGCTCGAACGCGTTACCGCCAGCTACGACCTCAACATCACGCAACTCGAAGCGCTCCTCTCTGCCTCACCCGGCGCGTGGTTCGACCTCACGATCCACCAGCACATGCCCATGTTTCACATGGAGCACTGCGTGTTCTGCGCGTTTCTCTCCGACGGCAAAGACTATCGCGACTGCGGCCGGCCCTGCGACACGCACCGCGTCGCCCTCCGCGACCGCGTCGGCGCCGAGCTTCCGCTGAAAGCCGACGCCGGCTGCCGCAACACCGTTTTCAACAACCGCGCCCAGACCGGCGCCGAATACGTCTCGCGCCTCCTCGACCTGGGCGCCCGCAGCTTCCGCGTCGAATTCGTCAACGAGTCCGCCGACGAAGTTGCGCGCACCGTCACGCGCTACGCCCAGCTCCTCCGCGGCGAAATCACCGGCGACACTCTGTGGCGCGAGTTGAAACTCCTCAACCAGCTCGGCGTCACCCGCGGCCAGATGGAAACCGCCCCCCAGACGATCCATCGCAAACGCTGATTCTTTGTAGGGCGGGGTCTCGCGACCCCGCCGTTCCGAAAACCGCTTTAGCGGCGGCGGCAGGAGGCCCCGCCCTACATCACCGCCCGCCGCCGCAACTGCCCGCACGCCGCATCGATCTCCGGCCCCCGCGACCGCCGGAAATGCGCCACCACCTTCCGCTCCCGCAGCACCGCCGCAAACGCCTCCGCCGCGTCGTCGTCCGTCGGCTGATACGCCACACCGCGCAAACTGATTCCCGTCGGATTATATCGCAGCAAATTCACGTGCATCCGCCGCGCGCCGACGACCTCCGCCAGCGCCCGCGCGTGCTCCGCCGAATCGTTCACGCCGCGCAGCAAACAATACTGAATCGTCACCGGCCGCCCGCGTGCCGCCTGAAACCGGTCCGCCGCCGCCATGATCTCCGCGATGGGAAAACGTTTTCCCATCGGCAGCAGTTGCGCCCGCGTCGCGTCGTCCGGCGCATGCAACGAAACCGCCAGATGGATATTCAACCCGAGCGCCGTCAGCCGCTCGATGCCTGGCACGATCCCGACCGTCGACACCGTGATCTGCCGCCAGCCGAGCCCGCCCACGCGGTTGTCCGCCATCCGCTCCACCGCCGTGAGCACCGCGTCGAGATTCAACAGCGGCTCGCCCATCCCCATGAAAACCACCGTCTGCAACTTCCGCCGCGTCCCCGCCGCCTCGCGCCGCAACGCGAGAAACTGCTCCACGATTTCGCCCGCCGTGAGATTCCGCTCGAAACCCGTCTTCGTTGTCGCGCAAAAATCGCAGCCCATCGCGCACCCGACCTGCGTCGACAAACATCCCGCCGCCCGGTCCGCGCGAAAATCCGGCATCAACACGCTCTCCACGGTGCGCCCGTCGCCGAGCCGCAGCAGCAGTTTCGTCGTCCCGTCTTCCGCCACCTGCCGCACCGCCAGCTCCGCAATGCTGCCACCCATTTCCGCTCGCGCCCGCCGCACCAGCTCCTTCGGTAGCGCCGCGCCCGTGTCCGTCTCGATCGTCGCCCACTCGCCGCCGCTCGCGTAGAATCGCCGCAGCATCCGCCCCGCGTGGACCGGCTTAAAACCCCACGCCGCGACCTGCTGCTCCAGCTCCGCCAGACTGAATTCGACAAGTGCACGCGCCACAGCGCACCAACATCCATGAAATCCCCCCGAAGCCAAGTCCGCCAAAACTCATCCCCCGCGCCCCGCCAAGCCCCCCCTCCCGCCTTCTCCACAATGTCACCTATTAAGTGACATTCTCCTCCACCTCTCCCACGGCGCTTCCCGTCAATGTCACTTAATAGGTGACATTCATGGGCGGGGCGTCGGGTGCGCGGACGCGTCTCCGGCCACCTTCTGCGCCTTTTCGGTGGGCTCAATCGGCCGTCCGCTCCAGCGCCACGAACTTGTTGTTCGCATCGAACTCCATTCGAAACCGCCCGCGCACGCCGTCCGGCGTGAAATGCCGCTGCAGCGCCGACGCCGGAAACTGCACCATCTGTCCCGTCACCGCTCGCGCACGCACCGCCCGCATCTCGCCACGGTAGTACGCGACGAGCTGATGCGCAGGGATCTCGAGCTGCAGGGTTAACTCCGGCATGCCCCTCCTGATCGGCGCAAAACGCACCATTGTTAGCACGTATTGGCCGCTGCGCCCGCACGGCGCGCTGCCAGATTCCCTTTCCCTCCTATGCAACGCCTGCTGCCCCGCGCGCTTCCCCTCGTTCTCCTCGCTCTCAGCGGCCTTCGCGCCCAGCCCTCCGGCGGCCCTTACGGCCCGCAGCCTCAGACCTATGCGCTCCCCGCGAATGCCGCGCACACCTTCTTCGTTTCCCCCGACGGCTCGCCGGCTGCGCCCGGCGACACCACCGCCCAGCCCACCACCCTCGCCGCCGCCATCGAGCGCGTCGTCACCGGCGACGCCATCATCCTCCGCGGCGGCACCTATCGCGTCGGCGGCCTGCGTCTCAACCAAGGCATTACGCTCCAGCCCTACGCCGACGAGCATCCGATTCTCAAAGGCACGCAACTCGCCGCGAAGTGGGAAACCGGCGACGCCCACCTCTGGCGCACCGACTGGCCGCACCTCTTCCCGCAAAAACCCGCCGACTGGTGGCGCCGCCTGCGCGAGGGCCGCAAAACCCCGCAGTGGCTTTTTAACAACGACATGGTTTTCGCCGACGGCCGCTTCCTCCGCGCGGTCGGTTCCGAATCCGCCCTCGACGACGCGTCCTACTACATCGACTACGAGGAGGGCCGCGTCTATCTCGGCTTCGATCCCGCGGGCCACACCATCGAGATCACCGCCTTCGACAGCGCGCTCGTCCGCACCACCGCCGACGTCCACGGCAAAACTTCCGACCACCGCGGCCCCGTCATCCGCGGCCTCACTTTCACCCAGTACGCCTACCGTGCCCTCGAGATCGAGGGCCGCGAACCCGAGAAACTCGCCGACCCCGCCACCTTCGGCAAAGAGGTCGTCGGCACCACGCTCGAAGACGTCACGATCACGTTCTGCTCCCGCGTCGCCGGCTATTTCCGCGGCGACGGCCTCGTCATCCGCCGCTGCCTCGTCAGCGACACGAGCACCGAGGGCATCTACGTGATCGATTCGGCCGATGTCCTCCTCGAGAAAAATATTTTCCGCCGCAACAACATCGAGGGCATCACCGGCTACTACCCGTCCGCCGTCAAAATTTTCAACCAATCCTACCGCGTCACCTGTCGCGACAACCTCGTCACCGACAACCGCGGCTCCAACGGCATCTGGTATGACGTCGGCAACGTCGACGGCGTCTTCGCGAACAACTGGATCGAGGACTCGCTCGATGGTTTCTTCTTCGAAATCTCCAAAGGCGCCACCGTCACCGGGAATGTTTTCGTGCGCTGCGACAAAGGCGTCCGCGCCCTCAACAGCTCCAACGTTCACGTCACCCACAATACCTTCGTGGACACCGTCGCCTCTTTCGAGCGGACCGAGCGCAGCGCGGTCGGCGATCACTTCGGCTGGCATCCCAGCACCGGCCCCGATGTCGATGAGCGCGAAGGCCACCTCTTCGTCGGCAACCTCCTCGCCGCCGACGAAAATTTTCACAAGCCGCTTCTGCGCTTCGAGCAGTCGAAGGTTCTCTGCGGCAAACTCACGCGCGCTGCCGCCACGGAGATCGACGGCAACGTCTACGTGCGCGCCGCGCCGCGCGCCGGCGAACCGCTCATCTATTGGAGTCCAGCCGAGGGCGAAAACTGCACGGTCGAACTCGATTCGCCCGCCGGTCTCCAAAAACTCGATTCGCGTTTCGAAGCCCATAGCCGCGCGACGACCGCCGATCTCCACACCGTTTTCCGCAGCCCCGAACTCGCGCGCTTCGAACTCACGCCCACCTTCGAGGCCGTGTCCGACGCGGGCGCATATCAAAAAAAGTAGCGCGGGCTTCAGCCCGCCTCGTTACCGGTTGAACACTTCGTCGAGAAACGCGAACGTCGGCACCATCTGGGTTTGCATATAGGCAGGATCTTCGTGGCCGGCCCCTGGTAGAATAGCCAACGTGCTCCTTGCTCCTGCCGCGATCAGCTCCTCATGGAGCCGCCGCGCCTGATCCGGCGAAATAATTTGATCGGCATCGCCGTTGACGATCCGAAACCTGGGCAAGCTCTTCGCCGCGGAAAGATAATGGCTCACGTTCAGCTCCGCGCCCGGGAGACGGTCTTCCGCTCCAAACCAGACGACGACCGCCTGCACGGCGCTTGATACCCCAACGTCGCCGAGGCTCGGATCGTCGAACGGCGTCGTTTGATCTCCCGTCACGCCCAACATCGCGGCCATGTAACCGCCGGCCGAGTTTCCCCACACCGCGAATTTGTCCGTATCCAAATGATACTTGCCGGCGTTGGCGCGAAGGAATCGCACCGCCGCCTTTCCGTCTTGGACCGCCGGCAGCGCCGCTTCCGCCATATTCTCCCCAAGACGATAGTTGAGGCTGACCACCGCGTAACCTTTCGCGATGAGCGCGGCGACATCCGGAACCTGAATCTGAAATGGGCCCATCCGCCCTTTCGGCTTCGGCGGAGGATCAAAATTTCTGCGCGGCATCGAGCGCTTGTCACCCACCATGAACGCGCCCCCATGAATCCAGATGACCAGCGGAGCCGGATCGGCGGATGGCGCAGGCAGGTAGAGGTCGAGTTTTTCCAGTGGCGATTTCTCCGCATACTGCAGGTCGGCAATCGTCGGCGAAATCGGCGACAAATAGCGATACGACGCCGAGGGAGATGAATTGCTCACGGGGTTTTCGTTCGGCTGCGCTGGGTGGTTTTTGTTCTCGGATGCCGCGCCAAGTCCGGTCGCCGACCACAAGCAAACGCCAACAGCCAGGTATTTTTGCATCGACGGATGTGCGTAGAGCCAATGAACGGGTATGCAACCACGTTCCTCGTGCTCCCCCCAAGGGGCCGGACCCGCCGGAGGCCGCACGCCGCTCGAACCTACGGCCGATCCGTGGCGTCCGCCTTTTTCAACACCCACGCACAGCAATCCTCCAGCTTTTCGCCGCCACGCTGCGCCCGCGCGACCGCTTGATTTTCGCCCGGCGCGAGCTTCACGTCGGTCCACAGGAAAACGCGATTCCCTCCGTCACTCTGCCGCGCCCCGAGTGAAACACCGTTCAGCCACAGCTCCACCTTCGGCGCATTGGAATAAATTTTCACCGTCGTCACCGCTTGCGTCCGCGGCGTGAACCGCCCGCTCGCGATGTGCAGCACCGGCCGGTCGCTCCAGTTCGCCTGATAAAAATAAAACGCATCCTTCCGCAGCTTCCGGTCCGCGCTCACGAGGCCCTTGTCGTTGCGTCCCGGCGCGCCGCCTTCATTCCGGCCATCGCTCGCAAAATCGAACATGCACCAGACGAATTTTCCCCACAGCCAGGGCCGCGCCGCCATCGTCTGCCAGTAAACCTCATGGAAGCGCGCCTGCCACTCCTCCGGATGCCACGGTCCCGGCGCTTCCGGTTTCTTCACCGGCTCCTCATGTTGGACCGGATTCGCGCCCGCGCCGTATTCGCTCATGCCGATTTTCAAATCCGGCCGCGTCGCATGCTGCTTGTCCGCCCACGTGGCGAAATCCTCCAGCGCCCCGCGGTACCAGCCGAAGTAGTGATTGAAACCAATCACGTCCGTCATGTTCGCCCGCGGCTCGTTCACATCGCCGTTGCTCGCGTAAGTGGAGAGCCGCGTGGCGTCCTCCTGCTGCGCCACCGCCGCGAGTTCCCGCAGCATCCGGTCGTTCGTGTCCGCGGGGGTTTTCGTCTTGTCGCGCACAAACGTCTCGTTGCCGATGCTCCAGAAGCAAATCGCCGGGTGATGAAAATTCTGCCGGATCAACTCGCGCAACTGCTCCTGCGCGTTCGCGAAAAATTCCGGGTCATCCTTCGCGTCGTTCACGTAGGCCAGCTCCGCCCACATCACCATGCCGCGCCGGTCGCCGAGGTCGTTCCAGTGCTGCGACTGTTGATAGTGCGACTGCCGCACCACCGTCGCGCCCATTTCCTCGACGATGGAAAAATCCTCATCGTCATCCGCCGCGCTGATCGCCCAGCCTTTATCCCAGCGCTCCTGATGCCGGCAAACGCCGTGGAGATCGAGATGGCGGCCGTTGATGAAAAATCCCTTCTCCGCATCGACCGAGAAAAATCGCAATCCGAGCGGCAGCGTCACGCGGTCGCGGAGCGCATCGCGCACGAGAATCTCCGTCGTTACCGCGTAGAGATACGGATCGGCCTGGGCGTCCCACAAATGCGGTTGTTTCACGGTGAGCGCGCGGCGGATTTCCCCGCGTGCCCGCGCGAGGAGTGACGTGCCGCTCTCCGAAATCGCCACGGTTTTCCCGAGCGCATCGGCGATCGTCACGCGCACGGTCACATCGTTCGCGGCGTCCATGTCGTTCGCCAGTTTCACTTTCACCTCCAACTCCGCGGCGTCCGCCGTCACCTTCTCCGTTCGCACGTAGACGCCGGGCGCCGCGTAATCGAGCAAGTCGACGTGCACGGGATCGGTCACGACTACGCTCACGGCGCGATACAGCCCGCCGCAAAACGTGAAGTCCGCGCTCACCGGTACGATGCCGTCGTGCGGATCGTTGTTCACGCGGACCACGAGCAGATTGTCGCCGCTCGCGTTCAACGTCTCCGTCACATCGAATCGGAACCGCGCAAAGCCACCGCGGTGCTGGCCAATCCGCCGGCCGTTGAGAAAAACCTCGGCTGACCGGTTCGCGCCGTCGAACTGGAGAAATACCCGCCGCCCCCGCCAGGTCGCATCCGTCGCGAACCGTCGCCGATACCACCCGTCGCCACGGAAATAATTTCCGCCGCCGTCCTGCCCATCCCGCGCATTCCACGTGTGCGGCACTGTGACCGCATCCCACGCTCGGTCGTCGAGCCCCACCGCTTCGGCGCCCTCGATCGCGCCGCGATGAAACTTCCAGCCGTCGAGGAGCGGTTCCTGCACGCGTGCCGCGTTTTCATCGGCCCGAAGCCATGGGCTCAAAAAAATCGCGCCGCTCAGGGCGACGAAAAAACCGAACAATCGTAATGACGTTTTCATGCGATCGGGAAAAAAAGGAGCGTCTCCCCACCCCGGGGAGACGCCCGTCCGCACCAGATGCGGACCTACCAGCCGCGCATCAGAATTCGATCGTATTCGTCAGCGACCAGATCTGCGTCGGAGCGATGCGCCACGAGGCGACCGCGCCGTCAGGCTGCACCGTGACCGGGATCAGCGAGTTGTGCTGGCCGACGTTGCGCACGTTGAGTTGCACGCGGTAAGTCAGCTTCTGGCTGAGCTTGCGGGTGTAGCCCACCCACAGGTCGACGTTGTGTTCCGCCGGGCCGTAGTAGGGGCTGTTCAGATCGAACTTGGCGACCGTCGCGAGACCCCAGTTGTCGGTGAGTTTGTCCCCGATGTAATACAGCGGCTTGTAGCCGACGATCACTTTGTCCTGCCAGCGATAAGCCATGCCGACATTCACCCCCTTCAGCCAACCCTCGGAGAAGTCGTAATCGGCGACGAGATTCGCGCGCCAGCGGCGAAGTTCCGGCACCGCATTGCCTTCCTGACCTTTGACCGAGAGCCACGAGGCCCAGAAATTCGCGTTCCAGTTCGCCAGCGCCGTCGTCGCGGTCGAGCCGGTTCCACTGCGCAGCGTGCCGGCGGCCGTCGTGTTGAGCGCGGTGTCGATCATGTTGACCAGATCGTTCAGCGCCGGGTCGCCGACGTTGTTGCGCACCGCTTCGGATTTCGACGCATTCGCCGTCAACCGCAGGCCGCGGATCGGATTCGCGTAGAACTCGAACTCCGTGCCTTTCGAAATGTTGTCCTCGGGAATCGTGAAGCCCGACGGCGTCGAATAGGACAGGCTCTTCAACTGCTCGAGCGTCTGCTGGTTCAGATCGAGTTTCCACGCCGTGAAGAATGCGGAGGGGAGACTCTTGATCATCGCGTCCCAGCCCGCGACATCGGCCTTCATCGCCGTCACCGCCTGATCCTGCGTCTGGCCCGAGGCCGGCTGATAAATCCACTGGTTCGAATTCCCGGAGTGATAAGTAGCCGGATTTGTGGGATCGGAAACTTCGAAGACGAAGCGATTGCGCGCCGATTGGTAGTCGGTGAAGACCTGCCCGAGGTAGAACGAGTTGAAGCCGCTCGTGCCGTCGGAGTTCACGACCGAGGTCTCGTAACGATTGATCTTCAGCGCGTACTTGTCGTCCTTCGTCGCGAGGCGGATGCCGAAGTCCTTGGTCTTGCCGGTCGGCGGGGTGAGCGGGTTGTTCAGCGGACCCACGCGGCCGGCCTTCGGCTGGAAGTTGCTCGAGCGGTTGTAGAAAAAGCTCACATCGAGCGGCAGCCGCTCCTTCAGGAGACTGTTCAGGTGCAGCACGCCGCTCCAGCTGTTCGAGGTGTCCTCGACGAGGATGGAAGTAGCCGGCAGCTTGAACACGCCGGGATCGACGATCGCGCGGCCTTCCGTGTCGCGCGAGGCGCTCACCGCCCAGGAGCGCGCGGTGTCCTTGCGGTAGCCATACATCGCGACGAACGCGCCGTCCCAGAAATAGCCCTGCCAGTTCGCCGCTTTCGACTCGATGGTCAGCTTGCCCTGATTGGCGCCCGTCGTGTTCTGGTCGCGATTTCCGGCCTCCGAGTCGGTGATGGTAATCGGAGTGCTGATCCAACCGCGATAATTCGCCGGATTTTCCGACTGCGTCGACGTGCGGAATTGATGGCCCACCGGATAAAACGGATTCTGCCAGGCATCGGCCGGATTCACGTTCGTGGCGATCCAGGTCGAATCGAAAGCGCGCACGCTGCCGCTCGTCACGACCGCCGCCGCCGCGGGATTCGGAATGTTCGCCCCAGCGGCGCTGGTCGCGCTGGCGAGGCTCGGCCCAAGATAGATCACGGGATAAACCGCGCGCACCGAACTATCGATCGTCGCCGCATTCGAGCCGAAGCCGTTGATCAGATCCTTGTAGCCGTTGTCCGCCACGTAGTGCCGGAAGTTCCGTGAGCTGGTTTTGCGCGTGTCGTCGCTGTAGAGGCCCGTGACGGTGTGATGCCCGAGCAGGCGCGTCAGAAAATTACGGCGGTTGCCGTTGTCGAAATCGTGCTTCCCGTAGGCGGTCACGCGAAAATCGTCACGATTGGTCGAGCCGAAAAAGCCACCGCCCGCGGAATCGGCCACGAAGGGACGGCCGAAATTGGGGTTCGTCGTGCCGTCCGCCTCGATCTGGATCACGTCGACGTAGATCTGCTGACCCTTGTCCGTCTCGAAATTCAACTGGCCGTTGTCGTAGTGCTGCTGGTCGAAGACGGCTTCGATGCCGAATTTTCCGTCGAGGAACGTCTGCGAAATGCTCGCATCGTAACGACGGAAGTTCTGCCACTCTTTCTTGTTCGGACCGTCGATCAGTTGATTGTAGAAATCGTAGATCGACGGATCGGAGAGCGAGAGATTGCGGGTGAGGCCGAACTTCGCGCCGGGCAGATTCACTTTCTTCGAGAAGTCGCGGTAGATCGTGATCGACGACATGCGGCTGAACGGAATGCCGCCGATGCCTTTGTCGATCGCGCCGTTGGCGCCGATGCCGCGCGGAGTCGTCGGCTCCCAGTTCACCAGCGTGTTCGCGGAACTTTCCCCGCTGCTGAAAATCGCCATCGGATTCCCGAAATAGCCCGCGCCGAACTGGCCGCCGAGCCACGGCTGCCAATACGGATTGAGCGCGCCGCTCGCGAAGCCGCCGGTGTTGTTGTAGTTCTTCACGAATTCGCCGCGACCGGCGGCGCCGATGGACGCGATGTTCGTGTCCTGCAGGCCGCGGGCATCGAAGCCTTTTCGATTGAGATTAGCGTAGGTGAACGGCGTGCCGTCGGCATTGTAGCCCGTCGCCGTGCCGGTGAGAAACCACGGCGTGACCGAGTCGCCGGGCGTCAGCGAGCGTGGGCGGTTGCTGCGGATGTTGCCCTGCTCGAAGTTCGCTTTGATCGCCGTGTGCGAGGAGCCCTTGTTCAGGAAAGCCGGCTCGTAGCGCACCGCGCCCGAGATGCGCTTATCCGTCTGGAACGCCGGATCCTGCTGGAATTTCTCCTTGTTCCACAACGCGTCGATCCGCACGCCGAGCTGCTTCGGAATCAGCGCGAGGTTATAGTCGAACGACGTGCGCACGCTGTTGAACCGGCTGTAGCGCACCTCGACGGAGCCTTTGTTCGTGAATCCGGCACCGCGCGTCCCGGCATTGATGATACCGGCCGGACTGCCGAGTCCGAAAAGGATCGCGTTCGGGCCGCGCTGAAAATCGATGCGGTCGACGTTGTAGCTGTCCCACGGAATGTCGGTCAGGAAATAGTCCACCGTCGTGTCGGCGGAGGCGAGGCCGCGGACGCGTGTGTTCTGATTCGGATTCGCGAACTTGCCCGTTTCGTCGAGCTGCGTGCCGCTGCCCGCATTCGCCATGTTGCCGTAAATGTTACCGACTTCGGTGTTGGTCGTGTATTGAAGCAGGCTCTCGTTGCTCGTCGCGCCGATGTCGCGGAGGAACTGCGCCGTGACGACGGTGATTGCCGATCCGACATCCTTCAACTGGGTGTTGAGGCGATTGCCCGCGAGCGACGTGGCCGCCGCGTAGCCCTCGTCCGCTTTCGCGGATACCTCGAACGGCGACAGCGTGACGATCTCGTCGTCAAGCTGGACGGGTTCTGCGGCAGGCGGAGCGGCCGTCTGGGCGGAGATCGCGGAAGCAAACGTGAAGGCGCTCGCGCACGCGAGCAACCAGCGACGGAGAGCGCGGCCGGTCAGCCGGCGCAACGGAGAGATGAAGGTAGTCATTGGGGTCAACTCCGCAGACGAGCCGGCTCTCAATTTCCATTAGCGGATTTTTTCGAAATGTGGCGCGCCCCGATCGGTCGCGAACCGCCGCCGCTAAAACTCGATCGTGTTCGTCAGCAGCCAGACCATCGTGGGAGCGATGCGCCACGCTGCGGGCCTGCCGTCGGGCTGCACCGTGATCGGGATGAGCGAATCGCGTTTGCCGACGTTGCGCACGTTGAGCTGCGTCCGCCAATTCAGTCGCGCGCCCAGCCGCCGCGTGTAGCCGATCCACAGATCGAGATTTTTTTCGGCGGGCCCGTAGTAGGGATTCGCGAGGTCGAACTTCGCGGAGGTCGCCATCGCCGGGTTCGGCGCGAGTTGGTCGCCGATGTAATAAACCGGCCGATAACCGATGATCACTTTGTCCTGCCAGCGGTACGCGGCGCCGACATTCACCCCTTTTAATGGGCCGGCGGAGAAGTCGTAATTCGCGACGAGATTCGCGCGCCAGCGGCGGAGTTCGGGAACGGAACCGCCTTCCTGGCCTTTCACCGACAGCCACGACGCCCAGAAATTTGCGTTCCAATTCGCGAGCGCGGTCCCGGCCGTGGACGACGGGCCGTTTCGCAGGCTGCCCGCGGCCGTCGTGTTCAGCGCGGTGTTGATCGTGTTCACCAAATCGTTCAGCGCGGAATCGCCGACGTTGTTGCGCACCGCTTCGGACTTCGACGCATTCGCGGTCAGCCGCAAGCCGCGGACCGGGCTCGCGTAGAATTCGAACTCGGCGCCCTTCGAGACGTTGTCCTCCGGAATCGTGAAGCCCGCAGGCATCATGTACGTGAGCGGCTTTAGCTGACTGAGGTTCGTCTGATTCAGGTCGAGCTTCCATGCGGTGAAAAAGGCGGCGGGTAAACTCTTCGTCAGCGCCTCCCAAGCCGCGACATCGGCCCGTTGCGCGGCGGCCGAAGAGTCGCTGGCCGGCTGATACGTCCACTGGTTCGGGTCGCCCGCGCGGTACGTCGCCGGATTCGCCGGATCGGCCACTTCGAAGACGAAACGATTGCGCGCCGCCTGATAGTCGGTGAAGAGCTGGCCGAGGTAGAACGCATTGAAGCCGCTCGTGCCGTCCGAATTCACGACGGAGGTTTTATACCAATTGATCTTCAATGCGTATTTTTCGTCGTTCGTCGAAACGCGGAGGCCGAAGTCTTTCGTGTTTCCCGTCGGCGGCGTGAGCGGGTTGTTGAGCGGCCCGACGCGGCCGGCCTTCGGCTGAAAATTGGTCGAGCGGTCGTAGAATAAACCGAGGTTCATCGGCAGCCGTTCCGCGAGCAGCGAGTTGAGGTGCAGCACGCCGCTCCAGCTGTTCGACGTGTCCTCTACGAGCGTCGCGCGGTCGGGCAGCTTAAACGAGCTGCGATCGACGATGGCGCGGCCTTCGCTGTCGCGCGCGGCGCTCACCGCCCATGATCGCGCGGTATCTTTCCGATGTCCGTACATGGCGACGAATGCGCCATCCCAGAAATAGCCCTGCCAGTTCAGCGCCTGCGATTCGACGATCAGTTTCCCTGCGCTCGCGCCGATCGTCGTGTCGTCGCGGCGACCGGTTTCGGAATCCGTGATGGCGATCGGGGTGTCGATCCAGCCGCGATAGTTTGCCGGGTTTTCGGACTGCGTCGACGTGCGCAGCGGATTGCCGGTCGGATAGAGCGGATTTTCCCATGGCGCGGCGGGATCGACTCCCGTCGCGACCCACGTCGAATCGAATGCCCGGATACTTCCACCCGCCACGACCGCCCGCACCTGCGGATTGGCGATGTGCGCGCCCGAGGCGCTCGACGCTCCGACGAGACTCGGGCCGAGATAAATCACCGGATAGACGGCCCGCACCGAGCTGTTGATCGTCGCCGGATTGGCGCCGAAGCCGTTGATGAAATCTTTGTAGGCGTTGTCTGCGACATAGTGCGCGAAATTACGCGAAGACGTCCGCCTCGTGTCGTCGCTGTAAAGCCCCGTCACCGTGTGGTGCCCCAGCAGGCGCGTAAGGAAACTGCGGCGTGCTCCCCGATCGAAGTCGTGACGAGCATACGCCGTGAGGCGAAAGACCTCGCGATCCGTCGACGAAACCGCGCCACCGGCTCCGGAATCCGCGACAAACGGACGCCCGAAGTTCGGGTTCGCAGTGCCATCCGCCTCAATCTGGATCACGTCGACGTAGAGCTGCTGGCCCTTGTCAGTCATGAAATTCAGCTGTCCGTTGTCGTAGTGCTGCCGGTCGAAGACCGCTTCGACGCCGAATTTTCCCTCGAAAAACGTCTGCGAAAAGCCGACGTCGTAACGGCGAAAATTCTGCCACTCGTGCTTGTTCGGGCCGTCGATCAGTTGGTCGTAGAAATCGAAAATCGACGGATCCGACAGCGACAGATTACGCGTGAGACCAAACTTCGCGCCAGGGAGGTTCACTTTCTTCGAAAGGTCGCGATAAAGCGTGATCGACGACATCCGGCTAAACGGAATGCCGGCGATGCCGCGATCCACCGCCCCGGCGGGGTTCAGCCCGCGCGCCGCCGACGGTTCCCAATTCACGAGCGTGGCCGCGGAATTTTCGCCGCTGCTGAAAATTGCCATCGGATTTCCGAAGTAGCTCGCGCCGAATTGCCCGCCGAGCCATGGCTGCCAGTACGGGTTGAGCGTTTTGTCCGGAAAACCGCCCGTCGAGTTATACTCCTTCACGAACTCCCCGCCGCCGCCGATCGACGCGACGTTCGTATCCTGCAAGCCACGCGCGTCGAAACCTTTTCGATCGAGATTATTGTAGGTGAACGGAACGCCTGCCGCCGTGTAACCGGTCGCCGTGCCGCTCAGAAACCAGGGCGTGATCGAATCGCCCGGCGTCAGCGACCGCGGGCGGTTGCTGCGCACGCGTCCCTGCTCGAAACTCGCCTTGAACGTCGTGTGCGCCGAGCCCTTGTTCAGAAAACGCGGCTCGTAACGCAGCGCGCCGTACACGCGTTTGTCGTCCTGAAACGCCGGCGCCTGCTGGAATTTTTCCCGGTTCCACAACGTATCGACCCGCACGCCGAGCTGCTGCGGGATGAGCGCGACATTGTAGTCGAACGTCGCCCGCACGCTGCCGAACCGGCTGTAGCGCCCCTCGGCCGAGCCCCGATTCTCGAAGCCGGCGCCACGCGTGCCCGCGTTGATGATACCAGCTGGACTCCCGAGGCCGAAGAGGATCGCGTTCGGGCCGCGCTGGAAATCGATGCGGTCCACGTTGTAGCTGTCCCACGGGATATCCGTGAGGAAATAGTCCACCGTGCTGTCCGCTGCGGCGAGTCCCCGCACCCGTGTGTTTTGATTCGGGTTCGGAAATTTGCCCGTTTCGTCGAGCTGCGTGCCGCTGCCCGCGTTCGCCATGTTGCCGTAGATATTTCCGACCTCCGTGTTGGTCGTGTACTGCAGGAGCGTCTCGTTGCTCGTCGCCCCGATATCGCGCAGGAACTGACCGGTGACCACCGTCACCGCCGAACCAACATCGCGCAGCTCCGTATTCAGCCGGTTCCCCGCGAGTGAAGTCGCCGCCGCATAACCCTCCTCGGCCGTGGCCGACACTTCGAACGGCGACAGCCGGATGATCTCGTCCAAATCAGCCGCGGTTTTTCGCGAGGCTGCGGCCGGCGCGAGCGGCGCCACCGCAGCCGTCTTAGGGGGCGGCGCACTCTGCGGAGGTTTATTCTCCGTCTCTTTTTTTACCGCGAGCGCGCCGTTGCCCTCGTCCTGCACCGCGACCAACCCCGAATGCGCGAGCATCGCATCGAGCGCCTCCCGTGCCGTGAACTCACCTCTCACCGTGTTCGTCTTCACGCCGCGCACCTCTTCCACCGGATAGACGATCTGCTCGCCCGACTGCTCGGAAAACAACTTCAGCGTCTTCGCCGCGTCGCCTGCGGGCAGATCGTAGTTCTGCTTCGAAGCCGCGGCGGCCGTCAGCGTGAGCGCTACCCCGACCGCCCACGCCATCGCTCCCGCGCGCACCAAGCGGCGGAGGGAACGTTGAAGGCTTGGGGAAGAAATCATCGACGCTCAACAAATCAGACTCACCAGCTCCGTCGCGTGGAAAACGGCAGCGCGTCCGCCCTCGGCGCAGTCGGGTTCCTCAGCGACGTCGCCACAGCACGATTTCCTGTCCGTGGGGCGACGCGGTGACGCCGAAACCGAGATCCAGGAGGCGCACGAAACTATCGACATTGTCCGCGCGGAAGTTTCCACCGACGACGATGTTCGCGGTCGTCGCATCGCCGACGACGAGCTTGCGGACATTGTAGCGGTTGAACTCGGCCACCACGTCACGCAGCGGCATATCCACAAACTCGAGTCGCAGCCCCTGCCAGGCGAGCGCCCGCTCGATTTCCGCCGGCGTGAACTCGCGGATCTGCAGAGCCGCCGCACCTTTCGTGCTCACCACTGCCTGCTGGCCGGCGATGAGATGCGACAGCTCCCGCGACTCCGCGACGTTCCCGGGCCCGGCCTGCAACTCGTCGACGCGCACCTTCCCCTCCGTCACAAGTACAGAAACCTCGGCGCGGTCGAGCTGCACACTGAACGCCGTGCCGACGGCCCGCACCGCGACCTTGTCGGCGCTGACGATGAACGGACGAGCCGGATTCTTCGCCACCGTGAAATGCGCCTCGCCGCGCACGAGATGCACGCGCCGCTCGAGCGGCGTGAAATTCACGTCCACCTTCGCGCCCGCGTTCAATTCCACCACCGAGCCGTCCTCGAGCGCCATGCGCTCCGGCCCCGGATGAATGACCGCGCCGCGGTGCGGTGCTTGCGCCGGCGCCTGCGGCCACCACCACACCGCGATGACCGCGATCGCTGCCGCCGCCGCCAGCGTGCCGAACCACACCGGCCAGGTCCGGTATCCGCGAGCGCGCGGCGCCAGCAAATCCGGATTCGGCTGCGGGCCGTGTTCCGGGCGCCATTTACGCAGCGGATCGAGCATGCGCCACGTCTGCTCCAGCCGCGCGATCACCACGCCATGCTCCGGCTTTTCGCGCAGCCATTGAAGATAAACATCCTGCTCGGCGGCGGACAAACCGCGATCGCGCCGCGCCAGCCATTGCGCGGCGAGCTCCATCACATCGTGATTTTGTTTCGCGGGGTCCATCGATTTAGGGGAGGCCGAGCCGGCCGAAGAATTCGGCGCAGCGGCGCATGCCATTGGCCACCTGCGCCTCGACCGTGTGTTCTGCGATGCCGAGTTGCGCAGCGATTTCCTTTTGCGACAAACCGTAGATTTTCCGCAAGGTCAGCACCTGGCGGCAGCGGTCCGGCAGTGATTGGATGGCGCGCGTCAAAAATTCGAGTTCCTGATTGCTGACGGTCGCGTCCGCCGGCGTGGGGCTCTCTTCGTAGACGAACCGGTCCTCGATTTCCGTTAGCGGCTCCATCCGCGTGATCTGCTGGCGCCGCAACTGGTCGATCGCGAGATTGTGCGCGGTTGTGAAAAGCAGCGCCTTCGGCGACTGCACCTTCCCGCTCGCCTGACTTTTCCACACGCGGGTCAGCGTTTCCTGTACGAGGTTATCCGGATCGCTGATGGCGGGAAACTTCCCCCGCAGCCACGCACGCAAGGCGCCTTCGTGCACCTGCACTTCGTCGGCGAACCAGCGATCGGCGTTGGAAAACTCGGGGGGCAAGGCGGGGTGAACAAGGAAAACCGAGGTCACTCACCGTCTCCTCCACCGCGGAGTCGAGGGATTTTTACGTCCCACGATTTTTTCTAAAATTGTCCTAACGGAAATCCCGCCTCCGTCCGTCTTGGCGCTTTCCTTACGCCGCGAGCGCGTGACACGTCCGCGCCAGTTCGCGATCCGTGATCGCCGGCATCCGCTGGAGCGCGAAGATCGTCGTCGGCTCCCACAACATGCTGCGCAGCGGCGCCAGAAAACGCTTCGGCAGATCCGGCTCCGCGATCGCCTGCAAAATCCCCACCGTCTGTCTCGAAGCCGGCAGCCCCAGCCACTCCAGCAGCCCATAGACGCCGCTGCGTTCGTAGACCGCCTCGATTTCCGCCCAGCACGACTCGCTCGTGCCCCGCAGACTGACATGCGACGCCAGAAACGCCGTCAACGCCGGCACCTCCGCAAGCGTTCCCATGAGCGACGGGCAGCGCGCGGCCACCTGCAGCGCTTCCATCCGCGTCGTCGAAAAACCTTCGAGCCACCCACGCACTTCCGTCGCCACGAACTCCAGATAGGGCCGCCACGCCGCCACGCCGCACTCCTGCGCCGCCGAGGCCAGCACATCTTCGGTCGGCGAGGTGGCGATCCAGTCTTCGCCGTAAAGGCATTCGAAGCGGACTTCCGGCCAGGGCGTCACGCGATAGGAAACCCCGAGGTGCGACCACGTCAGGGCGAGAGGGACGGAGCAGAGCTTTTTCTTCGTGCGTCGGATCGAGTTCATGCGCATATCCTACGCCGTCGGCTGGGACATTCGCTGTCCCACTCTCGAAAATCCTCAAAATTCTTTTCCGCCCGCGAATCACGCCAATCCTCGCGAATCGCCCCAGCCCATTCGCATCCTTTCGCTCAATTCGCGCGCGCTCCGAATTCCACCGCCTTTCCCCCATGCCTCCCTCCCGCGACCAGCTCTCCCGCCCGCCGCTCGAGCGCATGCTCAAAATCCACGACGCCCTCCAGCGCGGCTCGCTCGTCAACAGCTCCCACTTCACCGAGCTTCTCGAAGTTTCCCGCAAAACCATCGTCCGCGACATCGCCTTCATGCGCAACCGCCTCGATCTCCCGATCGAGTTCGACGCCCAGATCCAAGCCTATCGCTACACCTCGCCCGTCTCTGCCTTTCCCACCGTCAACGTCACCGAAGGCGAACTCCTCGCGCTGCTCGTCGCCCAACGTGCGCTCCAGCAATACCGCGGCACACCCTTTCATCGCCAGCTCGAGATCGCCTTCGGCAAACTCTCCCGCGGGCTCCGCGACCGCATCTCCTTCTCGCCCGGCGACGAACTGCAGGCCGTTTCCTTCAAGAATATCGGCCTCGGCAAAACCGACCTCGCCGTCTTTAACACCCTCAGCGCCGCGGTGCTTCGTCAACACGAAGTCGCCTTCGACTACCGCAAACCCGGCGACTCGAAAAAATCTCCGCGCCGCGTCCGCCCCTACCACCTCGCGAACCGCGAAAATTCCTGGTATCTGATCGGCTTCGACCTCGAGCGCGAAGCGCTTCGCACCTTCGCCCTCCCGCGCATCGCCGAGGTCAGCAACACGAAGAAACCCTTCACGCGCCCGCTCGATTTTTCGCCGGAGAAATTTTTCGCGTCCGCGCTCGGCGTCCTCGGCGGCAGCGGCGATTACCGCGTGGTAATCCGTTTTTCCGCCGCCGTCGCCGAACGCATCCGCGAACGCGAGTGGCACGATTCCCAAACCATGCGCGATCTCCCCGGCGGCGCGCTCGAACTCACGCTCCGCCTCGGCGCGCTCACCGAAGTCGAGCAATGGATCCTCGGCTGGGGCGCCGCCGCCGAAGTCCTCGCGCCCCCCGAACTCCGCGCCAGCCTGCGCGCCACCGCCGCCACGCTCGCGCGCACCTACGCCCGCTAGGCGCGAAGCTCCAAGCCCCAAGATCCAAGCTCCAGAGAAATCCCAAGCTCCAACTTCAAAACTCAACTCGACCGACGCCCCAGTCCTGACGTTTGAACTTTGGAAGTTCTCTGGAGCTTGGATCTTGGCGCTTGGATCTTCTTCCCCCCCGCCGTCCGCTAACAAACCGCCTCCGCAAACGTTACCTCGATGCACACCCGCGCATCCGTCACCTTTCTTTTGCCGTAGAAGCAGCTCACGCGCCCCATGCTCCGCCTCCTGCTCGCCCGCCTCACCATCCTCGCCCTCCTCTTCGCGCTTCCCGCCGCCGCCGCGACCTACGCCGAACTCCTCGCCTCCGCCGACGCTCTTGTCGCCGAGCAATCCTGGGAGCAAGCCAAGCTTCGCTACACCGAAGCCCTCGCCACCGCCCCCGACGCCGCCGCTCGCGCGCGCTGCGAACTTCTCATCGAGGACGCCGCCTGGCGCTCCGAAGCCTCCACGCCTCTCCGCTGGCGCGACGGCGACCGCTGGCAGCAACGTCACCTCGCCGCCTACGACCGCCTCGAAGAACCCTATCGCGACCCCACATCGCCCCGCCCGCGCGACGACTTCTGGGTCGATCTCCTCACCCGCCGCATCGTGTTCGAGCGCTTCGTCAACCTCACCGACGAAATCGCCCGCGATTTCTCCGCCGTCGCCGACCACCTCGGCTCGCAGCCGCCTTCCCCCGCCGCCGCCCGTCGCTTCGTCGATTTTCTCCAACGCCTCCTCGACGCCTCCGCCGAGCGCGCCCGCCCGCTCGCTTCCTTCGAGCAGTTCCCTCGCCTCCGCGCCTCTCTCACCGACGCCGCCCGCATCGCCTCGACGCCCGACGATCACGCTTGGTCCCTCTGGCAACTCGCGCGCCTCACCGATACGCCCGCCCACCTCGCTGCCGCCGACGATCCCGCCGCCCTCGCCCGCGAACTGGCCGCCCGCTGGTCTGCCGCGCTCAACGCCTCCGCGAACACGCGCTGGGCCCCCCAAATCCGCGCCGAGGAATTTCTCTGGCGCGTCCACTCCCGCTACTCACCCGATCTCGCCGCCAACACGCCCGCCGACATTCCCGCGCTCCTCGCCGAATTGAAATCCGTCCGGGCGACTCTCACCCACGAGAGCACTCCCGATCTCTTTCAAAATCTCGACGCACTCGAGCGCGAACTCACCGAGCCGCGCCTCGACCTCGCGATTGATCAACTCATCGCGCCCGCCGCGCCCGTCCGCTTCAGCTACGGCAGCAGCGGCCTCTCTCGCCTCGTCGTCGCACTCGATCGCACCACGCCGGGCGGCTGGTTTGCCCTCGGCGACACCCGCTTCAACCCCTCTCGCCCCGATCCGCGGGCGCATCGCCCCGACGATCGCACGTCCGTCCGTGAATGGACCCTCTCACTTCCCGATCCTGCACGTCTCGCGTGGTCCGCCGCCATCGTCGACGCCGCCACCAATCTGCCTCCCGGCCTCTACGCTCTCACGATCACCGGAGAAAAATCCGACGGCTCGCCGCCCGTGGTCGCCCAACGCAAATTCGCCGTCTCCTCTCTCCGCGGCCTCGGCCTTTTCTCCAGCAACACGAATTGTCGTCTCTTCATCTATCACGCCGACGGCCACCCCGCCGCGAGCCTCGCCGCCGAACTCTTCGCCTCCACGCGCAAATCCGTCCGGCCCTTCTCCGCCACCACCGACGACCTCGGCTCGCTCTCTCTTCCTCCCCTCGACGAAAACGAGCGCGAAGTCATCGCCCTCGTCGGCGGCGAACCCGTCTGCTTTGCCAACACCGCGATGTGGCACGGTCCCGGCCGCCGGCTCTTCCTCGACGTCTACACCGATCGCCCGCTCTTCCGCCCCGGCGAAACCGCCCACTGGAAACTGATCGCCCGGGAACGTCACGGCGGTCGTTTCACGATCCCGCAAAATCTCCACGACCTGAAATTCCAGATCAAACTCCGCGACCAACTCCTCGTCGCGCCGACCGCGCTCACGCTCTCTGCCACCGGTTCCGCCACCGGAGAAATTCAACTCCCCGCCGAAGCCCTCGCCGGCGAGGTCTCGCTCCAACTTGTCCGGGGCGACGCCGCCAGGCAGCCGATCGAGCAATCCGTTTCCCTCTTCCAAGTTGACCGCTTCGTCGTGCCCGCCGCGACCTCTACGGTCGCCTTCACCGGCGACGCCCGCTCGTTCCGCCCCGGCCGCACCCTCACCGCGCGCGTCTCCACCCATTATTTTTCCGGCGGCCCCGTCGTCGGCGCGCCCGCGCAGTTCGTCTTTCACGCCACAAATCCGTTTCATCCCGACGCCGACGGCCGGTTCGCGAAATGGTCCGAAAGCCTCCGCCGTGAACCTCGCTCCGCCACCACCGACACCGAAGGCGCTGCTGAAGCCACGCTCACGCTTCCCGATTTCTTCCCCGACGGCGTCGCGCTCGCCGTCGCCGCCACCGTCACACCCGACGGCACACCCGCGCTGAACGCCGACGCCTCCGTCACGATCAGCACGGCCGGCCTCACGCTCGACCCGCTCGGCTGGACTTCACCGCGCCTCGCCGCCCCGTCGGAAAACGTTTCCTTCTCCGCCATCGTCCGCGACGGACGCGGCTCACCCGTCGCGCTCGATCTGCGCGCGCAACTTCTCGAACTCCGTTGGACCGAAGTCTGGCTCGATGCGCAAGGTCAGCCCATCCCGCCCGACGAACTCGCCGCCGCGCTCGCGAAAAACGGTCCGCACCGCCTCCCGCGCGACGGCGCCAAACTCGTCCACGCCGGCTACACCGAATCCACCGTCGCCGAGACCGACGCGCACACCGGCACCGACGGCCGTCTCGCCGCCACCTTCGCTCTCCCGCGCGCCGGACTCTTTCATCTCCGCGTGCGAACCTCCAGCGGCGACGAGATCGCGGTCGCGTCGCCCCCCGACTATTCCCGCCGTCAACTTTTCAACGCCTCGCGCTACGATCGGAACACGGATCCCACGGCCGACAGTCGCCGGGACCGTCTCTCGATCGTTGCGGTGGACAACCGCGCCGACGCGCTCGCACTCAATCCCGAAACAGCCGCACTCGTCACCCCTGCCGAGCTTGCTCCCGGTCAGCCCGCCCGGGTTCTCGCGATCGTGCCCGCCGGCATCACCCAAGCCTGGCTCTCGCTCGCCGGCGAAAACAGCCTCGCCGCCGAGCCCGTCGCCGTGCGCGGCCGCATCGCCCTGCACACCTTCGCCGCTCCGCCCTCCGCGCTGGGAAGGATGACCGCGAATCTGCTCTATCGCTCGCCTCCCGGCATCCCGGATCGAAACGCCTCCGCGACGATTCCCGTTTCGCGCGCCGAAAACACGCTTCACGTCGCAATCACGCCCGCCGCGCCCTTCGCGCGTCCCGGCCAATCCGCCGCGCTGATTCTCGCCGCCACCGATTCCGCCGGCCGCCCCGCCGCCTCCGCCGAACTCGCCGTCCGCGCCGCCGACGACGCCGTCACCTCGCTGCTCTCCTCCGATGATTCAGACCCAACGCCGAATTTCCTCCGACTGAGCGATCAGATTTCCACCCGTGAAATTTGGTCCACCGATGAAATCTACGATCTGCGCGCGCCCCTCGATCCACGCTCCGGCGCGATCCGCAATCCCGCTGCCATCGTCGACGAAGACGGTGAGGTCATAACGCTGTCGCCGTTTGCCGTGGAAGCCCGTGGAATGAGCTACGGCTACGCTGCGTCCAACACGCTCGCCGGCGCACGAGTGCGCACCGAATTGAAAGACAGCGCTTCCGCCATCTCGGTCGTCACCTCTCAGTTCCCGGAGCAACCCATTACCCTCCGCCGCCACTTCGCCTCCACCGCCTTCTGGTCACCCAGCGTGATCACCGACTCCCGCGGCGAAGCCCGCATCACCTTCACGTATCCGGATAACCTGACACGCTGGAGCCTCGGTGCCTACGCGCTCGGCGCCGATGGCAACACCTTCGGCGCCGCCACCGCGTTCACGGAAACTTCGCTTCCGTTCCAAGCGCGCCTCCAGCTCCCGCGCTTCCTGATCGCCGGCGACACCGCCGAGCCTTCCGCCACGCTCGTCAACCGCACCGACGCCGACCTCCGCGCCACCGCCACGCTTGAACTCTCCGGCCCCATCGCCGCCACAAAAAATAATCCTCTCACCAACGCGGATCTCCTCGTCCCCAAACAAGCCGAGTCTCACGCCGCCTGGCCCATCCACGCCACCGCACCCGGCACCGCCGAACTCAAGCTCACCGCGCGCGCCGGCGCCGAGTCCGACGCCATGTCGCTCCCGTTACCCATCCTCGAAGACGGCCTCCAACAACACACCGCCGCCTTCGCGCGACTCGCCCCCGCCGCCGCGCACACCGACTTCACGCTCGAGCTGCCCGCCACGCTCGACCCTTTGCGCACGTCCGTCTCCGTGCAGCTCTCGCCGAACTACGCGCTCACGCTCCTCGACGCGCT
Source organism: Verrucomicrobiota bacterium (assembly GCA_048498075.1). GTDB lineage: Bacteria > Verrucomicrobiota > Verrucomicrobiia > Opitutales > Opitutaceae > Opitutus. The sequence continues at coordinate 127,790 of JBEHYR010000001.1, read as the reverse complement.
GCCCTACTTGATCGACTACCCTTACGGCTGCGTCGAGCAGACGATGAGCCGTTTTCTGCCCGCCGTCGTCGTCCGCAAGACGCTCACCGATCTCGACCTCGACGCCGACGCCGTCGAGCATCGCATCCTCGCCCACGAGCCCGCCGCCGATAAAACCCGCCGCGAGCACATCGCCGGTTTCGTCCATCTCGACGATGTCGTCGCCCAAAGTCTCGCGCGTCTCGAAGAAGCCCAGACCTACCAAGGCTTCGGCTGGTGGCCCGGCGCGCAGTCGCCCGACCTCTGGATGACCGCCTACGTGTCGTGGGGCCTCTCACTTGCCACCGACGCCGGCGTCGAAATTCCCGACGAACTCGGCGAAAGCACCACGCGCGCCCTCGCCAACCTCGTTCAACAAAACGATTCGCCCGATGATCGCCTCGCCTTCGCCTGGGCCGCGCTTGCCCGCACCCAACACGCGGCCCTGCTCCGCAACGACCTCCCTTCACATTTCACAAAAATATTCTCCGCCCGCGAAAAACTTTCCGCTTCCGGCCGCGCCTGCCTCGCTCTCGCCGCAAAAAAATTCGGCACATCCGAGCAGCTCGCCACGCTCCTCCGAAATCTCGACAACGGCGTCGAGCGCGCCTCCGCCGCCGGCCTTGGAGACACCGCGCACTGGGGAACTACGCACGGCTATTGGCGCGCGATGGATGGCGCCGTCGAGTCCACCGCGCTCACCCTCCTCGCGCTCCTCGAATTCGACCCGGCGAATAAACTCATCGAGCCCGCCGCAAACTGGCTCGCACTCAATCGCCGCAGTTCGCACTGGTCCAGCACCCGTGACACCGCCTTCGCCATTCTCGCGCTCGATTCCTATCTGAAGGCGCACGGTCAGCTCGACGCGACCGGCGAAATCGAACTGCTCGCCAACAACCAGCCGGTCCAGCGCATGGCCTTCTCGCGCGCGACGCTGCTCACGAATCCCTCCTCAATCGAAATCCCCGCCACTGCGCTCCGTGCCCGTGCGAACACCTTCACGTTGCGCCGGCTGAGCGGCGCCAATCCCGTGCTCGCCACCGCATTCTCCTCCTCGTGGGCGCGTGGCGATGACGTGAAGCCGCTCAGCCATCTCGTTGAGGTTGCCCGCCGGTTCGAGCGTCAAAAATCCGAGCCGACCCTCGTCGGCACGCTGCGCCTCACGTCCACGCCGCTCGAAGTGACCGGCGCCGCCGGCGCCGGCGAAGAGGTCACGGCGCGCGTCACACTCACCGCGTCGAACGATTGCGAATACGTCATGATCTCCGTCCCGAAGCCCGCCGGCTGCGAACCATTGAACCCGCTCAGCGGTTGGGATGCCCGCCTCGTGAGGCTCGACCGCTCCGCGGCTGCCGAACCCGGCGACAACGGCCAAGCTCTTTATCGCGAGGAACACGACGACCGCAGCGTCTTCTTCCTCGACCATCTCGAAGCCGGCCGTTGGGAACTCCGCTTCCGTTTGCGGGCCGTCACGCCCGGCGATTTCCGCGCACTGCCTGTCGTCGCCGAGGCGATGTATGCGCCGGAAATCGCCGCCAACAGCGATGCTCGCCGGTTGAGAATCGATCGCGCGCGATGAGCAGCGCGGCACGCGGAATTTCCGCGGTGCAGGCACGCTTCGTTTGACGCCCTCCTTGCGAAGCGGAAACTGTGTGTGACTTTCCTTTGCTTTGTCCGTCTAGCTTGGCTCGCGTCCCACCCTCCCCGATGATCACCCCTCCTCCTTTCCAGATTTCCCGCCGCTCTTTCGTCAAACGCACCGCGATGCTCGCCGCCGCCGCTGGCGTGCCGCTGTGGTTCGCCGAACGTCAACTTCTCGCCGCCGAGGAACCGCAAAAACCCGTTTTGCCCAACGACCGCCCCGGCATCGCGCTGATCGGCTTCGGCGGCCAAGGAAAGTGGGACGGCATGAACGCCAGAAACTACGGCGACATCGTCGCCGTGTGCGACATCGATGCGACGCACGCCGCGGCCGCCGCGAAACATTTCACCCTCGAGGGCAAAGCTCCGCCGCGCATCTACTCCGATTTTCGGCAGGTGATGGAGCAGCCCGACATTCACGTGATCGTGAACGCCACACCCGATCACTGGCACACGTTGATCAACCTGGCTGCCGCCCGCGCGAAGAAGGACGTTTACAGCGAAAAGCCGCTCACGCTCACGATCGACGAGGGCCGCCACCTCGTGAAAGCCGTCCGCGACAGCCGCATCGTGCTCCAGACCGGCACGCAACAGCGCAGCTCACAGCGCTTCCGGCTCGCGTGCGAACTCGTCCGCAACGGCCGCATCGGCAAACTCAAGGAAGCGAACGTGTGGCTGCCCGCGGGTTTGCAGGGCGGCCCGTTCCCGACGCTGCCCGTGCCCGCAGGATTGAACTGGGATTTTTGGCAAGGCCAGGCGCCAGCGACCGCTTACGTGCGCGAGCGCTGTCACACGATGTTCCGCTACTGGTATGAATACTCCGGCGGCACGATGACCGACTGGGGCGCGCATCATAACGACATCGCCTACTGGGCGATCGGCCTCCTCGCCCCGACGCACGTCGAGAGCCAGCGCCTCTCGCAACCGATACCCGGCGGCTACACCGCCTACGCCGAATACGCGGTGAACTACACTTACGCGAACGGCATCAAGCTCAACATCAAGACGACGAAGGACGACAGCATCTACGGCGAGGTCGTGAACAAGGCCGGTCAGCGCAATGGTATCCGTTTCGTCGGCACCGACGGCTGGATCTGGGTCAATCGCGCGGAGATCACCGCGAGCGATCCGCAGTTGCTGCGCACGCCGCTGCCCGAAGGCGCCGAGCGGCTCTACGTGAGCAACAACCACATGAAAAATTTCATGGACTGCGTCGCCTCGCGCAAACTGCCGATCTGCGATGTCGAGACCGGCCACCGTTCCGCGACCATGTGCCACCTCGGAGCGATCTCGCTGCGGACCGGTTTCAAACTCCAGTGGGATTCCGCCGCGGAAAAATTCATCGGCGAGCATGCCGACGTGGCGAATACCTACGTCGCGCGCGAAATGCGGAAGCCCTACGACTACAGCTTTGTCGGCTAACGAGCCGCAATCGGACCGCTACCGCTGCGTCACGAACGGGTAGCCTGCTGGCAGGTTTTTTTTGCTCGGCGCCGCCCAATGAAGTCGCCTGCGAGCAGGCTCCTACATTTCAAAATTGAGCGCTTGCCGGCGACTGCCACGCGGCAATTCGGGCGCAGCCTTCGTCAAACAATGCGCAGCGGGAACAATTTTTCCCGGTAGAATGGGTGCCCAAATGGCCCCCGATTTCCTCAGAGCGTTGCGTGCCCGTCGCACGAAAATCGCGGAGCGTTGGGATACGCTCCTTCGCCTCGAACGGGTCAACAGCCCACTGGCTCATCCCGACACGCTCACGCACCTGATCCCCGATTCGTTAAAACAAATTTTCGCCGAACTCGAGAGCGGCGAGGGCGCATCGCTCAATCTCGTCACCGCAAAATCCGAGCGCTTGCCCGCGTGTTCCTGCGGCAACAATCCGTTCCTCGCTTATTTCCTCGCTGCAGAGCAGGCGCTCACCGAAGCGGCCGTGTGGCTCCAGGTTGAAACCGGCCGCCGGCAGGAGTCGGACCTCGCCCAAATCATTCACGCCGTTCGCACGCTCGCGCGCAGCGAGATCGAGACGTTCTGCAGTGTCTGCACCTGCCGCGGCCACGCCGACAAGTGCCGTTTCGCGAGCGCAGCGGGATAGCCTGTCGTCGCCTCGCTGCCGATCGACGTGCGGTTTGCCATCCTGTCATTCCGCACGAAGTAAAGAATCTACCGCGGTTTAAAGAAACCAGTGAAGAATCCAGAGCGCGCTTCGTGGCACGACGCGTGTGAAGTCCAAATGGATTCTTCGCTGCGCTCAGAATGACAGGCATTTGAGAGTTCATCGGGGGTATGCCACCCTACGGCTTGGCGTTGGTTCGGAGTCTCAGAATGACAAATCGAAATTCGCCGCGCACGGATAACTTTTCGGCTACAGTCTTTCTCAACGTGCTCTAGTTCGCACTTCGGTGTGATCGACGGTTTCGAAGTTCCAGGTGGCTGCTTCGTCTCCTCGGTATGATTTTTCGCCAGAGCAAAGCGGGCGGCAACGGCGACATTTTAAAAACCGGCGCCGGCAGAAAAAGAAAAACGCGCCGACGGTGAGGTCGGCGCGTTTTTGAAAAAGCGAACGGTGCGGCGCTCGCGGAGCGAGCGCCCTCCCTCACTTCTGCTCGGGAGCGGGAGCCGGAGCGGCTTCGGTCGTCGCGGCGGCAGCGGCTTCGGCGGCGGGCGTGGCGGCTTTCGCCTTCTTGCCCTTGGCCTTCGACGCTTTCTTGCCCTTCGACTTCTTGTAGCCCTGATCGTCGGCCTTCACGAACTCGATCAGCGCCATCTCGGCGGCATCGCCCTGGCGCTGCTGGCCGAGTTTGTAGATGCGGGTGTAGCCGCCGTTGCGGTTGGCGAACTCGGTGTGGAGTTCGTTGAAGAGTTTGGTGACGGCGGTCTCGTCGCGCACGTCGCTGAGCGCGAGGCGGCGGAGATGGATGGCGTCCTTCTTCTCGGTTTTCGCGGCGGCCTTTTTGGCTTTCGTGATGACCTTCTCGATGAAGGGGCGCAGGGCTCTGGCCTTCGTGAGCGTGGTCTCGATGCGGCCGTGTGTGATCAGCGCGGCGGCGAGATTGGACATCATCGCACGGCGATGCTCGACGGTGACGCCGAGGGAGGCGTGGTGTTTATTGTGGCGCATGGTGGTTTGTTTTTAGTCGGCTCCCGATCGGCAATCCGGTCGCAGCGTGGGGCGGCAGCGGACGGCGCGAGAGCTGAAATGATTTTCGATTTTGGATTCTCGACTTTCGATTTGGCGCAGGCGTCGGTGGACGAAGGCGGGATTTTCGACTGCCGGAGCAATCGAAAATCCGGAATCGAAAATCGAAAATTCGCTCAACCTTCCTTCTTCGTGTCGAGGAGACGCTCGTCGAACTTCATGCCGAGGGAGAGGCCGAGAGCTTCGAGCTTCTCCTTGATTTCGTTGAGCGACTTCTTGCCGAAATTGCGATACTTGAGCATCTCCTGCTCGGTCTTCATCGCGAGCTCGCCGACGGTGGTGATGTTCGCGTTGTTGAGGCAGTTCGCGGCGCGGACGGAGAGTTCGATTTCGTTGACCGACATGTTGAGGAGCTTGCGGAGCTTGTTCTGCTCCTCGCTGACCTCGGACTGCTGGTTTTCGAATTCGTAGGTCTCTTCGCTGACGCGATCGAAGACATCGAGGTGATGCTTGAGGATCGACGCGGACTGCTTGAGGGCGTCATCGGGCGTGATGCGGCCGTCGGTCCAGACTTCGAGGACGAGCTTGTCGTAATCGGTGATCTGGCCGACGCGGGTCGCTTCGACGGAATATTTCACGAGGCGAACCGGGGAGAAGAGCGAGTCGATCGGGATGACGCCGATGGCCTGCTCTTCCTTCTTGTTCTCGACGCCGGGATAGTAGCCGCGGCCGGTCTTGATCTCGATTTCGGCATCGAAGCTTTTCTTCGAATCGAGCGTGCAGATGACCTGCTCGGGATTGACGATCGTGATGTTCGAGTCGGGCTGGATGTCGGCCGCAGTGACAATGCCGGACTTGTTGGCGCGAATGGCGAGCGTGATGGGCTCGCGCTTCGTGGAAACGATCAGGACTTTCTTGAGGTTGAGGACGATGTCGGTGACGTCTTCGACGACGCCATCGATCGACTGAAACTCATGGTTCACGCCGTCGATCTTGATGGACGAGATGGCGGAGCCTTCGACGGAGCTGAGGAGCACGCGGCGGAGGGAGTTGCCGACGGTATGGCCGTAGCCGGCCTCGAAAGGCTCAGCGATGAACTTGGCGTAAGTCGGCGTGGCGCCTTCTTCCACCTTCGTGAGTTTGGACGGGAGTTCGAACTTACCGAGACGTTTGGGCATGGCGATTTGGGCGGACGATTATGAAAATGATAAGAGAGGAATGAGCAAACCCGCCGTAGCGTAAAGCGGCGGCGGGCGGTGCCCAGAGGGCTCAGAAGCGCGAGTAGAACTCGACGATGAGTTGCTCGTTGATGCCTTGCTCCATCTCGTCGCGGGTCGGCAGGCGGTTGCAGATGGCCTTGAACGTTTCCGCGTTCATGGTGAGCCAGCCGGGGACGTTGCGAATGCGATTCTCCTCGAGGCAGCGCGTGGCGAGCTGGCGGGAGGCGGGCGAGTTCTTCACTTCGATCTCATCGCCGGCGACGACGTTGTAGGACGCGATGTCGACCTTGTGGCCGTTGACGCGGATGTGACCGTGGTTGACGAACTGGCGGGCGGCGGCGCGGCTCTTGGCGAGGCCGAGGAGATAGACGACGGAATCGAGGCGGGTTTCCAGGAGTTGGAGGAAACGCTCGCCGGTGACGCCGCGCTCTTTCTTGGCGATCTCGAAGACGCGACGGAACTGGCGCTCGAGCAGGCCGTAAATGTAACGGAGCTTCTGCTTTTCGTTGAGGCCGACGGCGTATTCGGAGACCTTGCGCTTCATCTTGGCGCCGTGGACGCCAGAGGGATAGGGACGGCGTTCAAACGCCTTGCCCGAGCCGAGCATGTGGACGCCGAAACGGCGGCTGATGCGGGTGGTGGGTCCGGTATAACGAGCCATTGTGAGAAAATATAAAAGGTTGAGAAGTGGAGACGGTTAGACGCGGCGGCGTTTGCGCGGGCGGCAGCCGTTGTGCGGGATCGGGGTGACGTCGACGATCGAGGTGATCTCGAGGCCGATCGCCTGCAGGGCGCGGACGGCGGAATCGCGACCGAGGCCGGGACCGGAGATGCGGATGACGATGTCCTTCAAACCGTGCGACATGGCGTTGCGGGCGGCGTCTTGGGCGACGACCTGCGCGGCGTAGGCGGTGGATTTGCGGGAGCCGCGGAAGTTGCACTTGCCGGCGGACGACCAGGCGATCACGGCGCCCTTGGAATCGGTGATGGAGACGATCGTGTTGTTGAAAGAAGCGAGCACGTTGGCGACGCCGGACGTGACGTTCTTCGAACCCTTGGCCTTGCGGACCTTGATCGTGCCGAGTTCTTCCTTGAGGAGATCTTCAGCGGTGGGCTGCTTGGCCACACCACCGACCAGCTCAACGGGCTTTTCGGGAGCCGCCGGAGCGGCCACGATGGGCTGGCCGTCGGGGCCGACCTTCGGCGCCTTGGCTTTTTTCTCGGAGCGTTCCGCGGGAGCGGCAGCGGCAGGAGCGGCGCCTCCGGCTGCGGCGGCAGCGGCGGCTTTCGCGGGTTTCTCTTTCTTGGGAGCAGACTTTTCTTCAGCCATGGCGAGGAGGTTTTATTCTTTGGCGGCGGCGGCGGCTTTCGACACGCCGACGGTCTTGCGCGGACCCTTGCGGGTGCGGGCGTTGGTGCTGGTGCGCTGACCGCGGACGGGGAGACTGCGGCGGTGGCGAACGCCACGGTAGCAGTTGATCGCCTGGAGGCGCTTCAGATTGCTCGCGATCTCGCGGCGGAGGTCACCTTCGAGCACCCATTTGTGCTCGCCGATGATGTGGAGGATTTTGTTCAGCTGCTCTTCGGTGAGATCCTGAGCGCGCATGTCGGGATTGAGTCCCGCTTCTTTGACGAGGAGGTCGGCCCGCGTGGGGCCGATGCCGTTGATGTAACGGAGGGAGTACGCGACTTTCTTTTTCGCGGGGATTTCTACACCGAGGAGACGAGGCATATTTGGTACTTAGTTGAGAGTTGAGTGATGAGAGTTGAGAGAGTGATGAGAGAAAAATTATCGGGAAACTCGAGAGGGAGCGCGGCGCGGGAGCGTCAGGACTTCAGGGCCGTGATCCGTGGTGAGCACCGTGTGCTCGAAGTGCGCGGCGGGCGATCCATCGGCCGTGACACAGGTCCAGCCGTCGCTGAGCGTCTTCGTTTTCGGGCCGCCGAGGTTCACCATGGGCTCGATCGCGAGCGTCATGCCGGCCTTGATTTTGTCGCCGGTGCCTTTGCGTCCGAAGTTTGGAATTTCGGGCGGTTCGTGCATCGCCACGCCGACCCCGTGACCGACCATGTCGCGCACGACGCTGAAGCCGTGCGATTCGACATACTGCTGGATCGTCGCGGAGATATCGCCGATGCGATGCCCGATCTGCGCCTGCTTGATGCCGAGGTCGAGCGCTTCGCGGCTGATGCGGAGAAGTTTTTCGAGATCGGGCGAGATCGCGCCGACGGGAACCGTGTAGGCATTGTCGCCGACGTAGCCGTCGTGCCAGACGACGATGTCGAGGGAAACCACATCGCCATCGCGCAGGATGCGGCGGAATGAAGGTATGCCGTGAACGACTTCGTCGTTAACCGAGATGCAGGTGTGGGCCGGGTAACGGCGGGAACCGTGTTGGTAGCCGTAACAGGCGCTGCGGGCTCCGAGGCGGGCGATGAAATCGCGACCGGCCTCTTCCAAGTCTTGCGTCGTGATGCCGGGCCGGACGAGTGGCTTGAGTTGATCAAGCACCGTCGCCGCGATGGCACACGCTTCGCGCATTTTGGCGATCCCTTCTTTCGATTTGATGGGGATGCTCATGACACGAAGGTGTCGGCCGACAGCCGGCCGACAGAGCGAAGGTGAGCGACGAGCATTTCGCGGGAGCCGGAGCCGGCGGGAAAACTCAGCGAGTTTTCGTCGCGGGGGGCGAAGCGATCGTCGGACACCATTACTTGGAGCAGCGTAGCCGGGCGTTCGTCGGTGAGGACGAGACCCGCATCAGGTTTGCGCGTGAAGTTCGGCGAGCGCCGCGAGGCGGACACTTTCACTTCATCCGCATCGGCGTGAGCCGGGCGGCGCGAAATCTCCGACCGCAATTTGGCGGGAGAGACGTGCTCAAGATTCAAAGAACGGACCCGGTTCATCAGGTTTTCAGGCGAAAATCGGCTGAACCGGGGAGAGTATGACGAGTGATCGGCTTGAGGGCCGGGACGCGCGAAGGGTCGTTGATGGTGACCGGTGCGAGCCGAGTAAAGCACTAAAGCGCGAACTTCTGAATCGCCCAGGAAACGATGCCGACCAGGAAGATGCCCCCGACCGGGATGAGAAGTTTCACGAGGGCCGGCGTGCTGAGTGCCTCGCCGCTGATGCCGGCCGCACTGGCGCTGCGGGCGCGGATCCGGCCTTTTTTCAAGAAGCCGTCGTAGTGACGCTGCAGCAAAAAGGTTTCGACCTGGCGCATCGTGTCGAGCACGACGCCAACCGTGATCAGCATGCCGGTGCCGCCGAAGAAAATCGCGATGCGCTGCGGTACATGAATCTCGAAGAGCAGCACGTCGGGCATGACGGCGATCACGGTCAGGAAAATCGCGCCGGCCAGCGTGAGGCGTGTCATGATGAAATCGAGGAACTTCGCGGTCGGCTCGCCGGGGCGGACCCCGGGGACGTAGCCGCCGTATTTCTTCAGGTCGTCGGCGATCTGGATCGGCTTGAACATGACCGACACCCAGAAATAGCTGAAGAAGAGAATAAGGAGGGTGTAGATCGCGTAGTAGGTCCAGTTGCCACGGAGCAGGCCCTGCGAAAATTCGATCAGGAACTTGATGTTAAACGCCGCGCCAACCTGGGAGAAAATCTGCTGGGGGAAGAGCAGGATCGCGCTCGCGAAGATGACGGGCATGACGCCGGAATAGTTGACCTTGAGCGGGAGGAAGGAGCTCTGGCCGCCCATGACTTTGTTGCCGACCACGCGCTTGGCGTATTGGACCGGGATTTTCCGCTGACCTTGGACGACCATCACGATGCCCATGACGACCGCAAAGAAGAGCGCGATCATGATCGCGGCTTGCGGGAGGCCGAGGTTCAGGCCGGTGCCGACGGGCTTGAAAAAGAGTTGGTAGGTCTGCGCGGCGGCGCCCGGGATGTCGGCGAGAATGCCGACGGTGATCAGCAGCGAGACGCCATTGCCGATGCCGCGCTGGGTGATCTGTTCGCCGAGCCACATCAGCAGCATCGTGCCCGCGGTCATGTAGATCACCGAGGTGATTAGGAAGCCGATCTTGCTCACGATAACGATACTTCCATAGGTGCCGAGATCGTAGCCGGGGAAAAGTCGTCCGGGATTTTCGAGGGCAACGATGAGCAGCGTGCCCTGAACCAGGCAGATCAACACGGTCGCGTAGCGCGTGTATTGCGTGAGCTTCTGGCGGCCGACGTCGCCCTCCTGCTGCAGCCGGCTGAGCGCCGGCACGACCGCGGTCATCAACTGAAAGATAATCGAGGCGCTGATGTAGGGCATGATGCCCAGCGCGCAGACAGCGCCCTTAACGAGCGCGCCGCCGGTGAACATATTCCAAAGCCCGGCGACATTGCCGCCGAGGCCGCCACTCGCCGTCTGGTCCGTGAAGAACTTTTGGAGCGGGTGCGGATCGATGCCCGGGAGAGGAATGTGCGCGCCGACGCGTGCCACGAAGAGCAGCGCCAGCGTGTAGAAAATCCGGGAGCGAAGCTCCGGAATCTTCAGCGAATTCGTGAAGGCGGAAAACATCTGGGTATTTTCGATTTTCGATTCCCGATTTTCGATTGGGGAAAGTCGAAGGGAGTAACAGGCTCCGATCTAAAATCCAAAATCGAAAATCGAAAATTACTTGGCCGTCAGGCCGTGATCGCCTGGCCGCCGGCTTTTTCGATCTTGGCCTTGGCGGACTCGGAGAATTTCGCGGCGGAGACCTTGAGTGCGCGGCTGATTTCACCGTCGCCGAGAATCTTGACGGCTTTCTCGTCCTTGCGGATGAGACCGTTGGTCGCGAGCACCTCGGCGGTGATCTCGGTGATGGCGGCGTCGAGCGACGCGAGATCGCCGACGTTCACGACCGCCATTTCCGTGCGGAAATTATATTGATTGAACCCGCGGTGCGGGAGCTTGCGGTAAAGGGGCATCTGGCCGCCTTCGAAGCCGGGGCGGATCGAGCCGCCGGAGCGGGCGGTCTGGCCCTTGCCACCCTTGCCGCTCGTCTTGCCATGGCCGCTGCCTTCGCCGCAGCCGACCCGCTTTTTGCGGTGCACCGCACCTTTAACGTTCTTGAGTTCGTGAAGTTTCATGGGAGTTCCTCGGGAGGGGCGCCCCGCCCCGCCAATTGGCGGAGCAGGACTCGGATATTTTTAAGCGATAAGCTAAAGACTAGACGCGCTCAGGCGTTGTTGGCTTTGGTGCGCAGCGAGGTGATGTCCTCGGCGAGCCGGAGCTGCAGGAGGCCGTTGAGCGTGGCGTTCACGACGGCGATGTGGTTGTTCGAACCCATCGACTTCGTAAGGACGTTCTTCACCCCCGCCGCTTCGAGGACCGCGCGCACGCCGCCGCCGGCGATGAGGCCGGTGCCCGGCGAGGCGGGCTTGAGGAGAACCTTGCCGCCGTCGTATTGGCCGAAGACGTCGTGCGGGATCGTGTCGCCCTTGAGCTTCACGTTGACGAGGTGCTTGTGCGCATTCGCGGTGCCTTTCTTGATGGCATCCGGGACTTCGTTGGCCTTGCCGTAGCCGATGCCGACCTTGCCCTTGCCATCGCCGACGACGGCGAGAGCAGCGAAGGAGAAACGGCGACCGCCTTTGACGACCTTGGCGCAGCGATTGATGAAGACGACCTTCTCGATCATCGAGGGGCCGTCGCCCTCCTGCTTTTGGTCGCGGTTATCGCGACGCGGACCGCGGTTACCGCCAGGGCCGCGGTTGCCACCCGGGCCGCCACGGTTGAACTGGCGGGGGGCGCGTTGCTCGCGCTGGGGGGCGGCTTGGGGAGCTGCCTCGGGAGCGGCAGCGGCGGGCGTGACGGTCTCGGAGGCGGAAGTGGGTTCGGTGCTCATGCGGTGCTTAGAATTGGAGGCCACCTTCGCGGGCTGCGTCGGCGAATGTTTTGACTTTGCCGTGATAACGGGCGCCGCTGCGGTCGAACACGACCGAGGCGATGCCGGCGGCCTTGGCCTTGGCGGCGAAGGCGACACCGAGGGCTTTGGCCCCGGTGAGATTGGCGGCGAGCTTCTGCTTGCGGAGCTCGGGATCGAGCGTGCCGAGAAACACGAGCGTGGCGCCCGCGTCGTCGTCGATCGCTTGCGCGTAGATGTGCTTCGTGGTGAAGCGCACCGCGAGGCGCGGACGGAGAGCGGTGCCGGTGACTTTCTTGCGGATTCTCCAACGGCGCTTTTGAAGGAGATCGGCTTTGCGAATGGTATTGCTCATGGGAGCGGGAATTTTTCGGAGGTTTAGCTTTAGGCGACGGTCTTGCCTTCTTTGCGGCGGACACGTTCGCCGACGAGACGCACGCCCTTGCCCTTGTAGGGTTCCGGCGGGTAGTAGCCGCGGATCTCCGCGGTGACGGCGCCGACGAGCTGCTTGTCCGCGCCCTCGACCTTGACCTTGGTCTGGTCGGTCACGGTGATTTTGATCCCCTCGGGAATGTCCATGAGGATCGGGTGCGAGTAGCCGAGCGCGAGGTCGAGCTGCTTGCCCTTGAGATTGGCCTTGAAGCCGACGCCTTGGATTTCGAGTTCCTTGACGTAGCCTTCGGAGACGCCTTTCACCATGCCGGCGACGATCGAGCGCGCGGTGCCGTACATGGCATTCGCGAAACGGCTCTCTTCGGTCGGGGCGAAGGTGACTTTCTTGTCGCCGACGGTGACTTTGACGGCGGAGGCAAAAGTTTTTTGGACTTTGCCCTTGGGGCCCTCGACGAGGACGGTGCCGTCTTTGACGGAGACCTTGACCTTGTCGGGGATGGAAACGGGTTGTTTGCCGATGCGGCTCATGGTGAGTGGCGGTTTACCAAACGTTGCAGATCAGTTCGCCACCGGCCTTGTTGCGGCGGCAATCGGCGTCTTTCATCAGGCCCTTCGAGGTCGAGATGATGGAGATGCCGAGGCCGTTGAGGACGCGCGGGATCTCGGTGTAGCCGAAGTAGAGACGGCGGCCGGGCGAGGAAACGCGAGTGAGGCCGGTGATGGCGGGAGCGCCATCGACATACTTCAACGCGACGACGAGCGTCTTGTGCCCGGCGGCATCGACGCCGTCTTTGTAGTCGGCGATATAGCCCTCGGCCTTGAGGATCGCCGCGATCGAGGCGCGGAGCGTGGAGTGCGGCGAGGAGGTCTCGGCGAGCTTGGCCTTCGACGCATTGCGAAGACGGGTCAGGAAATCACTGATCGGATCGGTCATGGTGGATGTTGTTTTGAGTGAAGCCGGCGGGTCATATCCGGAGCGCCGTGGCGCTTGAACCCCCGCGAGCCAGAAAAATTACCAGGAAGATTTGGTGACGCCGGGAATCTTGCCGGAGAGGGCGAGTTCGCGAAACGTGATACGGGAGACGCCGAACTTCCCGATGTAGGCGCGCGGACGGCCGCTCAGGGAGCAGCGGTTGCGGATGCGAACCTTGGAGGAATTCTTCGGGAGCTTCGCGAGTTTCTTCTGCGCGGTGAAAAACTCGGTGTCGGTCGTGGCGGGATTGGCGAGAATCGCCTTCAGCTCGGCGCGCTGCTTGGCGTATTTGGCGACGAGGACAATGCGCTTTTTATTGCGCTCGATGGCGGAGGTCTTGGGCATGTTCGGAAAAAATTAGGCGGCGTTGGTTTTGGGCGCGGCGGCGGGCTCGATGCGGCGGAAGGGCATGCCGAGGAGCTTCAGCAGCTCGCGGCCTTCGTCGTCGGTTCTGGCCGTGGTGACGATCGTGATGTCGAGGCCCATCGTCTTCTTGACGTTTTCCACGGTGATTTCCGGGAAGATCGTGAAGTCGCTGATGCCGAGATTGTAGTTGCCCTGGCCGTCGAGCTTGGAGCCGACGCCGCGGAAGTCGCGGATGGTCGGGAGGGCCACGGCGATGAGGCGCTGCAGAAATTCCCACATGGACGGGCCGCGGAGCGTGACGCTGCAGCCGACGATCTGGTTGGGCTTCAGCTTGAAATTCGCGATGGCCTTGCGCGCCTTGTTCAGGATCGGCTTCTGGCCGGCCAAGAGAGCCATGTCGCGGGCGACGTCGGCGATCTGGTTCTTGTCGGCGTCAGCATCGATGCCGGTGTTCAGGTTGATCTTAACCAGCTTCGGCACCTGGTGCTTGTTTTTATAGCCGCGGGTCTTGATCAGCTCGGGCACGACCTGCTCGGCGTAGATTTTTTTGAGAGAGGGGACGTAGCTCATTTTGCAGTGCCCGCGATTACCGACCGCGAGGCGATTGAGAGTGATATTTGAGTGGAAAAGCGCTCAGTAACGCAGGCGCGCCGCCGGGTTGGCAAGCGCGCATTCGCGCGAGATCAGGCTTTGGCGGCGGGCGCTTCGGCTTTCTTGCGTTTGCTCGAGTCGAAGTTCGCCTGGAGCATCAGATTGCTGAGGTGGATCGAGCCTTCGCGCTCGGCGATGGTGCCTTGCGGGTGCTCCTGCGATTTCTTCAGGTGGCGCTTGATCATGGCGAGGCCTTCGACGCGCGCGCGCTGCTTGGCGGCGAGGATTTCGAGGACTTTGCCCGACTTGCCCTTCTGGGAACCGGCGATGACGACGACCTGGTCGCCGCGTTTGACGTGAAATTTCTGAGCCATGTTAGAGGACCTCCGGAGCCAGCGAGATGATCTTCATGAAGTTTTTCGCGCGGAGTTCGCGAGCCACCGGGCCGAAGATGCGGGTGCCCTTGGGATTGTTCGTCGCGTCGATGATGACGATCGCGTTGCTGTCGAAACGGAGATAGCTGCCGTCGGCGCGACGGACGGGCTTCTTCGTGCGCACGACGACGGCCTTGTGGACCTCGCCTTTTTTCACGGTCGCTTCCGTGGAACTTTGCTTGATGTGAACGGTGATGATGTCGCCCACGCCAGCGGTGTCGGTGATCTGTCCGGTTTTGGAGATCATCGCGGCACGGCGGGCGCCGGTGTTATCGGCGACGTCGAGAATGGAGCGCAGTTGGATCATGGCAGGCCTCCTGGGAGGTTTGGGTGGTTAGAAATTAGGCCTGCGCGGGAGCGACGGGCGTGGCGGCGGCGTTGGCGGTCGTCGTCTTCGTGGGCACCTGAGCGGCGACGTCGACTTCGGTGATGGCGACCGCATCGGTGGTCACGGCCTTTTGGATGACGGACACCACACGCCAGCGCTTGAGGCGGCTGAGCGGGCGGGTCTCCATGACCTCGACCTTGTCGCCGACCTTGGTCTCGTTCTTCTCGTCGTGGACGTGGAGAACGGTCTGGCGGTTGACGACCTTGTGATAAAGCGGGTGCGGCGTCTTGTAGGCGATGGTGACCTTGACGGACTTGTCGCCGGAACGGCTCGTGACGAAGCCGACTTGAGTTTTGCGCGTGTTGCGCTGGCCGGTAGCGGAGGAAGACATGGGCGATTTTCGATTTTTGATTCTCGATTTTCGACTCGGACTCGATCGTGGCGCGGAGCGCTCACCGAATCGAAAATCCAAAATCGAAATTCGAAAATTTGATTAGGCGGCGACGGTTTTTTTCTTGGAAGCGGTGAGCGCGGTCTCGAGGCGGGCGATGTCCTTGCGGAGCGTGCGCAGCTCGTGGGTTTTCTCGACCTGGCCGGTCTGCTTGCGCAGGCGAAGCTGGAGGAGTTGCTCGCGGGTCTCGCGGATCTTGTTGGGCAGCTCGGCCGGGGCGAGTTCGCGGATTTCTTTGGAAGTCATGACAGAACAGATTCGTGGTTAAAATCAGACCGCGCTGCCATCACGCTGGATGAAGCGGCAGTGGAACGGGAGCTTCGCGTCGGCGAGGCGGAAGGCCTCCTTGGCGACGGTGGTCGGCACGCCGGCGAGCTCGAAGAGGATCGCGCCGGGCTTGATGACGGCGACGTAGTATTCGACCGGGCCCTTACCTTGACCCATGCGGACTTCCGCGGGCTTCTTGGTGACGGGCTTGTGCGGGAAAACGCGGATCCAGAGTTTGCCCTTGCGCTTGAGATGGCGGGAGATCGTGACGCGGGCCGCTTCGATCTGCTGGCCGGTCATCGGGCCGCGGGTGAGCGACTGGAGGCCGTATTCGCCGAAGGCGAGCGTGTTGCCGCGCTTGGCATTGCCAGCGCGGGAGCCTTTCATCGACTTGCGGTATTTAGTGCGGGCGGGAGCGAGAGCCATGGTGATTTTCGATTTTGGATTTCGGATTTTCGATTTGGCGGATCTTCGCGGAGCGGCCTCGGCCGCTGCTCAGTCGAAAATCGAAAATCGAAATTCTAAAATGAGGTTCGTCAGTTGTTGTCGGACTCTTTTTTGCAGATCCAGCACTTGACGCCGATCTTGCCGTAAACGGTCAGCGCTTCGGCGAAACCGTAGTCGATGTTTTCACGCAGAGTGTGGAGCGGCACGCGGCCTTTGCGCTGCCATTCGCGGCGGGCGATGTCGGCGCCACCGAGACGACCCGAGCACTGGATCCGAATGCCTTCGGCGCCGAGCGTCATGGCCATTTCGACGGCCTTCTTCATGGCGCGGCGGAAAGCGATGCGGCGCTCGAGCTGGAGGGCGACGTTCTCGGCGACGAGCGCGGCCTCGATCTCGGGCTTCTTCACTTCCTGGATGTCGAGGAGGATTTCTTTGCCGGTGAGCTTCGAGAGCTCTTCCTTGATCTTCTCGATTTCCTGACCCTTGCGGCCGATGACGATGCCGGGACGGGCGGTGTAAATCTTGACGCGGACGCGGTTCGAGGCGCGCTCGATGAAGATGCGCGGCACGGACGCCTGTTTGAGCTTCTCCATCAGCTTCGAACGGATGAGCTGATCTTCGGCGAGGAGCTTCGGGAAATCTTTCTTCGAGGCATACCAGCGGGACTGCCAGTTGCGACGGACGGCGAGGCGGAAGCCGGTGGGATTGGTTTTTTGGCCCATGGAATTAAATTAGTTGGATTGGCCGTCGGTGAGGACGATGCGGATGTGCGACATCTTCTTTCGGCGGGGCATCGCGGTGCCGCGGGCACCGGCCTTGAAGCGCTTCAGGACCGGTCCCATCTCGATCAGCGCCAGCTTCACGGTGAGGCTGTCGGCCGAGAGGTTGTTGTTGTTCTCGGCGTTCGCGATGGCGCTCTTCAGCGTCTTGGCGATGAGCTTCGCGGACTTGCGCGGGATCAGGTTGAGATAGTCGACGGCTTCCGCGGCCTTGCGACCTTGGATGATCCGCGAGATGTCGCGCATCTTTTTCGGCGACATGCGCGCGTAACGGGTGAGGGCTTGAACTTCCATGGTGGTGGTGAGGATTCCGAAGCGAACGGTTGTTGGTTTGGTTTCGGCGATAGTGGCTCGGCCGGAGGCGTCGCCCTACCCTTTTGGATTTTTGTCTGAGTTAGGATTTGAGAATTTTAACGGAGGCGACGTCGCCGGCGCGGATGCTCTGGCCGGGCGCGAGATCGAGGATCAACGCCGCGGCACAGGTCGCGCGTAGTTCGACGAGAATGACCTCGGCGATCGTCGCATCGGCGCGGCTGATACGGCAGACCATGCCTTCGCGGAGACCGGCGTCGAAGCCGTGACCGAGGAGGACGAGATCGGCGACGCGCGTCGGGTGCACCGCGACGACTTCCGCCGATCCCACCGAGCGCACGGTCGCTCCCGACACCGCCGACGGAGCGGCAGCGACGAGCGCAAACAGGCTGAGGATGAGAAGACGGCGGAGCATCGTCGGAAAGCGCAGGCGCTTTAGATCTCCTTGCGGGTCATGCCACCGTGCGCCTTGAAGGAACGCGTGAGGGCGAACTCGCCCAGCTTGTGGCCGACCATGTTTTCGGTGACGTAAACGGCGGTGAAGACCTTGCCGTTGTGAACGCTGAACGTGTGGCCGATGAAATCGGGCGTGATCGTCGAGCGGCGGGACCAGGTCTGGATGGGTTTCTTGGCGCCGGTTTTGACCGCCTTCTCGATTTTCTCGAGCAGGTGATAGTCGACGAAGAAACCTTTTTTGATGGAACGTGCCATGGTGCGAAAAGATCGGGGTTACTTCCGGCCACGCGGCTTGCGGCCGTTGTGGTGGACGATGATGGACGCGTTCGAGAGCTTCGAACGGCGGCGGGTCGGGAAGCCCTTGGCGAGCTGGCCCCACGGCGAGACGAGCTGCTGGCGACCACCACCACCCTTGGATTTGCCTTGGCCACCACCGTTGGGGTGATCGACCGGATTCATCGCCATACCGCGGACGGTCGGGCGAATGCCCATCCAGCGTTTGCGGCCGGCCTTGCCGAGGGACTGGAGATTGTGGTCTTCGTTACCGACCTCGCCGATCGTGGCGCGGCAGTTGGCGTGAACGCGGCGGAGTTCGCCGGAAGGCATTTTCAGCGTCGCGACGTCGCCTTCGATGGCGACGAGCTCGAGGCTCGTGCCGGCGGAACGGGCGATCTTGGCGCCACGGCCAGGAACGAGTTCGACACAGTGAACGCGCGTGGACGGCGGGATGATCGACAGCGGGAAGCTGTTGCCGACGTTGAAGTCGTTCGTCGTGGCCTTCGTGGACGCGAAGATCTTATCGCCGACCTTCAGGCCTTTCGGCGCGATGATGTACGCCTTGTCGCCGTTCGTGTAGGCGATGAGGGCGAGATTCGCGGAGCGATTCGGATCGTATTCGAGCGCCTGCACGTTGGCGGGCAGGTCGAGGACGGAGCGCTTGAAGTCGATGATGCGGTAGAGCTGCTTGTGACCGCCGCCGCGATGGCGCGAGGTGACGCGGCCGTAGACGTTGCGACCACCGCTCTTGTGCTTGTGGGTCGTCAGCGCGCGCTGCGGGCGCTCTTTCGAGAGCCCGGGCTGCATGTTCAGTTGCGTGAACCGGCCGGACGGCGTGAGCGGGCGAAATGAATGGATAGGCATGTTGGGTTTCTCCGTTGTATCCAGCTCGCTTAGACGAGCTCGATTTTGTCGCCGGCCTTGAGGGTGACGATGGCCTTCTTGTAGTCGGAACCGATGCTCGGGCGACCCTGGCGGCTCTTCTTGTTTTTGCCGCGGTAATTCTGCGTGTTCACGCGCTTCACCGTGACTTTGAAGGTCTGCTCGACGGCCTCGGCGATCTGGTGCTTGTTCGCGTGGCCGAAGACCTCGAAGGTGTATTGACCAAGCTCGGACGAGAGCTTGTTCGACTTCTCCGACAGGCGGACGAGTTTGAGGATCTTGTCGGCTTGCATTAGTTCTTCCCTCCGTTGACGCGGGCGATGATCGCTTCGAGCGCCTTGGTGCTGACGATGATTTTCTGGTATTGCGCGAGATCCAGCGTGTTGAGCTTGCGGGCTTCCTGCAGGGAAACGCGGCCGATGTTGCGCGAGGCCTTGGTGGCTTCGGCGGCGAACGGAGCGTCGACCAGAAGGATTTTACCCTTCGGCGCGATGCGATTCACGATGACATTGAACGCCTTCGTCTTCTTCGCGTTGGTGTCGAACGCCTCGATGACGGCGACTTCGCCGGCGGTGACGCGATCGAAGAGCGCACGGCTGAACGCGAGCGCCTTCACCTTATCGTTGATTTTCTTCGAGTAGTCGCGGGGCTTCGGGCCGAAGACGACGCCACCGCCGCTCCACAAGGGAGAGCGGATGGAGCCGGCGCGAGCGCGGCCGGTGCCTTTCTGGCGCCACGGCTTCTTGCCACCGCCACGGACTTCGCCGCGGGTTTTGGTGGAGTGCGTGCCCTGGCGGTTGTTCGCGTTGATCGCGACGATGACTTCCTTGACGGCCTGGAGGCCCTTGTCGCCTTCGAACGTCGGGAGATCGGCGAAATCCTTTTCGCTGCTCTGCGTGGCGTCGGCGTTAAAAACGGTGAGTTTCATGTCTGGTAATCTCCGGTTCAGGCTTTGGCAGCCTTGGGCTGGCCCTTGATGGCGGAGCGGACGATGACGTCGTCGCCGTTGGCGCCGGGGATCGCACCCTTCACGAGGATGAGATTCTTGTCGGCGATGATTTTGACGACGCGCAGATTCTGCACGGTGCGCTGCTCCTGGCCCATGTGGCCGGGCATGGTCTGGTTTTTCCAAACTCGACCGGGCGTCTGGCGCATACCGATGGAACCGATCCGGCGATGGAACATCGAGCCGTGAGCGGCGGGACCGCCGGCCACGCGCCAGCGGCGCACGACACCTTGGAAACCTTTGCCCTTCGTGATGCCGATGACATCGACGAACTGGCCTTCGGCAAACGCGGCGACCGTGACGACATCGCCGACTTTGAGGGTCGGGGCGTCGGTCAGGCGGACTTCGCTGAGTACGCGGGGCGTGTCGGTGAGACCGGCCTTGGCGGCGTGCTGCTGTTCGCCAGCGGAGGCGTTCTTCGACTTCTTCTTCGAGAAGCCGATCTGAACGGCGTTGTAGCCATCGGTGGCCGTGGTCTTGACCTGAACGACGGCGCAGGGGCCGGCTTCGACCACGGTGACGGGCACGAGCACGTTTTGTGCGTCGTAGACCTGCGTCATTCCGAGTTTTTTACCTAAAAGCGATGAGATCATAGGCTAAGTGGTAG
The DNA here is from genome assembly GCA_048498075.1 of Verrucomicrobiota bacterium. GTDB lineage: Bacteria > Verrucomicrobiota > Verrucomicrobiia > Opitutales > Opitutaceae > Opitutus. Next base: position 107,351 of record JBEHYR010000001.1, on the reverse strand, counting down.
GTGGAGGGTTCCGTTTAAGGACCTACTTTAGCGAGAGGCCTGGCGGTGCCGGGGGCACACAGGCAGCTGCTAACTGTAGAGTGGAAAAACTGGGTTCGGGTTAGACGTTGATCGTGATGTCCACGCCGGACGGGAGGTTGAGCTTCTTCAGCTCGTCGACCGTCTGGGCGGTGGGTTCGATGATGTCGATGAGGCGCTTGTGCGTGCGCGTCTCGAACTGCTCCATGGACTTCTTGTCGACGTGCGGGGAGCGATTGACGGAAAGTTTCTCGATGCGGGTGGGCAGCGGGATGGGACCGGAGACGCGGGCGCCGGAGCGCTTGGCGGTCTCGACGATCTCGAGGGCGGACTGATCGATGACGCGATAGTCGAAGCCCTGGAGTTTGATGCGAATGCGTTGACCTTTCATGGGAGGCAAAGAACGAGGTGTTAGGTGCGGGCGGGAGCCTTCGAGGAGGTCTCGACGATCTTGGCGAGCAGGGCGTTCGGAACTTGTTCGAAGTGCGACGGCGTGATGCCGGCGCTGGCGCGCCCTTTCGAGAGCGAGCGGATGTCGGTGACGTATCCGAAAAGCAATTCGAGCGGGACGAACGCGGTGATGATGCACGCGCCGGCCTTGTTCTCCATGCCCTGAATCTGACCGCGACGACGGTTGATGTCGCCCATGAGGTCGCCCTGGTATTCTTCAGGCGTGGTGACTTCGACACCCATGATCGGCTCGAGGAGGATCGGGTTCGCCTTCTTCATCGCGTCCTTGAACGCGAAGATGCCGGCCATTTTGAACGCGAGTTCGGAGGAGTCGACCTCGTGGAAGCTACCGTCGACGATGCGAACGATGACGTCCACCACCGGATAACCGGCGACGACGCCGTTGTTGCAGCCTTCCATGATGCCGTCGATCGAGGGCTTGATGAATTCCTTCGGGATCGCGCCGCCCACGATTTCGTTGAGCACCTCGATGCCTTTGCCTTTAACATTCGGCTCGAGCTTGATGACCACGTGACCGTATTGGCCTTTGCCGCCGGATTGGCGGATGAATTTGCCTTCGCCGTCCGCCGCTTTGAGGACGGTTTCGCGGTAGGCGATCTGCGGCTTGCCCGCGGTCGCTTCGACCTTGAACTCGCGCTTCATGCGATCGCGAATGATGTCGAGGTGCAGTTCGCCCATGCCGGCGAGAATAGTCTGGCCGGTATCGGTATCGGTCTTGACGCGGAGCGTCGGATCCTCGGCCACAAGGCGCTGCAGAGCGGTGCCCATTTTCTCCTGGTCGGCCTTCGAGTTCGGCTCGATGGACATCGAGATGACGGGCTCCGGGAAGGACGGCGGCTCAAGACGGATGTCGAAATCTTCGTCACACAGCGTGTCACCGGTGATGACGTCCTTCACGCCGACGAGCGCGCAAATGTCGCCCGAGTAAGCCAGGTCGATTTCTTCGCGGTCCATCGCGCGCATCAGCACGAGACGCGAGACGCGCTCGGTGCGGCGGGTGCGCGGATTGTAGAGCGACATGCCCTTCGGCAGCTTGCCCGTGTACACGCGATAGAAAACGATTTTGCCGACGAACGGGTCGGTCCAGAGCTTGAACGCGAGGCCGGCGAGCTTGGCTTTGTCGTCGACGACGGCCTCCACCGGCTTGCCATCGCTGTCCTGGCCGACCATCGGCGGCACGTCGATCGGGCTGGGCAGGTAGTTGACGACGCAATCGAGGAGGCGCTGCACGCCTTTTTTCTTGAACGCGGAGCCGGGGACGACGCCGGTGAATTGGAGCGAGATCGTCGCCTTGCGGACGCCGAGCATGAACTCCTCGGTGGAGATTTCTTCGCCGCCGAGATATTTTTCGGCGATCACGTCGTCGAAATCGGAAACCGCCTCGAGCAGCTTGTCGCGATATTCCTTCGCCTGCTCGGCCATCTCCGCCGGAATCGGAACGGTCGTCGGATTCATGCCGAGGACGTCCTTCGGGTCTTCCTCGAACATGTAGGCGACGTTCTGGACGAGGTCGACGAGGCCGGAGAAATTCTCTTCCTTGCCGATCGGGAGGAAGATCGGGTGCGCGTTGGCTTTCAGCTTTTCGCGCATTTCTGAAACGGCGCGGAAGAAGTCGGCGCCGGTGCGATCCATCTTGTTGATGAAGGCGATGCGCGGAACCTTGTACTTGTTGGCCTGGCGCCAGACCGTTTCGGACTGGGGCTGCACGCCGGCGACGGCGCAGAACACGGCGACGGCGCCGTCGAGCACGCGGAGCGAACGCTCCACCTCGGCGGTGAAGTCAACGTGTCCGGGCGTGTCGATGATGTTGATACGCTGCTTGATTCCCTTCCAAGGACCGACGGAAGCGTTCCAGGCACAGGAGATGGCGGCGGCGGTGATCGTGATGCCGCGCTCGCGCTCCTGCTCCATCCAATCGGTCACCGTAGTGCCTTCATGGACTTCACCCATCTTGTGGACAGCGCCGGAGTAAAACAGAATGCGCTCGGTCGTGGTGGTCTTGCCCGCATCGATGTGCGCGGCGATGCCGATGTTACGCGTCCATTCCAGCGGGAAGGGGCGTTCCTTGGCGTTGACCGGGGAAACCTTGGCCTTGTCGGTGACGACAGTAATGACAGGTGCAGCAGAAGACATGAGCAGCAGGGGCTGGACTGGTTACCAGCGGAGGTGGGCGAAGGCGCGATTGGCCTGGGCCATTTTGTGGGTGTCTTCCTTCTTCTTCACGACGTTGCCCGTGTTATTGTAGGCGTCGATGATTTCAGCAGCCAGGGCATCCTTCATCGGCATGCCTTTGCGGCTTCCGGCGGCATCGACGATCCAGCGGATCGCGAGGCTCTCCTGGCGTTCGAAGGAAATTTCGATCGGGACTTGATAGGTGGCGCCACCGACGCGGCGGCTCTTCACCTCGAGCCGGGGACGGGCGTTTTCGAGCGCGCCGAGGAGCAGGTCGACGGGGTCGCCCTTCTCGAGCTTCTCGGAGACCTTTTCGAACGCACCATAAACGATCTTCTGAGCGATGCTCTTCTTGCCGCTCTTCATGATGACGTTGACGAGATGCGCGACAAGCGGGCTCTTGTAACGGATATCGGGATCAGCCTGGCGTTTTTCGGCTCTGTGACGACGTGACATGACGAGATTGGTTTTGCTTGGGAGGGATTACTTGGCGGCCTTCGGGCGCTTGACGCCGTACTTCGAGCGGGAGCGACGACGTTTTTCGACGCCGGTGGCGTCGAGGGTGCCGCGAACGATGTGGTAGCGCACGCCGGGGAGATCTTTCACACGGCCGCCGCGCACGAGCACAATCGAGTGCTCCTGAAGATTGTGGCCCTCGTCCGGGATGTAGGAAATGACTTCGTTGCCATTCGTCAGGCGAACCTTCGCAACCTTCCGGATCGCCGAATTCGGCTTCTTAGGGGTGCGGGTCATGACCTGCACGCACACGCCGCGGCGAAACGGGTTACCGTCCAAGGCCGGCGATTTCGACTTGGTGCGCACCTTGCGGCGGCCTTTCCGGACGAGTTGGTTGATGGTCGGCATACGATTGGACGAGAGTGAGAATTAGAGAAAAGGGGAAGACGCTACCTCCGCGTAAAAAGTCGGCAAGAACTTTTTGGCGAAAAGTAATCGGCGCCGCGAAATCCAGGATTTGGCCCCGGCTCGCGAGTGAAAAATACGTGTACCGGCCAAGGCCGAAAACACGGACGAAGAAAAAGTGGGAGGGCGAAACTCGCGCTCACGTCGCGGAACTCAAGCAGAATTCCTCCGCGACGCAGATTTCTCCCTCTTCTCTCTCTTCTCCCTGCTCTCGCTGCGGCCCCCGACCGAAACCTCCGTTTCCGCCCGATTGATGTCTCCACCACCAAAACCAAAAAAAATCGCCCGGCTTGAGGCCGGGCGATAAACCGCATGGAGCAAGCTCAACATGCGGTTTTGGCGGGAGGGATCGCGACCTTTGGAAGTTCTCGACGGGTTGGCAAGACTTGTTTCGGGCCCATCGCAGCCAGTGGTTCGTGCGAGCAGCGACATCGCGAGGGATCCCTTGCGAAGAAAAGAAAAGGCCGCGCGGATCGGCGCGGCCTTTTGTTGCTGATCGTGTCGCGGCGGCAAACCGCCGCGAGCATTACGGCACTTCGTAGATTTCCACCAGCGCGACGCCCGTCGTACTGCCGGCGCCGCTCACCAGCACGGTGTACGCGCCGGGAGCCAGCGTGACGAGCAACACGGCGTCTTTGCTGCCATTGGAAAGCGCGAACGCGCCCACCGTGTTCGCGACGGTCGCGAGCTGCGCGGCATCGCCCGCGCTGCCCCAGTTGTCGTTTTCATTGACCAATATTCCGCCGTGGAAAACCTGCAGCTTCGGATCGGCGAGGGCCCCGGTCACACCGAGCGGCGTGAGTCCGGGCCCGACGGCGCGCAACAGCACCTGCCGCGGCGTGTCGCCCGCAATCACGAATCCGCCGATCAGGACGTTCGCGCCGGTGCCGACATCGCCTCTCGCCGAGAGATTCACCAGGCGCGGCGACGATGCGGGCAACGCTTCGCTGATGTCGTAAACTTCGACCATGGCGACGCCGGTGGTGCCGCCCTTCCCGTGCGCCACCGCGCTGTAGACGCCGGGAGCGAGGGACGTGACGATCACCGATTCCGTGCTGCCATTGCCGAGCGCGAAGGCACCCACACGCACCGCCGTCGCGGCGATCGTCGAAGCGTCACCGGCGCTGCCCCAGTTGTCGCTGGTGGACAGGACGGCGCTGCCTTGAACGAGCTCCAGCGTCGGATCCTCGAGTTCGCCCGTGACTCCCTGCGCCACGAGGGCCGGGCCGACGGCGCGGATCATGACGGGTTTCGGTGCCGAGCCGGTGATGACGAAGCCGGTGATGAGCACTTTCTCGCCGGTGCCTGCGACGCCGCGCGCCGAAATGTTGATCAGACGCGAGCCGCCCACGCCACCGGGCACGCCCGGCGTGCCGCCGACTGGCACCACCTCGAGCGCTAGGGTAAGCACAGCACCGGTGCCACTGTCGTTGTTCGCGCTGATCTTGATCGAATAGAGACCGGGCGTCGTCGGCACGCCGTCGATCAAGCCGGTGTCGCTGTTCGCACTGAGGCCGGCGGGAAGGTTGGTGATGTTATAGCTGCCCGGCGAATTCGTGGCCGTCGTCGCATACGCGAACGTGGTGCCCGCGGTGATCGACGCGCTCGCGGGGCTGGTGATCGTCGGCGTGTCGCCGGGCGGCAGCACACTGATAGTAACCTTGAACGGCGTGCTGGCGCCGGTGGCGTTACGCGCGGTGAGCGTGATCGCAAACTCCCCCGCTACCGCCGGCGTGCCGGTGATCGCGCCCGTCGTCGCATCGATCGCGAGACCCGCCGGAAGACCCGTGGCGGTGAAGCTCGTCGGCGAATGGCTCGCCGCCGCACTGTAGTTGAACGCCGCACCGACCGTGCCGCTCGCCGTCGCGCTGCTCGTGACCGCCGGCGCTCCGGCGGACGCGGCGATCGTGAACGCCACGGTGATCGCCGGGCCGGTGCCGACGTTGTTGTTGGCGCTGAGCTTCACGTCGAAGGTGCCCGGCGCCGTCGGCGTGCCGCTGATCGCGCCGGTCGCGGCGTTGAGCGCGAGCCCGGCGGGCAAGCCGGCGGCGTTGTAGCTCGTCGGCGTATTGCTCGCCGTCGCGGTGTAGGTGAAGGCGACGCCGGCGGTACCGCTCGCGGCGAACGCACTCGTCATCGATGGGGTGGTCGGTGGCGGCGCGACGGAGAGCACCAGCGTGGCGCTCGCGCCGACGCCGATGTTGTTCGACGCGCGAATCTCGATTTCAAATACACCGGCTTCGGCGGGCGCGCCGCTGATGAGACCGGTGCCGGGATTCACCGCGAGGCCGGCGGGCAACCCCGTGGCGCTGAAGCTGGTGGGCGCGCCGCTCGCGCTGATCTGAAACGAGTAAGGCACGCCGACGGTCGCGCTGCTTTCCACCTGCGCCACGGCGGTCGCCGACAAGGCGTCGCCGTGCTTGGCCCCCGCGGAGCGCGCGCCAGCGGTCGAGCTGCCCGTGCCGCTGCCGCCGATGACCGGGCTGCCGGCCGCGGCGGCGAGATCGATGACGAGGATCTTGGTTCCGCCGATGCCGATCGCGTTGGTCGCGCCGATTTCGACTTGGTACGTGCCGGGAATCGTGGGCGTGCCGTTGATGAGACCGCTCGCCGGATTCAGCGCGAGGCCGCCGGGCAGGCCGATGGCGGTGTAGCCGGTGATCGGGCCGGTGCTGCTCGCGATGATTTGGTAACTGAACGCATCGTTGGCGCGGCCCGTCTTGCCGAGCGTGCTCGTCACCACCGGACTGCCAGCCGCAGGCGTCACCGTGATCGAGAGCGGCGAAGGTGCGCTGGCGCCGGTCGCGTTCGTGGCAGTGAGTTGAACCGTGAATACGCCGGGCGCGGTGGGCGTACCGCCAAGGACGCCCGTGGCAGTGTCGACCGTGAGCCACGCGGGACGGCCGGAGGCATCGAGGCTGGTGGGCGAATTCGTGGCCGTGATCGTGTAGCCGGTGAACGCCGTCCCGGCGACCGCGGCGACGCTCGTGCCACTCGTGATCACGGGCGCGGCGGCAGACGGCGCGATCGTGACGATCAGCGCGCGACCGACGCTCGTCGCGACGAGGTTGTACGCGCTGAGGGTCACGGTGAACGTGCCGGTCGCCGTCGGCGTGCCGGAGATGACGCCGGTGCCGGGATTGACCGCCAGGCCCGCGGGCAGGCCACTGGCGTCGAAACCGTTGCCGGAGACGGGCAGCGTGGCGGGCATGTTCGTCGCGGTGATTTGATAAGGCGTGAACGCCGTGCCCTGCGTGCCAGCCGCGGATTGCGAACTGGTGATCACGGGGGTTTGCGCGGACGGGGCGATGTTGATCAACAGCGCGAGCGGCGCGCTGGTGCCGGCGGCGTTGCTCGCGCTGACGCGAACATTCGAGATCGCCGCGACGCTCGGCGTGCCGCTGATCACGCCGTTGAGTGCGTCGAAGTTGAAGCCGGCGGGCAGACCGGTGACGTTGAAGCTCGTCGGCGTGTTCGTCGCCGTGATCTGGTAGTTGAACAACACGCCGACGGTGCCGCTCGCCGACGCCGCGCTGGTGACGCGTGGCGCCGTCGCCGCGGGCTCGACGGTGAGCGTGAGCGGGAACAATGGGCCCGAGCCCGCAGTGTTGCTCGCGCTGAGCAAAACACTGTAGGTGCCCGCGTAGGCGGGGCTGCCGGTGATGATGCCCGTGGCGGAGTTGAGCGTGAGGCCGCTGGGAAGATTCACCGCGCTGAAGGCGGTGGGAGCGTTGCTCGCGACGATCGTGTAGGTGAACGCCACCCCGGCACGACCCGAGGCCGTCGGGCTGCTCGTGACGACGGGCGCGGACGCGCCCGGGATGATCGTGATCGACACGATCGCACTGCCGGTGCCGGCGGCATTCGTGGCCGAGAGCCGGAGGAACTGGCTCTCTGGCGTGGTGGGCGTGCCGGAGATGACGCCGGTCGCGGCGTCGAAGGTCAGACCCTGCGGCAGCGTGCCGGCTTCGATGGCGTAACTCGTCGGCGAGTTGGTCGCGCGGATCGCATAGCTGAACGCCGTGCCGATCGTCGCGGTCGCGCCCGACGAACTCGTGATCACCGGCGCCGCGGCGGCCGGCGCGATCGTGAAGACAAGGGTGAAGGCCGGCCCCTGGCCGGCGGCGTTCGTGGCGACCGCGGTGCCAACGACCACACCGGTGCTGAAGAGCCCCCCGGCGTTGGAGGTGGGCGTCCCGGCGATGACGCCGGTGGCGGCGTTCAACGTCAGGCCGGCCGGCAGGCCGGTGACGCTGAAGCTCGTCGGCGAGTTCGTGGCTGTGAGCTGATAGGTGAAGGGATCGCCCACCCGCGTATCCGCCTGCGCCGCGCTGGTGATGATGGAAGCGTTCAGGGCGGGCGCGACGGCGATCACCAGCCGGAAAATCGGTCCCGTGCCGGTGGCATTGCTGGCGGTGAGATTCACCGTGACGGTCGCCCCCGCGCCGGTGGGCGTGCCCGAAATGACGCCGGTGCTCGTGTTCACCGTCAGGCCCGCCGGCAGACCGCTGGCCGCGAAACCGGTCGGCTGGTTCGTGCCCGTGATGGTGTAAGTAAACGCATCCCCGATCCGCGCGTTAACCTGCCCGGCACTCGTGACGACCGGGACGGCTTGCACGACCGTGAGCGTGAGCGTCGCGGTGCCGGTCCCGCCAGAGTTGGTCGCGGAGAGCGCGATCGGATAGACGCCCGCCGTCGTCGCCGCGCCGGAAATCAGCCCGGTGGTCGCATTGAAGTTGAGGCCCGCGGGCAACGGCGACGCGGTGTAGGCCGTCGGCGAATGGCTCGCTGCGATTTGATAACTGTAAAGCGTGTTGATCGCGACGGCGGCAGTCGCAGCACTCGAGATCACCGGCGGTAAAACCGGCGGATTGACCGTCAACGTCGCCGAGGCGGTCGCGCTCCCCGCCACGTTCGTCACGGTGCAAGTGTACGTGCCGGAATCCGTCGTCGCCGTCGTCGCGATCGAGAGCGTCGCGCTGTTCTGGCCCGCGAGAGCGGCGCCGTTTTTCGACCATTGATAAGCGAAGGGCGCGGTGCCGGATGCCGTGACGGCAAACGACACGGCATCGCCCGCCGTCACGGTTTTGCCCACGAGCGCGCCCACGGCGACAGGCACATTCAGCGTGAGGGTGGCGGCGCTGCTCGTGGCGGAATCCGCGCTATTGCTGACCGTCACGCTGTAGCTGCCGACATCGGCGGCGGTGACGTTGGTCAACGTCAGCGTCGCGCCGGTCGCGCCCGCGATGACCGTCGTATCCTTTTTCCACACATAGGTGAACGGCGCGGTGCCGCTCGCTTCGACGGCAAATGTCGCCGACGCGCCGGGGTTGGCCGCGAGGCTCGCGGGTTGCTTCACGATCGTCGGAGCCGTGACGAGCGCGGTGATGGAGAGCGCCACGCTGGAACTGGTCACCGAGCCGAAGGCGTTGCCGACTTCGACGGTGTAGCCGCCGGCAGCGGTGAGCGCGACGTTCGGCAAAGTCAGCGTGGCGCCGGTCGCACCGGCGACGACGCTGGAGTCCTTTCTCCAGACGTAAGTGAGCGGCGCGGTGCCGGTCGCCACGACGGTGAACGTCGCGGTCGTCCCTTCAATCACGCTCGCCGCGGACGGTTGCGCGGTGATCGCCGGCTTCACGCCGAGGACCGCGGCATCGCTCGTGACGGAGCCGGCGGGATTGGTGGCCGTGCAGGCGTAAGAGCCGCTGTCGGCGGCCGAGACGGAAACGATGCCGTAGCTGGCGGTCGTCGCGCCGGAGATCGCGACCGCGTCCTTGAACCACTGGTACGTCGGCGCGGGCGTGCCGCTCGCGGTGATTTCGAATTTCACCGCCGCGCCGGGCAGGACGGTCGCGCTGGCCGGCTGCGTGCCGATCATCGGCGCGACCGGTGTCGTGATCGTGACCGAGGCGCCGCTCGAGGCGACGTTCGTGCCGCCCGGGGTCGTCACGGTGACGAGACCGCTGGTGGCGGACGCTGGAATCGTCGCGGTGATTTGCGTGTCGGAATCGACGTGGAACGTCGACGTCGCCGTGCCGTTGAACTTCACCGCCGTCGCTCCCGTGAAGCCGGAACCGGCAATCGTCACCACCGTGCCGGCGAGCGGCGTGGACGGCGAGATCGAGGTGACCGAGGGCGGGAAGTTCGCGGCAAACGTGATGATCGAGCCAGCGTCGCCGACGGAAATGTAACCATCCGGCCCGAAGGCGATCGCCAGCTGGCGATCCGTGGTGCCGGAAAATTCAGACGTCCACACGACACCGTCCGTCGAACTGAGGATCGCCGAACTGCCGCTCGCGGTGGAGAAATGGCCGTTGGCATAAACGAGGCCGTTGATCGAGGAGGAGAACGGCGCCTGCGCGAGCGTCCAGGTCACGCCGTCCGTCGACGACAGAAACTGCGAACGCAAGGTCGCGTCGAGTCCGCCCGCGACGAATTTGCCCCCGCCGGCGGCGATGGAGCGCAAGCCCACGGTCGTGTTGGAGGTGCGCTGGGTCCACGTCGACAGATTCGACGACGATGCCGAGGCGATCACGCCGGAATTGCCGACGGCGACGACGACACCGCCCGAGGCGACGACGCCGCGCAGTGTCCAGTTCGGCAGGCTGCCGACCTTGGTCCAGCTCACCGCATCCGGCGAATATTGGATGTTCCCGTCGGAGCCGACGGCGATGTAGTTCGCGCCGTCATAGGTCACCGCGAAAAGACCCGGATTGTTGTTGAGGACGACCTTGCTCCAGAAGAGCCCGTCGGTCGAGCGCTCGACGACACCGGAGGCGCCGACGGCGACGAAGCGTCCGCCGCCGTAGGTCACGGCGTTGAGCGCCGTGGTGACGTTCGAGGTGCGCTGCGTCCACGTCACGCCATCGGCCGACGCAGCGATCGCGCCATTCGCGCCGACCGCCACATTCATCGTCGGACTGGTCGCCACGCCCGTAAAACCAACGGAAGGCAGCGGGCTGTTGCGCCGACTCGTCCACGCGATCCCGTCGGTCGACGTGAGCACTTCACCCGTTTCGCCGACCGCGACGTAGGCGCCTCCGCCGAACGCCACATCGTTGAGCGGATTCCGCGCCGGCGTGGTATCGCGCACGACCCAGCTGAGGCCGTCGCTCGACGTCGCCACCAAGCCGGCGAAGTCGTTGATCGATTCGGCGATGGTCGCCAGATACAAGCCACCGGCGTAGACGATGCGCGTGACCGCGCCGTTGCCGTCGTCCTCGGTGGAAACGTTGGCGATGCTCTGGGTCCACGTGATGCCATCGGTCGAAGTGCCGAAGCCGCTGTCGTCGGTGCCGATCAGGAATTTGCCGTTGGCGAACGTCACCGCGGTGAACGAATCCCCGGCGAGTTGCGCGACCGTCGTCCACGCGATGCCGTCCGGCGAGGTCAGCGCGCCGCCGTCGCCGACCGCGACGAATTTGCCCGCGCCAAACGCGATCGCGCTGAGCGCACCGCCCGCGAATCCCGACGGGCGGCTCGTCCAGTCGATCGCATCCGCCGAGGTGAGCACCGCGCCACGATCGCCGACGGCGACGTAAACGCCCGAGGCAAACGTCAGCGCGCGCAACGCGGGGAACTGCATGTCGCTGACGCGCTGCGTCCACGTGGTGCCATCGGGCGACGTGAGGATGACGCCCGTGCTCATCGCTCCGCCGAACGCCTGCACGCTGCCGGCGACGACGAACTGGTTGTTCGCGAAAATAATGTCGTCGTATTGGTAATTGCCGACGATCGGCTGGCCGGTCCACTTGACGCCGTCGGGCGACGTGCGGATGTGTCCGGAATTGCCGACGGCGACAAACTTCCCGGCGCCATAGGCGATTCCGTTCAGCGCGCCGGAATGCGGCAGCGGCAGGATCGGCGTGACGACGGAAGGATTGCCGACGATGAGCGTGGCAGGCTGGCTTTCGACGGTGCCGTTGGGCTGGGAGTTGGAAACGACGACCGTGTACGTGCCCCCGGCGGAGGCGTCGATGGCGTGCAGGAACAGCGTCGCGCCGGTGGCGCCGGCGATCGCGATACCGTTTTTCTTCCATTGGTAACTCAACGGCGGCGCGCCGATCGCGACGACCGTGGCGGTCGCGTTCGTGCCGAGGATGGAGATGAATTGGTTGGGCTGCGCGGTGATGATCGGCCCGCTGGCGTTCACCGTCAGCACGGCGCCCGCGCTCGTCGCGTTACCCACGTTCGACGGCGCAGCGGGATTGCTGATGACGCAGGTGTAGGTGCCGGCCTGCGCGTTCGTGGCCGCCGCGATGGCGTAGTCGGAATCGGTCGCACCGGGAAGGCCGACGCCGTTCAACTGCCACTGATAAAGCAGCGGTCCCGTGCCCTTCGCTCCGACGGAAAAGAACACGGCGCTGCCCTCGCTGACATCCTGGCTGGCCGGTTGAAAGGTGAACGTCGGCAGGCTGTCGCTGACGTTCAACGTCGCAGTCGAACTCGTGACGGAACTCACGGCATTCGTGACGATGCAGCGGTAGGTTCCGGCGTCCGCGGCCTGGACTCGCTTGACGCGGAGCTGCGGCGCATTGGCGCCGGAGAATTTCTTGTCGGTGTTCGCCAGGTCGGCGCCGTTTCGCTGCCATTGATAGGTGAACGGCGCCGTGCCGCTCACCGTGACCGCGAAGTTCGCGTCCGTGCTCGCGGCGACCGGCTGGAACGGAAAGGTCGACAAACTCACGGTCGGCGCGGCCGCCGTGACCGTCACCGTCGAGGGGCTGCTCGCGATCGAGCCCGCGGCATTCGAAACGACGACGCGGTACACGCCGCCTGCCGCCACGCCATTGCCGATCGGGAAGCTCGAGCCGACGGCGCCGAGCAGGTCGACTCCGTCCAACTGCCATTGGTAACTGAACGGCCCCGGCCCGATCACTTGCACCGAAAGGCTCGCGGCGATGCCGTCCGTCACCGCCAGCGTGGCGGGCGGTGCGTGTACGATCGCCGGCGCACCCTGGAGATCGGCTTCCGCGCTATCGACGAAGAGCGTACCGGCAGCGTTGGATACGCGCACCCAGAAACGCGCCGAGGCCGCCAGCGGATCCGTGGTGAAGCTGACGTTCGTCGCCCCGCTGACCGGCGTCGACGTATCGCCGCTCACGCCCTGGTACCACTGGTAGGTCAATCCCGCCGGACCCGACGCGGCGACCGTGAGCGTGACGGTTTGATTCGCCGTGATCGCCTGGGTCAGCGGTGGCGTCGTGATGCGCAGCGAATCGCCGAGCGGCTGCGTCGACGCGATGAGGCCATTCGCGGTGCCGAGAAAAAAGCGCCCGTTGCCATAAGCGATGCCGCTGAGCGTGCCGCCCTGCTGGAGCGTGCTCGCCCCGACGTTGACGTAGCTCCAGTCGACGCCGTTGGCCGAGACCAGCAGCGAGGTGGGACTGTTGAAAACGCTCGTGACGATGAACAAGCCGTCCGCCGCCACCACATCGGAGAATTTCACCGCTCCGATCGCGCTCGTCGGCACCGTGGGCGCCGTCCACGTCACGCCGTCGGGCGACGTGAGCAACGTGTTGCCTTCGCCGACGGCGACGAAGAGGCCGCGGCCGTAGGTCACGCTGTTGAGGTTGTTCGTCGTGCCGGTGGTCGCGGAAGTCCACGTGACGGCGTCGGTCGAATAATAAATTTTCCCCGCCGACCCGGCCGCGACGTATTTGCCGGCGCCGGAAGCGACGCCGTTGGTCTGGCCCAGGGTGACCGGAAACGTCGTCGTCCAGGCGATGCCGTCGGGCGACTTGACCACGGCGCCGTTACCCGTCGCGACGAACTGGTTGCCGTCGTAGACGATCGCCGTGAGTTGCGTGCTGTTAACCAGACTCCACGCCACGCCGTCGGGCGAAGTCACGACGCCGCTCTGACCCGCCGCCGCAAAAATCCCCGCGCCATAGGCGACGCGCAGCAGCGGCGCATTGCGGCCGCCGACCGTCTGATTGAGCGTCCAGTGCGTCAGATCGGTGGATACCGCCGCGGAACTGTTGGCGCCGACGAGCACGTAACGGCCGTTGCCGTAAACGCCGTCGGAAAACGCGAGCCGCGTGAACGCCGTCCGCAAGGTGAAATTCACCGCGTCGGGCGACGTGCTGATCTGTCCGGGAAATCCCACGATCACGAACTGCCCGTTGCCAAACGTACTCCCGCGAATGTCCGCATCGCTGAACGCGCCGAAGATCGACCACGTGTTTCCGTCGGTCGAGGTCATGAGCAGATTGCCGCCACCGACCACGCTGCCGCCACTCCCGCCGACGACGAACTTGCCGTTGCCGAAGGTCGCGGTCAGCAGATTGATCGTCGTCGCCGGCGAGGGCACCCGCACCGTCCACGTCACGCCGTTCGTCGAGTTCACGATCGCGCCGCTGTCGCCGACCGCGAGAAACTTGCCGTTGGCGAAAATGATTTCGTTGAGCGCGTTCGTCGTGCCGGAACTCTGGCTCGTCCAGGTCACGCCGTCCGCCGACGTGAAAATATTTCCCGCCGCGCCCACGCCGGCAAACAGCCCCGCGCCAAACGCCTCGCCCTTGAAAATCACACCCGGCGCGCCGAGCGTCTGCGGCGTCCAGGTCACCGCATCGGTCGAGGTCAAAACCGTGCTGCCGTCCCCGAGCGCCACGTATTTTCCGGCGCCGAAAGCGATGCCCTGCAGCGACGCCGTGGTGCCCGACACCTGCGCCGTCCACGCGAGACCATCGGTCGAGGTGAGGATCGCGCCGAGGTCACCCGTCGCCACGAATTTTCCGTTCGCATACGCCACCGCCCGCAAGCCGCTCGTGTTCGCATACGTCACGGTCCACGCGATGCCGTCGGACGACGTGAGCACGAGTCCCGGCGAACCTGACGTGGTCGCGACATAGACGCCCGCACCGAAGGTCGCATTCTCGATGAAGGCCGCGACCGGTTTCGGGTTTTGCAACGTCCACGCGGGCGCATCGATCGTGAAGAACGCCGCGCTCGTCCCCGTCCCGCCCGGTGAGACGACGGAAATCGTGCCGCTCTGCGCCGGCACCGGTTTGATCGTCGCGGTGATTTGCGTGTCGGAATCGATCGTGAACGCCGCCGAGTTCGCCACGCCGTTGATCCGCACCTCCGTCGCGCCCGTGAAACCCGTGCCCGTGATCGTGACCGTCGCACCGTAGCGCGCGGTCGCCGGCGTAAAACTCGTGACCACCGGCTGCGGGAGCAGGATGGCGAACGCGCTGGCGCTCACGCCCAAAAAAAACGCCGCGGTGGGAAACACGCGGCGCGAAACCAGACGATGGAAAATGCCGGCGCAAAAGCCGGCCACCCGACGGGCAGCGGAGGAGATCATGGGGGTTGAAGCGGAACGGACCTGGAGGGCGCCTCGCGAAAACGCGCGGCGTTGTGTGTGCCTTGATGGAAATCAGCGCGTCTCGCCTCCCGCAATCCGCGACCGGCAAGCGTAAAAAAAATTAGCCGCTTGCGTTAGCCGCGAACCCTGCGGAACCGAACGCCGACCGCCAATATGCCAGCTTTCCGCCTCCACCGCTATAGGCCGTTTGTCCTATGCCACAGCGTTTCAGAAAAATGATAGCCGGTCGCGGTTCGGATGTACGAGCCTGCTTGCAGGCGATTCCGGCGAGCGCTCGTAGCTCATCGCCTCCTACAGCACCGTCGCCGCGCACTCGCGCGGGCAGCGGTGCGATCCCTCGACTTTTATTTCGTCCCCGCCGCCACGACCGCCGAATTCTTCGCGACCCAAGCCTCATACGCCTTCCGCGGTACGAACCGCAACGACGCGCTGTTGATGCAGTAGCGCAGCCCGCCCTTGTCCTCCGGGCCGTCCTCGAACACGTGCCCCAGATGCGCCCCGTCGACGTTGCAGTGCACTTCCACGCGCGTCATCCCGTAGCTCGTATCGCGCGTCTCGCCGACGAACTCCGGCTGGATCGGCTTCGTGAAACTCGGCCAGCCCGTGCCGCTCTCGAATTTGTCCCGCGAGTCGAACAGCGGCGTGTCGCTGCACACCGAAAAATAAACGCCGTCCTGGTGGTTGTCCCAAAATTCGTTGTCGAACGGCCGCTCCGTCCCCTGCTGCCGCGCCACGCGGAACTGCGTCGGCGTCAGCCGCGCCTTCCAGTCCGCATCGCTGCGCTGCACCTGCGCCTTCGACATGTCGATCACGACGTGCGAGGGCAGCCCGCACGCTGATTTCTCGCCGTCGGTCTTGCACGCCGCGCCCGCCTCGTTCGTCGCCATCGCAGAGTTCGTTTTCGTCGTTTTCATTTCGGTGTGCGCCGCGGCCACCGCCGCCAGCGCGAAAAAGGTTAACAGCACACTCGGTTTCATTGTCCCCGTAAGAGTAGCCAACTCCGCCGATTATTCCACCCCCAGCCACACCGTCACCTCCTCGTCGCCCGCTCCGGAAGGAGCGGGACTCCGCCTCGATTGTTTCTCATGCCCCGCCTCACTCCACGCGCATCGCCTGCTCCCCATCGCCGAATTCCGCCCGCAGCTTCTGCCCCGCCACCAATCCTTTCCGTCTCGCCACCGGCCGCCCCGCTTCATCTCGCATGATCACGAACCCGCGCCCGAGCACCGACGCCGGACTCGCCGCCTGCAACCGTTTCCACAACGCCAGCAGCCGGTGCGATTCCATCTGCACGCGATATTCCGGCGACCGCCGCGCCAGCAGCGCGCGCGCCTCCGCCAGCCGGTGCCGCCGCGTCTGCAAACTCTCCCGCAACGCGCCCGCCAGCCGGTTCGCCAAATCGTCGAGCCGCAGATAACCCTGCTCCACCAGCGCCGCCGGCGACAGCAGCCGCAGTCGCGATTTCGCATGGGCCACGCTCGCTTTCGCCTGCGCCAACGCCGCCTCCACGAGCCCCGTCATCGCCTCCTCCGCCTGCCCCGCCCGCTCCGCGCAGCGCACGAAATGACTCGAGATCAACTCCGCCGCCGCGCTCGGCGTCTCCGCTCGCACGTCCGCCGCGAAGTCGCACAGCGTGAAATCGATCTCGTGCCCCACCGCCGAAATCACCGGCACGCCGCACGCCGCCACCGCCCGCACCAGCCGCTCCTCGTTGAACGCCCACAAATCCTCCAGACTCCCGCCGCCGCGCCCGATCACGATCAGATCGAAAATCTTCAACGCCTCCGCCTGTGCGAGCATGGCGACCATCTCCTCCGCCGCGCCCTCGCCCTGCACCTTCGCCGGCACCACGACCACGCGTCCGCGCCAGCCGCGTCGTTTTAAAATCCGCAAAAAATCCTGCACCGCCGCGCCCGTCGGCGAGGTCACGAACGCCACCGTCCGCGGCATCTCCGGAATCGCCCGCTTTCGCTCCGCCGCGAACAACCCCTCCGCGAGGAGCCGCTGCTTCAGCGCCTCGAATTCCCGCCGCAGCCGCCCTTCGCCGTCCTCGAGCACCGCGCGCACGATCAGCTGATACTGCCCGCGCGCCTCGTAGACGCTCACCTCGCCGTAGACGACGATCTGCATCCCGTCGCGCAACTTCACCGTCTGCCGCGCCGCATCGCCGCGAAACAGCACCGCGCCGAGCTGCGCGCCCGCGTCCTTCAACGAAAAATAAAAGTGCCCGCTCCCCTGCGCCCGAAGATTGGATACCTCGCCCCGCACCCACCCCGGCTGCAGCCCGCGCTCCAGCAGCGTCTTCACCCGCCGCGTGAACTCGCTCACCGACTCCACGCGCTCGTCGCGCTGTCGCCCGGCCGACTTGCCTGGTTGTAGGGCGGGGTCTCCCGACCCCGCCGGTTCACGCTCCACCGGCATTCTCCGCCTCCGCCGCGTTTTTCTTTTTCCCGAAATGCTTCCGCGCCCAATGCGTCGCCACCGCCGCCGCCGCGAGCAGCCCCACCGCGATCGTCGCCAGCTTGCCCTTGCCGTGCAGCAACGCATCCCCGAACAGCACGAACGCCGGCGCATAGATCGCCTGCACGATGAACGACACCAATAGATATTTCCCAAACGGCACGTTCGCCAGCCCCAGCAGGTAGTTTTGCACGGGAAACGGCGACCCCGGCGTCACGCGCACGATGATCGCCAGATCGGTCATGTCCTCCGGCGCCACCTGCGGCAGCTTGTAGCCGAACCGCTGCATCAGTTTTTCCAGCACGGGCCGCAGCGCCCGTCGCGCCAGGAAATACGTGAGCACGACGTTGCCCATGATCGCCGCCACGCACAGCCCCACGACGAGCGGCATCCCCAGCTTCGGCCCAAACACCGGCCCCGCCGTCAACGTGAACACCGAGGCCGGCACGCCCACCGCCGGTAGCAGCACCATGGCCGCGAAAAACGTCACCGCCCCCGCTCCGCGCACCAATTCCATCCCCCGCTCGATCCAGGCCTGCACGTCGACGCCCCGCAGAAAAAACCACGCCGCCCCTCCGAGCACCACCGCGCCCACCGCCAGCTGCGCCCAGGGCAATCTCTTCTTCTGCTCCGCGAGCGTGGTGGTTTCAGACGACATTCGCGCGAGCCTGCCCAGCGCCCCGCATCACCGTCAAGCCCCCGCGCCTCCTCCATCCAGTAAGTGTAGGGCGGGGTCTCCCGACCTCGCCGCGCCGCGGTCAACCTGACCGCGCTCGCTCCCGCCCAAGCTTGCTCCCCCCAAACCCCACCGCTGTCATTACCCTCTCCCGCCGCATGCCGCCGCCGCGCCCCCACTCGCTCTCTTCTGTAACCACGCTCTCGCGCCTGCTCGCCTTCGCCACGCTCGCCTCCGTCGCCGTCCTCACCCTCCTCGACCGCGGCGCCACCCGCGCCTACGCCACGCCGTGGCATGCCCTCCTCTGGTTCGCCCAACTCGCCCCGCTCATCCTCCTGCTTCTCCGCTCTCTCCCCGGCGCCCGCCCACTCGCGCTTCCTTCGCGCGCCTGGACTCTCACCGCCGCCGGCTTCGCCGCCGTCGTCCTCCTCTCCGCGCTCGCCAGCCCCGATCGCGGCCCATCGCTGCTCTTCTCGCTCACGCCCCTCGCCGCGCTCGCCGCGTTTTTTCTCCTCCACGACTGGCTCGCCCAAGACCGCGAACGCCACGGCGCGCAACTCCTCCGCATCGCCGGCTTCTTCTTTTTTGCCGTCGCCGTGAGCAGCCTCGCCCGCTGGCTCGCCACCGACCTGATTCCCTCCGGCGCCTGGCGACATCTCTCCTCGCTCGTCGATCACCGCAACGCCGAGCCCCTCGGTCATTCCAACTACACCGCCGGCCTCGCGCTCCTCATGCTGCCCGTCTTCGGCGCCCTCGCCCTCCGTGCCTTCCGACCGGTGGAGCCCGACGTCCCCGTCGGGCTTTTTTCGACTCTCTCCTGGTCCTTCGCCACCCTCCTCGCCCTCGTTCTTCTCTTCACGAGCGGCAGCCGCGGCGGCCTCCTCGGCCTCGCCGCGCTTCTCTGCGTGGCACTGCTCCACGCCCGCCTGACCTGGAAAAAACTTCTCCTCGCCTTCCTCGCCCTCGCCGCCGCCTCCCTCGCGCTCGCCTTCGCCCACCCGCGCACGCGCGCGATGCTCCTCTCCCGGCCCCTGCCCGCCGCCGTCCCGAATCTCAGCAACGTCCAACGCACCGCCATGCTCCACGCCGGCACGCTCATGGGCCTCGACCGCCCGCTGCTCGGCTGGGGCGCCGGCACCACCCCGCTCGTCTTCCCGCGCTACCGTGCCCGCCTCGACGGCGGCGCCGAAAACGTCCTCCAACTCCACAGCCTTCCCCTCCAACTCTGGGCCGACCACGGCGCCCTCGGTCTCGCCTGTGCCCTCGCCTTCCTCGTCCTCGCCTTCCGCGCCGCCGTCTCATCGCCCCCCTCCCTGCTCCGCTCCCTCGCCGTCTCATCGCCCCCGTCCCCGCTGCGGTCTGTCGCCACCATCGCCCTCGCCGGCTACCTCGTGTTTTCCCTCACCGACGCCCAACTCGACGTCCCCCTCTTCGCCCTCGCCCTCGCCGCCTGCGCCGCCCTCCTCGCCCTCCGATCCCCCTCACAAAGTAACCCATTGGGTTACTTTCCCCCCAGATCGTCTCCGGCACTCTTTACCGTCCTCGCGCTCACCCTCGTCGCGCTCCTCGGCCGTCCCGATCCCACGCCCGTCCTCAACTCCCGCGCTCTCCTCCTCGCCCGCGATCCCACGCCCGCGAACACCGCCGCCGCCATCGCCCTCCTCCGCGATTCCCTCGCCCAAAACCCCGCGCAGGAAATCGCCGCCTTCAACCTCGGCTGGCTCCTCGTCACCCGCGATCCCGCCGCCGCCGCGCCCCACTTCCTCGCCGCCGCCCACCTCGTCCCCGACAAAGGCGGCGTCTACTTCGGCCTCGCCCTCGCCCGCCTGAATTCAAATTCCCGTGACGCCGCCGTCCACGCGCTCGCCCTCGAGTGCCTCGACGATCCCCTCTTCCTCACGTCCCCATGGTGGCGCGTCCCCTCGCTCGCCGCCCTCCGCCCCGCCGTCGTCGGCGAAACGCTCCGCGCTCTCACTCAACTCCGCCCGAACCTCGCCGCGAAAAAATCCTTCTACGCCCTCCGCGAACTCGACTACCTCGCCGCACTGATTCCGTGGCTCGACGCCGACCCCCACGCTTCCCTCGGCCCCGTCCTCGCCGCCGCCCGCACGCCCGCGCGCGTCAGCTACTTCGCCGCCCGCCCCTCGCCGCCCGATTTCGCCGCCGCGCCCGTGCGCGCCTTCCACCGCGAACGCACCGGCTATCCCGTCCTCATGCGCGACCTCGACCTCCCGCCGCCCGTCGACGTTTTCGAAATCCAGGAAAACGCCCTCGCCGCCGGCGACCTCGCGTTCCTCTTCCCCCCGAAAGGCTGGCTCCCCTCGCCCCTCCTCCTCAGCCTCCTCGACGCGCCCGCTCCGGTCCTGCCCGCCCCGTAGAAATCGAGAATCGAAATTCGAAAATCGAAAATCCCCCTCGTGCCCCGCGCCCCGAATCCCCTCCGCGAAACCGTCGTCCCCCTCGCCCTGCTCCTCGGCGACACGCTGGTTACCTTCGCCGGCCTCGTCCTCGGCTGGTGGCTCCGTTACGCCTCGCCCGTCGCGCGCCTCGGTATCGACGTTCCCGATGCGATCCTCGCGCGCTACCTCCCCCTCCTCCTCGTCGGCGTCGCCCTCCTCGTCGCCGCCTTCGCCCAGTTCGGCCTCTACGACGCCCGCCTCCTCCTCCGCCGCTATCAAATCCTCAACGCCATCCTCAAAGGCACCGCCTTCTGGCTCGCCGCCTACCTCGGCGTTTCCCTCGTCCTCAAATTCGACCCGCCGATCTCGCGTCTCTTCGCCCTTCTCGCCTTCAGCTGCGTCATCGTTCTCCTCTTCGCCTGGCGCTCGCTCGCCTATACCGTCCTCACGCAGCCCCCTTTCCGCGACCGCCTCCGTCGCCGCGCCGTCCTCCTCGGCTGGAACGCCACCGCCCGCGATCTCGCCGCCGACCTCACCCGCGACCCCGCCCACCCCCTCGCCCTCGCCGGCGTCATCCCCCTCCCCACCGACCCACAGTGTCATCTATTAGATGACACTTCCAAAAACTCCCCTCGTAGCTCGTCCGACCAGTGTCATTTAATAGATGACACTTTCAACGGGCCCATTCCTGTTCCTCCCGGCATCGCCCACCTCGGCTCGCTCACCGATCTCGAGGCGATCCTCACCCGCGTCCGCGCCGACATCCTCATCGCCACGCGCCTCGATCTTCCCCGCGACGACCTCCGCTGCATCGTCGAGACCTGCGAGCGCCGCTACGTCGAATGGAAAATCGTCCCCGGCGCCTTCGACATTTTTCTCAGCGGCCTCCGCCTCCAAACCATCGGCCGCATCCCCGTCCTCGGCGTCGAAGCCCTCGCGCTCGACCGCCTCTTCTCCCGCGCCCTCAAGCGCACCGTCGATCTCCTCGGCGCCACCGCCGGCCTCGTCGTATCGGCGCCCCTTATACTCATCCTCGCCGCGCTCATCAAACGCGAGTCGCCCGGCGGCCCCGTCATCTTCCGCCAGCAACGCATCGGCACCGGCCACCGCCCGTTCACGCTCTACAAACTCCGCAGCATGACGCCCGACGCCGCTGCCACCGACGCCGCACGCCAGAGCACCGCACCCGACGACCCCCGCCTCCTCCGCCTCGGCGCGTTTCTCCGTCGCTGGAACCTCGACGAACTCCCCCAATTCTGGAACGTCCTCCGCGGCGACATGAGCCTCGTCGGCCCGCGCCCCGAACGCCCGCATCACGTCGACCAACTCGCCCGCGACATCCCCCACTATCTCCCGCGCCACCTCGCGAAACCCGGCATGACCGGCTGGGCCCAAGCGCACGGCCTGCGCGGTGACAGCAGCCTCGCCGCCCGCATTCAGCACGACATTTACTACATCGAAAACTGGAGCATCTGGCTCGACGTCCAGATCATCCTCCTGACCTTTCTCCGCTGGCGCGCCCCCGGTTGAGTTTGGCAGCAGCGGCGGTCGATGCCCCCCATAGTCATCCCCGCCGCTGAAACGACGTCGGGCCATCCGCCTTCGCTTCGCTGTCGCCCCGATATCCACCGCACCACCCGAGCAGAGGCCCCCTCGGCCACTCCGGTTGCAACGCCGGCGGAAGTTTCCCTTGATTTAAAAAAAACCAGTTGAACCCCAAAGACCCAAAGGCACCGAGAGGCGAACCGGAGAAACCTCCGAGAAAAATGGCTTCATCCGCCAGGTGAGCTTCCCGACCAGATCAGTTTCTTGGGAACCGTTTTCTCTGTGCTCTCCGTGTCACCGTGGTTCAATTCCAACCGCCTTTTATTGAGCATTTCCTGAAGAAGTGACGCGATCTCGGTAGGGCGCGGACTCCGTTCCGCGCCGCAACGATCCCTGGTCAACGCAGCGGCGAAGGAACTCGCCGCCCTCCCGTCGGCGTCACTGCTTCGGGCAACTATCAATCGGTTGATCCGCGGATCGTCGAGCACCGCCCGCATCACCGCCAGATCCGGCGCCGCACCAGCCACCGCGGCTGCCCCGCGAACACCGCCGCGTTCCCGCTCCGCTGAAATTCCCGCAACCGCCGCACCGGCGCCTTCGATCCCGTATTCGTGGCCCGATCGCGCCCCGCCACATTTCCGCCGACAGCCCCAGCCACCCGACCGTCAAAAACAACATCCACGCCGCCCCGCCGCTCGTCCGCGCCACCGCCCGCTCCCGCGCTCCCAACCGCCCCAATGCCGTCACTGAAAATCCCAGCGCGAAACTCACCTGCGATTCGAATCCCCGCCACACCACGTGCCAGACCAGCACCGGCAGGAACGCCACCGCCACAACCGCCGCCACCGCCACAACCGCCGCGACCGCCCACCGCGCTCCTTCCTTCGCCTCCGCCAACACCACCCACGCCCGTCCGCCCGCGACGCTCGCCTGCAGCCCCGCGTTCGCGCCCGTTGCGCCAGCGAATCCCACGGCCCCCAGTCGCCGCGAACAGCGCCGGATCGAACGCCTGCGTCCGCGCGATCCCATGCTCGTTGCCCGCCTGAGCGGATCCACCCACCGCCGGCTCCCGTCCAGCCACCGAGGATACAGCCGCACGCCCTCGCCGCCCCACTGATCCTAAAACGGCGCCTTCGTCCGTGCCCCCGCGACCAATCCCAGCTGCGCCGCCAGCGCCCCCGCCCCTACCGTCCCCCTCCGCCCCTACCACCCACCCCCGCCCCCACCACCCGCCCGCCCGCCGCCGAACTCCATGCAGCATCCCTCTGAAAGTGTAACGCAATGCGTTACACTCCGTTTTGTCCGCCGCGCGTTTTCCTCTCGTCCGCCGCGCTCATAACGGTCGCACGAGCCGGTGTCCGCGCCACCGTGCCCGCGCCAGCGCGAGCGCCTTCCACGCCCCGAACGCCGCTCGATACTTCCACCGGCCCAAGCCCGCCCACCACGCGCCGCGCCGCACGAAGTGTTTCAAATAAACCTCCCGGTTCGCATCGAAGATCGCCCCCGACATCGTTTCGTAATCCTTCGCCACGCTCAGCCCTTTCAGATGCGTGATCGCCACACTCCCGTCGTAAACGATCTTCCACCCCGCCCGCGCCACCCGAATGCACAAATCCAGATCGTCCCCATACATGAAAAAATTTTCATCGAAAACCTGCCCGTGTTCCGCCGCCGCCACCGCTTCGAACATGCTCCGCCGCCCCATCATGAACGCCCCGTTCACCGCCCCCACGTCATACGTCCCCGCCTCCGGCCGCCACGTGAGATTGTAGCCCGCGAAAATTTTCGCCCGCGGCCGCGCCGCCGCCAGCCCGCTCGCGCGGCAAAATCCATCCCACAGCGTCGGAATCGACCGCCGGCACGCCGCATCCATCGTCCCGTCCGCCAGCACGAGCTTCGGCGAAATCAGCCCAATCCGCTCGTCGCCCCGCAGCCGCGCCACGCAGTGCGCCAGCGCCGCCGCGTTGCTCACCGTATCCGGATTTAAAAACAAAACGCACTCCGCCCCGCTCCGCTGCGCTTCCACGAACCCTCGGTTGTTCGCCCGCCCAAATCCCAAATTCGCCTCCGCCGGCAGATACTTCACCTCCGGAAATTTCCCCCGCACCACCTCCCCCGCCCCCTCTCCCGCCGAGTTATCCACCACCACCACCTCGACCACTCCCCGCGTTCCGTCCGCCAGCGCGAGTTCCCGCGGCAGGGACGCGAGGCACGCGCCAATCTCGTCGCGCGATTTGTAGGCGACGATCACGATCGAAAGCAGGGGCGGAACGGACATCCGCGCGCAGCCTTGTAGCTCGCCCGCTCCCGCGCAACTGTCCGCGCCGCCGTCCGCCTCGCCCTCTGCCGCCATGTCCGCGCCCACCCTCAGCCTCATCCTCGTCTGCAAAAACCCCGGCCCGCGCCTCGTCGCCGCGCTCGACAGCGTGTGGTCCCAGGAGAAGGCCTCGGTCGAGATCATCGTCATCGACGGCGCCTCGACCGACGGCACCCGCGAATGGCTCGAGGCCCACCGCGACCGCCTCGCCGCCCTCGTCTCCGAACCCGACCGCGGCATCTACGAAGCGATGAACAAAGGCATCGCTCTCGCCTGCGGCGAGTGGGTTCTTTTTCTCGGCGCCGACGACCGCCTCGTCGGCAAAGTAATCCTCGGCGAAGCCTTCCACTGGCTCGCCAAAACCGAAGCCGGCGTTGTCGCCGGCGAAGTCGCCTACGACGACGGCCGCCTCTACCGCCTTCGCGCGCAGGTCAACCCGCTCATCCGCAACTTCGTTCACCACCAGGGCGCCTTCTACCGCCGCGCGCTCTTCGCCGAGAGCGGCGATTTCGAAACCACCCTCGCGATCCAGGGCGACTACGACCTCAACCTCCGCCTCTGGAAAAACCGCGTCCGCTTCAAGCCCATCCCGCTTCGGATCGCCGCCTGTGCGACGCACGGCCTCAGCGACAACGGCGCCTGGCGCGTCTACCGCGAGGAGATTTTCGTCCGCCACCGCTACGCCGCCGCCTGGCGCTGCTGGTTCTGGGACGCCCTTTCCGTCCTCCGTTTTCTCCGCAAAAAATTCCTCCGCACTTTCTCCCGCTGCGGTCCCTCCTCCCCGTAGCCCGCTGGGGGAGCAGCGGGACTCACCGCCCCATTCTCAACCCCGCCAACACCTTCCCCGACCCCCT
The DNA here is from genome assembly GCA_048498075.1 of Verrucomicrobiota bacterium. Lineage (GTDB taxonomy): Bacteria > Verrucomicrobiota > Verrucomicrobiia > Opitutales > Opitutaceae > Opitutus. The sequence continues at coordinate 82,189 of JBEHYR010000001.1, read as the reverse complement.
TCCGACGCCCAGCGAAAAAAACTTTCCGCACACCCGCAGCCAGTCGCTCCCAAACATCGTCCGCAGCGCCAGCGACCGCCAAAATCCCCGCCCGCCCCGCCCGCCGCTCCGCGGAAAATCAAAACCTTCCCGCCGCGCCGCGATTTCCCTCCGCGCCGCGTCCAACGCCCGCCAATACGTCCCATAGATCGCGTTCCGCAGCCGCCCCGGCATCACGCCATAGTCGAGCTGCCCCGACTGCCACCACCAGGTTCCTCGCAGCGGCCGAAACCGCGCGAAGTGAAACACCACCAGCCGCCGCCCGCCGATCGTGACCATGTAGGCCGGGGTCTCCGCACCCCGCCGCTCCACCCCGCCCTTCTCCTCCACCTTCCATGCCGCGCCCGCCCAATTCCACGGCGCCGCATTCACCCCCGCATCCTCCAGCACCAGCACCTTCGCCCCCCACCGCTCCGGCCAGGCCTCCAGATATTTCTGATCCGCATATTTTCCGTCCTCCAATCGGTCGAAACACCACGCCAAACATTCTTCCCGCCACGTCTCCAGGCATTCCCGGCCGTTCGCATCGTTCCGCCACGCCAGCACGCCCACATTGAATCTCCCGTGCCGCTCGTAATGCGCCGCCAGCCACGTCGGAAACCGATGCGCCGTCAGCAACACGCTCGCTCCGGCCGCGTCCATCGCGTCGAAGATTCCCGCCGGCTCCCCGAAGAAAAACAAATCCGCGTCGAGATAAGTCAGCCGCTCGATCTCCGCCCGCCGCCTCAACAACCACCGCGGCCAGCACGGCGACAGCGTGAAAAAATATTCCACCCGCGTCCGCCCCGCCTTCGCCGCCGCCAGCTCCGCATCGCCCGCCTCCACTTCGCGCAACTCCACCACGCGCAGCCACGTTCCGCCTATTTCCCGCAGCACCTCCGCCGTGAACTCGTCCAGCGCCAGCACCCACAACACCGCATCGCGATCGTGCTCCGCCAGCGACCGCCACAACGCCAACCCCTGGATCAAAAATCCCCGGTCGAAATACGTGCAGTAGTGATTCACGATCGGCGCTCGAAGACGAAATTCCTGAAACTCACGCCCACCGCCTCCCCTTCGTCCGCCGCGGTTTCCTCCACCAGCCGATACGCTCCCGCGAACTGCGCGAGCAGCCTTTCCCGCCCGAGAAACCGGCATGGATAACTTGCCCGGTAGATCGCTCGCGGCACGTGTTGCACGGTGAGACGATCCGCGTCTCCTGCGATCACGCCCGTCCGCGCCACGATTACCGTCGCAAAATTCCTTCGCTGCGCCTCCGCGATCGCCGCGTCCGGCTCCGGCAAATACGGGAGCACGCTCGACAGCAGCAGCACCGCCGGCGTTTCCGCCGCGCAGCAGGCCTCGATCGTGTCGTAAAATCGCAGCGTCTCGTCCTCGAAATTTTTTTGCCCAACCGTCACGAAATGCGCCTGCTCCACCACGCACCATCGCCGCACGCCCGTCGCGTGCAACCACGGTCGGTTTTGCCCGTAAGCGCTTCCCAGCGATCCGCCGAAATCCAGCACGGTCACCGCTTCGCCCGCCCGCTCCGCCGCCCGCATCAGCGCCCCCAACAGCAATCCGTCCGGGCTTGGCAGCGCAAACGTCACCCCGTCCCGCTCGAACGCCGCCCGCCCCTCGCGCACCGCGCACGCCGCCGTCGCCACCCGTTCGAGAATCTCGCGCCTCTCGTATCCGCCCGACGCCGCCCGCGCCTCCGCCCAATTCGCGTAATTCCCCGTCCAGCGCACGCGGAAAAACCGCCGCACCACCGCCTCGACCGCGCGCGCCGGCAGCAGCCGTCGCACGGCGCCTTTCCAGTTTCCCCGGGCACGGGTCACGACCCGCGCCTTTTGCCACGCCGCGACGAGGCGGCGGTCCGCGCCCGCCGTTGCCCGGCGCCACTTTTCTCGACTCCCTTTCGTCTCCACCGGCTCCGGCCAGGTCGCGGGAATCGGGGGGGCGTCGCGCAGCGGCGCATTCGTCCACTCCGATGCGCCTCCTGCATGCGTCGCCGTCGCGCCGAGGCCCACGTGTTCGACCATCGTCCACGGCGGTCGGACGCACAATCCGCCGTGCTCCAAATGATGATACACCCACCGCACGGCCCAGATATTCTTTCTGCGCTCCACTCGCGCCATCGCCGGCAGGTCGGCGCCGTAGGCGCCCCGCGCCGTGCCGCGCCTCTCCGCCGCCCGCGCCTTTCCCTCCGCCGTCGCGTCGGTCATGCCGCGCCACGCCCGCGCCCAGCTTCCCCAGACCCAGCACTCCGCACGTCCGTCCAGATACGGGCCATTTACGCCCTCCGGCTGCACGCGCGGATGCGTCCATGCCGTCACGCTCATCACCCGCTCGTCCGCCGCATAGCGCCGCAACGCCGCGCTCAGCCACGCATACGTGCCCGGCACCGCCACGAGGTCATCCTCCCAGGCGATCCAAGCCGCCTGCCGCGCCGCCACCGCGCTCACGCCGTCGAGCACGTTTTGCCCCAGTCCGAAATTCCTCGCGCGCTCCTCGAGCCGCACCTCCGCCCAGTCGATTCCCCGCAAGGTCTTCCGCACCTCCGCCACCGCGGCGGCGTCCGTCTCCCCTTTTGCGCCGTCGGCAAAAACATAAATCAACGGCACCCGCTCCACCCGCAGGCACGCCAGCACCCGCCGCAGCAGATCCGCGCGAGCATACGCAAACAGAACCACTGGAATCGTCTCCGCCGTCGCAGTCATCGTGCTAAAGCCCGAGCACGTTTCCCTCCCGGTAAAACACACTCGTGCATTTCCGCCTCACGCCACCCGCCGCCAGACCCCAAAATTCCACCGCGCGAAATCCCGCCGCCGCCAGCATTTTCCGCGCGCCCGCATACTCGCCCCGCTCCGCGTCATCGAGCACCAGCACGCCACCCGGCGCCAGCCGCCCCATCGCCCGCGCCACGCAAAGCTCCCGGTGCTCGCCGTCCACGCTCACGAGTTCCGGCTCGGTCGTGCCGCGTCCGACCTCCGCCGCGTAATCTTCCCCGCTCGCCGCGCATACACGCACCTCCGCATTTCCCGGCAGCCGCGCGCGCAGCTGCGCGGCGAAGCGTGCGTCGTGCTCCACCGCCGTCACCCGCCGCACCCGCTTCGCATAAAACAGCGTCGACGCCCCCGCGCCGTATTCGAAAACCGACCACTCCGCCCGCAACCGCGGCGCGATGAAATCGACGAACGGGAGCGTTGCCCACGGCAGCGGTTCGCCCGCGGCATCCACGATCTCGTCCCGTTCCAGGCTCCGCACCCAGCCCGTCTCGGCCAGATAGCCGTCCGTCACGAGCGTGCCCAGTTTCCGCGCCACGCGCGCCCGCGTCAGCAGCGCGAGAAACCGCAAGGCCTTCCGTCCCGCCGGCAATTCCTCACGCTCGCCGCGCATAAGTGATCCAGCGCACTGGAAGCAACAGCGCGCGCGTCTGCATCCGTCCCGTCGGCCGCACCCCCGCGATCCAAAACGACGATGCCCATGCCGCCACCGCCTGCGCCGCCAGGGTCGCCAGCGCCGCGCCCCACGCCCCCAGCCGGGGAATCAGCGCGAAATTCAACGCCACATTCAGCACCGCCCCCGCCGCGGTCGCCGCGAAATAGAAGCGCGTGAAGCTTTCGTTCACCAAAAACTGGCTGCGCGCCACCCCGAGAAAAACAAACACCGTCGACCAGATATGAAGCGCAAGCACCGGCGCAGCTTCCGCAAACGCCGGCCCATACGCCAGCCGGATCAGCCCCGGCGCCGCCAGCGTCGTCGCGATCGCGATCCCAAAACCCAGTCCCGCGCTCAAATCGAAATACCCTTGCAGCCGCGCCGCATACGCCTCCGCCCCGCGCTCGCGCGCCCGCAGGATCGACGGCAGCACGCTTCCCGCGAGCGCCACCGGCAGGAAAAACCAGATCTCCGTGAACCGCGTCGCCGCCGTGTAGATACCCACCGCGCCCTCGCCCGCCATCTGCCGCAGCATCACCGCGTCGATGCGCACATACGTCAGCACGGCGAAACTCGACAACAGCAGCGGCCACGCCTCGCCGAGCAGGCGCCGCGCCACGCTTCCACTCCACGCCTTCGGCCACGCCGCCAGCCCGTCGCGTCGCGCCCGCCACCAGAGCAAGGCCGCCGCCGTGACGAACTCCGCCACGCTCGCCGCCGCAAACGCCACCAGCGATGCCCGCGTCACGATCAGCCCCGCCCGCAACGCCGCCCCGAGCACCAGGGCCGTCAGTTGTGCGAAGACCGTGATCCGCGCCTGCAGCCGCGCTTGAAACCATAAATCCACGACCGTCAGCGCCGGCTGAAACAACATCAGACCCGCCACGGCAAACAGTGTCCGATCGCCCTCGTTTGCCCAACCTGCCGCCGCCGCGAGGAGCAGCGCATACCCCACCGCTCCGCCCGCCAGCCGCAGCCCGGCCGCCGCCGCCACGACCGTTCCCGCACGCTCCGGCGCGCGAATGATTTCCCGCCGCACCACGCTTTCCAATCCGAGTTCCGCCGCCGCCGACACCAACCCGACGACCGCGATGACATAATTCAATTCCCCGAACCGCGCCGGCCCCAGGTAACGCGCCACCCAAAACCCCACGCCGACATTCAACACCAGCCGCACCGCCTTTTCGCCGATCAGCCAGCCGAGATTCAGCGCGGCCTCTCGCACTCTGGGTCGTTCCACTAGTTCTCGTGCCGCGGACAACAAATGCCGCCCACGATGCGTCGTCCGCCTTCCCGGTCAACGCCCGCTCCATGCGTCATCGATCCCGTGCCTCTTCTCACCGCTTCGCTCTCGCTCTCTCCTCGTCCGCTCTCCAGCTCCGATGTCGGCGCTCGTCCTCGGCCCCTCGAGCCCGGAGCCTTCACGAAAACCCCATCGTGACCGGTAGGGACCGCTCTCCGAGCGGTCCGAGCCCCCACCGACGCCCCCCTCCCAGCCCCCTCCCCGCCGCCCCCCGCCACTCCCACGGTCAACGCCCCGCGCCTTCGATACGTATTACGTATGATTCCCTCCGCGCAAAAATACTTCCTTCGCTGCCTCTGCCCCGCCTACTCTCCGCCGCTGGCATGAAACTCTCCATCGTCATCCCCTGCTACAACGAAGCGAAAACGATTCGCCTGATCGTCGATCGCGTCCGCGCCGCGCCGGTCCGCGACAAGGAGATCATCATCGTCGACGACTGCTCGCGCGACGGCACCCGCGATCTCCTCCGCACCCAGATCGCCCCGCTCGTCGACCGCATCATTTATCACGACGTCAACCAGGGCAAAGGCGCCGCCCTCCGCACCGGTTTCGCCGCCGCCACCGGCGACGCCGTCATCGTCCAGGACGCCGACCTCGAATACGATCCGCAGGAATATCCGAAACTCCTCAAGCCGATCGTCGACGGCCAGGCCGACGTCGTCTTCGGCTCGCGCTTCTCCGGCGGCGAGGCCCACCGCGTCGTTTATTTCTGGCACATGATCGGAAACAAGACGCTCACGCTCTGCTCCAACATGGCGACGAATCTCAACCTCACCGACATGGAGACCTGCTACAAAGTCTTCCGTCGCGACGTTCTCCAGAAAATCGCCCTCGAGGAAAACCGCTTCGGCTTCGAGCCCGAGATCACCGCCAAGGTCGCGAAGCTCGGCGTCGTCATCTACGAAGTCGGCATCAGCTACTACGGCCGCACCTACGCCGACGGCAAAAAGATCGGCTGGCGCGACGGCTTCCGCGCCCTGTGGGCGATTTTCAAATACAACCTCCTCCGCTGATCGCCTGGTTTTCGTAGCCCGCTGCGGGAGCAGCGGGACGATCTCGCCTCCGCGCCGCGACGCCCTGCCACCTTCCCGCCGCGTCACGGTGTTCACCCGTCGAAAACCGAAGAGTCCACCTCCGTGCTCTTGGTGTTCCTTGCGTTCTCTGCGGTAAAAACCTTCGCCTGATGCTCCCTTTCCTCGCCGGCCTCGTCGCGCTCGCCCTCCTCACCGCCCCCGGCGCGTGGCTCGCCCACCGCCGCGCTCTCCCGCTCCCCGTCCTCGCCGGTTTTCTCCTCGGCTCCGCCGCCCTCTGCACCGGCATGCTCGCCCTCCAACTCGCCGGCGCCCCGCTGACCCTCGCCGCCCTCGCCGGCCTCTGGCTCACCGCCACCGCTCTCATCGTCCGTCTCGAACGTCGCCCACCAGGCATCTCCGCTCCGCCGCCCGCCACCCCCACGCTCAACGCTCAACCCTCGACGCTCAACTTCTCCTCCCTCGACGCTCAACTCCTCCTCCCCCTCCTCCGCCCCTTTCCACTTCTCGCTCTCATCCCACTCCTCGCCGTCCTCGCCTGGCGCGCCACCGCCCACCCGCTCTTCGGCGTCGACACCGGTTTCCGGTGGAATCTCCTCGCCGGACAAATGCTCGCGCAGCATTCGCTCGATTTCTATCCGCCGCACCGCGACGCCGATTTCCTCCTCTACGTCTGGCCCGACGGCATCCCGCCGCTCGTCTCCTCGCTTTACTTCAGCGCCTACGCGCTCCTCGGCCGCGCCGCGCGCGCCGCCACCGCGCCGCTCGTCCTCGCGCAATTTCTCCTTCTCCTCGCCGCCACCGCCGCCCTCGCCCGACGCTATTTTTCCGCCCGCGCAGCCGTTTTCGCCGTCGCCCTCCTCGCCGTCACGCCCCTCGCCGGCTGGGCCGCCACGATGGGCCACGAAACCGGCTTCACCGCCCTCTCGCTCGTCGCCCTGCTGCTCTACCTGCCGCGTAACCGCGCCGAGGAGACGCCCGCCGCGCTCCTCGCCGCCGGTCTCGCCGCCGCCGTCGGCGCGCTCGCCCGCGAATACGGCTGGGCCTTCGTCGCGTTCGGCTTCGCGCTCGCACTCACCCGCCGCCTCTCGCCCCGCGCCCTCGCGTCGTTCCTCGCGCCCGCGCTCCTCCTCGCGCTGCCGTGGTATGCCCGCAACGCCATCCTCACCGGCAATCCTCTCTTCAACCACGCCCTCGCCGGCCTCTTCCCCGTCAACGCCGCCCACGAGCGCCTCATGCTCATCTACCGCGACGTCTATCGTTTCCTCCCTCAACTCCTCGAGCATCCCACCGTTCTCCTCGAAAATAATTTCGCCGTCCTGCTCGCCGGTGCTCTCGGCGCCGCGCTTTTTTTCCGCCGCGCGCCCGCGTTCGTTTTCTCCGCCGTCCTCGTCGTCGCGCTCTGGCTCCTCTCGATCCGTGACACCGCCGCCGGCCTCGCCAATTCCCTCCGCGTGCTCGCTCCCGCCTGCGCCGTCCTCGCCGTCCTCGGCGGCGCCGCCTGCGAACGCCTCCTCCCTCCCGCCCGCCGCGCCCTCACCCTCATTCTCTTCGCCGCCCTCGCCCTCGACGCCGCTCTCCGCGCGCTCACCTTGCCCAACAACACCTACCGCCTCGCGCCCGCCCGCTGGCTCGACGTCGACGCCTACACCGCCGCTTACGAGGACCGACCCATCTACCACGAACTCGCCCGCCTCACCGCCGGCACCCGCGTCCTCGCCCTCGGCCCGAATGTCTACCTCGCTCCCCTCGGCATGGATGTCATCTCCCCGTGGGCGCCCAGCGTATCGTTTCTTTTCGACGCCTCGCTTTCGCCCGCCGCCGCCCGCGCCCGCCTCTACGCCACCGGCGTCCGCTACCTCCTCGTCGCGAAAAGCACCACCAATCAAACCTACCTCGCCGCCGCCCCCGCCTTCGCCGACGCCACGGCCGCCGAACTCGTCCCCGTCCTCGACCGCGACAACCTCATCCTCTTCGCCCTCGCCCCGCCCTGATCGGTCTTTCAGTGGGCTCTCTGCGTTCTCTGCGGTTAAAAAAATTCCTCCCGGTCCTCCGCCCCGCCAATTCCAATGGGCTTTCAAGATGAGGCCAATTCGTCCCGCCGCTCCCGCGGCGGGCTACGTCTGAATGTAGCCCTGCGCGGAAGCGCAAGGATGGTCTCAACTTGAAAGCACGTTGGAATAAATCCCCCGAAGCTGCTCCATTTCAACGGAGCGGAGGACGAGCATAAGGTCGTAGCGGAACGCGTGAGCGTTTCGTTCCGGGCCATCGCGAAAAGCTCACGCTTTCCTCTCCGTTTGCAGCCATCCCAGTTCTTCGACGCGGTCCGGTTGATTCCTTCGCGAGCTTGGCGACCTTGCTGTATCGCATGGGGCGACCGGTATTCCACGGATTAACACGGATCAATCCACTGCGCAGGCCTGGTTCAATCCGGGTTCATCTGTGCCATCCGCCGTTAAGGTATCCTTCCGGGTTTGGTTGCGACTCCGCGTCCTCCGCGCCCTCCGCGTTTCAAAATAAAACCCACCCCACCTCCGCCCCCCACCTCCGCCTCACGTCCGCTCTCTCACTCTCCCTACTCGCCCCCAAGCTTCTTCTCGCCCTCCGCCCCCCGCCTTCCATGCTCCCGCACGTCCGCGCCGCTCATGCCTGACACCCCGCTCATCGCCGTCGTCATTCCTGTTTTCAACGAAGAGGCCGTCCTGCCCGAATTGTTCGCGCGCCTCGCCGCGGTCTTCGACGCCCATTCCGCCGCCCACACCTGGCGTGCCGTGCTCGTCGACGACGGCAGCCGCGACCGCTCCGCCGCTCTCATCGCCGTCCACGGCGCCCGCGACGCCCGCTTCGAACTCGTTGCCCTCTCCCGCAATTTCGGTTTTCAGAACGCCCTCTCCGCCGGCCTCGCCCACGCCGCCGCGCTTCACGCCGCCGCCGTCGTCACGATGGACGCCGATCTCCAGGATCCGCCCGAGGTCATCCCCGAACTCGTCGCCGCGTGGCACGCCGGCGCCGAAGTCGTCCGCGCCACCCGCCGCACCCGCGCCGAGACCGGCCTCCGCCGCCTCGGCTTCGATCTCTTCCACGCCTGCTACGGCCGGCTCACCGATTATCCGATCGAGCCCAACTCCGGCACCTTCGGCCTCCTCGGCGCCGAAGCCGTCGCCGCCTTCAACCAACTCCCCGAGCGCAACCGCTTCTTCCCCGGCCTCCGCGCGTGGATCGGTTTCACCCGCGCCGACGTCGCCTACGACCGCGCCCCCCGCGCCGCCGGCCAGCCGCAGCAAACCTTCCACCGCCTCGTCCGCTACGCCCTCGACGGCCTCTTCAGTTTTTCCCACCTCCCGCTTCGCCTGCTCACCTACTTCGGCCTCTTCGTCGCGCTCGCGGGCTTTGCCATCGGCCTCTTCTTCGCGATCCGCCGTATCCTCGGCATCGAGACCGCCGCCACCGGCTTCACCACGCTCGTCACGCTCCTCCTCTTCATCGGCGGCGTGCAGCTCATCGGCATCGGCGTGCTCGGCGAATACCTCGGCCGCGTCTACGACGAGGTAAAACGCCGCCCCAACTACGTCCTGAAGCGTCCGCCCAGCCGTGAATAAACGCGCGCCCGGCCTCGTCGCTTTTCTCGCGCTCGCTCTCGGCCTCGCCCTCGCCGGCGCCCTCCTCCTCCTCACCAGCTTCAAGCCCTACGACGACGAGGGCTACGTGCTCCTCTCGCTCGTCAACTTCGCCGACGGCCACGCCCTCTACCGCGAAATCTACACGCAATACGGCCCGTTCTTCTATGGGTGGACCGACGCCCTCCACCGCCTGCTCCGTTTCGATTTCAACCACGTCGCCGCCCGCGGCCTCACGCTCTTCTACTGGCTCGGCGCCGCGCTCTGTTCCGCCTGGATCGTCCACCACGTCACCCGCTCGATCCGCTGGACGCTCCTCGCGCTCGCCGCCACCTTCGCGCACCTCTGGCAAATGACCGCCGAGCCCGGCCATCCCGGCGGGCTCATCGCTTTTCTCGTGGCCCTCGCCGCCTGGGCCGGCGCCGAATGCATCGCCCGCGACCGCCCCCGCACGCTCGCCGTCCTCATCGGCCTCATCGGCGCCGCGCTCGCCCTCACCAAAATCAACGTCGGCCTCTTCTTCTTCGCCGGTGCCGGCGCCTGGCTCCTGCTCCACCTCGCTCCTTCCGCGCTCGCCCGCCGCACCCCGTGGCTCGCCGCCATCGGCCTCGCCGTGCTCCCGTGGTTGTTGATGCACTCGCTGCTCGTCCAGCCATGGGTCGTCACCTTCGCCGCGATCGCCACCGCCTCCGCGCTCGGCGTAGTGCTTTTCTCGATGCCCGCCCGCACCGCGTGGTTCCCGCTCCGCCGCGCCACCTGGCTCATCGCCGCCGCCGCCGCCCTCGCGCTCGCCGTCGTCGCGCTCACCTTCACTCGCGGCGGCACGCTCGCCGATCTGCTCGAAGGCGTGATCCGCGGACCGCTCCGCCACCCCGGCGTCTTTTTCTTCGCCGTCGTCTGGCGGCCCGGCGCGCTCGTCCTCGCGTTGCTCTCCTTCCTCCTCGTCCTCGTCGCGCACGTCCGCACCTGGACGACGCGTCTCCATTTTCGCACCACCGTCGCCTGGCTGCGCCTCGCGTGGCTCGCCGTCGCGCTCGTCGCGTGGTTCGGCTGGCTGCCGATCAGCGCGCTCGGGCTCGTCATCAGCTACGGCCTCACCGCGCTCCCCTGGTTCGTGATTCCCCTCGCCGACGACCCCGCATCGCTCGCCCACGCCCGCCTCCGCTCCTGGCTCGCGCTCCTCGCCGTCACGCAGGCCCTGCACGCCTACCCCGTCGGCGGCAGCCAAATCGGCTGGGGCACCTTCCTCTTCGCCCCCCTCCTCGCCCTCGCCGCCGCCGAAGCCGCCGTCTTCCTCGCCCGCCGCCCCCAGGAAAAGTGTCATCTAATAGATGACACTTCGGTCGCGCGCCCCCGCACGCGCTGGGTCGCCAGTCTCGCCGCCCTCGCCGCGTTCGGTCTCGCCGCGCAGCTTCTCCACACCGGCTGGCAACGCTGGCGCACCAGCGAACCGCTCCGCCTTCCCGGCGCCGAAATCCTCCGCCTTCCCGAACTCCTCAGCGCCCGTCTCCGCGCCTTCGCGCTCAACGCCAGCGTCCACGGCAACGAACTCTTCAGCCTCCCCGGCCTCTACAGTTTCAATCTCTGGACCGGCCGCCCCACGCCCACGCTCGCCAACGCCACCCACTGGTTCTCCCTCCTCAACCCCGCCCAACAAAACCAAATCGCCGCCCGCCTCGCCGCCGACCCTCGCGCCCTCGTCATCGTCGAGCGCACGCTCCTCGGTTTCATCCGCGCCTCCGGCCTGCCCGTCACCGGCCCGCTCCACGACGCCCTCGACCGCGACTTCACGCCCGTGCTCGCCGCCGGCAACTACGAACTCCGCGCCCGCCGCGGCCGCACGATCGCCCCGCTCTCGACCGCCCACCTCTTCGCCGCCGAAACGGCCGGGCCGGAAAAATTCCAACTCCGCCTCTGCGTCTACACTCCGCCCGGCGCGCAGCTCGCGCGCATCGAGTGGCTCGACTGCGCCGACGAATCCGCCACGCGCCTCGTCCGCGTGCTCGACGCCAAAGACACCCGCGCCGAGATCACGCCGCTCGCCCCCTCCGGCGCCTTCATCGGCCCCGCCGTCCCCACCGCCTTCCCCGCCACGCTCCCCCGCTTCGCGCTGATCACGATTTTTTCCACCGCGCCTCTCGACCAGCTTCCCCGCGCCACCGCCGTCCTCCGTCTCCGCGACGCCCACGGCGCGCTCCTCGCCGAAGCCCTCTTCGCCGACTAAGCCCGCACCCGACGACCTTCACCTCAAGACCGCAAAAATCGCGAAGCCTCCCTTCGCGATCGTTGCGACGCCTCGCTGAGATTTACTTCCTGCGGGCAGGCCGCGCGTGAACCGGAGGTGGCTTTCTCCTCCGCGCCTTTCGCGATCTCCGCGTTTCAACCGCCTTTTTTGCCCGGACGCATCACACTTCGAGGCAAACCAACCGCAGACTGTCATTCCGAACGAAGTGAAGAATCCAGTGCGATCTTCGGCTGCCGTCGCGCAACTGGATTCTTCGCTTCGCTCAGAATGACAAAAAAGTGCGATGAATCCGGACTGGAATAATCGCCGCCCTCACCTCACCGCCGCCGCGCCACGAGCACCAAGCTCACGCCAAACGGCAACCGCACACCCGTCGTCCCCGTCGCCACGAACGCCCGCCGCAGCAGCGCGTTCAACCACGCCGCCGGCACCGCATCCTCCGTCCGCTTCGTCACCGCGCCGTCCGCCTTTTTTCCCGCGCCGCGCCACGCCCGCCATTTCCGCACCGCCCACACCGCGGGAAACGCGAGCCCGTTCGTATAGTTGACGTGCAAAATCTCCCACGCCGCCGCGTCCGCGAACAGCGCCGTGAATCCGCCGCGGTCGTATCGCCGGAAATGATGCAGCGCCACGTCCCAGTCGCTCCACAGCGCCATCGACGCCGGCACCGTCGCCACCAGCACGCCTCCCGGCTTCAACACCCGATGCATTTCCCGCACGGCCCCGCGGTCGTCCTCGATGTGCTCCAGCACGTCCAGCGCCGTGATCGCATCCACCGCCGCGTCGCGCAGCGGAATTCCCGTCGCCGACACCTTCAACACCTGCTCCGGCGAAAACCGCTCACGCAGCCGCCGCAACGACTCCTCGTGGTCATCCAGCACCAGCACACGACACTCCGCCGCCATCTCCTCCGCGAACCGCCCCGTGCCCGCCCCGCAATCGAGCAGCGTGCGCTCACGCCCGAGCGCACCCGTCCTCGCCAGCCAGTACCGCACCAGCGCGCGCTTCCCCGCGTAATACCAATGCTCGCGCTCGAGCTGCTCGATGTTGGCGTATTCCGCGGCGTCCATAGGAGCGCGAGGGTTGTTTCGGCTCCCGGAATTGTCCAAGTTCAAAACGTGGTTCGTCCCGTCCGCCCGCCGTCCCCCGCGTTTCTCGTCGCCCTCGCGATCCTGCTCGCCTTCCTGCACGCGATCCTCGCGGTCACGGCCACGATCGGCACCACCGTCACGCACGACGAGATCGCCCACCTCACCGCCGGCCGCGCCTACAACACGCTCGACGACTACCGCCTCCAGCCGGAAAACGGCAATCTCCCCCAACGCTGGGCCGCCCTGCCGATGACCTGGCTTCGGCCGCACTACCCCTCACTCGACGGCGATTACTGGCGGCGCGCCGAAATCTGGGGCTTCGGCCACGAGTTCCTCTACGAATCCGGCAACGACACCGACCTGATGATCTTCGCCGGCCGCGCGATGATCGCGCTCTTCAGCGCCGGCACCGGCCTGCTGATTTTTTTCTGGTCGCGCCACTTGTTCGGCGCACGCGGCGCGTTCCTCTCCCTCACGCTCTTTGTTTTTTGTCCCAACTTCCTCGCGCACGGCGCGCTCGCGACCTCCGACATCACGATGGTTTTTTTCTTCCTCGCGGCGCTCACCGCGTGGTGGTGGCAGCTCCGCCGTCCCGCCTGGTGGCGCACGCTCCTCAGCGCCGCGCTCTTCGCCCTCGCCTGCGTCGCGAAATTTTCCGCCGTCCTCCTCCTCCCCATGATGGCGCTCCTCGCCCTCTTCAGTTGTAGGGCGGGGTCTCCGAACCCCGCCGCTCCGACTCCTACCTCCGGCACTCCCGCCGCCTCTCCCGCCGCTCCCCGTCCCCTTTTCCACCTCGCCCGCACCGCCGCCCTCCACCTCGCCGCTGCCTTCGCCGTGATCTGGCTCTTCTACGGCTGCCGCTACTCCGCCTTCAACCCCGCCCTCCCGCCACCGCTCGTCGACTTCAACCGCCCGTGGGATTTTTTCCGCAACGACCCCGGCGTCGCCGCCCCTGCCATCGCCCTCGCCCGCCGATTCCATGCGTTGCCCGAAGCATTTCTCTACGGCTTTCTCTTCGTCAGCGAATTCGCCCGCCAGCGCGGCGCGTTCTTGAACGGCGAATACAGCATCCACGGATGGCTCGGCTTTTTCCCGATCGCCTTCCTCCTCAAAACTCCGCTCCCGCTCCTCGGCCTCCTCGTGACCGCGCTCGCCGGCTGGGCGCTCACTCTCGCCCGCGCCGGCGCCGCGTGGCGCAGCCGACTCCGCGCTCAGTGCGCCGCCACCGCGCCGCTCCTCGTTCTCCTAATCGTCTACGCCGGCTTCTCGCTCGCGAGCCACTTGAACATCGGTCACCGCCACCTCCTGCCGATTTATCCCGTGCTGTTCATCCTGCTCGGTTCGCTCGGCCCGTGGCTCACCTTCCGCCGTCCCGCCACGCTCGCGCTCGTCGTCACGCTCTCGCTCTGGCACGTCGCCGAATCCATCCGCATTCGTCCGCACTACCTCGCTTATTTCAACCAGCTCGCCGGCGGTCCCGCGAATGGCTACCGCCACCTCGTCGACAGTTCGCTCGACTGGGGCCAGGATCTTCCTGCGCTCGCCCACTGGCTCGATGCGCACAACCCCGGCCCACAACGCACCCGCGTTTTCCTCTCGTATTTCGGCACCGGCGACGCGCCCTACGAGGGCATCGTCGCCACGCGCCTGCCGAGTCTCCCCGTTCTCCCGCCGCCGCAACCGTGGTATCGCCTCGAACCCGGACTCTACTGCATCGGCGCCACGATGCTCCAGCAGGTCTACAGCTCCGTCCGCGGCCCTTGGACGCTCGAATCCGAAACCGAATTCCAGCGCCTGCACGCGATCGAAGACAAGTTCATCGCCTATCAAACCGATCCTCGCCAGCGCGCCGAACTCCAGCGCGAAGTCCCCGACGCCAAATGGCAGGCCGCCTGGAAACGCTACGACACGCTCCGCTTCGCCCGACTCTGCCACTATCTCCGCGCCCGCTCGCCCGACGCCGTGGTCAACTACACCTTCTTCATCTACCGCCTCTCCGCCGCCGAACTCGCCGACGCCGCCGGCGGCAGCCTCACCGATTTCACCCGCGCCCTCGAGCGCGCCGCCACGTCACACCCGTGACGCGCGCCCCGCGAGCGTGCGCCACCCATCGCGTCCAAACCGCACCAGAAAAACCAGCAGGCACGCGAACAGCGCCCACGTGACCGGCTGCTCCGCGAGAAACACCCGCCCCGCCCACCGCGTCACGCTCTCGCCGCCGAGCGCCTTCGCGTGGCGAAATAAAACGGCGCTCGCGATCGGATCGATCCACAGCACCAGCGTGAGCAGCACGCTCGTCACCGTCGCCAGCCGCCGCGCATTTCGCGGCGCCCCCGCGTCGCCTCGCAGTCGCCACAATAGCGGCAGCATCCACACCGCAAATACCCACCGATACGCAAAACTCATCCCCGCAAAAAAACATCCCGTCAGCAGTGCCGCCCCGAGCACGAAACCCAGCCACTCCCGTTCCCCCTCGGGTTCGATTTTCCACGCGCCAAGAAAATCCGCGCGCCAGAAAACCATTCCCGCCACGAGTCCCGTCGCCAGCGCCAACCCGTTCGCGAGCGGATCGCTCGCGCCCGCCGCGATAAAAATATTGGCCGCGCCAAACGTCATCAGCCCGTCCGGCCTCGGCACAACCGCACCGTAGTGCGCGAAATCCCGCGCCACATCCACCGCCATCAGCGCGAACACCGCGATCATCGCCGCCACCCGCCCGCGCACTTCGCGCGGACTCCCACCCGCCAGCAGCACGACCGCCGCCACCGCCGGATAAGTTTTCAACGCCGCCGCGACCGCGATCAATCCGATCGCCAGCGCCCGCACCGCCGCGCGTCGCGCCAGCAGGCACGGCACCACCGGCGCCAACAGCACGAAAATCACGAGGTCGTTGTTCCCGCGATTCAGCGCCAGCAGCACCGGCGGCGAGCACAGCACCACGAGATTCCACGCAAGCTCCCCCGGCTGTCGCGGCCGCAGCCACGCGATCGCCGCCACGAAAAACGCCGCGCCCAGCACGAAGCCCAGCCACGCCACGTCCCCGCGCGTCAACCCGAGTTTCCCGAGCAGCAGCCACCAGTGCGGATAGACGTGCGGCCGGCCGAAATAATCCAGCGGGTTGTAGCCGTAGATATCGATGCCGCCGCGCGCCAGCGCGTCGTTCGACGCCAGAATCGCATACGTATCGAGAAACCACACACCGTAGTGATTCACGCCGACCGCGCGGAAGTGCTCCGGAAAACTCGTGAAATACGCCAGCACGCTCCCCGTGAACGCCACCAGCAGCCACCACAACCGGCGCGGCAGATCCATAGTCACAGCGAGGTGGAGCCCGACGTCCCCGTCGGGCTGATCGCTCCCGCCCGCTCCCGCGCGGCCGCGTTCGCCAAACCTTCCAGCCCCGCCCTCCGCGCCGTCGCCGTCCGCGTCGCGCTCCCTTGTGCCTCATTCGCATTCCCGTCCCCGGCCACAGCCGCACCCTTCGCCTTCACCGGCTCTGGCTCGATCGACACCAGCCGGCTCAGTCGCGCCATCCGCCCGCCGAAGCGCTTCTCCGCGATCGTCTCCAGCCGGTAATTCTTCGGCATCGCATCCTCGGGATCGACGCCGAAGTTCCCGTTCGCCGTCGTCGGCCGCAGCGCCTGCGCGACGATCACCTCGGAAAACGTGTGCTCGCGCATGTGCCATGCGATCTGCTCCGCGCGCTGCCGCGCCACGCCGTTGATGATCGACGGGATTTGCCAGAGCACCCATGGAATCGTCGACTTGTTGGACACCACGAGCACGCGTCCCGCCGGCCGCGCCGCCACGAGCGCGCGTTCCCATTCCATCTCCTGCATCACGAGATTCTGGTTCGTGTAGAGCCGCTGCGCCATCGCCGGCAACGCGAGCACGAGCAGGAAAACCCCCGTGCCGAAAAACGCCGCGCGCGTCGCCGGCCAGCGCGCGTCGAACCGCCGCAACATCAGCACCGCCAGCAACGCCGCGCACAAATACGACGGCAGCGCGAACCGCGACGCGATCGTGTCGTCCAGCCGGCTCCAGTAATAAAACATCAGCATCCCCAGATTCCCCGCCACGCCGAGTCCGAAGAGCGCGAGCACCGTTTGGTCCGGCGTCGCACCGCGCAGCGAAATCCGCCGCCGCACCACCGCCACCAGCAGCCACACGAGCGCGATCACGCCGAGCACCGACAGCCACCACGAATTCGCCAGCACCGGCCCGACATTGAAATAAAACGCCCGCGCGCCCTCGAGGTTGGTTTTCAAATACGTCGTGCTGAAACGCGCCGTCTGCCCTTCGTTGAGTTGCCACAGCACCGGCGAGTTCGACAGCACCCGATTGTGCCAGGCGTATGGCACCAGCAGCAGCGGCGTCGCGATCGCCACCGCCGGCAGCAGCACGCGCCCCGCCCGCCGCCAGCCCACCACAATCACCGCCGCGACCGGCGCCACGAAGATCACCGACTCGTAGCGGCTCTGCGCCAGCAGCACCGTCGACAAGCAGAGCAGCGCCAATCGGTCGTTGTCGGGCGCCCGCAAATACAGCAGCGCCGCGCACATGGTGAAGAGGAGCATCAGGAGATTGTGAATCTCCATGCCCGCGCCCGTCGCGTTCTGCCCGAGCAGCGGCATCGTCGCGAGCAACGCCACCGCCAGCAGCCCGCCCGCGCGATTCGTCAGCTCGCGCGCGAACCAGTAAACCAGCCCCAACAGCGCGAGCGTCAGCGCCGAGTTGAGGAAAAAAATATTCGCGAGCCGGTAGCCCGTCGCGTCGTGCACCAGCGAGAGCAGGAACGTGAAAAAATACGGCCGCTTGTCCAAAAACGTGTCGATCGGCTGCCACGTGCCGAACAGGTCGTAGGCGCGGATCACCGTGCCGATTTCCTTCGTCGCGTGCATATGCTGCGCCGTCGCCTGCAGCACGTATTCGTCGAACAGCACCTTGTGCCGAAACGGGTCCGACCACAGCACGAACGCCCACGCTGCCGCCAGCGCGAGCCCCGTCCAGCCCGGCCGCCGCAACCAGCCCAGCCACATCGTCCGCCGGGTCCGCGCCACGCGCCAGAAATAATAAATGAAGAGCGCGAACAGCCCGAGCATGTAGAAGTAACCTCCGTTCGAAATCAGCCGGCTCGCCGTCCGCGGGGCCACCGCCACGAATCCCAACACGATCGCCAGCCCACCGCACAGCGCGAAGAGCGTGATTCGCCGCGGATCCGCCTCCCGGCGGAAAAGCTCCCGCCACGATTTTCCCGCACCGCTCATCGCGCCTTCGGACCTTGGACCAAAATCATTCGCCCGGAGATATCAGTTCATCCTGCTCGCGCAAGCACCGCATCCGCCCCGCGCCTTCCGCGTCGCAGGGCATGCCCGTTAAAACGTCTCCAGCGCTCGCGGGAACTCCCGGCTGGGACCGCTCTCCCCGCAGTCCTCCACCGCGGCCCATTCTCATCCTTTCGGAAACTGCCGCCGCAACACCGCCGCGCGCCCCGCCTTGTCCATCTCCCGCTTCGCGATCGCGATCATCGCGTCGTAAATGATCTGATCCTTGCCGCGATCTGAACAACCGTTGCGCATCAGGAAAGTCGTCGCACAAGCGGCGGCCGTGCGTTTGTTTCCATCCAGAAATCCCTGGCTTTCGGCCAGGTGAAACGCGTACGCAGCCGCCACGTCGTGCAAGTCGCCGCCGCCGTAAAAATAGGTGTTCTCTCCCGCCATCAGCGCCGACTCCAGGGCGCTCTGGTCACGAATTCCGTCGAGCCCCCCAAAACGCTCCAGTGACCTGCGGTGGAGCGACAGCACGATCACCCAGTGAAGAAATTCCGGCTCGCTCATCGCCGCTACTGCGCGAGTTTCCGGAACAGCTCTTCGTGACGCTCGAAAATGCCCTCGGCGATCTTCTCCGCCTCGGCGAGCGGAATATACCGCACCTTCCGCTCCACCCCCGCTTCCTCGACGCGCGGCTCCTTCCGCTCCCCGCCCGTCTGCAAAAATGCCGCCACCTCCGCCTGCTCCTCCGGCGGCAGCTTCTTGATCAGTTCGATGATCTCCGCGGCGCTCATAGCCGCACCCTAGCCGCCCGCCCTCCTCGTGCAAGCACGCTCTCCCCCCGCCACTCCGCCACCCATTTCAGCCTCTCCCTCTGATTATCTAGGGAAAAGCTTGCCTCGCTCGCCTTAGATTATCTAGGTGAGCAGCCGTGGCGGCCAAAAACGAACTCTTCCCCGGCACCC
This sequence comes from Verrucomicrobiota bacterium, assembly GCA_048498075.1. GTDB lineage: Bacteria > Verrucomicrobiota > Verrucomicrobiia > Opitutales > Opitutaceae > Opitutus. The sequence continues at coordinate 63,205 of JBEHYR010000001.1, read as the reverse complement.
TCGACATGCTGATTCTCCGCGTCCTCAGCCGCGGCGAACTCCACGGCTGGGGCATCACCAGCAAACTCGAGCAGCTCTCTAAGAGCGCCCTCCAAGTCGACGAGGGCTCGCTCTATCCTTCGCTCTACCGCATGGAAGCCAAGGGCTGGATCGAAGCCGACTGGCGCATGACCGAGAACAACCGCCGCGCGAAATACTACTCCCTCACCCGCGCCGGCCGCAAACAGCTCGAGCGAGAACAGGATCTCTGGACCCGCATGAGCGCCATCATCGCCCTCGTGATGGAGTCCGCGTAGCGCCGGCTTCCAGCCGGCTTCCTCCTCGTCCACCGCCCGCCGCGTCACCGCTTCGCGCCGCCACCTGTCCCGCCATGCGCCTCCTTCACCGCCTCCGCACGCTCTTCCGCCGTCGCGATATCGAAGCCGAAATGGCCGAGGAGATGCGCTTTCACCTCGAACAGCGCGCCGCCGACTACGCCGACGATGGTCTCTCCCCGCCCGATGCCCGTCTCGCCGCGCAACGCCGCTTCGGCAATCTCGGCAGCATCCAGGAGCGTGCCCGCGACACCTTCGGCTGGGGCCCGCTCGAACGTTTTCTCAAAGACCTTCGCCTCGCCGCCCGTCAGCTCCTCCGCTCGCCCGGTTTCTCGCTCGTCGCGATCGTCACGCTCGGTCTCGGCATCGGCGCGAACACCTCGATGTTCAGCGTCTACAACGGCATCGCGCTGAAGCCTCTGCCCTACGTCGACGTCGATCGCCTCCAGCGCCTCTACCGGCACTCGCCGCAAAACGCCGAGGGCGGAATTTCCCCCGCCGATTTTCTCGCGCTGCAAAAATCCTCCGCGCCCTACGGCGAAGTCGCCGCGCTCACCAACGCCCGCGTCAACCTCTCCGACGCCGGCCAGCCCGCCGAACTCGTCCTCGGCGCCCGCGCCAGCACCAACCTGTTTTCGCTCCTCGGCGTGACGATGCAGCTCGGCCGCGGCTTCGCCCCGGGCGAGGACGCGCCCGGCCGCTCCCACCTCGTCATCCTCAGCGATCGCGTCTGGCGTCATCGCTACGCCTCCGCCCCCGACATCGTCGGCCGCACGATCCGCCTCGAGGGCGAACCGCACACCGTCATCGGCGTCCTGCCCTCGTCGTTCAACGACTGGCGCCACCTCGGTCACATCGACCTTTTCCGCCCCTTCCGCCTCAAGGCCTCGTTCGTCAACGACCATCAGGCCAACGAACTCGAAGTCATCGGCCGCGCCGTCCCCACGCTCGCCCTTCCCGACGCCGCCGCGTGGCTCGCGGCCTTCGGCGCGCAGCGCGCCCGCGAATTCCCCGACGCCAACGCTGCCACCACCTGGCACGCCGTGCCGCTCCAATCCACCGCCGTCCGCGGCTCCGGCGGCAACACCACCCTCGCCCTCCTGATCTGCCTCTCCGGCCTCGTCCTGCTCATCGCTTGCTCGAATCTCGCCAACCTCCTCCTCGCCCGCACGCTCGCCCGCGCCCGCGAATTCGCCGTCCGCAGCGCGCTCGGCGCCTCGCGCCTGCAGCTTCTCCGCCCGCTCGCCGCCGAGTCCCTGCTCCTGTCGTTCGCCGGCGGCGCCCTCGCCATCGTCGTTGCCCTTTGGTTCCGCGATTGGATCGCCGCCCGCTCCGGCGGTGACAACGGCGAACACGTCTGGCTGGCGCTCGACTGGAAAATCCTCGCGTGGACCTTCGGCGCCTCCTGCGTCACCGCCCTCGCGTTCGGACTCGCCCCCGCGCTCTTCGCCCTGCGCCTCGACCTCAACGCCACGCTCAAAAACGGCGGACGCAGCGCCACCGGCGGACGCAGTTCGCAGCGTTTCCGCGAACTTCTCATCGTCGCCCAGTTCGCCCTCGCCACCGTGCTCCTCGCCGGCGCCGCCGTGTTCATCCGCGGCCTCGACGACCTCCTGCACCGGCGTTCCGGCTGGCAATCCGCCCACGTCGTCACCGGCTCGCTTTCCCTCTCCGTCGGCTCCTACGACGAAAATGCCCAGCGCGTCGCCTTCCAACGCCTCGCCCTCGAACGCCTCCAGGCTCTCCCCGGCGTCGAGTCCGCCTCGCTCGCGACCGACTCGCCGTTTTTCAGCTGGGACGTGGTCGCAAAATTCCGCGTCGATCACCACGCCGCGCCCACCGCCGGCCACGAACCCGCCGCGATGATCGCCTCGATCAGTCCCCGTTATCTCGATACGTTCTCCATGCGCCTGCTCTCCGGCCGCACCTTCCTCGCCCGCGACGACGCCTCCGCGCCGCCCGTGTTTCTCGTCTCGGAAACGACCGCCCGCGCCTTCTTCGGCGCCGCCGACCCGATCGGCCAGCGTCTCGCCCTCCTCGACGGCACGACTCCGCGCTGGGGCGAAATCGTCGGCGTGGTCGCCGACTTCGAAACCGTCGACGCCGAGCCCAGCCCGATCGTCCATCGCATCTATCGACCGCTCGAACAAGCCCCCGCGCGCAGCATGGAATTCGCCGTGCGCGTTGCGCCCAACCTCGCTCCGCTCGCCCTGGTCGACTCCATCCGCGCCGCCCTCGCGAGCATCGACGCCGACCTCCCGATCCGCCGCCTCCAGCCCGCCGACACCTTCATCGAACGCACCATTCATCAACTCGGCGTTATGCGCGACATCCTCGCGTCGTTCGGCGTCCTCGGCCTCGCCCTCGCCTCGCTCGGCATCTACGGCGTGATCGCCCGCACCACCGCGCAACGCGCCCACGAATTCGCGATCCGCCTCGCGCTCGGCGCCACGGTCCGCGATCTCAACCGGCTCGTCCTCGGCTCGGGCGTGCGCCTCGCGCTCGCCGGCTCCCTGCTCGGCCTCGTCGGAGCGATCGGTCTCACGCGGCTGCTCCTCTCGTCCTTCCCCGGTCTTCACGCCAACTCCGCCGCTCTCCTTTCCGCCACCACGCTCCTCCTCGCTGCCGTCGCCCTTCTTGCCTGCTGGCTTCCCGCCCGCCGCGCCGGCCGCGTCGACGCCATGCTCGCGCTCCGCGCCGACTGAGTCTCAGCCGGCCAGCAACCGCTCCACGGCCTCGACCGCCGCGCGCTCCCGCGCCGCCCACTCCATCCCGCGAATCTCCACCGTCGGCAGCCCCCGCCGCTCCAGCGCCCCGCGCCACACGCGTCCCAGCCGCGCGCGATCCTCCGGTTCCGGAAACGCCCGCTGCGGATCCGCCGCCCACGGCACATCGACGTCGAGCAGCAGATAGAGCGCATAACTCCGGCACCGCTTCTCCGCCCCGCGCCGCACTTCGTCCGGGCACGTCCCATACAGCAGGTCGCTCCAGAGCATCGTCGTCAGCGCGTCCGTATCGCAAATCACCGCACGCTCGCCCTTCTCCGCCGCGCGCGCCACCGCCGCATCCTCACGCCGCCACTGCTCGCGTGCGATCGGCGCCATGTCTTCCAATCCGATCACGCCGCCGTTCGCATCCCAAAATTCCCGCGCATATTCCGGCACCCAGCTCACGCCGAACTGCCGCGCCAGCTTCTCCGCGAGCTGCGTCTTCCCCGTCGACTCGGTGCCGAACACCGCGATGCGTTTCACTTCCTGATTCGGGATCGGCATGGTTTGAAGGGTTAGTTGCCATACCCGAAATTCCGGCCGAACGAATCAAAATGTCGTGCGCCGCCCCGCGCCGCCGCGGGCGCCGCGCTCGATTCCGGCGGGTTTTCCAAAACCCGATTGACAGCCGGACCGTTTTACACCGCCCTCGATATACGCCCGTATACCCGATGCCGCCGTCCACCGAAACCAGCTCCGCCGCCGACACGCGTGAGCGCATTCTGTCCGCCGCGTCCGCTCTGCTCGCCCGCGATGGCTCTGCCGCGATCACGCTGCGCGGTGTCGCCAAGGCCGCGGACATCACGCCGATGGCGATCTATCATCACTTCCCCGAACTGGCGGATTTGCGGGCGGCCCTGACCGACCGCGAAATCCAGCACTTCGTCGAGGTGATCCACGCCGAACCCCGGCACCGCACCCATCTCGCGCGGCTGCTCCACAGCGGCGACGCCTACGTGCGGTTCGCCCTTCGTTTTCCCAACACCTTTCTTTTTCTCTTCGGCGAGATTCGCCCCGGCAGCCGGCAATACCCGCAGGGGTTTCGCTCCCGCCAATCTCCCTCGCTGAACCTGCTGGCCGACACCGTGCAGCAAGCCATCGACGACGGTTTTCTGAAGCCCACCGATGTCTGGGAACTCACCTTCCACCTCTGGGCGCAAACCCACGGCTTCGTGATGTTCTACCTGACCCGGAAAATCGACCTGCCGCCCGCCGAGTTTCTCCCGCTGATTCATCGCTCCATCCGCCACCTTGTCTATGGCCTCAAAAAATAAAATCCCCCTCCTCGCCGCCGCGTGGCTGCTGGGCGGCGTCACCATTCTTTCAGGACAAGCCGTCGCCGACGCCGCGCTCGGCCCGGCTTTGCTGCGCGAGGCGTGGGCTCCGACGTCACCTCGATTCATTCGCGACTGGCAGTGCCGAGTCCTCACCGCGTCGGAGATCGCCGCCGCCAAGACAGCCGCCGCCGCAGCGCCGTCCTCCGCAGGCGAGCGCCCCTTCAAGTCCTGGACCGACGAGATCGCTGTTTTCGAAATGGCGTCGATTCCGCTGCGCGACCGCGACGGCTCGCGCCCGCTCCAGGTGCTCGCGAGCACGGTCGTCACCCGCGAGGCCGGCGGCCCCGCGACGCTCGCTTTCGGCGCCGATGGTTTAGCCGAGCTGTGGGTCAACGGCTCGAGCGTCTTCCGTCGCACCGCCGGCCGCCCTTTCCTGCGCGACGGCGAAAAAATCGCCGTCAATCTCCGGCGCGGCGCCAACGACCTCCGCGTGCTTCTCGAATGCGCGGGCACGCCGTGGAAATTTTCCTGCCGTGTCGCGGACAACGAAATCGAGCCGGGCAGCGCGACCTCGACCGTGGTTGCGATCGACGTCGCGGAGACCGGCGATTTGGCGGTGACGCCGGTGAGCGGATCGCCCGCTGCGGCGGACTCCATTCAGATTTCCTTGCTCGCGCCCGGCGGAGAAATTTTGGCCGACGCCACCGGATCTTTGACTCAAACGCTGCACTTTTCGACCGCCGGCTGGGCCGAGGGTCCGGTCGAGATTCGCTGCGAGACGCGCGATCGTTGGGGACGGAGCCACGTCAGCTTCACTCCGTGGTTCAAAGGCGACGCCCGCAACGTCGCCCGGGCTCTGCTCCGCGATGCCGCTGCAGCTCCGAGCGGCCCCGCCGGCGACACGCTCCGCCTGCTCGCCACGCTCGTGCGCGAGCGCGCCGGCGACCAACTCGAAGCGTCTGGACCATGGCTCTGGCAGACGCTCCACCCCGTGCTGTTGGAGTATCTGGAACTGCAGCGCGAACTCGTCGGAAAAACCGGCGGCGAACGTCCGTCGGGCTTCGTCCGCATCGCCTACGAGGATCCGACCGACGGCTCCACGCAGTTCGGCCGCGTGTATTTCCCCCGCAACTATTCGCGCGCGACGCCCGCGCCTCTGCTGGTTTTCCTTCACGGCTTCAATCCGCCGAATCCCGAATACGCCCGGTGGTGGTCGGTCGACCGTCGCCACGACGGCACGGCCGACGAGCAGGGAGTCGTCGTGCTCGAAGTCCACGGGCGCGGCAACGCCCAGTATCAAGGCCCGGGCGAACAGGACGTGCTGCGCGCCATCGCCGAGGTGCGGCGGCGCTTCGCCGTGGATGACACTCGCGTGTATCTGCTCGGCGAATCCATGGGCGGGCATGGCACCTGGCGCATCGCGTCGCGGCACCCCAACCTTTTCGCCGCCGCCGCGCCCTACTTCGGCGGCTGGGATTTTCGTCTGACCCCGGTCGTCGCCGGCGGCTTTGCCGGGCTGGCGTCGAAAAATCGCTGGGAGGCGTTCGCCTTCGAAGCGGCCAGCTCGTTCGCCAACGCCGAAAGCCTGGTCAACACGCCTCTCTTCGTCAGCCACGGCGACGCCGACCAGGCGGTCAACATCGCTTATTCGCGTCACGCCGTGCAGCAGCTGCAGCGATGGGGCTTCGATGTCCGCTACCAGGAAGTGCCCGGCTTCGGTCACGAGGATCTCGATACACGGGAACGGGTCGTCGACTGGCTGCTCCGGCATCGCCGCGATCCCGCGCCGCGGCTCGTGCAGCTCCGCGCTCCCGATCTCGCGAGTGCGCGGAATGGTTGGCTCGCCGTCACCGCCCTGCACACCGCCGCGGAATTCATTCGCGCGCGCGCCGAACTCGTCACCCCCGACACCGTCCAGCTCACCACGCTCAACGCCGACGCCGTCGAACTCACTCCGCCGCACGCGGAAAACCTCGACGCCCTCCACGTCGTCTGGAACGGCCGCAATCTCGTCGCGCCGCGGGAAAACGGCCGCTTCCGCCTTTCGCAGCCCGCTGCATTCCGCGGCGGCGCCGCGAAAAAAGCCGGCATGGAGGGGCCGATTTCCGACGTGATCGCGCATCCGTTCATGGTCGTGATCGGCACTATTTCCCCCGATCCCGTGATGCGGGAGATCTGTCAGGCCAAGGCCGACGCATTCTCCGCCGCATGGCTCCGCTGGCAGCACGTGGCCCCGCGCGTGAAACCGGATCGCGACATCACGTCCGAGGATCGGCGTCGGTTTTCGCTCGTGCTGATCGGCGGCCCCGACGCCAACCAGGTTGCGAAGGAATTCGCGGACCATTTGCCGATTCACATCGGGCCCGACTTTGCCGAGGTGCAGGGCCGACGCTGGCCGGCGACGAACGCGCTCGGCGTGGCCCTCACGCCGAATCCCGCCAATCCCGATGAATACCTCCTCGAGGTCGCCGCGAATTCGCCTCAGGGCCTCGCGCTCTGGAATCCCTTGCTGTGGGTCGAGCCCTTCGGCTACAGCGCGGTGCTCTGCGATTGGTATGTCAAAGACGCGCTGCGCGTCAGCCTGCCCGCCGGTCGTTTCAGCCCGAATTCGTATCTCGCCTACGGAGTTTTCGACTCGGCCTGGACTCGCACGGATGAAGGCACGTTCGAGGGCGACGCCGCCTCCCGCGCGCAAGGCGTCCCGCGCGGCGATCTGACCCATCCGACGCCCACCGACGAGCGCGCGCTCAACGCGTTCGCGGGCAACTACGAACTTTTTCCCGGAGTGAGCTTCCGCGTGTCCGTCCGCGACCGAGCCCTCTGGCTCACTCCGCCGGGTTCCCCCGAAATCCCGCTGCGCCAGGAAGCCCCGGCGGAATTCGGTTTGCTGCAAAACGGCGCCCAGCTCCGTTTCGAAACCGAGCCCGATGGGTCGCGAACCGCCCTCCTCAACACCGACGGTCAGGATCTCGTCCTCCACCGCAAATGAGGTCCCCCTGGAAATTGCCCTCATCGCGCTGCCGCGGATACAGCTAAACTTTCTGCATCGCTCGCCGCCACGCCCACCAGCCGGAAAGTCCGAGCCCCAGATAAATCGCGTAGAGAAACGCCGTGAACGCCAGCTCCGCGCTCCAATACGACACGATCGCGACCGCGTTCACGACCGTCCACAGCGCCCAGTTCTCGATATTTTTCCGCACCTGCAGCACCTGCGCCGCGACGCTGAAAATGGCGATGAACGCATCCCGCCACGGCATCGCCGCGCCCATCGCCGGCCCGACCACGCGCGCCCACACGATCGTCGCCACCGTCGCTCCGGCCAGCGTCACCGCCCGTCCGCGTATCGACAATTTCGTCACGGGCAGCTCGGGCGCCTCGCCCCGATCCCGCACCCAGTGCCACCAGCCCCACGCCAGCGAGCCGAAATAGAAAATCTGCAGCAGCGCATCCGCCGGAAAATGCGCCCGCCAAAACAAAATCCCCTGCACGCTCACCGCCACCAACCCTACCGGAAACGCCGCGAGTTTCCGCTTCACCATCAGCCACACGCCTACGACGCCGAGCGCGAGATTGAGTTGATCCAGCCACCCCGCGGTCGCGAACCCCGTCCAGATATTCCGAAAAACTTCGCCCATGTAGGAGCCTGCTTGCAGGCGATCCCCGCCACCCGCCAGCCCGAAATCTTTTCAATTCCCCTCGCGGATTGCGCGAATGCTCGCGGATCAATTCCACCGGATCGAATCCGCGTCGCTCCGCGCCATCCGCGGAAAATTCAACCCGTCCCCATCTCCGTCCGCCGCCCTCCGCGCGCTTCGCGCTCTCCGCGTTTCAAATCCCTCCTCTCCTCATCATCTCATCTTCTCGTCTCTTTTCTCCTCCTCCGTCTTACCGCTTCCGCCCGCCCTTCACGCCTCACCCTTTCGCCACAAACGCCTCCATCGCCTCCCGCGTGATCGCATACCGCGCCCCGCACCGCGGACACCGAATCTCGATCTTCTCCTCGTCGCCGAACAATCCCTCCGGATCCTGCCGCATCGTCGGCGCGAGCACTTCCATCATCCGCTCCGGATTGCAGCCGCAGTGCCAGCGGTAGATTCGCCGCTCCATCGGCGCCAGCGTCTCCTTTTCCGCCAGCGCCCGCACGTCCTCCACCGTCAGCCCGCGCAGCCACGCCAGATCGCAGTCCGGATGCTCCGTCAACATCGCGAACTCCTCCTCGCCGAGTTGAAACAGCCGCGTCATCCGCTGCTCGCTCTGCGCATAAAATCGCTCCACCGCCGCCAGCGGATCCGCCCCCTCGAAGTTCACCGCGCTCCGCCGCTTCTCCCCTCGCCCGCGCACCACGTCCGCATAGAAAATATTTTCCGGCAGCTCCTTCACGTCCTCGTCGAACACGCGTCCCGTCACCGCGCCCGTCTCGTTGTCCCCCGTCAGGAAAATGTTCACCAGCGGCTTTTGGAAATTGATCGTCCACGCCGTCAACTCGTTCCACGGCCGCGACGCGCTGTGCAGCACATAGGCCGCGAGCGCGCGCTTGAACATCGCGTCATGCTCCGGCGCCGGCCGCAATTTCTGCTCACTCAGGTGCAGATAATAATCGACGTAGAGATCGCTGAATTCCGCGCGCGCCAGCAGCGCGTTCCGGCTCCGCACATAATGCGTGCGCACCTCGAGCCCGGCGTCATTCGTGTTGGGAGGAGTCGTTTCCGGCATGCCCGCACCGTCTCGCGAAACCTCCGTTTGTCGAGCCGCCGCCTGCAGCGCTGCCGCGGCGTTGAAAATGTCGCCCGCTGCTTTGGGATTGAATTCCGCCGGACGCTCGCCGCACTCCCGTCCCATGGCCTTCGAGACCGCCCTCGCTCCGGGCAGTGAGATCCTCGTCCTCGACGACGACTCCATTCTCCGCAAACGCCTCGCCGCTCACCTTCGCCAACTCGGCGCGGAGATCTCCGAAGCCGCTTCGCTCGCCGAGGCCCGCCGCCTCCTCGCCACACTCCGCTTCGACTTCGCTCTCATCGATCTCCACCTGCCCGACGGCGACGCGCTCGATCTCCTCCGTGCCGGCGAATTTTCCGAAAACACCGGCGTCGTCGTCATGACCGCACTCGACGGCGTGAAGCCCGCCATCGAGGCCATGCGTCTCGGCGCCGGCGACTATCTCGCGAAACCCTTCGCCGCCGACGAACTCCCGCTCGCCTTCGCTCGTTGCCGCAGCCTGCGCCGAGCCGCCCGCCGCGACCAGCACGGCGCCGCCACGCCGGAGCACGGCGAACTTTTCTTCGGCCGCGCCCTCGCGCCGATCCGCTCGCAATTGGAAACCGTCGTCGAGGCCGACCGCCGCCTCGGCCAGCGCCTTCCGCCCGTTCTGATCGAAGGCGAAACCGGCACCGGCAAAACGGTCCTCGCCCGCTGGCTCCACCAGCAGGGCCCGCGCGCCGACCGTCCTTTCGTCACCGTCAACTGCGCCGCCCTCTCCGACACGCTCGTCGACGCCGAACTCTTCGGCCACGAGCGCGGCGCCTTCACCGACGCCAAGCGCGCCCGCCTCGGTTTGTTCGAGGCCGCCGACGGCGGCACGCTTTTCCTCGACGAGATCGCCAGCCTCGCGCCCGCCACGCAGGCGAAAATTCTCACCGCCCTCGACGACGGCCGCATCCGCCGGCTCGGCGCCACCCGCGAACTTCAGGTCGACGTGCGCCTCATCGCCGCGAGCAACCGCCCGCTCGACGAACTCGTCGCCGCAAAACTTTTCCGCGACGACCTCTACCAACGCCTCAATCTCCTCCGCTTCGTCCTGCCGCCGCTGCGCGAGCGCGGCGCCGACCTCCTGCCGCTCGCCCGCCACCTCCTCGCCCGCATCGCCGCGCGCCACCGGCTCCCGGATCTCGCCCTCACGCCCGAAGGCGAGGCCCGCCTCGCCGCGCAGCCCTGGCGCGGAAATCTTCGTGAACTCGCCCACGAGATCGAACGCGCCGTGATCTTCTCCGGCGGCCGCCCGCTGGATTTTGTCGCGCTCGGCCCGCTTCCTTCTGCCGCCACCGCCGACTGGCGCAATCCCGCCTGGCGCCTCCCCGCCGATGGTTTTTCCCTCGACGCCGCCACCGACGCCTTCATCGCCGACGCCCTCCGCGAGTCCAACAACAACGTCTCCGCCGCCGCCCGCCGTCTCGGCGTCACCCGCGATTTCCTGCGCTACCGCCTCGAAAGCCGCCCGCCGGCGCAACCCTGATTCGGGTCAATTCACCCGAATTATTCCGCCCGTCCTGGGTGCGAACCCCAAAAATTTCTTCTCCATCCATGCTCCGCATCGGCCCGTGAGAAGGGATTTCCCTGCACGGCATTCACTTCGGTCGTCCCCCGCCGTTCTGGCACGCTGACAGCAAAATAGGATCGCACCACCCCGATCATCCATGCTCACCGCGCGCGTCTTCTTTGCCTCGATTCTTTCGGCCGCCGCCCTGCCGGCCCAGACCATCAGCACTACCCTGCCTCCGGGCTCTTACACCGTCAGCTCCACCCCGGCCCCCACGCCGGCCGTCCCCAACTTCTCCTCGGAAAACGCCATCCCTCACGACGGCGGCATGCTGCCCGGCGACTACGCGCGCGGCCGCAGCCCGAGTTCCACCTATTTTCCGCCGTGCCCGCCCATTCTCGGCGATGCGCCTGAAACCGGCCTCCCCAATCCGCAGGCCACGCCGCCCGTCTCGGCCGGCGGCGGCGGCCGGATGGCCATCGGTCCGAACGGCGTCGGGTTCGCGGCCGGTCTTCCGACCTGGGAAACCAGTCCGAGATTTCTGCGCTGGCAGCCCCACAGCCATTACCCCGCCATGCTCCTCGGCCATGCGGGCACGCCCTATTTCATGGCCTACGGCCAGCTCATACAGTCGCTCTGGCCGCTTTCGCCCCAACGCCTCAAACCCATCCAGCAGTCCTTCGCTCTCCGCCGTGAATTGTTCGAAGAACTTCACGCCTTGCTCGAGACCGTCCGCGCCGCCGCTCCCGAGGAACAATCCCGCCGACTCAGCGAACTCGCCCGCGCGCAGGAACCTAAGCTCCGCGAACTCGAAGCCGGCGCCGAAGCCATCCGCGTCGATCTCACCACCGGCGGCTCCGCCGCGCACGATCCCACCGACTCCTGGCCAGTGCCCGATCTCTCGCCGCCGATGGAGCGCGCGCTGGCGGCATTTTCCGCCGCACATTTTCAAAACGGTTTTTCTCCCGCCCAACGCGCGCTCCTCGAGGAAATGGGCCTGGAAGCCTGGCTCGCCGCCGCCAGCTCGCCTCCCGCCGACGCCACGTTTTTCTGGCCCGCCGGCGCCCGCGTCCGTTTCCCCACGAACCTCTCGCCCGCGCTCACCGCCGAACTCGCCGATTTTCAGCAGCGCAAAGCCGCACTGAAACAGGCGCTCCAAGCGGCGCTCGATCGCCGCTGGAATTATTTTCGCGAGAGCCGCCGCACCGCCGACTACGCGAGCCTCGCGGCCGAGCAAGCGCCCGCCTTCGCCGCGCTCGAGCCGCTCGCCGAACAAATTCGCCGCGACCTCGCCGTCCGCCCCGCCGGCCCGCCGCTACCGCGCGAACTCGCCCAACGCGCCGCCGACGTCGTCGCCCGCCGCGCCGCCCTCCAACGCGAGTTCTACGCCCGCCTCAACGAGTTTCGCCGCGAACTGCCACCCGCACGCGTCGAGGTCGCCCAACGCTCCGACGGCCTCGCGATTTCGCTCGCCACGCCGCACGGCAAAGCCGAGCACGCCGCGGACGAACGCATGCGCGCCTTCAGCGCCGACATCTCCGCGCGCTTCGCCGCCGTCGCCGCCGATCGCGAAGCCGTCCGCGCCGCTCTCGAGGATTATCGCCGCTCGATCTCCGGCCCTCAGGCGAATCTCACGGTCGACCAATTCCTCGAGGCTTTCCGCGAGGCCTATCGGACGCGCACCACCGAGGAAGGGCAGCTCGACTACTACGCGGCCGTTTTCCTTCCCGGCCTCTCGCCCGCGCAGCGCCGCCTGCTGCTCGCCGGCGTGCGCGTTTCCTTCCTCCGCGAAATCTCGCCCGCCCCGGCGGCGCGTTGACCGCATGCACCTGACCGACCGGCGCATCGTCGTCATCTCTCTCGGACTCGGCGCCCTCTGCGCCGCCGTATTCGCCGGAGCGATTCTCTTCTACGGCGAACAACTCCGCGACGAGATCCGCCAAAAGGTCATCGAGCGCGACGCCGCCGTGCTCTATCCCGTCGCGCAGCAGCAGGTCGATCTCGCCGCCTCGCTCTCCGCCCTCCTGCCCGACGCCAAACGCCACGGTACGCTCGCCCTCGCGATCTTCGACGCCGCCGGCGCGACCCTGGACCACGTCCCCGCGTCGCAACCCCTCGTCGAACTTCCGCTCGAAGACTACGTCCGCCTCCAGGACGGCCAGCCCCTCACGCGCTATCACCCGCAATTTTCCCTCGCGCAACTCCAGCCCGCGGCCCGCGCGCAAACCAGCCCCGTCCTCGAAATCGTTCTCCCTCTTTCTCGCCGCGCTGCGGGCGTCGCGCCGACGCCACTCGGCTTCGTCCGCTACTATCTCGATGCCCGCCCACTCGCCGCCGAGTTGGCGAAACTCGATGCCAATCTCCGCCGCAAAACCCTCCTCACGCTCGCACTCGGCCTCGCGCTCATCGGCCTGCTTTCCCTCGCCGCCCAGTTCGCGCTCCTCCGCGCCCGGCGCGCCATGGTGCAGCGCAACGACCAGCTCGCACGCACCCACTCCGAACTCGCCCTCGCCAGCAAAGCCTCCGCGCTCGGCCAGATCGCCTCGCACCTGCTCCACGATCTCCGCGGTCCCGTCTCGGGCTTGCAAGCGGTCGTCCAAAGTGGCGACACCACCGCCGCCGCGCTTTACGCGCAGCGCCTCGATGCTCTCATCCGCGAAGCCAGCGACCTGCTCGCCGATCACAACGCCCGCGCCACCTACGAACTCGACGCCGCCGCGCTCGGTGACCTCGTCCGCCGCCGCCACGAAGCCACCGCCCGCCAGCTTGGCGTAAACTTCACCGTGCACGCCGCTTTCCCCGGCGCCATCGACAGCCACCGCGGCAGTCTCCTCTGCCTCATCGCCAGCAACCTCGTCCAAAACGCTCTCGCCGCCACCCCCGCCGGCCGCACCGTCGCTGTTGAAATCTCTTCCCGCAGCCCGGCGCTCCAGCTCACCGTCACCGACGCCGGCTCCGGCATCCCCGCCGAACTCCTCCCGCAACTCTTCACGCCCGGCCGCTCCGGCCGCCCCGGCGGCACCGGCCTCGGCCTCGCGATCAGCCAGCTCCTCGCCCGCCAGATCGGCGCCACGCTCGAACTCGTCTCGACGGGCCCGACCGGCACGGTTTTCCGCGTGACACTTCCGCTCGCCGCCGCCTGACCGCTCACGAAGCGGCCGCGCCGCCGCCACCTTCCTCCGCTTTCGCCGCAAGTTTCCAGCCCCACGGGCTCTCCACGCCCTCGAGCTTGATCCGCGCCTCGCGGTTCACCGCGCGCGCCGCCGCGATCGCGATCGCTTCGAGCAACCTGAGCCGCTGCTCCGCCGTCGCCTCGAGCGCCACCGGCGCGCGCGCCAGCTCCAGCTCGCTGCCGTTTCTCCGCAGCAATCCCCACCCCGCCGGAATCTCCGCCTCCGCAAAAATTCCGTCCTCCACCACCAGATACAAAAAATCCGCGCACCGATAGCGGAACATCCGCGCGAACTTCGTCCCCCGCAGCACGTGCTCCTGCACCGCCGCCAGCTCCTTCAACACCGCCCGATACGTCGCGTGCTCCAGCCCGGAAAAATCCCACGCGTCGAACTCCGGAAACAGCGTGTCGCCCTTCCGCAAATCCGGCCGGTGCTCCGCCAGCAGCTCCTCGAGCTTCGCCCGCCTCGCCGTCAACTCTTCCAACCTCGCTCTCGTCTTCGCCTCCGCGTGCGCGTCCTTCAACAAGTCTGCCCGCGCCTGCTTGCACTCGAACACCGCCGTCCGCCCCACCTCGCCGCGCTTCCCCCGTGCGCACGCCGCCGCGTCCGTCCGAAACCCGCACTTCGGCACCCGCACCTCCGACGCGACTGCCGCGAACCCATTCGACTGCGCCCAAGCGAGCGCCAGTCGTTTCAGCTCCCGATGCGCCGCTGTCTCGCCGTTTCCCACGTCGGCACCGAACCACGCCTTTCCCGCTCCCGACACCACAAAACGCTTTTCCCCTAAACTTTTTTCAGAAACTCGCGCACCACCCACCGAAATCCCGGTCCATGCGCGGCTCCGGCTCTGCTTTTCCAGCGATCCACTCGTCCGCCCCGCCCGTCCACCGCTGTCCTTTCTCGCCATGCTCCAACATCGCTCTCTTCGCCTCGCTGTTGCCCTCGTGTTTCTCCTCGGCGTCGCGGCGTCCCTCCCGGCGCAGACCCACTTCATGGAATTCGGCTTCGGCGAAAACGACGGCCTCGACGCCGGCGACGACGGCTCCACTCTCACCCAGCCCGGCGTCACCACGCTGGCCCTCTACACGCTCGACGTCAGCGGCAGCAACACCGCTACCTACACCGCCGCCACGCCTTTCTCGACCGGCAGCACCATCGCGGCCCATTTCCTCGGCAGTTCCTCCTACACCGCCGCGCCCCTCTTCGCGGACGGCTCCTTCAGCTTCGGCCTTCAACTTTGGGTCCGGCCGGACAACATCAGCCAATCCGCTGGCATCGCCTACGACGGTTACACCAACACCACGGGCCTCGGTATCCTCCAGGTCCAGGATCACTTCGTCCTAAGCCTCGGCGGCGTCGGCACCTATTCTCCAGCACCCGAAAATACCTTCCTCCCGAACCGATGGACCCACCTCGCCGTCGTGTATGAGGCGGACACCCATACGACCTCCCTCTATCAAGATGGCTCCGTCGTCGCCAGCACCACCGACGCATTCATTCCGGTGGGCGTCGACGACGGCGACGGCGACCTCAGTTTCGGCGCGTCCTACACCAACGTCTCCTCGGTCCTGACGCCGTCCTACTTCACCGGCTCGCTAGATTCCGCCGACTTCTTCCTCTTCGACGACGGCACCTTCAACGCCGGCACGATGCTCACCTACACGCCTGACGCGAACGCCGTCCCCGAGCCCGCCACCTGCTCGCTGCTCCTCGCGCTGGGCGCGTTCGCGACCGTCGCTTTCCGCCGCTCGCGCCAGCGCTGCTGACGCTGGCCTGATATGGCTGCGGCTCCAGCCGCAGCATCGAAAGATCTCACGGCCTGGCGCGACTTGCGCCTTCCGTTGAAATTTCCTGTCGGATTCGCCGTTCGGGCGGCGATAAACTGGGAACCATGCCCGCGAGCGTCGTCGCTGCCGCCCCCGAACTCTCGCGCACATTTCAAATAAAATAATAGCCGGTCGCGGTTCGGATGTAGGAGCCTGCTTGCAGGCGATTCCGGCGAGCACTCGTCACTCATCGCCTGCCAGCAGGCTCCTACAGTGGCTACGGCACTTTTTGAAACGCTCTGATTTCGAGCCGCGCCACCGTCCGTTTTCACCCGCACATCAAAAAATCCCGCCCCTCGACATATCCGCGCTCCACGAGTCTCGCCCGGTTGTAGTCCCGCGCCCCGCGCGTGCTCACATAGCTGAGCACAAAAATCTCCGCCCGCTCCTCCCCGTTCACCCTCGGCAGCGAGTCCACCCCGATCACGGGCAATCCCGTCCCGCCGATCCCGCGCCCGATCTTCTTCGCATCCACATCGACATATCCTGCGATCTTTACGCCAAACGCCTCGATCGCCGCCGCCCGCTTCCGTGTGTGCCGCCCCGCGCCCCACACGAAAATTCTCCTCGTAGCGGAACGCGTGAGCGTTTCGTCCGCCGCGCCGTCCTGCCGCGAAACGCCCTCGCGCTTCGCCATGCGCTTCACCTCCCGCGCGATCCACTCCGCCTTCACGCGGAAAAATTTCTCCGGCGCATACCGCGCATCCGTCCGCGTCGCGCGCTCCGGCGAATCATTCCAACGCAACAGCACTCGCGGCACTTTTCCGATGCGCACGCCCGCGTCCAGCCAGCGCAGCCACAACTCGTAGTCCTCCGGAAAATCCCCGTCGCGAAACCCGCCCAACCGCGCGACCAGCTCCCGCCGAAACATCACGCTCGGGTTCACCACGGGTTGCTCGACGAACCGATTCAGCACGATTTCCTCCGGTGTGCTCAGCGCGTTCACCCAGTCCACGTGCAGCGCATAACCCGCGTTCGCCGCCCGGTCGCCGCCGAATTCCACGAGGCAGCTCACCACGTCCACTCGGCCGCCCGCCGCATTCGCTTTTTTCTCGCTCTCCAAAAACGCCACCTGCTCCGCCAGCCGCTCCGGATGCGACACGTCGTCCGCGTCCATGCGCGCGATGAATTCCCCGCGCGCCTCTGTCATCGCTGCATTCGCCGTCGCCGCCACGCCCGTGTGCTCGCGCTCGAGCACGCGCATCCTTTTTTCCTCTCTCGCCAACCTCTTCAGCACCTCCCGCGTCCCATCCGTCGAACCATCGTCGACCACGATCAGCGCCCAATCCGTCCACGTCTGCGCCCGCACGCTCTCCACGGCCCGCGCGATCGTCCCCGCCGCATTCCACACCGGCAAAACCACGGACACACGCGGTCCGCTCATCCCGCCGAAAATAAAATTCGCCCTTCCGTCTCCATCACGCTGCTCACCGAAGCACACCGAGCGCCGCATTCCCATTCAAATGCTCGTTCCCGACGGAGCATTCGTCGCCCCCTCGACGCGGAGCGGGCCCGCCGCGCCCGCCGAAAACCCCGACGCATCGTACGTCAACGCCAACCTTCCCCAGAATGTCATTCTGAACGAGGCGAAGAATCCAGTGCGATATTCGGCTGCGGGCGCGCGATTGGATTCTTCACTGCGCTCATCCTGACAAAAAGCGTGATGAATCCAGAATAACACTCCACGCGTCCGACTCTTCGCACTGTTCACCATCGAAATTACCCTGCCTGATGCTCCTCGCTGCTCCCCCCGGCTTGTGACCACCGCGATCGCCGCTAATAAATCGAAACCCGACGACCACTGAAATTAGCCCCCACGAAAACCCATCCTTCAACCGATGCCCGCCATTCCGAATCTTCGCAGTCCCTACGCCAAAGTCGGCCGCCTCGTTTATTTTGGCCGCATGCTCGACAAGATCCGCCTGCACGCCGCCGGCCAGCTCCCCGCTGCCTACGTCGCCAACCTCGGCGAGACTCGCCCGATCTTCTTCGACGCCCGCACCTGCCTCTTCCTCGGCCTCGCCTACGACGACCTCCGTGCCCGCGTCCTCGCCGGCGGCAGCGACGAAGAAATCCTCGCCTGGGCCGAGTCGCACGGACGCCCCCGCACCGACGACGACTGCACCGTCTGGAACCGTTTCATGGCGAAACTCGGCTGGCGCGACGACCGTTCCGCCGCTCTCAAAACCCGCGTCGACGAATTCGGCCTCACCAGCCACTCGATCGAAACCATCTTCGACCTCATCGATTTCGACGAAGGCCGCGATCCCGTCGCCACCCGCTCGTGGGAGCAGATTTGAAGCGAAGCGAAGTCTCCGAATGTAGGAGCCTGCTCGCAGGCGATTTTCACCCGCCGCAGATCCTGTATTGCCCCAACATGCTCTCACCTTCTGCGTCGCCGCTGCGCCGACGCGTTTATCAGCATCACATCGAAGATCCCCGACGGTGGTCGCGAGCTAGCCAGCACCATCATCCCTCTTCTGTCATTCTGAGACTCCGAACCAACGCCAAGCCGTTGGGTGGCATCCGCCGATGAACTCTCAAATGCCTGTCATTCTGAGCGCAGCGAAGAATCCATTTGGACCTTCGCCCGCGCGTCGTGCCACGAAGCGCGCACTGGATTCTTCACTTCGTTCAGAATGACTTCCTGTGGGCGGTCGCCTCGTAGGGCTGGAGCGCTTTGAAAATTTTATAGCCGCTGTAGGAGCCTGCTTGCAGGCGATGCTGGACCTTCGCCCACCGGGATCGCCTGCAAGCAGACTCCTGCGTTCGACCCGCCGCGCGGCTACACCATTTTCAAACCGCTCCGGCAGCCCGTCTGCTTCTATTTTAGTTGGGCGCCTCCCCGCAGATTCATCGGCGCGCGACGCGCACCTCCCTCACCCGACCGCCGCACCGCTCAGCGCCGCGACGAGAAAAAGCGCGATCATCACCACCCCGCACGCCAGCCGCACGACCGTCGAGATCACGAATCCCACCGCGGCGCCCGCCCCCGCGCGCAACGATTCCTTTCCGCTCTTCTTCGCGATCCACTTCTCCGCCGCCATCGCGCCGCAAATCGTCCCAAGCACCAGCGCCGGCAGCGAGAAAAACATCCCCACCAATGCCCCGCCGCTCGCGCCCGCCATCCCCCATTTGCTCCCGCCAAACCACCGTGTGCCCAGCAACACGCCACCGAAATCCGCGATCACCGACAGCGCCCAGAACGCGGCGATCCACGCGATCGCCGCCCACGAAATCCCCTCCGGCAATACCACCTTGTGCAAAATCGCCGCGCCCAGAATCAGCGTCGTCCCCGGCAGTATCGGCACGATCACGCCCGCGACGCCGATCAGCATCAGGCAAACCGTGACCACCCACATCGTTGCTTCGAGCATAGGTTCATGACACCGCGGTTTCCCTCGCGGTTGCGACCTTCTTCAATCGCCCGCTCATCCATTTCCCGCCCACCGCCGCAGCCCCCGCTCAGAACCTTCGCCGCTTGCGTCCGGGATGTAGGAGCCTGCTTGCAGGCGATCCCGCCATGCGAAAATTCGCTATTGCCCGCAATCAGCCCCCCAATCCCCGCTCAAAATCCAAACCCCCATCACGCCTATCCCTCGAAACAACCGCCACGCTCCACCACGAATTTCCAGCCCGCGCCCGACCACGCACCCGCTCTTCGCGGCCTCGGCGATCTTGGTGTAAATCAAAGCGGTTTGGCGCGAGCGCCGAATCTTCACCTCGCCGGTGAATCTCACCGGGATTCGCATCTCGCTCTGGTTCCTCCGCGGCCTCCGCGCACGCTGCGTTTCAATTCCGGAACTTAGATAAATCAAATCCTCCAGCCCTCTCCCGCCACGTCTCACTCCTTGTCCGACTTCTCCGCCAGCTTGTGCTCCAGCTTCCGAATCTTCGGCGCGATCGTGAACTGGCAGTAGCCCGACTCCGGATGCTTCGCGAAATAGTCCTGATGATAATCCTCCGCCGGCCAGAATTTTTTCAGCGGCACGATTTCCGTCGTGATCGGATCGCGCAACGTCTCCTGCGCCTTCGCCTTCGACTTCTCCGCCGCCGCCTTTTGCTCCGGCGTCGCATACAAGATAATCGAGCGATACTGCGGCCCCTGGTCGTTGCCCTGACCGCCGACCTGCGTCGGATTGTGCACCGACCAGAAATAATCGAAAATTTCCTCGCGGCTCACCACGCTCGGATCGAAGTCGATTTTTATCACCTCCGCGTGACCCGTCGCGTGCGCGCACACCTCCTCATACGTCGGATTCGGCTCGTCGCCACCCGCGTAGCCGCTGGTGATGTGCTTCACCCCGTCGAGCAGTTTGTAGGCGGCTTCGGTGCACCAAAAGCACCCGCCGCCCAGCACGATCGATTCGGTTTTCTTCTCAGCAGCTCGAGTCATGGGAAAAATAAAAGAGAGCAGCCCCACCAGGGCAAAAATGCGTTTCATACCAGTAAGACGCACCGTGCGCCGATCTATTCCCCGCGCAAGCCGCCTCCGCTTCCACCCTCCGTGGCCCGCCACGAGAGTCGTGGGCTCTTTCCTCTCCGCCTCCGTCGACCCGCCGTCCCAACTCTCCTCAACTTCCTCCGCTCTCGTCCGATAACTCTGCGATGCTCGAACCGCTCAGCGCCCGGCAAACGCTCGACCGCGCCCGCGCCATCATGCAGGCCGGCCGCGGGGCAGCCCTTCCCGAGCTGCTGAAAATCATCGAGACGCTCTCCCTCAACCTCTCCGAGGTCACTATCTCCGAACTCGGCGAACTCATCGAAAAAGACGCCGTCGTCCTCGCGAAAATCATCTCCGTCGCCAACACCCTCGCGCACAACCCCGGCATCTCTCCTCTCGCCACGCTCTCCCAGGCGATCCACCAGGTCGGCTACAATCGCATCCGCACCATCGCTGTCTCGCTCATGCTGCTCGACACCGCCGGCGCCGCGAATCCGCCCGAGCAGCGCGACGCCGCCGCCCACGCCCTCTGCGCCGGCCTCCTCGCCCAAGGCGCCGCCGAACAACTCGGCACGCACGACCCCGAATTCGTCTTCGCCTGCGCCGCCCTCCGCAATTTCGGTCCCATCATGTTCGCCGCCGTGTCCGCCGAGCATTGCCGCGCCGCCGCCAAACGCTTCGCCCTCGCCGGGCCCGCCACCGCCTACCGCGCCCAATTCGGCCTGACACCTCTCGAGTTCACCCGCCGCCTCCTCACCGCCGCGCGCCTGCCCGACGATGTTCTCGAAACGCTCCGCGACTGCGAACCCGAATCGCTCGCCGGCACGTCCACCACTCACGCCACGCGACTCCTCGGCCTCGCCGATTACGGCTCCCGCCTCGCCACGCTCACCCTCGAGGCCCGTCGCGGTTCCGACGCCTTCGCCGCCGAACTCCGCGCTCTCGCCCGCCGCTTCGATCGCCTCGTGCCGGGCGCCTTCGATCTGGTCCGCCCCGCGCTCCAGCGCGCCGACGAACGCCTCCGCCAGTTCTCCGGCGGACCCGGCGCTCGTTCCCTGCCGGCGAAAAGCCTCGCCCGCATCGACTGGCGCCTCGGCCAGCTCTCGCCCGCGGAGATCGCACCCGACCGCGGCCCCGCAGATCCCGCGGATTCCACTGCCGACGCGGCTTTCCCCGGCTGCGATCCCCTCTCCACCGACATCCTCGACGCCGCGGCCGATTCCACCGCCCTCTCCACTGAGCCGCCGCTCTCCGCCTCCGCCAGCCCGACCTCTTCCGCTTCGCCTTTCTCGACCGCGCCGGCGGATCCTTTTCCCGACCCGTTCGCCGCCGCCGATTCCGACGCCCAAGCGCTGCTCGAAATCCTCGGCGAAATCCGCCGCGATTTCGCCGCCCAGGAATGCTGGCTCTTCCGGCCCGCCCCCGGCGAGAAACTCTACTCCCCCGCGCACTCCCTCGGGCACGCCGCCGCGCAGCCCTCCGCATCCGTCCGCCTCGATCCCGCCGAGCGCAGCGTCTTCGGCGTCTGCCTGCAACGCCGCGAAATCGTCCTCATTCACGATGCCTCGCGCTCGCCGCACCTCCCGCGCTGGTTCCGTCAAAATCTCGGCGCCCCCGCCGCCTTCGCGCTGATTCCGTCCTCCCCACGCGGCGACGACGCATCGCCCGCTCTCCTCCTCGTCGGCTGGAGTGTCCCACGCCGCATCGCGCTCACGCCCGCGCAACTCTCCCTCGCCCGCCGGTCGCTCTCCGCCCGCGCCGCCCACCTCGTCACCGTTTCCTGACTACGTCGACCCGGCCGCCCATCGATCGTCCTTGTCTGCTTCAGCAAATTCGCGCCCGCCGCATCGTTCCCCCAACCCATTCTCCGCGCTCTCTGCGCCTTTGCGTTCTCCGCGCCCTCCGCGTTCTCCGCGCCCTCTGCGTTCTCTGCGGTTAAAAAAAAGTACGTCATCCGCCTTCCCCGCCTCACCTCACTCTCCCGCGTCCGCCGGCCCTCCGCGTTTCAACCGAAAGCGCCGCGCCTCCCCGCCTTCAGCGCGTCAGCTTCCGATATTTTATCCGCTTCGGCTGATCCGCATCCTTCCCCTTCCGCCGGTGCAAATCCTCCTGGTAACTCGAGAAATTTCCGTTGAACCAGTGCACATAGCTCTCGCCCTCGAACGCCAGGATGTGCGTCGCCACGCGGTCGAGAAACCACCGGTCGTGCGACACCACCACCGCGCAGCCCGCGAAGTTTTCGAGACCCTCCTCCAGCGCGCGGATCGAGTTCACATCGAGATCGTTCGTCGGCTCGTCCAATAAAATCAGATTCGCCCCGCTCTTCAGCAGCCGCGCCAGATGCACGCGGTTGCGCTCGCCGCCCGACAGCACGCCGACTTTCTTGCTCTGATCCGCGCCCGTGAAACCGAACTGCGCGCAATACGCCCGCGAGTTCACCTCGCGGCCCGCGAGCTTCATGATCTCCTCCCCGCCGCTGATCGCCTGCCAGATCGTCTCGCCGTCCGGCAGCGAATCGCGCGACTGGTCCACGTGCGCGATCGACACCGTCGGCCCCACGCGCAGCTCGCCCGCGTCCGGTTTCTCCGCGCCCACGATCATGCGAAACAGTGTGGTCTTGCCTGCACCGTTCGGCCCGATCACGCCCACGATTCCGCCCGGCGGGAGCGAAAACTCCACGTTCTCGAACAGCACGTTTTCCCCGTAACTCTTCGCCAGCCCCTTCGCCTCGACCACCAGCGACCCGAGCCGCGGCCCCGGCGGTATCATGATTTCAAATTCTCGCTCTTTCTCTGCCACGTTCTGCTTCAGCATCGATTCATACGCATTGATGCGCGCCTGCCCCTTCGCCTGCCGCGCCTTCGCCCCCGAGCGAATCCACTCCAGCTCGCGCGCCATCGCCTTCTGCCGCCGATCCTCCGTGCGCTGCTCCACCCCCTGCTTTCGCTGCTTCTGTTCCAGCCACGACGAATAATTTCCCTTCCACGGAATCCCGTGCCCGTAGGACAACTCCAGAATCCACTCCGCCACGTTGTCCAAAAAATACCGGTCGTGCGTCACCGCGATCACCGTGCCCTCGTAGCGCGCGAGATGCTGCTCGAGCCAGTTCACGCTCTCCGCGTCGAGGTGATTCGTCGGCTCGTCGAGCAGCAAAATTTTCGGCTTCTTCAACAACAGCCGCGCCAGCGCCACCCGCCGCCGCTCGCCGCCCGAGAGCTTGTCGACGAGTTGCTCGCCCGGCGGACACCGCAACGCATCCATCGCCATCTCGACCTGCGGCGTCACATCCCACGCGCCGAGCGCATCGATCTTGTCCTGCAACTCCGCCTGCTTGTTGGAGATTTTTTCCTTCTCCGCCTCGTCGTCCGTCGCGCCGAGTTCGTCCCACGTCGCATCGTAAGCCGCCGTGAGATCGGTCAAATGCTTCACCCCTTCCTCGACACACGCGCGCACCGTCGCCCCCGCCGTGAGCTGCGGCTCCTGCTCGAGCATGCCGATGTCGTAGCCCGGCTCGAAGTGCAGCCGCCCGTCGATCTCCGTGTCGCGCCCCGCGAGAATCCGCAGCAGCGACGATTTGCCCGAGCCGTTGAGACCGAGCACGCCGATCTTCGCGCCGTAGTAAAACGACAACGAGATATCGCGGAGGATTTCCTTGCGCTCGATTTTCTTCGAGACGCCGAGCATGGAAAAAATGATTTTGGGCGCTTCAGCCTGAGCCATGCGCGAAACCGTGGCGGCTGCCCGCACCCCGCGCAACTCCCACTATCCGATCCACCGAAACAACAACCTTTCGCGTCGGACTTCGTGTTTGCATCCCTGCCGGGGCGATATCGCTTTTTCGGCGTCACCAAGAGCGTCCGACCTGGCACCACGGAAGCGGAAATTTGGAGCCGACGTGGGCGTGCTGTTCCTGCAACCGCTATAAAGGGCCCAACCTTTCCGGCATCGATCCGACTACCGGAAAAGTAAGCGAACTTTTTCATCTCCGCCGCGATGAATGGTTCGAACATTTCGAACGGGATGGGCCAGAATTGGTCGGCAAGACTGCCACTGGACCTGCCACCGTCACGGTCCTTGCGATCAATCGACCGGACGCCGTTGCCGTCCGGCGGCTCTTGATCCATGAAAGTGTCCATCCGCTGGAATAGCGAACGACCCAGGTGCCCACCAAATATTCGCGTGATGGCGTTCATCCTGATCTCATCCTCGTCTCCGCTCTTGACACTCCCCTTCCCGTCCGCCTTTCCTCCCGCCGCACGTTCATGATCTCCTCCGCCCACAGCGCCCTCACGCATTCCGTCGTCCTTACGGTCGTCGTCGTCGTCGCGCCTATCGGCACGCGAGGGTCTTGATCGTATAAAAACGACTTTGCCCCTCCGGTGCCGAACCGGAGGGGCTTTTTTTTCGCCCCGACGGTTTCGTCGCAGGAGTGGCCCTCAACCCGCCATCCTCATGAAACCCACCACCACCACCGCGGCGCCTTCACCCGCCGCCCCGCAAAAGTGTCATTTAATAGATGATACTTCCCCTCGCGCCTCCCATTCGCCGCGCGAGTTTCCCGCACACCGCGCACCTCCGGACTCCACGTCCGCCGCTCCTCTGTCCGTCTCTCAACTCTCAACCCTCAACTCTCAACTCCCTCCCCCCGCGCCTCTCGGCACCTTCACCGGCGCCGAAATCCTCCACACGCTCCTCGAACGCCAGGGCATCCGCACCCTCGCCGGCATTCCCGGCGGCGCGATCCTGCCCTTCTACGACGTGCTCTTCCAAAATCCTTCCATACGTAATACGTATGATTCTCCTCCTTCCCGCCGTGCTCGCACGGAGACGATCCACCACGTCCTCGCGCGCCACGAACAAGGCGCTGGCTTCATCGCCCACGGCATCGCTCGCGTGACCGGCCGCGCCGCCGTCTGCCTCGCCACCTCCGGCCCCGGCGTCACGAACCTTCTCACCGCCATCGCCGACGCGCGCCTCGATTCCATCCCGCTCGTCGCGATCACCGGCCAAGTGCCGCAATCGCTCATCGGCACCGACGCCTTTCAGGAGGTCGACACCTACGGCCTCACCCTCCCGATCACAAAGCACAACTTCCTCGTCCGCTCCGCCGCCGAGCTGCTCGAGGTGATTCCACTCGCCTTCACTCTCGCCGAATCCGGCCGCCCCGGCCCCGTCGCGATCGACATCCCGAAAGACGTCCTCAACGCAAAACTCTCCGTCACCGCCTGGCCCTCACCCGGCACGCGCGAAACTCCACCCGTCTGCCCCGACGCCGACATCGCCGCGCTCGCTCATCTCCTCCTCCACGCCTCGCGTCCCGTGCTCTACCTCGGTGGCGGTATCATCGCGTCCGGCGCCGCCGATCTCGCTCGCGAACTCGCGCACCGTCTCTCCGCTCCGACCGTCTCCACGCTGATGGCGCTCGGTGCGATCCCCCCCGACGACCCGCTCTTCCTCGGCATGCTCGGCATGCACGGCTCGCACGCCACGCACACGCTCCTCGACGAAGCCGACCTCGTCCTCGCGATCGGCGCCCGCTTCGACGACCGCGCCACCGGCAAAGTCGCCGAGTTCTGTCCCCACGCGACCATCGCGCACATCGACATCGACCGCGCCGAAATCGGCAAAATCAAAAACCCCTTCCTCGGCCTCGTCGGCGACGCCGCCGATATCCTCACGCGCCTCCTCGACCGTCTCCCGCCCACGCCGCGCCCCGCCTGGCGCGCCCGCGCCGCCGCGCTCCGCGCCGCTCATCCACTCGCGCACCCGTCGCGCGCCGCGGACCCGCTGCACCCGATCAATCTCATTCGCTCGCTCGCCGAGATGTTCCCCGCCGACACCATCGTCACGACCGACGTCGGCCAGCACCAGATGTGGGTCGCGCAAGCGTGGCCCTTCCAACGCCCGCGCACGCTCCTCACCTCCGGCGGACTCGGCACGATGGGCTTCGGCCTCCCCGCTGCGATCGGCGCCGCCCTCGCCGTCAATTCCGAACGCTCACGGAACTCCGAACCCGGAACTCGCGACCACCGCACGCCACCCCGCGTGGTGTGCGTGTCCGGCGACGGCTCCATCCTGATGAATATCCAGGAACTCGCGACGCTCGCCGAGCTCGACCTCCCCGTCGCGATCCTGCTCTTCAACAACGGCCAACTCGGCCTCGTCCGCCAGCAGCAGGAATTGTTTTACCGGCAGAACTACGCCGCCTCGCGCTTCTCCGCCGCACCCGATTTTGCCGCCCTCGCCCGCGGCTTCGGCCTCCGCGGCGTCCGCATCGATCCTCTCGATACGAACCCACTCTCCACGCTCGCCGCCGCGCTCGCCGCGCCTGGCCCCGTGCTCATCGACATTCCAATTCACGAAGCCGCCAACGTCCTCCCGATGGTCCCACCCGGCGCCGCCAACCGCCAGGCCCTCCCCGCCACCGCCACCCTTCAACCCACCCTCGCCCATGCCTGATTCGTCCTCTCCCACTCAACCAGAGTGTCACGCATTGCGTTACACTCTCCCCGCCACCACCTCAGCCCGATGTCACCTATTACGTGACATTCCGACTGGCACTGCGGCGACCAAGGCGGCGTCAGCCAACGCCGTCCTCGAACTCCGCGTGCGCAATCACCCCGGCACCATGTCCCACATCACCGGCCTCTTCGCCCGCCGCGCCTTCAATCTCGAAGCGATCGTCTGCGTCCCGCTCGCGGATTCCTCCACGAGCCGCATCCGCCTCCTCGTCGCCGCCGATTCACGTCTCGATCAAGTCGAACGCCAGCTCGCGAAGCTTCACGACGTCCTCGAAGTTCGCCATCGCCCGGACCTCGACGCCGGTTATTTCAACCGCCTCGCGGCCGATTGATCCGCCGCGCAGTCCGCCACGTTCTCCTCCACGCGCGCCGCCCCACCACTTCGTCGCGGCGCGCACTTTCGCGCGCCCTGCGCGCCCACGCCTGCCTGCGACCAATTCGTTGCCCGGCCCGAACCTTTCTACGTCTCGTTCGTCAAACCGCGCAACAGATGAAAAGCCCGTTCATTCTCCTCGCCTCGCTCCTCCTCGTCTCGGCGCGGCTGCACGCCGCCCCTCCGGCCGGTCCCGGCGAACCCTCCGCCACGCCGATTCGCCTCAACTCCATCGGCTATCCGCCCGACGCCCCCAAGCACGCCTCGATCCCCAGCTCCGCCATCCGTGAGTTCACCGTCATCCGCGTCGCCGACGGCTCCGTCGCCCTCACCGGCAAAACCGCCGCGCCCGCCCTGAACGCCGACACCGACGAGCAACTCGTCGACGCCGACTTCTCCGCTCTCCGCACGCCCGGCGAATATCGTCTTCACGTCGCCGACGCCGGCGAGTCACCCGCGTTTCACATCGCGTCCGACGTCTACCGCGAGCCCTTCATCCTCGTCACGCGCGCGATGTATCTCTGGCGCTGCGGCACCGCCGTCGACGGCGACTGGCACGGCACGCATTTTCACCACGACGCCTGCCACCTCGACGACGCGTGGACCGATTTCGTCAACGGCCGCCACGAGCGTCGCGCCTCGCTCGGCGGCTGGCACGACGCCGGCGACTACAACAAATACGTCGTCAACGCCGGTGTCACCGTCGGCGCCATGCTCCGCGCCTGGGAAGACTTTCCCGCCATCCGCCAAATCTCCCTCGCGCTCCCGCCCGCGACCGGCGCCGCCCTTCCGGATTTTCTCGCCGAAATCAAATACGAAACCGACTGGCTGCTCACCATGCAGGCCGACGACGGCTCCGTTTACACGAAAGTCTCCACCACCGGCTTCAGCGGCTTCGAACTGCCCGAGCAGGAAAAGACGCCCCGCTATTTCTGCCCTGCCGGCACGCCCGCCGCCGCCGACTTCGTCGCGATGCTCGCCCAGGCCGCCCGCGCTTTCCGCCCCTACGCCCCCGACTATGCCGACCGCTGCCTCGCCGCCGCCCGCAAAACCCACGCCTACCTCGCCGCGCATCCGGCCGATCAGGCGCCCGACCAGTCGAAATTTCACACCGGTGGTTATCCCAGCCGCGATCCCGACGAACGCCTCTGGGCCGCCGCCGAACTTTGGGAAACCACGAGCGACGCCGCCGTGCTGAAGGAACTCGAACTCCGCATCGGCGCCCTCTCGCCCGCCTTCGAGGAAAATTTCGACTGGCCCATCGTGAAAAACCTCGGACTCCTCACGTATCTGTTTTCCACGCACGAAGGCCGCTCGCCCGATCTCGTCGCCGCCCTTCGCAAAAATCTCCCCGCTGTCGCCGATGCCATCGTCGCGAAAGCCCGGGCGCACGGCTACGCCCGCCCCCTCGATGGGCTCTACTCTTGGGGCGGCAACGGCTGCGTCGCCCGCCAGACGCTCGTGCTCCAAGCCGCCTGGCGTCTCACCCACCGCGCCGCCTACCGCGACGCCGCGCTCGACGCGAACAACCACCTCCTCGGCCGCAACGTCCACGGCCGCTCCTACATCACCGGCCTCGGTTTCGAGCCGCCACAGCATCCCCACGACCGCCGCTCCGCCGGCAACAAAACCGCCTCGGCGTGGCCCGGCTACCTCGTCGGCGGTCCGCATCCGCGCCCCCGGCAGTGGCGCGACGACGAAGCCGATTACACGACCAACGAAATCGCGATCAACTGGAACGGCGCCCTGATCTACGCCTTCGCCGGTTTCGTCGAATAGGGGGAACGGGGCCGCCCCGGCCGCTTCGCGCCCACGGCGGCACTCCCGCCCGCCGTTGCACCTTCGCCCGCCGTTTCCGCGCTTCCGTTCCGCCGCCGCGTCCGCGATCCTCCCGCGCGCGTGCACCTTCAACTCTGGCACTACCCGCTGCTCTTCCTCGTCGGCCTGATCGCCGGCACGGTCGACGCCGTCGCGGGCGGCGGCGGACTCGTCACCGTCCCCGCGCTGCTGACCCTCGGTCTCCCCGTGCCGCTCGCGCTCGGCACGAATAAATTTCAATCCTCGTTCGGCAGCGTCTCCGCCTCGCTCCATTTCATTCGCCGCGACGCCGTCGATCTCCGCGCCTCCCGTCTCGGAATTTTCATGACACTCGTCGGCGCCCTGCTCGGCGCGCTCGCCGTGCAACACATCGACGCCGGCGTTCTCCACCACGTCGTCCCGTGGCTGCTCGCCGCCATTCTGCTCTACACCTGGCTGCGCCCCGCCATCGGCGCGCAAGATCATCCGCCGCGCCTCCCCTCCGCCGCGTTTTTCACCGCCTTCGGACTCGGCCTCGGCTTCTACGACGGCTTCTTCGGTCCGGGCACCGGATCGTTTTGGGTCATCTCGCTCGTGCTCCTGCTCGGGCAAAATCTCACGCGCGCCACCGCCACGACCAAAGTGATGAACGCCACCAGCAACCTCGCCGCGCTCGCGCTCTTCGCCTTCGCCGGCCTGGTACATTTCGGCGCCAGCCTCGCCATGGCCGCCGGCCAGCTCATCGGCGGCCGCCTTGGCGCCGGTCTCGTCGTCACCCGCGGCACGAGCTTCATCCGCCCCGTTTTTCTCACGATGGTTTCGCTCACCCTCGCGCGACTTCTCTGGGTCAGTTATTTCAAATAATTCTTCCTCGCGCTGTCGCCCCTTTTCGCAGCCTGGCACGGGAGCGCAGAGACCGGTCGCGTCCCGCCCATCTTCACCGGACCACGCGCCTCGGTCTCCCGCCCGTGACACTCGTGTTCCAGCCGCGCAACATTCTCGTCACGCCCGCGTTTTCCTTTGCACGCCCGCGCGGCGTCCGCGACGAAGCCCGCATGCCCGCGCTCAGCTTCGCCCCTGCGATCTCGCTCCTCGCCGCTTTCTCCCGCGTGTCACCCGTCGGCCCGCTCCGGCTGCTCTTCCGTCATGCCGAGGAGAAAATCCACCCGCCCAAAACCGCTCCTTACGTCCCGCGAGTTCTCCCCGCCCAGGCGGAAATCCTCGGCCGCGGCTCCGCCGGACTTCACCGACTCGCCACGATTCTCCGTGAACCCGGCCACGGCCGCACGCCCACGATCGTCCTCGGCGGTTTCGTCCCCGACGCCACCGAACAGGTTTTTCTGCTGCGCCGTTTTTTCCTGCGTTCCGGCGATCTCTATTGTGTCAACTTCCCGCGCCACGGTTTTTCGCTCGATCTCCTTTGCGCGCAACTCGACGACCTCGTCGCCGATCTCGGCGCGCGCGGCGAGCCGCCCGTGATCTTCTCCGTCAGCTTCGGCGGCGGCCTCGTGCTCGAATGGCTGCGCCGCGCGCGCCTCGCCCACCGTGCACCCACGCTCGCCGGCGTGATTTCCGTCAGCCCCGTCGCATGCGCCGCCGACATCCTCGCCCCCGGCGTGCGCAAACCCGCCACGCTGCTCGGCCGCGCCCTCCGCCCTTTTCTCGAAACCGCCATCGACGACCTCGCGCCCGAAGTCATCGAGAAATCGCGCACGATTTTCACGCGCATGTTCGACGCCGGTGCGCACAACAAAGCCGCTCTCGCCGCCCTCATGACCCGCCCCGAATTCGAACGCCTGCACGCCGGTGTGTTCGGCGTCATCCGCGGCCTCAGCGCCCGCGGCGCCGGCGAGCGCGTGCATGCGCTGAAAACGATGCGCCCGCCCTCCGACTACTTCGCGCTCGCGCTGCTTCCGCTGTCGACCGCGCCCACGCTCGTGCTGTTCGCCGAGGACGAATCCGCCGTGCTCGATCCGCGCTCACCCACTCGCTTCACTTTCGACCATGCCGTTCGCGCGTATTTCCCCAACGGTCGCGTCGAACGCGTCGTGCGCACCTTCGGCGCCACCGCCGTGCAGCACGCGTCGTTGATTTTTCACGCGTTTTCTTTTCTCCCGCCGCTCGCGGCTTTTTATCGGCGGTCAAAATCGGGTAAGCTGAAACGCGCCGCGTGAATGCGCTTGCCGCCGTGCAACCGGCGGGGCTGCCTGAGGTTCCTCGCGCCGCCTCGATGCCGGTCCTGCCCAAAAGTCTTTTCGTCCTCGGTGCCAGTTTCCAGACCGCCCGCACCGCGCGCCGGCTGAAGCGCGCCGAAACCGCCGTCCCCGCGCAACACGCCGCCTTCCGCTCGCTCGTCGGCCGCCTCGCCGCCACCGAATTCGGTACCGCCGCCGGCGTCGAAACGAACATGGACTACGCGAAATTCCGCGCCCGCGTGCCCGTCCGCGGCTACGAGGAGTTCGCACCCGCCATCGAACGCATGAAACGCGGGGAGCCCAACGTCCTCTGGCCCGGCACGTGCGCCTTCTACGCCGTGTCCTCCGGCACGACCGCGGGCCGCACGAAGTGGCTGCCCGTCACCGCGGACATGCTCGCGCATTTCCGCACCGCCGGCCTCGCGTCGCTGATGTTTTATTCCGCGCGCGTCGGCCATTCCGGCGTGTTTCGCGGCCGCCACCTTTTCCTCGGCGGCTCCACCGCGCTCACCCGGATCGGCGGGGCGCAGCCGTTCACCGCATTCGGCGGCGACTTGAGCGGCCTCACCGCGCTGAATCTACCCTCGTGGGCCGAGCGCCATCTCTACGAGCCCGGCACCGCGATTGCGCAGATGACCGACTGGCCGAAAAAAATCGAAGCCATCGTCGCGCGCACCGCCGGACGCGACATCGCCTTGCTCGCCGGCATCCCGAGCTGGCTGCTCGTCCTCGCCGAAGCGCTGCTCGCGAACGCCACGCACGACAAAGTCCATCCGCAAAATCTCCAGTCGCTCTGGCCCAACCTCGAATGCCTCGTGCACGGCGGCGTGCCGGTCGCGCCGTTTCACGAAGCGCTGCGCGCCGCGGTCGGCCCAACGGTGAATTTTCACGAGGTCTATCCCGCGTCGGAAGGTTTCATCGCCGCCCAGGATGCGCACGGCGACGCCGGTCTGCGCCTGCTCGCCGACGCCGGTTTGTTTTTCGAATTCATCCCGCTGCGCGAATTCGACGACTCGCTCCCGCCGCATCTCGGCTCGAAAGCCGTGCCGCTCGAAGACGTGCGCGAAGGCGAGGACTACGCGCTGCTGCTCACCACGCCCGCCGGCCTGACACGCTACGTGATCGGCGACGTGATTCGCTTCCTTTCGACGGAGCCGCCGCGGCTCATCTACGTCGGTCGCACGAAGCTTCAGCTCAGCGCCTTCGGCGAGCACGTGATCGAGAAGGAACTCACCGATTCCCTCGTCGCCGTCTGCCAGCGGCATCGCTGGACGATCACGAATTTCCACGTCGCCCCTCTCTTCATGAATTCGCTCACCGGCCAAAAACGCGGCCGCCACGAATGGTGGATCGAGTTGAAACCCGGCACCATGGAGACGCCCACCGGTCCGATCCTCTCGCTCGCGCTCGACGCCGAACTCGCCACGCGCAACGAAGACTACGAGGCGAAGCGCAAGGGCGGCGGGCTCGAGCCGCCGGTCGTGCGATTGGTGATGCCCGGTTTTTTCACGCACTGGATGCGTTATCACGGCAAGCTCGGCGGCCAGAACAAACTTCCCCGCTGCCGCAGCGACCGCGAAATCGCCGACGAGCTGACGACGATCGCGTGTTTCAAAACCGACTGAAGGTGGAGCCCGACGTCCTCGTCGGGCCTGAGACCGCTCCTTCCAAAGCAGCCCGATGCGGACGTCGGGCTCCGCCGGTCACTTCAAGTACTTCACCAGCGCTTGCTCGAATTCCGCCGTCGGCTCCGCGCCGACTTTCCGCTCCCGGATCTTTCCCGTCCGGTCGATGATGAAGGTGGTCGGAATCGCATTGATCCCCTCAGCGCCCGCGAACGCCACCTGCACGTCGTCGTCCGCCATCACGACTTGATAGCCGACCTTTTGCTGCTGGATGAATTTCTTCACGACCGACGGCCCCGCCTGATCGACCGACATGCCGACGATCACCACGCCGTCCTTCGCGTATTTTTTCTGCAATTCGCCGTAGCCGGGAATTTCCATGCGGCAGGGGCCGCACCACGTCGCCCAGAAATCCACGACCACGACCTTGCCCTTGAACTGCGCGGAACTCACGTCGTGTCCGTCGACATCCTTCAACGTCCACACGGGCGCCGGCCGCGGATCGATCGGTTCGGTGCCCGCCAGCGCGGCGCCGGCGAGCGAGAAAAACAAGGCGAGGGCAAGGGAGAGTTTCTTCATGGCGGAATGGGTTTCAGCCATAAGAGATTCGAGCCCGCCATCTTGTTCCCGGCGGCCGCCGGCGGACCTGCCATCGCTTACTTCAAATCCATCTCGAGGATCTCGATGAACTTTTTCATCGCCGGCGTCAGCACCCGACCCTTGCGATGCAAGATCGCGAGCGGCCGGGTGAAATCCTTCCCCTTGAAATGCATCACCGCGAGCGTGCCCTGCTGCACCTCCTGCACCACCGTCGCCTGCGGCACGATCGCCACGCCATGGTCGATCTCGACGGCGCGCTTCACCGTCTCGATGTTGTCGAACTCCATCACCGGCTCGATCTCGAGCTTGTTGTCGCGGAGAATCTGGTCGACGGCCTTGCGCGTCGGGATGTCCGGATCGAAGCCGATGAAACGCTGCGACGCGATCTGCTTCATTTCCAGGTCGCCGCATTTCGCCAGCGGATGGTTTGGGTGCGCGATCAGCACGAGATGATCGTTGCGAAACGGCAGCGCCTCGATCTGCCGGTGCTTCACCGGAAACGCCACGAGCCCGAAGTCCACGGAATTGTGGAGGATGTCCTCGTAAACCATGTTCGAGCGCCGGTATTCCACGCGCACGTTCACCGAGGGAAAATCGTGCAGGAATTTTTTGATGTACGGCGGCAGCTCGTGCAGCCCGATCGAGTAAATCGTCGAGATCCGGATCGTGCCGCTGATCACCTTCTTCATCTCCTGCAGCTCGCTCAGCAGCTTGTCGTAGGTGTGCAGGATTTCCTTCGCCGAATCGTAGACCCGCTGCCCCTCGCGCGTGAGCTGAAACTGCTTCTGACTCCGATCGACCAGCAAGGCCTTGAAATGCCGCTCCATCGCACGCGCCTGCTGACTGACGGCGGACTGCGTGATGCCATTCAGCTTTGCCGATTTGGAAAAACTTTTGGTTTCGACGAGGTCGGCGAAGATTTTAAAATTTTCGATTTGCATGGTTCGCGGCGGAGGGCTCGACCATAAAAAACGCTAATTTGTACGGTCACTGATAAGCAATTCCGATGTTCCCCACTTTCGCAGAGTTTTCCGCTCGCGCCGACGCGATTCTTGCCGAAATCGCCGCAAATTGTGCTGCGGTTCATCGCGACCCGCGTGGAGTTCAGCTCCTCGCCGTGACGAAGAACCATCCCCCCGCGGCCGCGGAGTACGCGGCGCGTTACGGCCTCCGCGCAGTCGGCGAGAATCGCGTGCAGGAGGCGGTCGAGAAGCGCGCCGCATGCGCCGCCGCGGTGCAATGGGAGCTTATCGGCCACCTGCAATCCAACAAAGCGCGGCTCGCCGCGCAGCACTTCGATCGCGTCCAAAGCGTGGATCGGGAGAAACTGCTCGACCCGCTCGATCGCGCCGCCGCCGAGTTCGGAAAAACCCTCTCCATCCTTCTTCAGATAAACGCCGGCCGCGATCCCGCAAAATTCGGCGCCGAGATCGAAGACGCACCGCGCCTGCTCGACGCCGCGCTCGCGAAAAAAAATCTTCGCGTCGACGGCCTCATGACGATCGCGCCGCTCTCCGACGACCCCACGATCGCCGTGCACACCTTCGCCGCGCTCCGTGAATTGCGCGATATCCTCGCCGCTCGCACGGGCGTGCCCCTCCGCGAACTCTCGATGGGGATGAGCGGTGATTTCGCGGCCGCGATCGCCGCCGGCAGCACCATCGTGCGCATCGGCACCGCGCTGTTCGGCCGCCGCGCCTGAGCCGCCTTCGCTCGCCGACACGTGCCGCCGCCGCGAACCGGCGAGCAAAAACACCTCGGTTTTTTCCGCGCGATCGCCCATGCCGCCCGTAAAGAACCGGTCAATATCCGCCGTAAACCGGCGCCCGCCGCACCGACTTTTTCTCGCGCGAAACACGTCCTCAATAAGTTGCGCGCTCCCTTTTCCCGATGCGACGACGCAAGCAATAATTTGCCCCGGGCGGGAAGTTTCCTGATTGCCGCACCGGGAAGTTTTTTGTGTCCTCGGAAACGTGGAAAACGTAATGCTCAGTGAAGCCCAAAGGGCGGCGCTCCTGGGTTTGCTCGACGACTCGTCCCAGCTCGTTCGTAAGGCACTCCTCGGCTATTTCATTTCTCACGGCGCCCCCGCGGTTCAGTTTCTGCAGGAAGCCGCCCGTGGTTCGAACCGCATCCTCGCACGTCATGCCGCGTGGTACCTCGAAGAAATCAAGTTCACCGATCCCGTCGCCGAATTTCGCGGGTTCATCCGCTCGCTGAATTACGAACTCGAAACCGGCATCATGCTGCTCAGCCGCACGGCCTCGCCGCGGCTCGATGCCGGCGCCTGCTGCGCCGAACTCGACAAGATCGCCGCGCGCTGCCGCGAACTCGTCACGCCGCCCGCCACCGCCCGCGAGCAATGCCGCGTCATTAATCGCGTCCTTTTTCACGAGTGGGGCTTTCACGGCAACGTCGACAACTACACCGATCCGCTCAACAGCCTCCTCGACCAGGTGCTCGAGCGGCGCAAGGGCATCCCGCTCTCCCTCAGCACCGTCTACCTGCTCATCGCCCAGCGCCTCGGCCTCGAACTCGAGCCCGTCGGCCTGCCCGGCCATTTCGTCGTCGGCTGTTTCGGCGAAGCGAATCCTTTCTTCATCGATCCCTTCGATCGCGGCATCTTTCTCGACAGCGACGAGGTCTTCGCGCTCCTCCGCGCCAACAAGATCGTTCCGAAAACGTCCGACCTCATGCCCACGCCCGTGCGCGAGGTTCTCTGCCGCAGCTGCCGCAATCTCGCGAATCACTACAAGGCCGCCGGCGATGCCGAGAACGCGAAACTCTTTTCGAG
Organism: Verrucomicrobiota bacterium; assembly: GCA_048498075.1. GTDB lineage: Bacteria > Verrucomicrobiota > Verrucomicrobiia > Opitutales > Opitutaceae > Opitutus. The sequence goes on along the minus strand of JBEHYR010000001.1, from coordinate 27,245 downwards.
CTTCGTCGAAGAATTCGACGCCACCTACGAAAAGCACAGCGCCTGAAGCGATTCTCGATTTTGGGTTTCGTCGCTTGATTCTCGATTTTCGATTTTGCCGGCAGCCCCCCGCGCCGCTTCAATCGAAAACCTGAAATCGAAAATCGAAAATCCCGCCGTCCTCACGCTCGCCGATCTAGCCGGCTGGCCCGCCGACGGCACCGCGCTCGCCGTCCTCGGTCAGCCGATCAAGCACTCGATCAGCCCGGCGATGCACCAAGCCGCGCTCGCCGAGCTGGCGCGCGACGACTCGCGCTTCGCCCACTGGCGCTACGTCCGCTTCGAAGTCGCTCCCACCGACCTGCCGCGCGCACTCGCACTCCTTCACGGCAAAAAATTCCACGGCCTCAATCTCACCGTCCCGCACAAGATCCTCGCGCTCGACTGGGTCGCTGCCATCGACCCCGCCGCGCAGATCATCGGCGCCGTCAACACCCTCCTCTGGACCGACCGCGGCTGGCACGGCTTCAACACCGACGGCTACGGCCTCGCGAGCGGCATCCGCGACGATCTCGGCCTCGATCTGGCCGACGCGCACGTGATTCTCCTCGGCGCCGGCGGCGCGGCCCGCGGCGCGGCCATCGAGTGCCTCCAGCGCCGCTGCGCCTCGCTCTCGATCGCCAACCGCACCCGCGCAAACCTCGACGCCCTCCTCGCCTTGCTCGCGCCTCACGCCGGCGCGATCCCGCTCCGCGGCTTCGATCCCGCCACGCCGCCGCCCGATCTCCCCTTCGGCGCGCTCGTCATCAACGCCACCAGCGCCGGCCTCCGCCCCGACGACCCGCTGCCGATCGCCCCCGCCGCGCTGCCCCGCCCCGCCGCCGTCTACGATATGATCTACAACCCGCCGCGCACGCCGCTCCTCCGCGCGGCCGACGCATTCGGCCTTCCCGCCGCCAACGGCCTCTCGATGCTCGTGCATCAAGGCGCGAAATCGCTCGAAATCTGGACCGGCCACGCCGCCGCGCAAAACGCCCCCGCGATGTTCGCCGCCGCTCGCGCCGCGCTGCCGGCTTAGGAGCTGCTTGCCAGCGACCCGCTCGTTCGCGACCGTCGCGCCTCCGCTTCTCCGCCGCCGCCTTTTCATGAATTCCGCCGCCTTCCTCGAAGTCTCCGCCGCGGCCCCCTGGTTTTTCCCCGCGGTCGTTTTCATCTTCGGTGCCTGCATCGGCAGTTTTCTCAACGTGGTCATCCATCGCCTGCCCGCCTCCCAGTCGATCGTCACCCCGGGTTCGCACTGCGCCTGCGGCGCGCCGATCGCGTGGCACGACAACCTTCCGATTCTCAGCTGGTTCATCCTCCGCGGCCGCGCGCGCTGCTGTGGCCGCGCCTACTCCTTCCGCTACGCCTTCGTCGAACTGCTCACCGCCGCGCTCTTCCTCGCCTGCTGGCTGCTCTTCCCGCCCGCGAAGGCGCTCTGCGGCATGCTGTTTCTCAGCGTTCTCGTCGCCGCGACGTTCATCGACCTCGATCACCTCGTCATTCCCGACGTGTTCACACTCGGCGCGGCGGTGGTCGGCGTCGCGCTGTCGTTCGCGGTGCCCTCGCTCCATGGCCAGCACGGCGGGATTTTCCTCGTCGACAGCCTGCGCAGCGGCGTCGCCGGATTGCAGGGACTGCTCGTCGGTTCCGGTCTGGTGCTCTGGATCGCGCTGCTCGCCGAAGCCGTCTTGAAAAAAGAAGCCATGGGTTTCGGCGACGTGAAATTCGTCGGCGCGATCGGTGCGTTCTGCGGCTGGCAGGGCGCTGCGTTTTCCCTCTTCGGCGGCGCCGTGGTCGGCACCGTCTGGTTCGCCGTCGCGCTCGCCTGGCAAAAAATCGCCGGCCGCGCCGCGCCCCTCGCTCCACCGTCCGAGACGCCCGACGGCGCGCCCGCTCCGCTCGGTTTCGGCATGCACGTGCCGTTCGGACCGATGCTCGCCATCGCCGGCGCGCTTTATTTTCTTTTTTTCCGGGCCGCCGTCGCCGCTTGGTTCAGCCAGCTCGGCGAACTGCTCTGATCCTTCGTCCGCCTCCCGCGGCTTGCGCCCCGCGCGGCTTTCCGCAACCTCCGCCCGTGCGCACCCCACCACTTCCTACCGCCGCGCTCGCCCTGCTGCTCGGCGGAATTGCCCCGCAACTGACCGCGCAGGCGGTCCTCGTGGTCGAACACCAGAACAAACCCACGCCGGTCGTTCTCGCCCGCGGCTCACGACCTTTCGTCGAGGAAAACGGCAAAATCGTTGCCGCTTCGGGCGACCGCTACGCGCTCGTGCCCATCGAGGAATACCTGCCCGTCTTCGTCGCCGTGCGTCACGTACGGGTCGGGACTTTTCACATCGAACTCATCAACACCGGCGGCTCCATCAACAATGAATTCCGTTTCAAAGGGGAGTTCGAATCCGCTTTCCCGCTCAACGACGTCTTCGTCGCGTTGGAGCTGTTCATGGACGACGGCTCGAAATCCATTTTCCTGCGTGACGTCGGCAACCTCGAACCTAACCACCCGCACGATCTCGACATCGCCGTCCGCACCGGCTTTCCCCTCGGCAAGGGTCACCACCGGATCCACATTTTCTCTCACGGCCGGGAACTGCTCCACTCCGAGCAGCCGTTCACGCTGCGCGAGAAAGCGCTCGATCGTTTCATCGCCAAACGACTCAAAGGCCGCACCGATGGTCCACCCGAACCGCTCATCGGTCCTCCGCCCGAATATCCCGATAAACTGCGCAAGGCGAATCTCGCCGGGCAGGTGAAACTCAAGCTTCGCGTGCTCGCCACGGGCGCCGTGCTCGACCCCTCCATCGTCTCCGCCTCCGATCCCGCGTTTGGCGAAGCTGCCGTCGAATCCATGCGCCAGTGGCGCTTTTTTCCGCGCATCAAAAACGGCCGGCCCACCGACACCGTGATCGAGATGCCCATCAATTTTGCGCCGCCGAAACCCGCCAAATCCTGACGCCTCGCGCGCGCCGCATCCGCCGCCTCACGTCAGCAGCGCTGCGCCGTCGCCCGTGCTGGTCCGCAACACATCGGGCGCCGCGCCGAATTTTTTCGCATAACGCGCCGCGACCCGCCGCGCCTGCACCGCGGTGAATTTTTTCGAGGTCAACGCCATCACCGCGCCCCCGAAACCGCCGCCCGTGAGCCGCGCGCCGTAGACGTGCGGCGTTTTCTCGAGTGTATCCACGAGGAAATCCAGCTCCACCGTGCTGTTTTCAAACAGCGTCTGCGAACTGCGGTGCGAAGCCGTGAGCAGCCGGCCGACGCCCGCGAGATTGCCTTGCTTCAACGCCTGCACTGTCGCCTCGACGCGCTCGATCTCCTCGATCACATGCCGCGCGCGTCGGTAGCTCTCCGGTTTTAATTTCGCCCGCGCTCCCTCGAGCTGCGCCAGCGTCGCATCCGCGAGCAGCGGCACCCCGAGCGCCTTTGCCGCGGCCATGCAGGCCCGGTGCCGCGCCGCGTAGAAGCCGTCGACGAGCGCGTGTTTCGTATGCGTGTTGAAAATCCAAAATTGCGCCTCCGCCGGCATCGGCACGGTCTTGAACACCGGCCCGCGGCAATCGATCCACACCAGCGAATTCTCGCGCCCAAACCCCGACACGCCCTGGTCCAGAATCCCACACGGCACCCCTACGAATTTGTTTTCCGCGTGCCGGCCGATCTTCACCACTGTCTCGAGCGGCACGTGCTGACCCGTCAGCGCGAGAAATGCGAACGCCGACGACAACTCGAGCGCCGCACTGCTGCTCAGCCCCGCCCCCGTCGGCAAGTCCGATGTCACATAAAAATCGAAACCCGCCGGCGCCTTCAGCCCGAACTTCGGGAGCGCCGCAATCACGCCGAGCGGATAATTCAGCCAGCTCCGCGCGCCGCGCTGCCGCACCGGTTTCGTCGCCGGCAGCGGGATGATCTTCCCCCCGGTTCCGCTGCAAAACCGCCGCCGCCCATCGGCGCGCGCCGCGACCGCGACGCAAATGCCACGGTCGATCGCCGCCCCCAGCACCGTGCCGCCGTTGTAGTCGGTGTGATTGCCGATGAACTCGATTCGGCCCGGCGCCCGCGACACGAACTCCGGCGCTCTACCGAATTTGTCCGCAAACTCCCGCGCCAGTCTCTTCCGCTGCGCGGCTTTCGCCGAAGCGCCGCCGCTCATGCCCGCTCCCGCAGCGTCTGGCCCGCCTTGAAACGGATCGTTTTCATCGCTCGAATTTTCATCGGCTGCTTCGTGTGGGGATTGAAACCGCGTCGCGCCGCGCGTGTCGCCACCGCGAATACACCGAAGCCGACGAGCTGCACTTCCTTGTCGCGGCGCAACCCGCGGCCCACCGCTTGCAGCACCGCATCGACCGCCCGCTCGGCGGCCGCGTTGGAGGTTTCGCGCCCGAGCAGTTTCTGCACCTCATCGACGAGTTCGGCTTTGTTCATGGAGTCTGTTGAGTTGTTGGGGGGTCGAACGAAGGTTTCCATCGCAACCCGGTCAAACCCTTTCACGCATTCGGCGCGCGCGGAGGCGGGAAATCCGGTGGCGCCTCGCCGTTGCGTCCACGCATGACGAGTTCGACGAGATACGCCAGCGCCGCCGCCCGCTCGATGCCGCGCTCGCGCGCGAGCTGCTCCGAGCGTTTCCACAGCTGCGCCGCCATCGTCGCCGCTTGCGCCGGCGGCGCGCCGAGCCGTTGGCAAATCACCGCGAGTTTTTTCTCCTCGTCGCTCATCACGCCAGCAGCCGCAACTCGCGCGTCTCCCCCCGCGCCGCCGAAAATGCCAGCGGCCGCTCCGCCTGGAAATTCAACAGCGTGATCATCGCCAGCCCGATGAATGTGTCGCCATGCGCGACGACGCTCCTGAGCTCGCCGATTTTTCGCCCCTCTTGAAAAAGCTCCGCCGGCGCGTTTGGCGCGGCACCCGCCCCGTGCACGCGCATCAATCGCCGCCGCACCTGCCCCATCGATTTCAGCCGCGCCATCACTTCTTGCCCGAGATAGCAGCCTTTCGTGTAGGAGATCGCGTCGCGCTCCAGCCCCCCTTCGTTCGGCAAATCGTTCGGCCCGATGTCCGCCGGCACTGCGGGAATTCCGGCCGCGATCCGCGCGCGCTCCATCGCCGTCGCGTCGATTTCTCGTTTTCCTGCGCACGTCGCCCACACCGACGTTTCTTTTTCTTTTGGAAAAACCCACTCGGTCGCCGCCCCATTGCCGCCCCGCCGCCCCCGAAATTCCACCAGCCCGTCGGGCACTTTCTCCGCTTCGCCGCTCCCCGCTCCGAACCGCGTCACCCCGCTCCACTGCTCGGTGACGTCCTCGATCGTCACGTCGTCCGCCACGATATACGCCTCCAACCTTTCGCGAATCATCGCCGCCGGGCTGAAATAACTTCCCACCCAAAACGCCTCCTCGCCGGCCCTCAGCACAAAACTGTCCGCGAGCACGCGCCCCCGGTGATTCAGCCACAATCCGTAAACCGAATCCGCACCCTCGGCCCCCGTCGCCGAACCCCGCAGATCGTTTGTCAATTGCCCCTGTAAAAACGTAAACGCATCCACCCCAAATACCCGCAACCAGGCGGCCGGTTGCCAGCGCGAAAAGTCGCCGGCACACGGCAAATTTTCATTTTCTCTATCCATTACGGCGCTCACGGTTACGAAATTAGATGGTAGATTTTGATAACTTTGAATTGACGGTGCCCGAGAACCCGCTACCTATCAACTCATCAGATTTAACACTTCTCCCGCATAGCGGGAGTTTTGGGGTAACTAAGAAAGCAAAGGCGGGCCGCTTAGGGGTAAGCGGCCCGCCACTTTTTTTGCCCAAATTCTACAATCGCCGCTGACGGAACGCGGGCTTGCACGCCGCAGGCCGCGCCCAACAAGCTCGCCCCTCCTCATGCAGAGAACTTCGGACATCAACGTCGTCGAGACCCGCGCGCTCCCCTCGCCCGCCACCCTGCTCGCCGAAATCCCCAAAACCGAACGTCAGGCCGAGTTCATCTCCCGCGCCCGCCGCGAAATCGACCGGCTCATCTTCACCGACGAGAAACGCTTCCTCTTCATCGTCGGCCCCTGCTCGATCCACGACACCGCCGTCGGCCTCGACTACGCCCGCCGCCTCGCCGCTCTCGCCACCGAAGTTTCCGACCGCGTCATGATTGTCATGCGCGTCTACTTCGAGAAACCCCGCACCACCGTCGGCTGGAAGGGCCTCATCATGGACCCGCACCTCGACGGCTCGCACGACATCGCCGCCGGCCTGCGCCTCGCGCGGACGTTTCTCCGCGACATCCTCGACCTCGGCCTGCCCACCGCCACCGAACTCCTCGACCCGATCACACCGCAATACATCGCCGACCTCATCTGCTGGTCTGCCATCGGCGCCCGCACCGCCGAATCCCAAACGCACCGCCAGATGGCCTCGGGCCTTTCGATGCCCCTCGGCTTCAAAAACGGGACCGACGGCTCCATCACCACCGCGATCAACGCCATCAAGGCCGCCTCGCAGCCCCAGACTTTTCTCGGCATCAATCTCGACGGCTCCGCCTCCGCCATCGTCACGCGCGGCAACCCCGCCTGCCACGTCGTCCTCCGCGGCGGCGCGGCCGGCCCGAACTACTCCGCGGTGCACCTCGCGCAAACCGAGCAACTCCTCGCCAAGGTCGGCCTCGCCCGCGCCGTCGTCGTCGATTGCTCTCATGACAACTCCGCGAAAAAACCCGAGCGCCAGCCCGACGTCATGCGCGAACTCCTCGCCCAGATCGCCGCGGGCAACACCTCCATCATCGGTGCGATGGTCGAGAGCAACCTCTTCGCCGGCAGCCAGCCCTTCCCGCAGCCGAAGGAAAACCTCCGCTACGGCGTCTCGATCACCGACGCGTGCATTGACTGGCCGACGACCGAGGCTCTCGTCCGCGAAATCCACGCCGCCCTCGCTCCCCGCTTCGCCGCCGTGTAGCCCGAAGAAGTTTCAAGATCCAAGCCCCAGAGAATTTCCAGTTTCCAATCCGCCGAAGCAAAGTCCGCCGGGGTTTGATCAGTGAGGTTTCTCTGGCGCTTGAACCTGATTTCTTGGAGCTTCGAGCCTGCGTCCAGGCCCGCGCGCGCTGATGCGCCACGCCGCTCCACCTACTAGCGCGCGGCAAATTGCAAATTGTGCGTGTCGCGCCTGAAATTTCTGTGGTTAACTTGTCGCTCCCATGAAAACTCCCCTTCGCGTCGCCGTCACCGGAGCCGCCGGTCAAATCGGTTACTCCCTCCTCTTCCGCATCGCCTCCGGCGCGATGTTCGGTCCCGACCAACCCGTCATCCTGCAACTCATCGAAGCCCCGATCGAGAAAGCGCTCAAGGCCCTCGAAGGTGTCGCGATGGAACTCGACGACTGCGCCTTCCCCCTCCTCAAGGGCATCGTCCAAACCTCCGATCCTGCCATCGGCTTCAAGGACGCCAACTGGTGCCTCCTCGTCGGCGCCAAGCCCCGCGGCCCCGGCATGGAGCGCGCCGATCTCCTCAAGGACAACGGCAAGATCTTCATCGCCCAAGGCCAGATCATCGACGCCGTGGCCGCCGCTGACGCCCGTGTCGCCGTCGTCGGCAATCCCGCCAACACGAACTGCATGATCGCCGCCTCGCAGGCCAGGCGCCTTCCCGCCGAGCGTTTCACCGCGATGGTCCGCCTCGATCAAAATCGCGCGCAAACCCAGCTCGCGAAAAAAGCCGGCGTCGATCTCACCGAGGTCAAAGACATCTTCATCTACGGCAACCACAGCCCCACGATGTTTCCTGCGTTCGCCCACGCGACGATCTCCGGCAAGCAGGCCACCCGCGTCATCACCGACACCGCCTGGCTCCAAGGCCCGTTCTGCGAGACCGTCGGCAAACGCGGCGCCGCGATCATCGCCGCCCGCGGCCTCTCGTCCGCCGCCTCCGCCGCCAATGCCCTCGTCGATCACGTCCGCTCGCTCGTCACCCCCGGCGCCATCCACTCGATTGCCGTGAAGTCGAACGGCAACTACGGCTTCGACGCCAACGTCTGGGCCGGCATGCCCGTCCGCACGACGACGCCTGGCAGCTACGAAGTGATTACCGGCTACGCCATGGACGACTTCGCGAAATCGAAGATCGCCGCGACGAACAAGGAACTCGTCGACGAGCGCTCCTTCGTCGCCGACATGATCAAGTAAACCTCGGCAAAGTCGCTGCGACCTCCCGTCCGCAGCCACATTTTTGACCGCGCGCCCGGCTCTACGGGCGCCGCGGTCCGACACCAAGCCTTCCGCGCGGCGCCCACCCTAGGGCGCCGCTCTTTTTTTGCATCCATTGCAGGGCGGGGTCTCCCGACCCCGCCGCTTTGGCTGGTCCACCGCTCGCATCCCCTCACTCCGCCCACAGCTCCGCGAACACCGCCCTGATCTGTTCCACCTCGAAAGGCTTCTGCACGATCGCGTCCACCGCCGCCGCCCGCAGCCGCGTCTCCACCGGCGCCGCAATATGGCCGCTCATCACCACGATCTTCCCGGCAAAACCCGCTCCGCGCGCCCGCTCCACCAACTCATCGCCGCTCAGCCCCGGCATGTTGAGATCGGTGACCAGCGCGTCCCAGCGTCCGCCGTTTTCCCGCAGCCGCCTCAGCGCCGCTTCGCTGTCGCGCTCCCATTCGACCTCATGGCCGAACACTCGCAGCATCCGTCCCACCGCCGCGCCGACCAGCTCGTCATCTTCGACGAACAGCAAACGCCGTCCTCCGGCTGCGCCCGCCCTCACTTCCGCCGGCGCGCGCACCACCGCCGGCTCCGCCGAATCATCCGGCAGCCATAAGGAAAACTCCGCTCCTTCGCCCGGCGTCGATTGCACGTCGATCCAGCCGCCGCGTTCCTCCATCACGCGCCACACCACCGCGAGCCCGAGCCCGGTCCCGTGCCCCGCGCTCTTCGTCGTGAAAAACGGCTCGAAAATCCGCTCCCGCACTTCCGCCGACATTCCCGCGCCGTTGTCCCGCACGCTCAGCCGCTGCCAGCTCCGCGCCGCGGCGCCCGGCGTGCGCGCGCGTCCCGACACCCGCGAAACCGTCACCGCGATCCGCGCCCGCCAGCCCGGACACGGCGCGGCCGCCAGCTTCTGCAGCAACGCATCGCGCGCATTCAAAATCAGGTTCATCACCGCCTGACCCATTCCCGCCGAGTCCAGCAGAAGCGGCCCGAGCCCGGGGTCGCTTTCGCTCTGCAACTCGATCCGCCGGTCGAGCGTACTCCGCAGCAGCGCGAGCGTGCTCTCGACGACTTGCGCCAGCGCCACCGGCTCCAGCCCGCCCTCCGTGCGCCGCCCAAACTGCAACAGCCGTTGCGTGAGCGCCTGCGCCCTCCGCGCCGCCTCCCGAATCGGCGCGAGCTGCGACGCCATCGCGGGCGGCAGCTCCGACTCGCCCGCCAGCAAACTCGCCTGCAGCAGAATCGGCGTGAGCAGATTGTTGAACTCGTGCGCGATCCCGCCCGTCAGCTCGCCGACCGCGCGCAGTCGCCGGGTGATCTGCAGCTCCTCGTCGATCCGCTTGAGCGCGGTGATGTCCGTGTAGCTGCCCACCAGCCGCTCCGTCCGCCCCGCCGCATCGAGCACCGGCAACGCGCGGCAATAGAGCCAGCGGACGGAGCCGTCCTTGTGCAGAAATCTCGCCGTGTGCACGAACGCCGCTCCGCCCTCCAGCGTGCGCGCCAGCGCCGCCTCCGCTGCCGCAACGTCGTCCGGATGCATCCGCCGCCACCAGCCCGCGCGCCAGCCCGCGAATTCGTTCTCCCCGCCGCCGAGCATTTTCCAGCCGTGCTGGCTCAACGAAAAGGCATCGTCCGCCCGCGCCCATTCGAAAATTCCGTCGTTGATCGCCTCCAGCACGAGCCGCTGAAACTCCTCCGTCCGCCGCAGCGCCTCCTCGGCATGCAGCCGGTCCGTCACATCGAGATCCACCGCCAGCACCAAGTCGCGACCGTCGAGCGTGATTCCCGTCGAGTGAAATTCGACTTCGAGCACGCTCCCATCCTTGCGCCGGTGGCGCGCGTGCCCTTCGTGGCTCCCGCCGCCCTTCACCGGCCCGGCGATCTTGCCGAGTTCACCCGGCGACAGCGGCCGGCCGAGCAGTTGCTGGAACGGCCCGCCGATCAACTCCGCCTTGGTGTATCCATGCATCCGGCACGTCATCTCGTTGCAATCCACGATCCGGCCGGGCACCGCCCGGTCGTGCGGATCGAACAGCACGATCCCCGCCGGCGTCGCGGCCACCACACTCTCGAAGCGCGCCTTCGCCGCCGCCAGTTCGTCCGTCCGCTCCTTCACCTGCCGCTCGATTTCCGCGAGCTGCGCCTGCGCCCGGCGCGCCTGCATCCGCCCAAACACCCAGATTCCGCCCGCCAGCAGGCCCAGCGCCGCCACCGCCAGCGCCAGCCAGCGGGTCACGCGATTCGCGAGGATCGACGGCTCGACCATCACGTCGAGCCACCGTTCGTAGATCCGATCGAGCGCCCCGCTCTGCTTCAGCGTGAACAGCGCCTCGTTGATGTGCGCGAGGAGATCGCGGTTGCCCAGTTTCACCGCGCAGCACAAATCCTGCACCAGCCCCGGGATCGGCGGACCGCGCGCCTCGATGCCGCTCGCGCCGGCAGCTCGCATCGCCGTGTAGATGTTGACCTGTTTCGCCAGCAGGCAGTCGCTCTCCTCCGCCGCCAGCCGCCGCACGCCTTCCGTCAGGTCGGCCACCTCGATGACCGACGGCCCGTAGCCGCGCTGCAGCGCCCACGCGTAGGAGTAGCTGCCTTTGATCACCACGATTTTTTTGCCCCGCAAAGCCTCCGGCGAGAAGTCGCGCCGATCGCCGTGCCGCACGAAGATGTTCGTCGTCATCCGGCTGTGCGGCACGCTGAAATCCAGTTGCCGCAACCGGTCCGGCATTCGGGCGATCCCGGGCATGAAATCGATTTTCCCCTCTGCCAGTTCGCGCAACAACACGTCCAGCGGCGCCAGCCGAAAATGCACGCGATAGCCCAGCGTGTGCGCGATCGCCAGCGCGAGTTCCGACTCGAACCGCTGAATCTCCGACGCGCGCTCCTCCTCCAACGCGCTCTCGTCCGCCCACGTTATGCCGACGACCAGCACTTTTTCTTCCGGCATCGCGTCAACGATCCCTCCGGCGAACCCCAGCAACAGGGCACACCAGATGAGAACCCGGCCAAAATCGTTGTTGAAGCTGGACACCGTCAGCGAAATTCCAGCTCGCCTGGGGTGGCGGCGAACCGTGCCCTAGATAACGGCACGAAACAGCCCCCTGCAAATCGAATTCGGCGCCGCTCTTCCCTCATGAACGATCGTGCCGTGGCACCCTCGACCGAGGAGACACCGCTGGCCCAGCTCACGCTGGCAACGTCTTTCGACCGGGCTGCGGTCTCGATTTCCCACCCTCTTAAACCCCTTCACGCAGCGCTCGTAATTCCACCCGCAGTCCCGCCACGAAGCCCGCCAGCTCTTCCTCGATCTCCTCCGCTCGCGCGCCCCTTGTTCCCGCCTCCGCGAGCACCCGCCACGCCGACAGCTCCGCAAATTCCCCGTCGCTCTCCTCCAGCCGCGCTCCGCTGAACCCGAGTCCATGCGCCTTGCTCAGAAAGTTCGCGAGCGTCACGAGCGCCACCTCGCTGCGGCAGCCTTCGTCCGCCGCGTCGGGTTCGCCGTGATGGGCGATCGCCGCCACCACCACTGCCGGCAAGCGTTGATGCTCCGCAAAAATCGCACCGGCCTCCCGATGCGTCACGCCCAGCCGCGCACACTCCAGCGCCTCGAGCCGCCCTTCGCCATTCCACGCCGCCGCCATGATCTCCCGATAGGTCTCCGGCGCCACGGTCGAGAGCACGATCTTGCCCACGTCGTGGAGCAATCCCGCCAGATGCACCGGCGACTCCACACCATCGCTCCCACCGGCCGACCGCAGTCGTTTCTCCAACTCCTCCGCGATCGCCGCCGTCGCAAACGCGTGTACCCACGGATGCCGCCAATCCAGTCCCTCGGCCATCCGCTGCGAATCCCGCAGCGTGAACAGCGCCTGCGCCATCCGCCGCACGCGCACCACGCCGAGCAGATGCACGGCCGTCGCCAGATCGTCCACCGGCAGTTCCGATCCCACCCCGACCGAATTCGCCATCCCGAGCACGCGCACGCACAACGCCGAATCTTTTCTGATCGAACTCACGACGTCCTCCACCGCCACGTCCGTCTTCGCCGACATCTGCTGAAACGCCTCCGCCAACGACTGCAGGGCCGGAATCTGTTTTAAATTCTTCAACGCTTCCAGCGTCCGCGCCCGCAAGGCCGAATCCGCCGTCGCCGGCTTCGCGCCCTCGATCGCGAGCGCCGTCGCCTCGATCTTCGCGGTTTCCCGCACCGACGGCTCCACGGCCACCGCCACCGCCGTTCGACTTCCCGCCTGCCCCGCGCCCGGCGCCTCCACTTCGGCCGTACCCGGCTCATCCCGCGGCCGCGCAGCCAGCGGCGGCGCCGCCACGGCCCGGGCAAACCACCGGACCCGCCACCGCCCGAGAAAAGAGAAAACCGCCGCACCCATGCGTAACCTTCCCTCTATCGACCTGCCCGAACGCCGCTTGAGAGCCGCCGCGCTGCGCCGCTACTCGATCAGCCCCGCGAGCACCTTGCTGATCGCAAACGCCCCCCGCACCACGGCAAATCCATCGATCAAATCCCGCGGCGATCCCGCCGCCGCGAACACCACCTCGAGCGTTCCGCCCGTGCACCGCACTTTCGCGTCCACGCCTTCGACGCGGATCACGCACTCGCGGCAGTCCGACGGGTAGCTCACGGTCATCCCGCGCTCGCCGCCGATCTCCTCGATCGCATCGATCACCGCCTCGACCGAGGCCCCTTTTTTCAGCCCGAACGAAATCTCCGTGAACCGCCGCGCAAACACCGCCGCAAATTCCTCCGTCCGCGCCACCGCCGCATCCCTCAACTCCCGCAGCGTCGTTGTCACCCCGAACCGCTCCGGCGCCGTTTCTTCGAGCGCGTAGACGATCTCCACCACGAAATCTTTCGCCGTCAGCACCGCCGATGGACTCGTCACACTCAGTGCGACATCCTTCCGTTTGTAACCCAACCCCGCGCGCACGCGCTGAAATAATTTCTCCGCCTCCTCGCCCAGTTCCCCCGCGCAGATTTTCCCGAGAAACGCATTCGTCGTCGCATTCGTCGCATCCGGCAGTGTGTGGTGACCTTTCTTGAATCCGCCCAGCGCCTTCACCTGCCCGCCGCCGCGCCCGACAAAGGCAATCTCGGCGACGATGCTGGAGGGAAGTTCACCGGTCATTTCCCGCCAGCAAACGCCGCCCCACCGTCATCGCCAACCTGAAAACGCCGCCGCCGCGCCGCCTTCTATCTTCTCGGAGCTTCCTGTGAACCAAACCCTCACACCTTCGTCGCCCCACTCCGGTTCGCCCGCTTGATCAGCGCCACCAGTCCGACGATCGCCAGCACCGGCACCCAGATCGGCGACAGTCCCGCGACAATTCCCAGCGCCACCGCGGCGAGCGCCGCCACCAGCGCCACGCCGATCCCCGCCGCCGCCGCCAGCCCGCCCACCGCGAGCACCGCCACCAGCAAAATCGCGAATCCGGCGAGCACCACCGGCAGCATCAGCACCGGCAGCAGCTTGAACGCCACGATCGCGAGGACCACGCAGATCAGAATGCGAAGAAAGGTTTTCATGCCCGAAAAACCCGACGCGCCCGCGAAAGTTGCGCCCGCCGCTTATTTTTTATTCGCGCCCGCCGCGCCGCTCTCGCCCGCCTCAACCCGCTTCCACACCGTAAAACTCCGCACCCGGACGACTTCCCTCCACCCGTCCTTCAGCTTGTCGCGGAACGCCTGATCCCGCTCCGGATCGAACAGCACCGCGTAAACCTCCTGGCCATTCGCTCGCGCCGTCGTGTAGACGCGCTGCAGCGCGTCCAACGGCATGAACTCGTAGCGCACCAGCGGGAACTTCGCATAAAACGTGAACGCCCCCGTCGCCTGCTTCGCGATCACGATCGCGTTCGCCGGCACATGCGCCTGCACCCATCGGATCGTTTCCACATACATCGCCTCGCCGCGCTTCATGATCACCACGTGGCGCTCGCGCCCCACCGCCACGTCGCCCGCGAGCGCCAGCCCGAGCACCGCCACCGGCGCCGCCCAGCGCCACGTCGCACTCTTCCACCTCCGCGCCCACGCTTCCCCCGCCATGAGCGCCAGCACGATCAGCGGCGGAAACGCCGGCAGCACATAGCGCATGCTCCACGACAAACTCGTCATCATGCAAAATCCATAGAATCCAAAAAACGCCGCGCTCCACACCAGCAGCATCACCATCGCGCGCGACACTCCGCTTCGGCACCACGGTAAACTCAGCACCGCCGCCACGACCAACGGGCCGATCAACATCGGCGTCTGCAGCCCGTACGTGCGCAAATTCTCCGGCACGAATTTCCACCCGAACGCCTGGGTCATATCGCCGTAGCCCGTCGTCACCGCCGCCCCAAACACGCGCAGGTTATAGCCCACCCAAAACGCCGCGCCCGGCGCTCCGCCCGCCGCCAGCGCGAGCCACGCGCGCCACCGACCACCCAGCGCCACCGCCACCGGCAGCATCACCAGCACATCCGTCGGCCGCACGAGCACCGCCATCGCCACCGCCGCACCCGCCGCCACGCCCCACCCCGCGTGCCGCCGCGCCTGCCACGCCGCCGCGACGGCCGCCGCGCACCAAAACGTCGCCGGCACGTCGCTGATCGGTTGCAGCGAAATATAAACAAACAACGGCGACGCCCACAACAACGCCACTCCGCCGAGCGCCCAGCCCCACCCCAGTCCCGCCTGCCGCGCCAGCACCACCATCACGGCTCCCAGGCCGCCGACCACGACCACGTTCACCAGCACGGTCGCCCAATCGATTCCCACCACCCAGGACGCCGCCGCCAGTTGCAACGGATAACCCGCCGGCACCATCGGCGCATACGTGCCGTCCTCAAAGACCCGATACCCCAGCGGCTCCTGCCAGCGAAAATCCCACGTCGGCCCGTCCAACCCCGCGATCCGCGGCACCGCCGCCCGCATCGGCTCGCCCGCCAGCAGCAGCCGCGTGCAGTTCAGATACCCCGACGCATCCGAATTGCTGGCGTACGGCGCGCAATTTTTCCGCACGAACCACAAGTATCCGCACGCGATCAGCGCCACCGCGCCCCACGCGAGCACGCGCATCGCGCGTCGTCCCCTCGCATTCCGTTCGCTCGTCGGCTGGCTCGATTCCACGGCCTCGATGCCGCACTACCCCGCGGCTCGGCTCAAGCAATTCCGCACGGCCGGCCGCCCGCCGCTCGCTGCGATTGGGCCGTCCGAAAAAGATTCGACGCCCCGACCGCGTGAAACTCATCCTCGCTTCCCGTGCCTCCTCCGGCCCACTCCGCGATGTCTCCGCCCCGCATCGGCGTGGTCATTCCCTGTTACAACGTCTCCGCGCACCTCCTCGGCGTGCTCGCCCGCATCGGCCCGGCCTGCGAGCGCATCTACGTCGTCGATGACGCCTCGACCGACGGCACCGGCGAACTCCTCGCCCGCGCCGCCACTGACCCGCGCATCACCCTCCTCCGCCACCCGGAAAATCGCGGCGTCGGCGGCGCCGTGAAAACCGGTTACGCCCGCGCCCTCGCCGACGGCCTCACCATCGTCGTGAAACTCGACGGCGACGGTCAGATGGACCCCGCCGATATTCCCCGCCTCATCGCGCCCATCGCCGCCGCCCAGGCCGACTACGCGAAGGGCAACCGCTTCTTCGATCCCGCCAGCCTGAAAGGCATGCCGCCCACCCGCCTCTTCGGCAACGCCGTCCTCTCCTTCGTCACGAAACTTTCGAGCGGCTACTGGAACGTCTTCGATCCCACCAACGGTTTCACTGCCATCAGCGCCGCCGCCCTCAGCCGCCTGCCCATCGCGAAAATCGCCGACCGCTTCTTCTTCGAATCCGACCTGCTTTTCCGCCTCAACGTCGCTTACGCCGTCGTCGCCGACGTGCCGATGACCGCCCGTTACGCCGGCGAAGCGAGCAACCTCCGCGTGCCCCGCGTGATTCCCGCCTTCCTCGCCGGCAATCTCCGCAATTTCCTCAAACGCGTCGTCTATCACTACGTCATCCGCGATTTCTCCATCGCCTCGATCGAACTGTTCGTCGGCCTCGTCCTCCTCGCCTTCGGCACCGTCTTCGGCGCGACCGAGTGGATCGCCAACAGCCGCCGCGGCTCCTTCGCCTCCAGCGGCACGATCATGCTCGCCGCGCTGCCCGTCATTCTCGGCATCCAGTTGCTGATCGCGTTTCTCTCCTACGACATCGCCGCCGTGCCCAGGCAGCCGCTGACCGGCCACCTCGCGCCGCCGTCGCGCGACGCTTCGTGATGCCGCCCCGCGCCTGTCCCTACTGCGCCGATGCGCGCGCCACGCTCGTGCACGCCGACGCCCGGCATCCGGTCTGGACAACGATGCCGGCGGTCAACCTGTTCGAGTGCTCCGCCTGCCGCAGCCACTACACGCACCCGCTGCCCGACCCTCAGGTGCTGGCGCAGTGCTATTCCCGATACGCCGTCCACGGCTACCCCGCCGCCAAGGCGCGCGCCAAGACGCTCTCGCGCCAGCACGAGTGGTATCGCTTCGTCCACCGCCACTGCCGCTTCGATTCCAAGCCTCGACTCCGCGTCGCCGACATCGGCGCCGGTGAAGCCTATCTTCTCCGCGAAACCGCCCGCCTGTATCCCGACGCCGCGCTTGCCGCCTTCGATTTCGGCGCTCCGCCCGACGACCCGGCGTTCGCCGCGCTCCTCGCCTCCCGCCTGCGCTGGCGCCGCTGCGATCTCGACGACGCCGACTTCGGCCCCATGGCCGCCTTCGACGTCGTCTACTGCATCGCCGTGATCGAACACGTCCGCCATCCGGACCGGTTGCTCGCGCGGCTCATGGATCTCACCGCGCCGGGCGGCCGGCTCTTCGTCTTCGGCCCGCGCGCCCGTTCGCTCGCGCAAATCGCGATGGGCCGAAAATGGATTTACCATATTCCCGGGGAACATCTCTCCATCCCGTCGTTCGCCGGCCTGCGCCGCTGTCTCGCCCGCCTCCGCATCGAATCCTACACACTCGCCCCGATCTGCCAGCGTTACTCCACCCGCTACATCGCCACTGCCCTGTGGCCGCAGCTCACGTGGGCACCCGATTTTCTCGTGCCGCTGCCCACCGGTTGTTTCCTGCTCTCGATTCGCAAGCCGGCATGAACGCTTCCAACGCCACCCCTGCTCCACCCCGCGTGATCGCCGCCTTCGATTTCGACGGCACGCTCACGACTCACGACAGCTTCTTTCATTTCCTTCGCGAGCACCGGGCCATCGGCTCCTTCGCCGCCGACCTCGTCCTCACCTCGCCGCTGCTCCTGGCTTACGCGTTGCAGTTCGTGGACAACGAAGCCCATAAAATGGCGCTCTTCTCGCGCGCCTTCACCGGCCTGCGCTCGACCGCTTCCAACGTCTCGCCCGCGAATTTTCCCTCCGCTGGACGCCGCAGAATCTCCGTCCTGCCGCCCTCGCCCGCCTCCTTTTCCACCAGCGCGCCGGCCACCACGTCGTGATCGTCTCCGCCTCGATCGCCGACTGGATCGAACCCTGGGCCGCGAGCCGTGGCATTACCGAAGTCCTCTCCTGTCGGATCGAGACCCGTGATGGCCGCCTCACCGGCCGCCTCGATGGACCGAATTGCTACGGTCCCGAAAAACTCCGCCGCCTTCTCGCCCGCCATCCCGATCGCACCGCCTACGAACTCCACGTTTACGGCGATGGCCGCGGCGACGCCGCATTGCTCGCCGACGCCGATCACGCCTACTATCGCCGCTTCGCGTGAACCTGCCGCCCGCCATCGTCACCGACGCCCTCTGGCGCAAAAGCGTCGCCGCGATCCGTGCGTTGGGCCGATCCGGATACAGCGTCACCGCGCTCGGCGCTTCCGCGCTCACGACTGGCTTCTACTCGCGCTTCACCACGCGCCGGCTGACCGGTCCCACCGCCGCCGATTCCACCGACGGCTTCGGCCGCCTCCTGCAACGCGCCGTCACCGCCGCCGCTCCCCACGGCCGCCCCGTCATCCTGCCGATGGAAGACGAGTCCTGCTCGTGGCTCCTGCACCACGGCGCCGCTCTCCAGCCAGCCGCCGACTGGCTGCTGCCGCCCGCCGCCGCGTTTGCGATCGCCAACGACAAAGCCGCCACGATGCGCCTCGCCGCCGAGCTCGGCATTCCGTGTCCGTTGACCTTCGCCCCGTCTTCGCCCGAGCAGCTGCACGAAATACTCCGCTCGCAACCCGCGACGCCGTGGCTCGCCAAGCCTGCAATCTCGAAAGGCGCCGCCGGGATTTTATACGAACGCGAACTCACGCCCGCCGCCGTCGCCGCCACTTGGGCCGCGCACGGACCATTGGTGTTGCAGGAGCGAATTCCCGCCTCCGGCCAGGCCTCCGGCGTGAGCCTGCTCTACGATCGCGCCAGTCGCTGCCGCGCTGTGTTCTGCCATCGCCGCTTGCGGCAATATCCGCTCAGCGGCGGCGCGAGCACCTCGCGCATCAGTGTCGCGCCCGCCGCGATGCCCGACCTCGTCGCCCACAGTCGTCGCCTCCTCGAGCACCTCGGCTGGCGCGGCGTCGCGATGGTGGAGTGGAAACAAGATCCCCGCACCGGCGAGCACCGCCTGCTCGAGATCAATCCCCGTTTCTGGGGCAGCCTCGAACTCGCCATCCGCGCCGGCGTGGATTTTCCGACGCTCTACGCCCGCGCCGCCAGCGGCGATTCGCTGCCCGACGCGTCGCCCGCTTATCGCCAGGACGTCGTTTGCCGCTGGCTGATGCCCGGCGAACTGCTGCGCTACGCCGGCGAAACCACCGCGAACCGCGAGCCGCTCCGGGAATTTTTCCGCGGCTCGCTCCGCACCGGCGAGGAATTCGCCCGCGACGACTGGCGCGGCAGCGTCGCGAGCATCGTCTGCCCCGCCTTGCTCGCGCTGAATCCTCGCTACTGGCGCTACGCCCGGCGCGACCGGCACCGGCAAAAAGCCTAAACGCCCGCCATGCACCCGCTGCTGTTCAGCGTCGATCTCGAGGAATTTTATCCCGCCGCCGGCGGCGAGGCGCCCGGCTGCACGCCGCTCGCGACGCTCGTGGATCGTTACCTCGCATTGCTCGCGGCGCACGCTGCGCGCAGCACGTTCTTCGTCGTCGGCGAAGTTGCCCGCAAATTTCCGTCGGTCATCGCGCGGCTCGCCGCCGCCGGCCATGAAATCGCCTGCCACGGTGACCGCCACCGGACACTCGACGATTTCGACGCCTCCTCCTTCGTCGCCGATCTCCGCGCGAACCGCGCCGCCGTCGAAGCCGCCGGCGCGCCGCCACCCCGCGGTTTTCGCGCCCCGCTCTTCTCGCTCACCGCGCGCACGGCGTGGGCGTATCGCATTCTCCGCGACGAGGGCTTCACCTATTCCAGCTCCGTCCTGCCCGCGCCGAGCCCGCTCTTCGGCTGGCCCGAGTTCGGCGAGTCTCCCCGCGCCGTCGAGGGCGTGATCGAAATTCCGATCTCGCTCGCGCGCTGCGCCGGCCGCGCGCTGCCGCTCTTCGGCGGCACGTATTTTCGCGTCGCACCGTTTTCGTTTGTCCGGCCGCGTCTGCGCCGTGCGCTGCAAGCCGCGCCCGTCCGCGCGTACTTTCATCCCTACGACATCGACGCCGCCCAGCCGTGGTGCCTCCACGCGGGCGTAAACGGTCGTCGGGCGCTCAACGTCTTGCTCTTCCTGCGGCGCCGCAGCCTGCCCTCGCGAATCGCCGCGATGCTCCAGCTCGCCGCGCCGACCTCCACCTACGCACAGTTCGCCGCGACCGTTCGCTAGCGCGCTTTGAAAATTTCTACAGCCGCTGGGGGAGCCTGCTTGCAGGCGATCCCGGTAGGCGAAGGTCCAGCATCGCCTGCAAGCAGACTCCTACCTTCGAGCCGCCGCGCGGCTCCACTATTTTCCAAACCGCGCTAGCCGGCGAACACCACCCGCCCGGCGAACACCAGCACGCCGACCGACACCAAGGCGCACACCACCGAGGCGATTTTCGCCCCGCGGGCATTCTTGGCATAGACGACCTCGCCGGTGCGCGCCGCCTCCGCCGCCGCCTCGCCGGCCACGGCAAACGTTTTCCACGTCAAAAATCCTTTTAGCGCCGCGCTTGCCAGCAGCAGCCCGAACTGGATCTGCCCGGTTCCCGGCGCGCGACCTTGCAGCGAGCCGAGGATCTTCGCGTCGGCCAGCAGGATCACGAGGATGTTCATCATCGCGTAGATCGAAGCCCGACCGGCGATCAACTGCACCGCCCGCTCCACCGCAGTGAGCCGGGTGGGATCGTCGACCGTCACCACGGCATGTTCCGAATCGCCCACCGCGGCATGATCGTCATCGCGTTGGGGAAACGGTGCCCGCCACGCCGCGAGGATCGACGGCACCGAAGCAAACATCACCACGAAGAAAAACGTCGCGAACCCCAGCGCCTCCGCCAGCGGACCGGAAATCATCGCCGTCGGCACGAGCACGAGATTCATCAGCGCCGTCGCGAACGCGTAGTGCGTCATCGTCGAGCGGCCCGGCGCGAGTTGCTGCATCATGTAGATCATGTTGCCCACCATGCCGAAGCCGTAGCCGAATTTCTCGATGCTCACCATCGTCACGATCGTCGCGTAACTCAGCCCGTGCCCCGCCGCCGCAAAGTGGCTGAGGTAAACGAAGGTGAAGTGCGGGATATTCAGGCACAGGCCGAGCAGCCACAGCGACCGGCTCAATCCCATCCGCCCCGCGAACATCCCGCCGAGCAGCCCGCCGATGATTACCGCCACCGTGCCATAGACCGCATCGATGGCGCTCACCTGGCCCGCAGTGAGCCCGAGCCCGCCCTGCGACTGCGCACTTTGCAGAAAGAGCTGCCCTTCCATCAGAATCAGCCCTTCGCCCAGACGATAGAGGAACACGAACGCGATCATTCCCCAGAACGCCCGCTTGTGGAAAAACGTCACCGCCGTGCCGAGAAAGTCGCGCACCACTTGCCGCACGTTGTCCGGTCGCTCCGTCGTGCTTCCCGTCGGCAGCAGAAAATAGTGATACGCCGCCAGCGCGAACATCGCCCCGCCGCACACGAGCATCACCAATTGCCACAAGTGCTGCTCGGACCATCCGTGCGCGACCTTCATTCCATCGAGCGTCGAGATCAGCAACCCCGTCGCGAGAATCTTGCCGAGCACCCAAAACGCGCTCTGCACGCCGGCGAGTTTCGACTGCGAAGGCTTGTCGAGCGCCGTCAGATAAACGCCGTCGGCGCAGATGTCCTGCGTCGACGATGCAAACGCCGCCACCCAGAACAGCGCGATGCTGATTTGAAAAAACCCGGGCACCGGCAGACACATCGCGACCGCGCCGAAGAGCAGCCCGCAGAGCAACTCCATCGTGAGCACGAAAAATTTCTTCGTGCGATACATGTCGAGAAACGCCGCCCACAGCGGCTTCAACGACCACGCCACGCCGATCGATCCGAGCGCCACCGTGATCTGGCTGTCGCCGTAGCCGAGCGATTTGTACATCCGCACCGCGGAGTTGTTGATCACGTTGTAAGGGATGCCCATCGCGAGGTAGAGCGACGGCACCCACAGCAGCGGGTGGACTTTGAAGGGGCTGGTTTTCTTCATGGGGTGGCTGGAGTCCGGCGAGACGCGCCGCGCGGGTCAACGTTGCACGCAGAATAAACGAACCTGCCGATCACCCGGAACACGAGCGGTAGGGGCGGCTCTCCGAGCCGTCCGCTCGTCCGAACGATGCAGCAGAAGGTGGAACCCGGCGTCCTCGTCGGGTTGATCGATAAACGCACCCCTCGCCCAGCCCGACGAGGACGTCGGGCTCCACCGATTGCAGATGAAGTCCCCTCACCCACTCACTTCACGTGCTCCCACAAAAACGCATAGGTCCGCGCCAGCCGCGTCGCGAGCTGCTCGCTCGTCACGCTGCCGTGGTGCCCGCCCTCCGTGTTCTCGAAATATTCGAAGTCATAGCCTAACGCTTCCAGTTTCGCCGCCATCTTCCGCGCGTGCCCCGGATGCACCCGGTCGTCGCGCGTAGTCGTGTAGAACATCACCGGCGGCAGCTTCATCCCGGCCTTGAGATTCTGATACGGCGAATACCGGCCGATGTAACTCCACTGCCCCGGCACGTCCGGATCGCCATACTCCGCCGCCCAGCTCGCGCCCGCCAGCAGGTGCGTGTAACGCTGCATGTCGAGCAGCGGATTCCCGCAAACCACCGCGCCGTAAAGTTCCGGATGCCGCAGCATCGTCGCGCCGACGAGCAGCCCGCCATTGCTGCGCCCCTCGATCCCGAGATGGCTCGGTGACGTGATCCTCCGCTTCACCAGATCGCGCGCCACCGCCTCGAAATCCTCGAACGCGTGCACGTGTTTCTCTTTCACTGCGCCCTCGTGCCACGCCGGCCCGAACTCCCCGCCACCGCGGATGTTCGCCAGCACGAAGACGCCGCCACGCTCCAGCCATAGTTTCCCATACGCGCCGTGCAGATCCTCATACGATCCTGAATACGACGGCACGAGCGAGTTCTCGAATCCACCGTAGGAAAACATCCACACCGGATTCGTCCCGTCGTGCTTCATGCTCTTCGGCCCCACGACGAAATACGGCACCTTCGTGCCGTCCGCCGATGTGCACCAAAGCTGCTGCGTCTCGAACCGCGTCCCGTCGAACATCGGCGCCTGCGCCTTCAACTTTTCCGGCGTGTCCGCGTCCGCCGCCACCCGGTACAGCGCCGGCGGCGTCGTGAACGTCTCGAACTCCACCCACGCCTCGCCGCTGTCGTCGTTCGTACTCACGAATTTCAGCGCGCCGTTATCCGGGAATGCGATCGTCTCCCCGCGCCACCCGCCGCCGGCCGTCGGCGTGAAACGCCGCAGCCGCCCGCGCACGTTTTCCAGCAGCGTCACGTAGATGCCCTTCGCCGTCACCTGCACGTCGTCGATCACGTCCGTCGCCGTCGGCGCGACGACCAGCTCCACTTTCCCGGCGCCGCCGGTCAGCGCCGCCGGGTCCGCGATCACCACGCTATCCGCCACGAACGCCTGTCCGCCGAAATTCCAGTCCTCTTTCAACCGCACCACCAGCCGGCCGGCAAACGCCTCGAGCACCCGCGCCGTCGCCGGCAGCGCGAGCGGCTGCAGTTCGCCGTCGACGAGCCGCGCCACCTTCACCGTCCAAAAATCCACCGAGTCCGAGACGAGGTCGATTGCCCGTTCCCCTTCGCCCAACCGCTGCGCCGACGCCGACACCGACGTGACCGGCGCCTCGTAAAGTGTCTTCGCCGAGCTGAGCGGCGTGCCGCGTCGCCAAAGTTTCACCACGCGCGGATACCCCGAATTCGTCATCGTCCCCGGCCCGAACTCCGTCCCGATGAAAAGCGAATCCGCGTCGCGCCACGCCGCGGTCGACTTCGCCACCGGCACGACGAAGCCGCCATCGACGAACGCCAGTTTTTCCACGTCGAATTCGCGCAACTCCACCGCGTCTCCACCGCCTGCCGACAGCTCGATCAAGCAGCGTCGCTCGTCGGGCTTCCGCCAGATCGCGCCGCCAAACGCCCACGGTTTCCCCTCCCCTTTCGAAAGCCCATCGAGATCGAGCACCGTTTCCCACGCCGGCGCCTCCTTGCGAAATTCCGCCAGCGTCGTCCGCCGAAGCAGCCCGCGCGGGTGCGCCTCGTCCTTCCACAAATTGTAGAGATATTCGCCATGCGCCTCGACCGCCGGGACGCGCGATTTCGAATTCAACACCGCCAGCGCGTCCGCATACAGCGCGTCGTAACCCGGCAGCTTCGTCAGCCGCGCCGCCGTCGCGTCGTTATGCTGCTTCACCCACGCCAGCGCCCGCTCGCTCGTCACGTCTTCCAACCACCGATACGCGTCGGTCTCCGCTTCCGCGCCGCGTGCCGACGCCATCCAGCCGACACCGAGCACGCCGACGAGGCCGATGAAAGCAATCCTTCGCATTCCGCTTCGCCGCCGGGCCCCGTTTGAATTTGTCATGGCCGGAGCAAAAGCCTCTCCACTCACCGGCGCACGCTGGAATTTTCCTCGTTTCTCAACGTCGCGCGTCACGCGCTCGCGGACCTCGGCTGAGAGTGGTTCATCCCCTGACCTATCGATCCACGCGCATCAAACTGACGAGGATCGCTCATCCCTGCGCTCCCGTGCAGGGCGACACCCTCATCGTCGCCCGCTGCGGGAGCAGGAGGCTCGCACCGAGCGCCGTCAGCCTATTCCACGAGGCTCAATAGAGGGGAAATTATCAGCCAGTCGTTGCCGATACTCTCGGCCATCCGCTAACCCCGACGCTCTTCGCCAGGCCGCAGCGCAGTTTGCAGATGCCGTCCGAACCTCGACGCTCCGATCGCGATGACACTCGCAGCAGATGCAACGAGGACGCTCATGAAAACCCCCGCGGGCCGATCGTCTCTGTCGCCGAACATGATGATGAGGATCACTCCCCCGGCCACGAAACCGAGGATAGCCATCGCGCAACCCTTGATGGTCCGCAAGGCGTTCACCGTCACCTCCGAGAAAGACCCATTTCGTCTGACCTGGCCCAACAATCCGAATGCCCGATAGAGCGCGACGAAGAACGGAATTGAACCGACATACACGTAGGCGAGGAAGGGATCTTTGAAGTAAATCTCGAAAGACGTGGCATGGGCGTTCCTGCCTTCGAGGTGAGGCTCCCAAAGCATCAGGCCAAGAATGCCGACGCCGATGAGGACAATGACTACCTGGAGAAACAATGCTGAACTGCTTTTCATGCTTGGCGCTTTCATGGGACAAAGATGACGCGATACGGTGAAGCCAGAATGAAGCCGCGGTGAATTCCGCGTGCGAACGTAAGTGAGAAATGGTGGACCATGAGCGCGTTTATCACGAACTTCCGGCCCATTCTTTAGCACTCTGAACCGAGAGGGAATCGGGGCATTTAACACTGAAGGGCCACGAGCAGCGCTTCTCCGACTTTCCAATGAACTTTGGATCAAATCGGCGAACAGGTTCGATTCATTTGATTCGTCGCTCCGTCCGACCTGATACGGCTCATCGCGGCGATCTGCAGTGGCCACTCCAAGGCAACGGAGCCCTGAGAGAAGATTCGTGCGTGGCGTGACCGAGTCTCCCTTCCGAGCCTGGGTTTGCCGGCGTGGTCTACTCTCCTCGGCAACCTAGGCTTATTCCAACATCGGCAGCCCACATAGCGTCATAATCCGACAAAAATAGTCGTTTTTGATGCTAACACGTGCGTTAAGGCAACAATCTTCATCCGGGCTGCGCTTTTGTTTTAATCTTGCCCATACAGCCGTTTGGCGCATTATTTCCTACGTTTACAGACAGGCCAACTGTCCGCACTGCCGTAATCCCACCGCGATGGCCATCCACTTCAGCACCGCCGAGAACTACAAGATGCTGGCTCGCGCAGTGAAGGCGGAGCGGATGCGGAAGTTGGCCAACCAAGTCTTCAGCGACGACCTGAAGAGTGATCCAGAAGAGGTCATCGTGCGACATCGACTCGAAATCGTCGCATGGTTCTACCCGGGAGCCGTCATCAGCCATCGTTCCGCGATCGAGAGCGCGTTATCGCCGGCAGGTGTCTTGCACGTGACGATCCCGCGCGCCAGCCGCCCACTGCGGTCGTTCCCTGGCATGGACATCCGGGTGTGGGAAGGTCCCGCCGCGCGGCCCGACGACATCAAGACCGGCTTTGATCCCGACCGGACTATCTTCACGTCAAGTCAGGCGCGCGCGGTGTTGGAAAACCTGCAGATCGCGCGCGCGCGGACCGGCGAAGAACCCAAAATCCTTTCGCCCGAGGAGTTGGAGCGATGGATTGACCGCCAGATCCGAGTGTTCGGTCCGGACTGGCTGGCGCAACTCCACGCCAAGGCCCAGGAGGTCGCGGCCGCTTTCAACTGGAAGCGCGAGGGCGAGCAATTTGAGCAGCTCGTTGCGGCGTGGAACGGCCGCAAGTCTTCCTATCGACTGCGCTCGGACATCGCGCGCGCACGCGCGACGGGCAAGCCGTTCGATCCGGAGCGCCTGACCCTCTTTGGTAATCTGCACGCTCGCCTCGCCAGAGAGCAGTTTCCCGAGCTGCCACGGCCACCGGCTGCAGAGTTCGACAACCGTGCCTTCTGGGAGGCCTATTTCTCAAACTTCATCGAGGGGACCCGCTTCACGGTGGAGGAGGCGCGCGCAATCGTGTATGAGACTGACTCTGCACGTTCGCTCTTGGAGCGACGGCCCGAAGACGCGCACGACGTGAGGGAAACCTTCCGATTGATCGTCGATCCCAACGTGAGCGCGGAGGTGCCGGTGAAAACGGAGGATCTCTTCGAGGTGCTCAAACGCCGGCACGCGCGCATGATGGCCAGCCGGCCGGCTGTCGAGCCAGGCGTGTTCAAACGCCGGAGCAACGAGTTTGGCTCACGGGTGTTCGTGAAACCGGAGTTGGTTCAGGAAACCTTGGCGCGCGCCTGGCAGGGTGCGCGCAGCCTTGCGAGCGCATCGGCGCGGGCTCTCTACGTTCTCTTCGTCCTGGCCGAGGTGCATCCCTTCAACGACGGCAATGGCCGTATTTCTCGACTCGGCATGAATGCCGAACTCGAAGCGGCAGGGCAGGCGCGCTGGATCCTGCCGACCTCGTTTCGTGGCGACTACCTCAGCGTCTTGGAGGCGCTGACGACTCGCTGGAACCCGGACCCGTTTGTGGCATTCGCCAACAAGCTGATCGAGGTGAACCGCCACATCCCGTTTCACTCATTCGACGCCACGCACGAATACTTCCGGTCCACGGGAGCACTGGACGAGCGTGTGGCGCCGCTGGATCTGCGTCCATGGTTGTCGCAGACCTAAAGCCGCGTCGCCGCGTATCGCTTGCATTGACGGCCCATAGCCGAGTCCAGCGGGGATCAGCATTCCACCTTGCCTAGTATAACGTTTCCCTGAAAGGTGAACGATAGCTTGCCACGGCACGAGAGAGGTGCCAGGATGCCGATCCATGGCTCAATCGACTGCACGTGCCGCC